>JBBRMI010000065.1:0-35424 GCA_038230915.1 Polyangiales bacterium | reverse complement strand
GAACTACAATGCAACGCACGGCGGAGCACAGCTCTACTATGCCAAAGACGGCACGGTGTACTCGGGAAGCTATCCGTACCCTGTGCGTAGTCATGATAACGGCGTCACCTGGCAACAGGTGCAAAACGGTTTGAGCTATTTTTATTACTACACGATCTATGGCGACGGCCACACACTGTATACGCAGCTGGCCAACACAGGAACCAACGCAGGCCAAGGTCTACAACCGTATATGACTACTTCCGAGAGCACTCCCGGTCAGTGGATGTTGTATCAGGACGGCGCCCAGACATTTAGTGACGGCCCCTTCATGATGCGCTATGACGCAGCCAACGGAATCATGTACTCGGCCAACTGGGCGGCCGGACTTTGGGCGCTCAAGGTGATCAAGCCCTGACGCAGGGGGGGGTCGAGCGTGATTACAGTGCGACCGCAACCACGCCGCACACGATCAAGAGCACACCTGCGGACTTCAACGCGGAGAACGGCTCATTGAACAGCAGTAGCCCAGCCCCGGTGGTGATCGCAATGCCCAATGCCACGAAAGGATACGCCGTCGACAGAGGCACCCGCGACAACACAGCGAGCCATAGCATCGCGCTGCAGCCGAAGCACAACAGTCCGGCTAGAATCATCCAAGATTGCAAAATTGTGACGATGATCTTGGTCACTCCGGGCATTGCAATGGCCGCCTGCACCGGAGCGGACGTCATGCCAGCCTTGAGCGCAATCTGCGACAAAGCGGATAATCCAACGCTCAACAGCACGAGGCCTAATAGACCCGGTCTCATGATGCGACTACCCGCTTCATCTCTTCCACATGGCAAGTAGAAAGATCGCGACGATCAGAACGCCCGCGAGGCGGCTCACGCCATCTTTGATGGCAAATACGATCGGGTCATCATTCATCATCCGCCGATGCGCCAGAATCATTGCGCGCCCGAGCCAGTAGGTGAGCACAGGACAAGCCAGCCAGAGCAATTCAGGTGTGGCATAAGCCTGCTGAACCCCCGGCGAACTGACATAGAGCGCAAAAATCGTAACGGAATTGAAGCCGCTCGCCACGGCAAGACATCCCACGATCGGCAGGTCGTCCAGCTTGTAGTTGCGCGTGGAGGGATCCGGAAGATTTTGCTGGATCAGCAACGCCAATTCGGAATAGCGCTTCATCAGCGCAAGCGAGAGAAATATAAACATTGAGAAGGCAAGAAGCCATGCGGACATTTCCACCGAGACCGCGATCGCGCCGGCAATGACACGGATTGTGTAAAGCATTGCCAATACGACGACATCGACCAGCATCTTCCTCTTGAGGCTGACGGAATAGGCAGTTGTCAACGCCAAATAGACCAGCAGCGCGAGCGTGAACTTCAGCGAAACAGCAGCTGCGCAAGCAAAGGCCAGGATAAGCAGTATCGGGATCGACGCTGCGCCCTGCCAGGGTTTGATCGCTCCGCTGGCCAGCGGACGATTTTTCTTTGTCGGATGTTGTCGATCCGCCTCGCGGTCGAACAGATCGTTCAGGACGTACACCGCCGATGCACACAGCGAGAATGCAACGAAGGCGACAAGGTCTGCGATGACCGCGGCATAGTTAAACTGGTGTGCTGTTGCTATCGGGACAAAAAGCAGCACATTTTTTACATATTGATGCACACGGAGTTGTTTGACCCAAGCCGAAATGGCGACGCTCCCATGAATGACTGTCGACACGTAGGCCTCCAAACACCAATTTTGCCTGCAAATACTAGCATACTGCCGCGGCAAGCAAATCCACTTCGCGATTACAATCGCATGGCGGTCAGCCCGCAGCCGTTGTCACCGGCCTCGGCCAAAGAATGCGGTAGATGGATTCGACACTACAAAGAATGAGCATGCTCAGCAGCGGCATGATCTCATACAGGTTTCGCACCTCGCCGGGCGCAGCGCCGTAAAGCACAACAGCCAGCACAGGCAAGATCATTACGGCAGCACGGCGCAAGAACCGCGGTTTGGTGGCCCAGCGAAAAGTGAGCAAAATCAGCAGTACGACGCTCGCAATGAAAAAAATCACACAGGCGAAAACACTGTTCACGTGGCCTTTGAAGTACGGAATCTGCTCATACAAATGTACTTCCAAGCCGGTGCCTGGATTGGCCACGAACGCTCTCCGAAGCAGGATATAGATCACGAGGAAAATCGCGAACTGGGCGGCCAACATCATGGCGTAACGGAAAAACGCCATGCGGCGGAAGAATACTGCGGCGTAGGCCACCGACATAAAGATCGTCGTTTCCTTGTTTACGCAACTTACTGCAAAGACGAACAAATAAAGAGCATGACGTTCACTCACCATTGCGCGCAGCAGGCATACAATAAAAAAAACGACTGTAAAGTCGTAAATATGACCGAGTCCTTTGCAGATGATCGGAACCAGAAAAAGCAATAGAACAGGCGCAATCATCCAATCGCGCGACGCCGGCGCACGGGAAAGGCTTCTGTAAAGAGACGCCCCGACCAGCGCGTATCCGATCAAACTCGCAAACTGCAGCGCCGCTAACCAGACAATGTCGCGAGGGTACTTATTCTCTGGACCGCTTTTGATTTCCCAGCCGGTCATTCCATAGCCGGCAATCCTCAGTCCTAGTCGGTTTAGAGGGGCTTCCGCCGCAGTCGGAGTAACGGCGTTGATGCCGCGCAGGATCTGTGGCAGAAAATTGCGGAAAGCGAAGGGGCGCCACGCCTCACCGTCGACGTAGCTGTCGAGCCAGGTGCGTTCTTGGGAAAGCATATTCGTGCCCAACACTTGATAACCAGTCAAAATCGCCGCTACAAGCACGACTGCAACCACTGCGCTCACTTTGCTCAATTTCATCATGGTTCAAGTTCTGAGCCGTCAATATTCGGTGTTCAATGATGACAACGAGAGCCCATGGCACACGGTCACAACTTGGAAAGGCGCTTGCGGATTCTGGTACAGGGACGCTCGATACAATAATGAACCAAGGTAGCGAAGCCTAGCGCACAGGCGAGGGAGACAGCCTGCGCAAGCACCGGATTGCCCGTCCAAACTCTGTCGATGCTTTCCATGATGATGTGGTGACACAGGTAGAGCGAATAGGAAAGGACGCCGAGGAAGCGAATGATGGGCAGGTTCAAGAAAAGTACCGGCAATGACTTCTGGTAATGGATGGCGGCAATGAAGAGCGGGATGAGTGCCAGCCCTTGCAAAGTGTAGCGAAGTGTTTCGCGAAAACTCTCGTCGCGCACTAGAAATGTCCCGAGCAGCACGACGGTGCAAAGCGGGAGAACCCATTTCATCCGTCGGACGATCCAGCCGTGCATCGGATCACTGACAAGGGGGTTCGCAACAATGGCGAAAACGCAACCCAATAAAATGGAGTCGAAGCGCGTGTCGGTGGCAAAAAAGGTGCGGCCGAATTCTGCATGCAAATAGTAATGAAGAACGCAGCGCCAGGCGAAGGCTCCCGCACACAGGGCGAGCAAAATGAATGTTTGACGGTAGACGGAAAATCTGGGGCACATCCAGGCGTAGAGCAGCGGAAATAAGAGATAGAAATGCTCTTCCACCGCAAGCGACCAGAACACACCGGTCCCCGGCAAAATCACGCCATTGGCAGCATAGATCAGATAATAGTTCGACACCTGCAGTACCTGCGATAGGGTTCCCGCGATCGGTATTGTTCGGTGTCCCGGTCCGACACCGAGCAGGGCCGCGGCGAGCAGCAAGGTGACATACAGGGGCGGCAGGATTCGAAGCACGCGCCGCAGGTAAAATCCGCCCAGACTGATGCGCCCGTAACGGGCGAATTCCAGACGCAGCAGCGTAGTAATCAGGAAACCGCTGAGCAGAAAGAAAATGGTGACGCCAAAGCCACCGGGAATGACGCTCGCGCCGAGGCCGGCGTGGGCGAAGAACACGAGAAAGAATGAAATCGCCCTGATCCCGTCCAAGGACGGAATATACAGGCTGCCCGGAGGTGCAATGGATTCGTGCGGCCGTACGGCCGCCGCTCTCATCATTTGTATGTCCAACACTGACGATCCCGACTGCGGCAATAGGGCAAAACATGCCCAATCCTCAGTTTACCAGGTGATATGCGGCGCGAGGTCGACTCATTTCACGGTCCGGCCTCACGCTGCACTCGATGTCATCGACAAAACATCCGCCCGGTCAGCCCGCAGCGTGTACGTTTCGCGACATTTCGATAACGGTGGTCGCGCGCTTATCATCCGCTGTCGCTGTCATTTAATGGCAATCCATCGTTCAGAAGGATGTGAGATGTTCGAGCACTGCCCGAAGCCGATCACGTTACGCGGGCTCATAGTTGCCGGGTATATTGCAATACTCCCAGGCTGCGGAGGGTCTCACCACACCTCGGCGGCCGATGCGGCCACGGTGTTAGTGGCGGCAGCGCCGTCGGGTCTCACAGCAACAGCCGGCAACTCCACGGTCACGCTCCATTGGAGTGCAAGCAGCGATGCCACAGGCTACAAAGTGAAGCGTGCCACCCGCAGCGGCGGACCGTACTCGCAACTCGCGGCGCCCACCTCGACGTCATTTAGCGATGGCCCGCTCATCAACGGCATGGCCTACTTCTACGTCGTCTCGGCCGCCAATTTGGCGGGTGAGAGCCCGAACTCAGCAGAGGTGACGGCGCTGCCGCTTGCCCCCGTCGCAGCCACCGTGACCGTCACGGTGACTCCATCGTCAACTCACTTCATCTCTCCCTATATTTACGGGGTGAACAGCGCCAATGTCTCCACTGTGTATCCCGCGGGAACCGCATCGGCGCTCCCCAATGATTTGGCGTTCGATCGATTAGGCGGCAACCGTTTGACGGCATACAACTGGGAAACCAATGCCTCCAATGCCGGCAGCGATTATCGGTACGAAAACGACAACCTCTTCTCTGGCAGCACCCCTGCCTCCGCGGTCACCAATTTCATCGCAGCGGATCAAGCTCAAGGGTTTGCCAGCGTATTTACGGTCCAAATGCAGGGATTGGTTGCCGGCGATGAAAACGGCCCGGTGAGCGTTGCGATGCCGCCCGATGTGACTCGCTTTAAGACCCTTGCCTTCCAGAAGCACGGCGTTTCGAGCGCTCCCTTCACGCTCACTCCCCCGACCACCGACGCGAATGTCTACATGGACGAATTCGTGTGGGCGGTGGATCGGAAGTTCTCCGGGCTGGGCATCTTCGCAACAATACCCGCCTCGCGGCCTGTCTTCGTCCAGCTCGACAATGAGCCGGAGCTGTGGAACTCCACACATCTCGAGATCCAGGGTTCGAACCTCGTTAGTTCGGACGACTACATCGCCAAAACCGTCAGCCTCGCGAGCGCATTGAAGAATCAATTCCCACAGCTCATTATTTTCGGACCGGCCCATTATGGTTTTTATGGCATCTATGCTTGGAACGGGGAACTCGCTCCTACTCCCTCGGGCAACAACTGGTTCCCCGACAAGTATCTGCCTGCGCTCAAGATTGCGTCGACCGCCTTCGGCGAACCGCTGGTCGACGTCTATGATTTTCATTGGTATCCGGAAGCGACGGACGGCAACGGCCACCGCGTCACCACGCTCAACGGCCCCACTTTGACGGACGCTCAGATCCAAGCGATCGTGCAAAGTCCGCGCAGTCTGTGGGATACGACGTACCGGGAGAACTCTTGGGTTGCCGACTCTCTAGGCGCGGGGATTTATATCCTGCCCCGGCTGCAGGCGAAAATCGCGGCGGAAAATCCGGGAATGAAACTCTCCATCACCGAATACAACAACGGCGGCGCACAGCACATCGCGGGTACCATTGCGCAAGCCGATAATCTCGGCGTCTTCGGCGCGCAAGGCCTGTTCGCCGCCAACATGTGGCCGCTGGTGACGAATGAGCCGTATGTGCTCGCGGGCTTTCGCGCGTTCCGAGATTTTGACGCTGCCAGCCACAACTTCGGCGACACATCGGTTCAAGCCACCTCCAGCAATGCCGGCAAAGTCGCGGTCTATGTCAGCACCGATACGACGCGCCCAGGCCGCGTCGTCATCGTGGCCATCAACCGTTCCAACGGTACACAGGTGACCGCCATTACCGGTCAACCCTTGTCGGGCACGGCGCACTCATTCCAGATGACCGCGACGACCGCAAGCGCTCAAAGCGCCGTGCAGCCCGTAGCCTCCGGCACTCAGGCGGTTTCAGGATCCTCCTTGACACTCAAGTTGCCGAGCTTGAGTGTGACCACCATCGACATCTACTAGCGTTGGGTGCATCCCAACGCGAATGCTCGTCACCTGGCTTTCGGCTTGGCGGGAGTCAGCACCGTCAAGTTGACACCAAAAATAGTCTGATTGAACGCAGCGCCGATGTTGACGGAACTTCGAGTCTGTAGATTGGCGTACGGTCTGATCACCAGCCAGCGCTGAGGCTGGTAGCTGACGCCCAGGTTTACGTATTCCTGAATATCTCTGCGGTCCGAACCTACCGGATCGTTACCCTGGCCCGGGTATTTGCGGTACGTAAAGGTATAGCCCAAGGTCGCGGACAACTTGTACGTCGCCTGCCAATTGACGCTGAAGGCTGCAGTGCTATCGACCTCGGCGCTCGCGTTAGTGACATAGCTGTTCAGCGCCCGGCTGAGCTTCACCTGCACGGATGTTTTGGGAGTTACTTGGTCCGTCAGAGCGATGTTGCCCGTGATGCCGGACGTGTCGTCCGTGCCCCTGTCGGAGGTGCGTCGGGTATAGCCGAGCTGACCATCCAATGTAGAACGGCCGGATAGATAGCTGGCAATTACGCCGCCGGTGGTCTGGCGATAGCTGGAATTTCCGGCCTCGTTCGTCGTCCGAAAGTCGCCCGATGTGAATTCGGCGTTTAAGCCCATGGTAAAGCCGGCAATCCCAAGATATTTGGCTGCTACCGAGCCGGAAGTTTCTTTCAATTGCAAATCGGGTTGCGCCGGACTCGGCTGGTTCGACGTAGCTGTGGCGGCGGTGCCTACGAGTCTCCAGTTAGAGGGCAGCGTCAAACCAATCTGTGCAGTTTCCCGCTGTGTCGTGTTCAGCGACAATGTCGTTTGATTGAGATCATAAAACTGGACCATCGTGCGTGTACGTGCGACGTCAAATTTGCCGTCCAGAAGATGGCCGATCGCCCACTTCAGTCCCGTATCGAGATTGTAGTCGTTGTGATCCAAATCCGAGAAGTGCTGGTATTTGAATTCCGTGGTGTTCGCCGAAGCGTAAAGCTCCTGCAAGCCCCAAAGATATTTGACGTTGAAGCCGCCTTCGTACGCCAGCACGGAGTCACCTCCGCTTCGGTCGCTCTGGCCCAATTGCGGAGCGCCGGAAGTGAGGGCGAACACATTCGAGTTATGCTCGTATTGAACCGACGCGGATGCTGATCCAGTGAATTGGGCCCGCGCCGTGATGGGGATGGCTAGCAGCACAATTCCAGCGGTTGCCACCCAGGTTCGCGCGACAGACAGCAGAATCTTTCGACGAAAGCGGTAGTTCAAGGTAACGATATCTCCCGCCGGTCCAAACGTAGTGGTTATAGTCGCCGGCGAATTGTAATACAGACGGCAGGCCAGGACGGAGACAACTGCCCGCTTCAGATCTCGGCACGTATCAATTAGCCGCCGCCCTCCCACCGGCCGGCCTGGGCCATACCTGGACTTTCACTTCGGGAAAACGGCGCGAAACCCCGTCGAGCAGCGGTTCGGACTTACCCTGCAACTCGCGCTCGAAGAAGCTGCAGACATACGCGTTCACGACTTCGAGCGCGCGAAACCGGTCGATGGTGCCGCCGTCGCGCAAGCGCCGCAGCGGCGAGTGCAGATTCAAATCGGTAAAGTTCAAGTGAGTCGTACCCGGCACGCTCACTTGGGTCCCACCGCTCAGTTCGAGCACACGCGGCACGTTGACGTATTGCATTTGACCGTGTTCGGCGGCATACCGGGTATTAAGATTCGGCGAAGTTAGCGCCTCGGGCGTCGGCATACTTGAGATTTCCGACACGTATAGATACGGGTGCGGCACACCTTGTTGCAGCGATTCCAGCCAGTGCCAGCCATCCAAGTTGACCACGGCCTTGAAACGCGGCTCGAGCCAGCCGGCCTGCGCCGCCACGCCGCCCCCCATTGAAAAACCGAGCACGCCGGCATGATCGAGAGCCAGTCGGCCGCGAAACTGCGGTAGCGCGCCCTGCGCGTTCACGGCGCCGAGCAAATCCAGCATGGCCGCGGCGTCTTCGGAGCCGTGCCGCACCCGGGCTTCGAACATCTGACGCATGTGCCGGGCGGCCGCGTGAGTTGAATAATCCCAGGGTGTTTCAAACTCCGCGACTTGTTGTGCGAATTCGGCGTCGCTCATCGATGGCAGCTTGCCGGGGTATGTCAAGCTGACCACCATGAACCCGCGGCTTACCAACTCTCGAATGAGCACGAAGTTTTGAATGTCGGTGCCGGGCCACCCGGCGAAATACAGCACGACGGGAAACCGCGCCGGAGCCGTAGAGGGTATCGCGCCTTCTACGCCTGGATCGCGATCGCGCGGGAAGAATTGCCTGCCAATCCATGATTGAGGAGGCACGGGCGCCGTGGGATACCAAAGTCGCGCCAGCGGCGCCGGACGCGCCGGCGGATTTGCAGGCTTAGGAGTGAAGCGTTCGATCAAATCGGCGGGAACAGCCAAGGTACCGACGGCATAGGGGCCAGCGCTCGGCGGAAAGATTCGCAATGGCAGCACGATGCAGGCGGCGAGGCTCGCGGCGAGCAGCAGCAGGCCCCCACCCAACGCCAGCCGTTGCAGGAATTGCGGCAAGCGGCCAACCGGCAATTGTGCGGCAATCAGCAGCCCGACGGCGACCGCATAAGCGGGAACGAGCGGCACACGCCAACCTTCCAAAGTGAATGTTGCGGCGGCAGTGCCCGCGACCGCGATAAGAGCGAGCGGGGTACGCCTAGGCCAACGCGCGAATGCCAGCACGCAAGCGAGCATCAAAATTGCGTCTATCAACGTCATTTTTGTTCCACCTTAGCGCACGACTGCCGACTTCAATGACTACCGTGCCCAAGTTAGATCGGCTCGAAGCATCGCTACGCCGGCGGTGACGAATCCATCTTGAAACAAATAAGCCCCGGTGGCCGGAAGGCTCATGAGATTCGCGACGGCCAGCGGCCGGCAGGCTCGAATCTCGTATAGCGAGCGGCAAGGACCCCAGGCCTCAACGCGTACATAAAGGTCCTTGAAATCCAGCCATTCACGCGTCAAGGCATACTGGCATTTATAGAAGGCTTCCTTAGCAGAGAAAATCAAGGTCACGGCCGCCGGTCGCTCGCGCGCGGGTAATGATTCAAGCCATTTGCACTCCGTGGCTCCGCATATGGTGGGCCAGATCTCGGCGCTGACGTGCCCGACCACCTCGCAGTCGATTCCCAGCGCGGCGACCTGGGAATTGGCGGCCACGGCCGCAAGATACATCCCGGCCGTGTGGCTGATACTCCCCACCACGCTGGCCGGCCATTTCGGCGTGCGATCTTGGAGGACCTCCAAGGCGAAATTGACGATACCAAGTTCGGCCAGGGCCCTTCTGGCACATAGTCGGCCGGCGACAAACTCACCTATACGCTTCGGCACAGCGCGCGTGAGCGTATCCGCCTCTCGCGGCAACAGCTGGCATACCTCACCGGGCTCGCGCATTTCGGCAACCACCACGCCGGCCGGGAACAGCGCCTGCAAAGGCTGCGATAAGCGGGCGACATTAGGCACAGGTTGTAATCCGGTTGACACTAGCGCACCCGAACGGTCAGCTCGCGAATCCCCCCGTCGATGAGCTGGCGCGTGCGTGGATCCTCAAGGATTTCGCCGTGGGCCGTTCCCTCGCCGAGGCTGCGAAAGCCGCCCGCCGGCGAGCCTGCCGCCAAGCCGCGCAGCAGCTGCTCGTAGAGCTGGTTGGCAGGAGTGCGCTCGCGCAGCTCCATCGTGTAGATCAGCAGTGGAATCGAACCGGCCGGTTTTGCCTCGCGCACCTGACGTGAGAGCCGCCCGATCTGCATCCACTCCCGATCGACCGCCCACCAGTGCGAGAAGCGCAGCAGTACGGCGTGGGCCTTGCGCTCCTGCGCAGTCCGCAATACGAAGCGTCCGCGCCACTCCGCGATGCGGCTCGCCAGGCGGCGGATGCCGAACAGACTGGTGATCGTGTCCTGCAGGAGTGGCTTGAAGTACGTCCGGAATGGGTTGTGGCGCCCGGCGATGCGCCCCTCCATCTCGGGTAGATCAGGCTCGATCAGCAGTACGCCTGTCACTCTCTCGGGGTAACGCGAGGCGAAAATCCGCGCGATTGAGGCCGAGGTCGAGTACCCGACCAGAACGGCCGGGCTCTTGATCGCAAGCTGGGTCAGAACGGACGCGAGTTCCTCTGCCTGCTCGCTCGCGTCGTGCGCTTTGGAGCCGCGGCTCAGGCCAAGTCCCCCGCGGTCGTAGGTCAGCGCTGGGGCAAACAAAGACACTTCAGACTGTAAATTGTGCCATTGCTCAAGGCTGCCGCCCATTCCGTTGATGAAGACGACCGTAGGAGGCGGCTGCTGGGCCCCCTCCAGCCGATATCGAACCTGGGCGCCCCCTGCAGCGACATAGGTCTCGGCGGGCGCAAGCTGCCGCTCGTCTCGCGCTTCCAGCCACTGCTCGGCCACCGCTGCCAGCAGCAGCACACCCGCGAACGCGAGCAGCAAGCCGCCAAGGCGTCGCCGCAGCGGGTGCACCAAACGCAAACGATAAGCCGCAGAGGACATGGGAGGCAAAGGTACGGGGGTCGCCGAATGGTAGCAACACCCGCGTGACTGCAGGTCAGCCGACTCGGGTCAGGTCTCCGCGGCGGTCGGCGAACTCTAGCGGGGCTCGTAGAGCTCCAGATCCTCGAAGGCGCCAGTGCGACGGTAAGCCTGATCGAGCGCGGCGATCAGCTCGGGGAAGCTGGTGTGGACGCTGTACTCGGCGGGGCCTCCGGGCCGCAGCGCCATCTGGGGGATCGCGACGATCGCCGCCCGCCGCGCCAGCACGCGCGCGACCAGCTCTGCACGGTAGCGCGCGCGACGCTCCGGCAGGCCCCAGATGGTGAACGCCTCAGGCGCGGTGATCGGCGTCAGCGCCGGGCGATCGCTCAAGTAGTTGACCAGCGGATCCGCCCAAACGAAGACCTCGTCGCCGGGGCGGGTGCGCTCGCGCACGACACGCGCGAACCGCAGATCGCGCGTGACTGAAAAGCCGAACGCCTCGTCCGGGGTCTGCCCCAAGAGCCACGGCAGCGGACCCTCGAACGAGGCGCGGTATTCCTCAAGACTTTGTCGGCCCGCGATGAGATGCAGCCAGTTGCCGACCTCCGTCGCGGGCACTTTCGCCACCTGGTACCCGAGCACCAACGCCGAGGCGGCCACCAAGACGCGCACCGGAGCAAGGAGCGCCGCTCCTTGGCGCCAGAGCCGGCCGAAGCCGAGCGCGGCGGCGAGCAGGAGCGGCGGGTAGAGGGCGTGCAGGGAGTAATTGTGGAAGAGGAACTTGCGCTGCACAGCCACGGTCGCCAGCGCAAGCAGCGGCCAGAGCAGCAGCAGCAGACCGGCCCGGCGTCGCAGCATGACGGCGAGCGCGATCCCCATCGCAGCGCCCGGGACTGCCGGCGCCACGTCCGGATAGCTGGTGAGGATCGAGAGGGTGAGCATGACCACTTTAGGAAGGGCGATTTGCACACTGGGGTCCGAAGCGAGCCGCTCGGCGTTGAAGCGCAGGTGTAGGTCGATCAACGACGACAACGCCCCGTGGGCCGCGAACCAAGCCGCCGCGAGCGCGATCGGCACAGTAAAGGCCACTCCCGCCCCCACCGCCGCGCGGAGCCTGCGCGGCAGCTCTGGCGCCGACCCGAGCGCGACCGCGACCAACAGCAAGTAGATCGCGTAGGTAGGCTTGATCAGCGTGAGCAGCCCGATCAAGGCGCCGGCGCCGATCACCCTCGAAGCGGTGAGCTTCGGCAGCGCGAGCATCGCGACCAGCACCACCAGCACATGGGCCGCCCAGCCGTCGGGCTGCCCGGTGTACCAGTTGCCGAAACTTGCGAAGGCGAGGACCATCGTCGCTACGCCAAAGACCGCCACCGCGGGGCCCTCGAAGCTGCGAAGCAGCCGATAACCGGCGAACGTCGATGCCCCCAGCGCGAGCAGGTCCATCGCGCGCACGCTCCACATCTGCGGGCCGAGCAGGTTCTGGGCGGCCGCGTAGAGGTAGAGCACGAGCGGCCCTTTGACTTCCCAGACGTCGCGGTACGGCACTCCCCCACGACGGATCACGTCAGAGACCGAGGCGAACACACCGTGATCCCAACCGAAGGGAAGCCACAGCGAGCTCAACGCCCAGACGGCGGCCAGCGCCGCCAGCGCCGCGATTACAAGCGCTGCGGCCCGATCTGACCGGGAGCTACTCGCGACGATGCTGTGGGCAGGGGGTGGCAAACGGCGTCAGGTGTGATTCTTGAGTCGGTCGGCCCGCGCTGGCGCCGACATCTCCGCCCCTGTGATCATGATCGCTTTGGTGTCCATCGACCGACTCCTGGAAGGTGCGCCGCAGCCAACTATACTGCTTTGAGCCGCGCATCATGGACGAAGAGTCCGCGCAGACGAACATAACCATGGTATATCAGCGCTATTGATGCACGGAAACGCAGGAAACCGGAGGGTACCCTTTTCAGCGTTAGGGTCGGGTTGGAATAGGGTTTGGGTTGAAAAGGCAGGCACTCTGGATGCGGGCCAATGCAACTTGTAGGGACCACTGACATGAGCAAAAGACTCCATCAGATGCTGGAGCGAGCGCTGAACGCTCCGGGTCTCAAGCAATGGCGCAGAAGCCGCTTCGATGCAGATTTTGACAGAGCAGCGTATGGCGGTATCTGTCGCGGCGTATTCAAGACTTATGAAGAGGCTGCCGAATCGGCGCCCGATACTCTACCCCTTGGCTATGACCACGAAGCGCCGGCGGCAATGTATGGCGATCGTCTGGTCCGTGTTTTCCCGAGCGACTACCCCATGATGCTGTGGCTCGAAAGGGCTTTTGCCGACGGAGCACGTCGGGTATTTGATCTGGGCGGCCATGTTGGCGTCAGCTACTACGCGTATCAGAAATATCTCGCGTATCCGATTAACTTGGCTTGGCAGATAGCGGACGTTCCGGCTGTTAACAGGGCTGGCGCCGAGATGGCTTTCGAACGTGATTGCCGACGCCAGTTGAAGTTTGTCGGCAGCTTCGATTATGCAGGAGATGCAGATGTCCTTTTCTCTTCGGGGTGTCTGCAGTACCTGCAAGTGACATTGGCCGCCACGCTCCAGTCACTTCCCAAGAAGCCCCGCTGGGTGCTGCTGAATCTGCCCCCGCTACATGATCGGCTGGAGTATTGGACCGTAGAGAACATAGGCACGGCCTTCTGTCCGTACCGGATCCAGCAGAAGTCGACCTTTTTCGAAGATCTCAAACAGCTCGACTACGATCTCCTCGATGTATGGGAGAACCCGGAGAAAAGTTGCACGGTGGCCTTCTCCCCAGAGCACTGTCTCGATCGCTACTTTGGTGCCGCGCTGAAATTAGGATGAAGGATCGCGATGTACACCCATGTCTCCCGCGTCCCAGTCCGGAGGCGAATTACTTCGATAACTGGTAACCTTCCAACCTACCCGTCGCCTTCCCGAGTCGTCGATAGCGCCAAAAAACGTAAGATGTGATCGTCTATGCAGTCCGCGGCAGTCTGGACCGGTAAGCTTGGCTTTTAGCGGGAATCCCCACTTGCCTGTGAACCCGACCGTCTGTGGCCGCGCGTAAACGACACGCCCTGGTTGCATTGGCCGCCTTGGGCGTGGTGGTGTACATGGCGGTGGCGCTGGCCGCCGATTCCGCCCGGTTGCAGGCCGCACTTGCGCAACTGGCCTGGACCGGTATCGCGCTGGTCCTGGCCTTGTCCTCCGCCAACTATCTGCTGCGATTCCTGCGTTGGCAGTTTTATATCGAGAAGCTCGGTCACCGCGTACCGCCGGTACGCCATCTGCTCTACTACTTCAGTGGGTTCGCATTCACGATCAGTCCTGGCAAGGCCGGCGAGGCGGTACGATCCGTCTATTTGCGGGATCACGGAGTGCCATACTCGGAGAGCCTCGGCGCATTCTTCGTGGAACGTCTACTGGATCTCGTGGTGATGACCTTGCTGGCAGGCTGCATCGTTGTCTCACACGTTACTTACCGGCCACTGTGGCTCTGCATCACCATCGCGGCCCTGACGCTGCTGGTTCTGGCCGGACATCCGGGCACGCTGGCGCAGCTATATGGCTGGGCGGAACGTCTACAAGGCAAACGGCTGGGCCGGTGGCTGATGGCGCTGATAGGCATGCTGCGCTCGTCGCAACAACTGTTGCGGCTGCAATCATTGACATGGGGCACGCTGCTGGGCCTGGTCGCATGGGGCGCGGAAGGGTATGGCTTCTATGTGATCTGTCGCGGTCTAGATCTGCATTTGAACTTGCTCGAGGCAACGGGTGTGTATGCACTCTCGACCTTGATCGGCAGCGCGGCCATCTTCCTTCCCGCCGGCATCGGCAGCATTGAACTGGCGATGTCCACTTTGCTGATCGCTTACGGTTGCAGCCTACAAGCGGCGCTGATCGCCACCGTGATGTGCCGCCTGGCCACCCTGTGGTACGCAGTCTTGGTCGGTGTCGTCAGTGCCGCGTTGCTCGAGTTCTGCGTGACGCGCCAGCGAGTGCCCGCGCCGTCATGACGGCCGTGTTCAAGCCAACCTAATGTCCGAGGCCATTACAAACTTGCGCGGCACTCCCGGCTCTTCGTGGGGAAACCTGCTCCACTATTCCCAGCGTGTCGTTCCAGTCACCCACCGTTTCGCCGCGCTGCCGGATTCGTCTCCTTTGCTCGCCTACGGCAACGGCCGCAGCTACGGTGACGTTTGCCTGAATCAGGATGGCGTGCTGCTCGCCACCCGCGGGCTCGACCGCTTCATAGCCTTCGACTCCGACAGCGGTGTGATCGAATGCGAAGCCGGTGTGCTGCTCCACGATCTCATCGAGCTCATCTTGCCCTACGGTTGGTTCCCCCCGGTGACGCCCGGAACGGGTTTCGTCACCCTCGGCGGTGCCATTGCCAATGACGTGCACGGTAAGAATCACCATTGCGTCGGAAGCTTCTGCAATCACGTCCTAGAATTCGAACTGCAGCGCTCCGACGGCACCGTGTTGCGGTGTACGCCCGAGGAGAACCGCGAGTGGTTCTGCGCCACCGCCGGCGGAATGGGGCTCACCGGACTGATTCGCAGGGTCCGGCTTCAGTTACGGCCCGTCCCTGGTCCGTGGCTGGGCGGCGACAGCCAGCGATTCCGCACCCTGGGCGAATTCTTCGAACTGGACCGGGCCTCGGGCAGCGACTACGAATACACCGTTGCGTGGCTCGACTGCGCCACAGGCAAGTCAAACCTCGGTCGAGGCGTGTTTATGCGCGGCAATCATGTGTCTGGTGGCGAACCGGTGAAATCACGCTCACCGATGCGCCTGCCGCTGACCGCACCTTTCTCGATGATCAACGGCGTGACGCTGAAGCTGTTCAACCAGGCGTACTTTCATCGTCCCGCCGCCGCGCAATCCGCTGCCCGGTGGAACTACAAATCCTTCTTCTATCCGCTCGACGGGATTCTGGAATTGAACCGTATGTTCGGTCCGAAAGGCTTTTTTCAGTACCAGTGCGTCATACCGGAAGCGGTCGCCGAACGCTCCTTGACCGAGATACTGGAGCGCATCGCCGCTTCCGGTGAGAGGTCGTTCCTGGCGGTGCTGAAAATGTTCGGGCGCATTCCTCCGCTGGGCATAATGTCATTCCCACGCCCGGGCGCGACCCTGGCGCTGGACTTTCCCAACCGTGGCACGCGTACACTGGCGTTGCTGGAGGCGCTGGACGCCATCACGGTGGCTGCCGGAGGGGCCGTTTACCCCGCCAAGGACGCACGCATGTCCCAAGCTTCATTTCAGAAGTACTTCCCCAACTGGCGTCAGTTTACGGCCTACGTCGATCCTGCGTTCTCCTCCTCGTTATGGCGGCGCGTCAGTCAATGAGGTTTCCCAACACGTGAGACGTATTCTCATCATGGGCGCCACCTCGGCGATTGCCGAGGCAAGCGCGCGCGAATTCGCGCACCGCGGCGATGCCTTGTTCCTCGTCGGTCGTTCGCTGGAGCGTCTGCAGGCGATCGCGGCCGACCTCAAGCTACGCGGCGCAACCGCCGCCGAATGCCACGTGCTGGATGCACGGGACATGGACCGGTTCCCCGCCATGCTGGACTGCGCCGCCGCGGTCATGGGCGGACTGGACATGGCGTTGATTGCCCACGGGACGCTGTCCGATCAGGCGGCGTGCGAGGCTTCGGTGGAAACCATGATGCAGGAGTTCGCAACCAACGCTCTCAGTGCCATGGCCCTGTGCACCTTGCTGGCCAACCGCTTTGCCGCGCAACGACAAGGGACCATCGCCGTGATCTCCTCAGTCGCCGGTGATCGAGGACGACAGTCCAACTATGTATACGGCTCCGCAAAAGCCGCGCTCAGTGCCTTCACGAGCGGCATGCGCCAGCGGCTGCATTCTCAAGGGGTGAGAGTGGTCACAATCAAGCCAGGCTTCGTGGACACGCCCATGACCGCGGCATTCAGGAAAAGTGTGCTCTGGGCCTCTCCTGCCACCGCCGCCCGGTACATCGTCCCCGCAATGATCAAAGGCACTCCCATGTTGTACGTGCCCTGGTTCTGGCGCCCGATCATGGCCATCATCCGCGCCGTGCCGGAGTTCATTTTCCAACGCTTGCGGCTCTGACGCAGCGGCCGATGTGACTCAGGGAAAGTGCGCCTGCATCCAGTCCTTGATTCGGGCGAGCAGCTTCTCTCGGTCGGCGAGCACCGTGAAGACGTGATCCGCCTTCTCGAAGTACTCAACCTCGACGCGAGGCTCTCCTCGCAACGTGGGGAACATGTCGAAGAACTGACCTGCGTAGTTGTTCGCGTGATCCGAGCCGTAGCCACCCGAGTAGACGAAGAGCATACCCACGCCGCGGCCGGCCATCGCCGTGAAGTCGTGAGCGAGTTGCTCTCGCGTTGGATAGCGGCGGCTATATATCTCCACGGCTTCGCCGGCCTCGCGGATGTGGGGTCGCATGGCGGGAATATAGCGGGCAAGTGTCCGTAGCCAATAGCGGTGCCAGAAACGCCCGGACCACGGCCGCATAAGGTACCTGCGCGCGTAGAATTGCGGAGTTCGAAAAGAATACCCCTCGATGAAGATCGCGCCGACCACTCGCGGATCCTCGATGGCCACGGCGTGCGCACTGTCCACGCCCGAGCAGAACCCCAGCTGCACGAACGTTCGAGCGCCGTGGCGATCCATGAGAGCCTGCATCGCGTCCTTCACGTCCAGGACGGCACGCTCGAGCTCTCGGTGATTGTCGTGCCGCGGCTCGCTTTCGCCCATGCCGGAGAGATCGAAGCGCAGCATGGAGTAGCCGACTTTGGCGAGATCCCGCGCGAGGCCCACGTAAGCTCGAAACGGCCCGATACGGTGATTCAAGCCCACATTCGAGGCGATGATCACGGGAGCATCCGGACGCGCGACCGCGGGGTCCGGCTCCGTCAGAATGCCGACAATGGAGCCGCTCGGGCCAAATGTGTAGATCGTCTCGCGCATTTTGCGTCAGCCAAGGCGAGCCGCGATCGCATTCAGCATAGAGTTCGAGAGCAGCGCGGCCTGCAGCTCTTCGCTGCGGGGAGCAACGGTCTCCTCGGGAACATGGTGAAACGTCACGTTCGCAGCCCGGCGAGCGAGTGACTTCTGCAGATCGTGAAAAATGGGGCGATCCTCTGAGACCATGATGGCGATGCGAGCCGCCGTCGGCGGCTCCTCCTGAAGAAGGTTCAGACCCCGTAGCTCGTCCTCGAGCGCAACCGGTAGCGGGAACCCGAGCAGCTCGGGCGGACGCTCCGTCGCTTGCCACGGCGGATGGAGATTGCGCTCCAGGTAACGTGCCTGAATGGCCTCGAGCTCGCGGAGATAGATGCGTCCGTCAACAACGGGTTCCCAGAGCACGAGATCGGTGAGCGAGAGACCTGAAGTGGCGGCCAAGGCGGCGCCCAGCCGGAAACCTACGGCAGACACCTTGGTGACGGCGGCAATGTCGCGCAGCTCCTGAGCCGCGGCGTTTACGTTGGCCCGCCAAGTCGACAGCCCTCCCTCGTCGCTATCGCCCGCCGAGTCGCCTGTCCCGAAGTAGTCGAAGCGGAAAACATGAAACCCCTTTTTCGCGAGCATCGCAGCGAGCTTTCTAAACGCCCAGTGTGTTCGCATGTACTCCTGCGGTCCTGGATAATTGAGCAACACACCCACGTCCCGCTGCCCGGGGCCCACGGGAGGGTGATAGACGCCGAAAAGCGGCGCGTCGCTGCTGCCGAAAAACCTGGGAGTCATTTCGAACGTACCGCCCCATCTCGGCCGCGTAGCTTTGCCATTACCTTCTTTAAGAGGCGGCTGGCGGGAGAACCGTACCACGAGTTGGCGGATGCCGTGGAGGGATCATGGGTTGAAGCCGAGCCACTGTCGCCTTCGGACGTCAGCGGCAGGTGCGCGGCGACCTGCGCGAGAGTATTGAGGAGCAGCACTCTGGGGCTGAGCCGGACCCCGGTACGAACCTCGATAGCGGCTATCACCTTGAGCGACAGCAGCGAATGGCCGCCCACGGTGAAGAAGTTGTCTAGGGCTGAAACTCGAGACACCCCAAGGGCATTTCTCCATATCTCGGCGACCAGGAGTTCCTGGGCCGTTCCCGGCTCGACATGCGAGTCGCCGAGCCGAGCCGCGAAGGGTGCGGGCAGGGCTTTTCTGTCGATCTTGCCGTTGGGCGTCAAGGGCAGTTCGTCAAGCTCCACGAAATGCTGGGGCAGCATGTAGTCTGGTAGAAACGCTCGGAGGTGACCGCGGAACTCAGAGTCCGTGGCCGCCACGCCGGGATTCTTCGTCAAGTATACGACCAGGCGGGCGTCGCTCTCCCGGTCCTCACGCACCAGCGCGACGGCCTGACGGACCGCCGGGTGCCGCTCGAGCATGGTCTCGATCTCCCCGAGCTCGATACGATATCCCCTGAGCTTCACCTGGCTGTCGTTGCGCCGCAGGTACTCGAGGCTGCCGTCCGCGAGCAACCGCACCACGTCGCCTGTGCGGTACACCCGTCCGCCCGCCAGGAATGGATCGGGCACGAACCGTTCTGCGGTCAGCTCGGGACGATTGAGGTATCCCCGAGTCACGCCGTCCCCGCCGATATAGAGCTCGCCTGGCACCCCTGTCGGGCAGAGTTCTCCGTTACCATCGAGCACGTAAACCTGGGTGTTCTGCAGCGGCCGCCCAATCCTCACCCGCTCGACCGGGGTCCGGAGCATCGAGCTGGTGCTCCAGACGGTGGTCTCTGTGGGGCCGTACATATTCCACGCTGAATCGACTCGCTGGGCTAGCTCGTCCGCCAGATCACGCGGCACGGCCTCGCCACCGACGAGCGCAATTCGAAGGTCGGCGCCTTTCCACCCCGCGGCGAGCAGCAACCGCCAAGTACCGGGCGTTGCCTGAAGGACCGTCGCCCCCGTGTCGCGGAGTCGAGCGAGTAACTTGTCGCCGTCCCCCGCATCGTCTCGCGATGCCAGCGCGACTGTGGCGCCCACCGACAGCGGCAGCCAGAGCTCCAGGACGGCGATGTCGAACGAGAGCGTCGTCACCGCGAGAACGGTATCCCGCTCGGTGACTCCCGGCTCCTTCGCGACGCTTGACAGGAAGTTCACGACGCTGCGATGCGGCACCATCACGCCCTTAGGCAGGCCCGTCGATCCGGACGTATAGATTACGTACGCGAGCGCGTCTCCGACGGGCTCCGATGCCATCGGCAACGGTTCGGCCGCGTAGCTCTGAGCGTCATCCAGGAACAGCACGTGGCAGTCGTGAGGCGGCATCTCGGCCTCAAGGGAGTGCTCCGTGACGATGACCCGGAGGCACGAGTCCTTCACCATGAACGCCAGCCGATCTCCTGGAAAAGCTGGATCGAGCGGTACGTACGCACCTCCGGCCTTGAGCACGGCGAGCATGGCAACGAGCATCGCAGGCGTTCGCCCGACGAACAGCCCGACCAGGGTGTCGCGGCCCACGCCGAGCTCCCCCAAACGCCGGCCGAGACGACCCGCGCGCTCGTCCAGCTCCCCGTACGTCATCGCGGCGCCTTCGAAGACGATCGCCGTTCGATCCGGGTGCTCGCGCGCTCGACGTTCCACGAGCTGATGAACCCATGCTTCTCGCGGATAGTCCGCGCCGGTCTCGTTCACGGCGCGGATCGCCCGCCGCTCTGCGTCGGGCAGGATGCTGATCCGCGCGATCGGTTGCGAGGGGTCCTCACACACGGAGCTGAGCAGCCGGCGCAGCTGCCTCACGAAGCGCGCCATGGTCGCTTGCTCGAACAGGTCCGTGGCGTAGTCGATGCCGCCCGTCAGCCCCTGCCCCGTCTCCTTGGTCCACAAGTATACGTCCGTAGGCGAGACCGGAGCGTGCACGTGGACTTGAGAATAGGTGAGATCGCCAATGTGCGGCGCGCGGTTCGAGACGTCCTGAAACGCGAAGAACGCTTGGAAGACCGGCGTCCGGCTCAAGTCGCGCGGCGCGCCGAGGCGCTGCACCAGCAACTCGAAAGGCATCTCCTGATGCCCGTACGCTTCGATGGCAACGCTGCGCACGCGTTCGAGGAGCTCCAGGAAGCTCGGCCCCCCTGACAAATCGGTGCGAAAAACCAGCGTGTTGACGAAGAAACCGAGAAGATTCTCTGTCTCCGGCTGAGTGCGCCCGCGAATGGGAGTACCCACGATCACGTCTTCTTGACCCGTGTGCCGGTAGAGAAGCACCTTGAAAGCAGCCAGGAGCACCATGTAGAGCGTCGCGTTGGCACGACGACCGAGCGCCGTCAGCGCGTCCACCTCTGCCTTGGACAGCACGAACGACTCGGTCGCGCCGCGGTGGCTCAGCTCGGCAGGACGCGGCTTGTCGGTGGGTAGCTCGAGATTCGGCAGTTCGCCGCCAAGCTGCTCTTGCCAGTATCGCGCCTGACGCTCGAGCTCCTCACCCGCGAGGAAGGTACGGTGCCATTCGGCGAAGTCCTGATACCGAATTGGGAGCGGCGGCAGAGGCGATGGCAGCCCCTTGGTGAACGCAGCGTAGAGCACGTCGATCTCGCCGAGGAAGACGTCGAACGACCAGCCGTCCCAGACGGCGTGGTGCGGCATCCAAAAGAACACGTGCTCTTCCTTCGTCAGGCGATACAGCGATGCGTGAACGAGCGGGCCGCGAACGAGGTCGAACGAAGCAGCAGCCTCGACACGGAGCCGCTCGAGGAGCATGGCTTCGCGCTCGGCGGCGGGCCGCTCGGAGAGATCCACGAGCGGCCGCAGTGAGACCTGAAGCTCGGCCAGGATTCTCTGGACGGGTTCGCCCGCTTCGGCGTGAAACGTGGTTCGCGTTGCCTCGTGCCGCCGCACGATCTCGTTCACCGCCCGCTCGAACGCGTCGATGTCGAGCTCACCCTTGAGCCGGAAAGCGGACGGCAGATTGTAGACGGCGAGCCCCGGATCGAGCTGTTCGAGGAGCCAGATCCGTTGCTGCATCAACGAGAGTGGCGCGGCACCCGCCCCGGAGCGTCGCGGGATGCCGGCGGGTTTCTCGGCCGCACCTGTCCTATTCATCTCGCCGTCGACTAAGCGAGCGAGTCCCTCTGCGGTGGGGAATTCGAACATTCGCCGCAGCGGCAGGACGATGCCGTGAGTCTGCTGCAGCCGAGAAAAGGCTTGAGCCGCGAGCAGCGAATGTCCGCCACGCTCGAAGAAGTTGTCGTCGATCGATATACGCCGCACCCCCAGCACCTGCTGGAACACGTCGACGATCGCCGCTTCGGTGGGGCTGCGCGGCTCGCGCTGCTCGAGTGCGTCGGCACCGTGATCGAGCTCCGGCAGCGGCAGCGCCTTTCTATCGAGCTTGCCGTTCGGCGTGAGAGGAAGTGCGCCGAGCCGGACGAAATGCTGGGGCGCCATATAGTCCGGCAGACTGTTGCGCACATGCGCCCGGAGCTGCGCGTCGCTCGGACCTTCGACCCCGGCGGGGATCAGATAGCCCACGAGACGAACATCCCCCGGGCTTAGCTGGCGCAGCGCGACCGCCGCTTGCTTTACACCCGGCGCCGAAGCAAGGCTTCCTTCAATTTCTCCGAGCTCTATGCGATACCCACGCAGCTTCACCTGATTGTCGTTACGCCGGAGATACTCGATATTGCCGTCGACGAGGAAACGCGCAAGATCTCCCGTTTTGTAAAGGCGTGATCCCGCAGTGGTCGAGAACGGATCCTGCACGAAGCGCTCTGCGGTGAGCTCGGACCGGTTGAGATAACCTAGCGTCACCCCATCGCCACCAATATGCAGCTCGCCGGGGACGCCGATGGGGACCGGAGTCATCCGCTCGTCGAGGATATAGACCGTCGTGTTGGCGATGGGCTTGCCAATCAGAATGCGCCCGGAGCCCGTCACGCGGTGGCAGGTGGACCAAACCGTGGTCTCCGTCGGCCCATACATGTTCCAGAGGCTGCCCACGCGGCGCGTGAGCTCCCCGGCGAGGTCCCGGGGTAGCGGTTCTCCTCCGGCGAGGGCCTTGAAATGATCGTCTCCCTTCCACCCCGCGCCGATCAGGAGACGCCACGTTGCCGGAGTCGCCTGCATGACGTTCACGCCCTGCTGCTCGATGGTGGCTCTCAACAGCGCGCCGTCGGTCGCGATCTCGCGGGTGGCCAGCACGATGCGCGCACCGACCGATAGCGGCAGATAGAGCTCGAGCACCGCGATGTCGAAGGAGAGCGTCGTCACCGCGACCAGGACGTCGCCGACTTTCAGGCCAGGTTCGCGCGCCATCGATGTGATGAAATTCACGACGGCGCGGTGGGGAACGGAGACGCCCTTGGGCTTGCCCGTCGATCCGGATGTGTAGATGACGTACGCTGGATCCTCGGCTGTTGCGTCGTCCGCGCCACCGTGACCGAGCGGTGCTGTACTCTCGTTCAAGAGCGTCGCCGCTTCGGTGTCCAGGCTAAGTAAGCGGGATACCGTGGACGGTAACTCCGCAGCCAGCCGCGCTTCTGTCACGAGGACTGGCATCCGCGAGTCCGTCATCATGAACTCGATGCGATCGCGCGGGAAAGCCGGGTCGAGCGGGACGTAGGCCCCGCCCGCCTTGAGAATGCCTATGAGGCCCACGACCATCGAGATGGACCGATCCACGCACAATCCAACGAGGGTCTCCCTCCTCACTCCCATCGCCCTCAGGCGATGCGCCACGCGATTGGCCCGAACGTCGAGCTCTGCGAACGTGATGCGCTCTTCGCCACACATTATGGCGACCGCGTCCGGGGTGCGGCTCGCTTGGTCCTCGAAGAGGCGATGGACCGCGATGTCCCTCGGAAAGTCCACGAAGGTGGCGTTCCATTCGTAGACGAGCCGGGCGCGCTCCGCGACGGGCAGTATCGGTATCTCGCCGATGGGGCAGGCGTCGTTCGCGACAAGCCCGCACAGCAGCGCTTCGTACGCAGCAAGCCAGCGGCGGATGGTGTCCTGCGCAAACAGATCCGTGTTGAATTGGCACTCGAGCACGACGCGACCGGCGGTCTCGGCCGCGTTGATGAAGATCTCGAAATTCTCAAACGAGCGGGGGTTGGATCGATAGGAAGCCTTCAGGCCCTCGAACGCCAGCGCGTCCCCGCTGACGGCCTGATCGACGTTGAATAGCACGGAGACGAGCGGCAGCCGACTCGGGTCGCGCGAGATCTGGAGTTTCTTGATGAGGCTGCCGAACGTCAGGCGTTGGTGATCGTACGCGTCGAGCATCGTCGTGCGCAGTTCGCCCAGAAATGCAGAGAACTTCTTTTTCGAGTCCACCTGCGCGCGAAGCGGGAGGGTGTTCACGCAGTGGCCGACGAGATCCGGCTGTCCAGTCACGGATTGTCCAGCGGCGGGGATGCCCACGATGACGTCGTCGTCCCCGGATAGACGGGCGAGCAACACGTAAAAGGCGCCGAGCATCGTGGTGAAGAAGCTCGCGCCCGCCTTCGCGCCCGCCTTCTTCACCCGCTCGACCAGCGCGGGCTCGAGTACGTAGTCCTCCCGCAACGAGGCGTAGGTTTTCGCCGGCGGGCGCGCGCCGTCAAGGGGAAGCTCGAGCGTGGGCAGGGTGCCAGAGAGCTTCGTCAGCCAGTAGCGCTCAGAGGCCGCATATTCCAGGGTGGCCTCGAAGGCGCGTTCGTCCCGCGCGTACGCGCTGAATGGCGTCGCGGCAGGAAGATCGGCAGCGGACCGAAGACGATGCGCAGAATAGAGGACGGCGACGTCGCGAAGCAGCACGGCCATCGACCATCCGTCGCATACGATATGGTGGGCGGTGAACGTTGCCAGATGAAGGTGCTCACTGAGCCGCACGAGCTCGGTGCGAAATAGCGGACCATGCTCGAGGGAAAAAGCCGCCTCGACCTGCCAGGTGAGGATGCTGCGAATCTTGGCCTCACGCTCGCGTGCGTCGAGATCGCGCAGGTCCGTTCGAGTCACGGGGGCGTCGAGGCGCGCTGCAACACACAGCGTCAGTCCGTCCGCGCTGAACGTGGTCCGTAGTGCTTCGTGACGCATCACGAGATCCTGGACGGCCGCCTCGAACGCCGCCGGATCCAGATCACCCGCGAGCGTCAGCGTGACCGATTCGTTGAATGCGGCGGACGCGTCGTCCCCCATCTGGACAGCGGTCCAGATCTCTCGCTGCGCCTCGGTGGACGGCGCGGTGGCAGCCAGCTCAGGGGCCGCAAAAGGGTCGAAGTCGACTTCGCGAAGCAAGGGCCCGCGACTCAGCTCACTCGTGCTCAAGAAATCTCGACCTTCATATATTTGCCTTGTTCGGCCGGATTCGGCACGAACCAGGCGGGATTGCCAAAAGGATCGCGACCAAGACGCGCACCCGGAATCGGCGGCTTGCCCGCGTCGAACGCGGCAGGTACTTCGGCTTTGCGGGGCGCTTCGTGAAAGAAACCGGCTTTCTGCATCTCGTCCACGCTCTCCCTGAACGCGACGATTATGCGGTCGACATCCGCATCCGTGTGAGCTTCCGTCAGAAAACAGGGAAATCCGTCCCAGATGTGGATGCCTTTGTGCCTGAGAAAACAGAAGAGCAAATCCTGCATCGGCTGCTCCTCGACGTGGAACGCCTTCCACAAGGACCCGAAATGCTTGATCTTGAGGGGCGCGCCCACCTTCTCGAGGTGTTCGTTGATCGTCGCCGCGAGGCGATCGGTGCGCTCGTTGATCTCTTGCTGAAGACTCGGTCCGCGCGCCTTCAAGTGCTCGAGCGTCGCCTTTGCCGCGATCATGGCGAGCGGGTGGCGGACGAAGGTCCCTGCGAAGTAGGTGACTCCGACCGTGGGCGCCGAGTCGTCGCCGAACTGCCAGGCCCCGCCGTCGAGGGCGTCCATCCACGCGGCCTTCCCCGAGATGACGCCGAACGGCATGCCGCCACCCACGACCTTGCCATAGGTCACGAGATCGGCCCGCACACCGAAATGCGCCTGCGCGCCGCCCGCATGAATGCGAAAGCCGGTGATGACTTCGTCCCAGATGTAGGCGCACTCGGCTTGCTCGGTGACGCCCCGCAGCTCGCGTAGAAACTCCACGGGGCGGAAATCCGGGCGACGGCTCTGTACGGGTTCCACCATGACAGCGGCCAATTCGTGCGCGCGCTCCTTGATGATCGCCATCGATTCGGGTGTGCCGTAGTCCAGCACCAGAACGTTCTCGACACTCTCCGGCAGGATGCCGGGCGCCGCGGGGATGGAGCGCAGCCGCTTCGTACCGCGCACGATGACCTCGTCGAATATACCGTGATACGACCCGCTGAAGATGGCGATGAGGCTGCGACCGGTGACGGTGCGGGCGATGCGCATCGCGCCCATGACTGCTTCCGACCCCGTGTTGCAGAACGCGGTTCGCTCATTGCCCGTGAGTTCGCAGATCAGCCGCGCGCAATCACCCACCATCGGCTGCATCGGGCCAATCTCATAACCCGCGTCGATCTGCGCTTTGAGCGCCTGCGCGACTACCGGAGAGGCGTGCCCCAGGAAATTCGAGCCGAAGCCGTTGAGAGCGTCGATGTACTCGTTGCCGTCGATGTCCCAGATCCGCGAGCCCGCGGAGCGCACGGCGACGAGGGGATAGACGAGTTCCTTGATGACCGGTCGGAATCCATTCACGACCCGCGGGTCGGCCAGAGTACGCCGGTTCTGCTCGGTCCAGGCCTTCGACCCCTTGGTCTTCTCATTGTAGCGTCGCGTGAACGCCGCGAGCGTGTCTCGCTGCGCGGCGGAGAGCGCGTCGCCGTCGCCGGTGTGGATACGAGCGATGGCTCCGAAGGCCTTCTTGGCGTCGTATTTCACGACGCGAACGGGTTCGTCGCCCTCGAGGTACGGCGAGGCGCTCGGCGGTACGTTAGATTCCGCCGACGACGGTACGGCGGCCCCGCTGTGCGGTGCACGCGCCCTGTCATCGCTCGTGACAACCACGGAGCTATGCGCCGCGCTTAACGGCGAGAAGTCGCCGGAGGCGCCGCGCCCGCTGAGAAGGTCGAGCTGCTGCTGCATCAAGCGGAGCTGTTTTTCCACCACGTCCTGGATGGTACCCGGCGCTGCCGCGACCGCCGTGCCACGAACGAGCAGCGTTAGCGACGCGGCCAGTGAACCTGCTGAAAGGGCCCGCGAGTCCTGCACGAAGGGTGCGACACCGGCGGCAGGCACCAAGGCCGCGTCAGGAACTGCCGGCAGCACCTGAATCAAGTGGTCGGCGAGACGATCGAGATTGCCGAGATCCTCCAGCAATTGACGGAAGCCGATGGTGACGCCCAGCTGCTTCTTCAAGGACATCGAGATCTGGGTGAGGAAGAGCGAGTCGAGTCCTAGCTCAAGGAAGGTCATGCTCGGGTCCGCGTCGGCGAAATCGACTCCCGAAGCTTCCTCTAGAAGCAGCTTGAGCTTCGCAATGATGCCTGTCTTGCGAGTCGCACTCGCGGAGCCGGTGGAGGTCTGCATACTGTTTGCCTTGTCCGTGTGAGTCCGAGCGTGTCCATTGGTATCAGGAGCGTCCGAATGTGCCGCGCCGAGCGCACGTGCGGGGAGAGGATCTAGCCAGTGACGCTGACGCTCGAAAGGGTAAGTGGGCAGCCGGACTCGCCGTCGTACCTCATGTTGGTAAAGCTGTCGCGCGTCGACGGCGACGCCCGCGAGCCAGAGCTGCCCCACTGCCGCGAGTAGCGCGGTCCATTCGGCGTCGTCCTCGTCGGTATCTCCGAGTGACGACACGGCCACCTGACGCGCCTTGTCCGTGATTTGCTGGCGGGCGAGTGTGGCGAGCGTAGTACGCGGGCCCACCTCGAGCAATACACGCCCGGGCTCTTTCCAGGCCTCGGCCACCGACTCAGCGAAGCGAACCGTCTGCCGCAGATGCCGGGCCCAGTACATGGGATCGGTGGCAAGCTCGGCAGTGATCGGGAGGGCCGTCACCGTGGAGATGAAGGGGATCCGCGGCGGGGACAGCGGTATCGACCGAGCGAGCAGGAAGAAGGGCTGCACCGCCGGCTCCATCATGGGCGAATGGAACGCGTGTGATGTGTGGAGCGACTTGCAGACGACGCCTTCGGCTTCGAGCTCTCTCTGGAGGCGACTGACCTCGTCGGTTGGCCCGGCAACCACACAGAGACTCGGCCCGTTGCTCGACGCGATAGCCAGATCGCCCGCGAGGCGCAGCTCGACCTTGGCCGCGGGAAGTCTGACGGAGAGCATCGTGCCCGCGGGCAGCGCCTGCATGAGGCGGCCTCGGGCGGCCACGAGAGAGAGCGCGTCCTCGAGCCGCATCACCCCGGAAAGCACGGCGCACACAAATTCGCCGACGCTGTGGCCCACCATCAAGCTCGGACGTACGCCCCAGCTCATCCAGAGGCTTGCGAGCGCATATTCGAGCGTGAAGAGCGCAGCCTGCGTGAATTCGGTGCGGCGGAGCGTCGCTGCCGCCTCTTCGCTCTTCGGGTCGACCGGGTAGAGCAGCGTCCGCAGATCGTTGCCGAGGTGAGGCAAGAGAATGTCCGCACACTGATCCACGACCACGCGGAAGGCCGGCTCGTCCCGGTAGAGATTCGCGCCCATTCCCACGTATTGCGCCCCTTGGCCCGGGAACATGAACACCACCGGCGCATCGCGCCTCTCGGTCGCCCGCCTCGCGGACCGTCGCGGATCGAGGCTGGCGAGAGTGGCGCAGGCTTCGCGCGTATCGGACGCGACGACGTACCTTCGATGCGAGAACGCGCGGCGGCCTGCGTGCAATGTGTACGCCACGTCCGGCAGGTTCACGTCCGGATAATCGCGCAGGAACATGCCGAGGTTGGCAGTGGCCACCTCGAGCGCGCTCGCCGTGCGCGCCGAGAGCAGTAGCAGCTGTCTTGGTCGCGACGGGGACGAAGCAGGCTGAACGGGAGCCTCCTCGATGATGACATGAGCGTTCGTCCCGCCTACGCCGAACGAGCTGATGCCGGCGCGGCGTGGCGCCGCGCCGCGTGGCCATGGGGTGGCTTTCGCGACGACGTAAAACGGGCTTTTGGAAAAATCGATGTTGGGACTGGGTTCCCGAAAGTGAACTGTCGGGGGGAGGAGTTCGTGCTCGAGGGCAAGCACGGTCTTCACGAGCCCCGCCACTCCCGCCGCGGCCGTGAGGTGTCCGAGGTTACTTTTGATGGAGCCGATGCCGCAAAATCCGCTGTCCTGGGTCTTTTCACGGAATGCCAAGGTGAGTGCCTCGACCTCGATGGGATCACCGAGCGGCGTGGCCGTCCCGTGAGCTTCCACATACGAGATGGATCGAGGGTCGACGCCGGCCCGCGCGTGCGCGGCCGCGATGACCGTCGCCTGACCTTCGACGCTCGGCGCCGTGAAGCTCACTTTGCTAGCACCGTCGTTGTTCAGAGCAGCCCCGCGGATGACGGCGAGGATGGTGTCGTTGTCAGCGCGCGCGTCCGACAGCCGCTTCAACACCACCATCGCCGCGCCGTCGCTGAACGTCGTTCCTCGGGCACCGGCATCGAACGAGCGGGTGTGACCGTCGTCCGAGAGCATCCCGCCCTCCTGGTAAAGATGGCCGCTCTTCTGCGGCACGGTGATCGACGCGCCTCCCGCTAGCGCCATGTCGCAGTCGCCGGCGATGAGGCTGCGGACTGCGGTGGCGACAGCGACGAGCGACGTCGAGCATGCGGTGTGAATGCTGAGTGCAGGTCCCGTGAGGTTTAACTTGTGAGCGATGCGCGTCGCCACGTAGTCCTTCTCGTTGGCCACCATGGTGGTGAAGGCGCCGACCCGCTCGATCACGTCGGGACGAGGCTGCACACTCGTGACGAAATAGGAGTTGTTGTGAATCCCGGCGAACACGCCGATGTCGCCGGTGGTGGTCTCCGGCGCGTAGCCTGCGCTCTCAAGTGCCTCCCAGGCGACCTCCAGGCCCACACGCTGCTGAGGATCCATGACCTCGGCTTCCTTGGGGCTCATGCCGAAGAAGGCCGCATCGAACCGATCGGCGTCGGCGAGAACGCCCCGCGTCCGCACATAGGCGGGGTCGGCGCGCTCGGCGGCGGGAACGAGCGCATCCAGATCACCGTCGGCAAAAGACGTCGTGGTGTCGAGTCCACCCTGAAGCACGTCCCACAGCTCGCCGATGGTTCGCGCTCCTGGAAACCGCCCGGCCATCCCAACAATGGCGACGGCGTCGCCCTCCGCATCCGTACCAGATGCCACTCGCCGTGCGCGAGTTGCCGCCGCCGCGAGACGGCGGCTCTTACCTCCCCCCTCGAGGTACGAGGCAAGCTGACTCACTGTGGGGTGAGCGAACAGCTGCACCACGGGAAGCTCTATCAGCTTCTCCTGGCGAAGCCGAGCAATGGATTGTAAAGCGAGCAGCGAGCTGCCGCCGAGGTCGAAGAAGTTGTCGAAGACTCCAACGCGATCGATCTTGATAAGCCGCGCCCAGAGCGCACACAAGCTCTCCTCCAGTTGCGTCTGCGGCGCCACGTAGCTCGTCTCGAGCTCCGGCCGCTTCCCCTCGGGCCGGGGGAGAGCCCGGCGGTCAATCTTGCCGCTCGGCGTGCGGGGAAACTCCCGAACGACGACGAACACAGAAGGAAGCATGTACTCCGGAACCGCGCCGCTCAGGTGCCGCCGGAGCTCGTTCGCGAGGCCAGCATCGGAGCCCGACGGAATCACGTACGCGACGAGCCGCTTGTCGCCCGGATCGTCCTCGCGCGCCACGACCACGGCCTGGCGCACCCGAGGGTGCGCCGCGAGGGCCGCCTCGATTTCGCCCAGCTCGATCCGGTAGCCTCGCACCTTGACCTGGTTGTCGAGCCGGCCGAGAAACTGCACGTTGCCGTCTGCACGTGTTCGCGCAAGATCCCCGGTCCTATACAGCCGCGCCGCGGAATCGCCCGAAAACGGGTCTGGGACAAACCGCGCCGTCGTGAGATCGGGCCGATGCAGATAACCTCGCGCCACCGAGATCCCGCCCAGATACATCTCGCCCTCGTCACCGCTGTGCACGGGCCGCATGGCGTCGTCGAGCAGATGGACCACGGCGCCATCGATGGCCTTGCCGATCGGAGGGAGTGACGGCCACGTGCTCGGAGCGCCGTCGAGTGTGTACGCCGTGACCACGTGAGTCTCGGACGGCCCGTAGTGATTGTGCAGAGTACACGACGGAAGTCGCTCGAAAAATCGGGCGAGCGACTGCGTCACGACCAGCTGTTCACCGGCCGTGATGACCTCACGCAGGCTTGCGGGAACGAACTGCTCGGCACTCGCCACGTCCGCGAGGTTCTGCAGTGCGACGAAGGGCAAAAACAGCCGCGCCACTCGCCGTTCGGACAGGAGGCGGAGCAGCTTCCCGGCGTCGAGCCGGAGGCTGTCGTCGACCAGGACAAGCTCGCCACCCGCGGCCCACGTTGCGAACATTTCCTGGAAATGCACGTCGAAGCTGAGCGGCGCGAACTGAAGAGTCCGCTCCCCTGCCCCGACGCGCGAGTTCGCGAGCTGCCAGACGATGAGGTTGGCGAGACTGCCCCGCGGCATCGCCACCCCCTTCGGAGTACCCGTCGAGCCCGAGGTGTAGATGACGTAGGCAAGATGCAAAGACGTCGCCATATCTTCCAGTCGTTCAGCGGACTGCGTGAGGATCTCGGCCGAGCACGCGTCCACACAGACGACTTCCGCGCCGCCAGCCGGTATATCCACGGCGAGGGCAGTGGTCGTCAGTAGCACCGGGGCTTGGGTGTCCTGCAGCATGAACGCCAGCCGCGAGCGCGGATACGACGGGTCCAGAGGTGCGTATGCCCCGCCCGCCTTGAGCACGGCGAGCACTGCCACGGCCATCTCGAGCGATCGATCGACGGCAACGCCCACGAGGACGTCGGGACCGATGCCGCGAGCGCGCAGGTAACGCGCCAAACGGTTCGATCGCGCGTCCAGCTCGGCGTAAGTGATCCTAGCCTCGGCGTACGACGCCGCCACGGCGTCCGGAGTGCGATCGACCTGTCGCTCGAACAACTCGGGGAGGCGCGGCAAGGTATGGGTGGACATGGCGAACCAGGTTCTCAAATCTTTCGGCTAACACGCCCCCCGCCCGAGCCATCGACGGGACGTGTCTGGAGGAGGTTCGAAGGCGGCCAGGAACTGCTTGATTCTATACCGTTCTTCGAGGCCAGGGGACAGGGCGGCTACCCCGACGATACGGCCACCTGCCCAATCTGTGACGTAGTTCTTCACCGAGCGCTGCAGTGCTTTGCGCCCTGACCTGACTGGCGGTAATCTGCTGCATGCCTCCTTTGCTGCAACTGGGCGACGCTCCATTCGACCTCGACGCCATCACCGGCATCCGCCACGAGCTCGCGGGCCATCCGCTGCTGGCGCTGCCGAAGCTGCGCGCGCTCGCCAATCGCTTGCAGACCGTCCGCCACCATTCGGGAAAGCTCGCCGCTACCGACTCGTTCGAGCACGCTGCCAAGGAACACCCGAACGGCCTGACCATGGACCAGACCATCGAGAACCTCGAGCACGCCGGCTCGTGGGTCTACTTCTCGCACATCGAATCTGATCCCGAATACAAGCCGCTGGTCGACGAGGTGCTGGACTGCGCGCAGTCGCAGCTCCCGTCCGGATCGGGGCCGCTGCTGTTGCGGGCGGGTTGGGTTTTTCTCTCCTCGCCCGGTGCAGTGACGCCGTACCATATGGATCACGAGCAGAACTTCCTGCTGCAGATCCGCGGGTCGAAAATCATCAACGTCTGGGATCCTCGCGACCGCACCGTGGTGAGTGAGGGCGAGTTGGAGTCGTTCCATGCGACTTACAGCCTCAAGCAGACGAAGTACCGCGAAGAATTCCAGTCCAAGGCGCGCGTCTTTCACGCCAAGAGCGGCGAAGGCGCTTACATGCCGTTTACTGCACCCCATTGGGTGACCAACGGGCCGGAAATTTCGGTGACCTTCAGCTGCACTTTCGTCACGCCACAGGCGCAGCGCGAGGGGCAGGCGTTTGCCGCCAACCACAAGCTGCGGCAGCTGGGGATCTCGCCCACGCCCGTGGGCAGCTCTCCCATGCGCGACTCGCTCAAGGGCCAAGCGCTGCGCGCTTGGAAGTCGACGCGCCGGCTCGTGGCCAAAAAGCCCTAGCGCTGCAGCAGCGCGCGATCGAAGAAGTCGCGCAGGCCTGCCAGGTAGCGCTCCTTGAGCACACGGCCGAAGTCGCCGTGGCCGGCGCCCGGCACGCGCCAGAGCTGCTTGGGCTCCAACGCTGCGTCGAATAGCGCCTTACTCATGGCGAAGGGGATGACCTGGTCTTCGCTGCCCGCGATAATCAAGAGTGAACGCCCGGCGAGCATCGCGGCCGCCTGCCTCGAGTCGAGTTCTTCCACCCGATAGCCGGCGCGGCGGGCGCCCATTTGGGCTGGCCATTGCGCGATAGGTCCCCAGCGCCGGTACTCGTAGTCCAAGTGCTCGCGGGCGCTCGCATAGGGCGACAAGAGGGCGATGGCGGCGATACGGGGGTCCCTGGCCGCGGCCTGAAGCAGGACGCCACAGCCGCTGGAGAAGGCCTGCCCGCCCACGTGCAAGACGCCCGGTTGCGCGGCAAGAAACTCCACGCCTGCCTCAACCACGTTCACGGCCTGCGGCGCCCAGTCGACTCCACGCCGGGCGTCCAGCGTGGGCAGGTCTAAGAGCAGTGCGCCAAATCCGTTGGCAACGGCGTCGCTCGCCTCTGGCCACTCTTGATCGCGCGAGGCACCCCAGCCATGGACGTAGATGATGGCGGCGCCGTTGCGCGAAGGCACGTACCAGGCGGCTGCGCTGCGGATCTGAATCACGCGAATCAAGGGCGAGGGCGGCGGCGGCGCGGGCATGCGCGAGCCGTCATCGTCGGCTTCGGCACGGTAAGCGCGGTAGCCGATTCCCCCCGCAGCGAGGGCGGCGAGGAACGCGCCCGCGAGCAGGAACCGGACCGCGCGCATCAGCTTCCCGACTTACCGCGCAGGTTGATCCAAGAACGCATGGCCAGATATTTCAGCTGATCGACCGCGGGCGAGAGGCCGTCGCCGTTGGGATTGAGACCGGCCCTGCGCAGCAGCTTGTTGGTGCGGTGCACGTACTCGATACGCTGCGACGAGCGCGAGTTGCAGGTGACGCTGAAGGAAATCGACACATCGTCGTGGTTCTTCACCCAGTGTGGCGCCGAGAAAGGCATGTACAGGCCCATGCCCGGCGAGATGGTGAAGACCTTCGCCTTCGGCTCGATCTCCGGTCGGTAGACCGTCTCACGCAGGGTGTACGCGCTGTGGAAGTTCTCGTTCTCGCGGGCCGAGACCACCGAGGGATCCTTTGGATCGAAGACGCTCAATGACTTGGTGCCGCGAATCTGGAGGAGAAAGGTCTTCTCGTGATCGCGATGGTACGGCGTCTCCGCGCCCGGCGATGAGAGGAACACCCAGCCACAGCGGCCGTACATCCCAGGGTCCTGCTTCTCCGTCTGCGGCTCTATCACCCCGAGCACGCCCTGGATTACCTCGTTGTATTCCAGGTCGGTCTCCAGGTTCTGCAGGAAGACATAGGACTTCTTCTCGGCGATGCGGCTGATCGCCTCTTCCAGCGAGAGGTCGCCCTTGTGCCGGTCGGCTACTCCCTCCAGCGCAGAGTAAGCCTTGACGTCAGTGGCGTAATAAAACCGGACCTGGTTCTTCGGTAACCGTTTCGCCAGCACCAACAACTTCTCTAGCGTGAAGAGAGGATGCCCCGCAAGCTGGTGAGACAGCAGCGAGGGCTGGTCGTACCTGAACTGCGCCGCATCCAACTGGACGATATTATCCGCGCGCACGACATCTGGCATAAGCCTTAATCCTAGGCGAATTCGGCTCTCACCGTCAATGTGAGAAACCGCATTGATCGCGGCCAAAACTTTGCACTTGTGGCGTCCCCACGGGGATTCGAACCCCGGTTCTCACCGTGAAAGGGTGGTGTCCTAGGCCTCTAGACGATGGGGACGCAGCCTTACAAAAAACGAAAACTGGTGGAGCCAGGCGGGATCGAACCGCCGACCTCTTGCATGCCATGCAAGCGCTCTCCCAGCTGAGCTATGGCCCCATGGAGGCGCGGGACGTTACCTGACAGGGATCAATTCGTCAAGAAAATGAACGAGCTACGCACTCCATTGAGCTAGGGCTTTGGTTAACCGAGCCAATGCCTCGGTCCTTCCCAAAATGGCGAGCGTGACTTCCATGAGCGGGGACATAGTCCCGCCGCACATCGCAAGCCGCGCTCGAGCTGCTCTTCATCGGTTGCCTGGACGCCCTCGCGATCCAAATGCCAGCGCAGCACGGGCACGATGCGGGACGCGGCAGCCCGCATTATGTGCTGTTGATTGAGCCAGGTGCGCAGCGGATTCTTGAAGCGCACGACCGGCGCACACCCGGAATGTCAATAAGCCCGGCAATCATTTGCATGGCCAGAACGTCCCATGACAATATCCGCTCGGGGTACTGTTGCGGCTGGTACAAGACAATAATGACAATCGAGTCCAGAACAGCGGCGCAGCAAGCACCAAAAATGACAGACAGCCCCGACCCTCCGACAGTCCTAGCCGCGCCGGCGGCTCGATCGACCGTCACGGTCGTTGTACCGACTTATCGCGAGGTCGAAAG
>JBBRMI010000064.1:0-35980 GCA_038230915.1 Polyangiales bacterium | reverse complement strand
GCCGGTCACCTAGCTCAACGCGTCCAAATTCCTCCAAAGCCCAGTCATGCGTACTGTCCATCCGCGGTCAACGCGTGCCACCAGCAGAAATTCCCGGGCAATCCTGAGATGGAACCAATGCTCAGCCGCCTTCCTGTTGTTTCCCTGCTCGTTGCGGCAAAGATGTGGCTAAAGGTCAGTGCCTGCGCGCGCAGCTGCGCGCGGCGCGCGCGGGCCAGGCCCGCGCCAGGAACCTCGGCCTATCCAGAAGGACCTTGGCGAAACCGCCAGCATTTTCGGGCACGGGCACGGTACGTTCACGTTCACGGGCGAGAATTCAGGGACACGCTCTCACCCCTCAGCCCCTGACCCCCGACCCCTCCAGCGATTCGGCGCGCTTCTTCAGCGCTTGATTCAGGTAGACGCAGCCGCGCGCAGCGAGGGTCAGCGCGTTTCCGCCGAAGCGCAGCAGGAAGCCCGAGAAATTCTGGCCCTGGACTACACGCGTAACACCGCCGGGGCGCTCGCTGAGCACGAAGAAATGCTCGGCCTCGAGCAGCGCCGGAACCCAGAAGCGCCCTCGCCAGCGCACTTCGGCATTTTCAGTCACCTGCGTGACCTTCGGCTCGAGCAGGTAAGTCTTGCCCTCGGGCAGGCTCATCTCGACCGATAGCTTTTGGCCGACCGTGAGTTGACCGCTGACCGAGGTGAGAAACGGATTCCACTCGTGGTAGCTCGGAAAATCCGTCAGCACGCCGTACACGTGCGCGGCGGGGGCTGCGATCTCGACCTCGAAGCGCAGCTCGGTTCGGGGCATCGCGCCGCTCCGTTTACTTTCCGTTGCCCAAAAACGGCTTGGGCTCGCGGCGTTTCTTGACCGCCGTCATCGCATCGTCGACGGCCTTGTCGTTGCGCAGGCACGGATAGCAATCCATGCGCTTGTTAGTCCCGCAGCCGAATTTGCGCGACAGCTTGGCCAGCAATGCCAGCGAGCGGCGATCGCCTTTGTCGAGCACGCGCGGCAACAGGGCTTGGTTCTGTTCGCAAGTTTCGGCGATCCGCAGATCGAGCGCGATCGCGAGCTCCGGCGAGGCCTTGGCTCGCACCTCTTTGCTAAATACGAGCGAGCGCGCCAGCTCGGTCGCGCCGTTGCGCACGACAGTGCCGGTCCACATCTCGTACAGCAGGTCGGCGCTGAGCGTTCCAGGCGCTTCGGACATCGCGCTCAGCGCGTCGGGCGCGGTCAGCGGATCCTCGGCGGCGTGGCGCAGCTCGGCGAGCGTGGCGGCGTCCTTGAAAAGCCCAGGATCGCGCCCGAGCTTTTGCCGCAGCTGAGCGACGCGCATGACTTCGCGCTGCCGGCGCGCGGACGCCAGCGTCAGCGCTTCGGCCTTGGTCAGCTCCTCGGCCCGGCGCGCCTCGAGCGCTTCGGTGTCGATCGAGCTGGCCGGCAGTGCGGGGGCTTGCGTGGTGGCGACCGGCGCGTCGGAGCCTGCTTCGGCCGTCGAGGCCAGCGCGCTCGGCAGGGTAGTCGGTATGGCGCTGGCACTCTCGCCAGGCGCGACCGCGCTTTCATCGGGGCGACCGACGGCTGCGGCAACGAACGCCGAGGCGAGCGCTATCAGCACCACCAGCGGCGTGAGCAGGCTCCACAGCGGCACCTCGCCGCCGGCAAAACGCACGCGCTGTTTGAGCGCGCTCAGCACGGACGGCGCGGCGGGCAACGAAAGCATCGGCATCGGCGGAGCGTGCAACGCGGGCGGGTCGCTGGGCGGCAGGACCGGGCCGCGCGACATCACCTCGGTCGCCTCGGCCGGCTCCGAGTCGCTGTTGCGGAAGGGCGGTAGCGGAGACGGTGGCGCGAAGCGGCCGGCAGCCCCCGGCTCGTCGTCGGGTCCAGACGGCGTGCGAAAGCTCGGCAGAGGCGCCTCTGAGGGCGGCGGGGGCGGCACCGAAGCCGTGGGCGGCGGCGGCAGAGTCGGTGGGGGGGGCCGCGACGGCCGCAGCGGGGGCGGTGGCGGCAAGCCGGGCACCGCTGGCGGAGGCGAATCAGCCAGGGAGGCGCGCTGCATCGCCTTCAGACGCGTCTGAATGTCGCTGTCGATCTGCGTGACCGCGGGCGCCTGCGCCAGGTCCTCGTAGTTGGGCAGCCGCCGCGCGGTTGCCTCTTCGGCCTCGAGTTGTGCAGGCGAGCGAATCTCGACGGCTTCCGCCGGAAGAGGTGCGACGGACCAGCCGGAGTCTACCAGCGACGCGCGAAGGTCTTTGGGGTCGGGGCCCCGTCCGCTCATGTCTCGACGAGGCTAGCACGAGGTCTCGTCACTCCGTGGCAGGTTAGTGACGGTTCACGACTTCGCGTGACTTCAATAAATCGTGGGTTAGGAGGATGTGGGGATGACGCCTTCATAGGCACGCCGATCCGCTTGGCTAACTTCGGGCTCGGGACGAGCCTCCGTCAGCTCCGGTCCACGTAGGATAGCTTCGGCGTCCTGCGGCACGCGGCGGATGACGTGGTCGTGACCAACGCACGCCAGCGTCGTGTAACCCTCCGCGATGAGCTCGTCCTCACCGCCGACACCGACGGCGGGGCGCAGCAGGCGGTAGTCGAAGCGCATCTGCACCCGCTGCAGGTCGGCAAGCCGCGTCTCGATGCAGAGCAGCTCGTCGAAGCGCGCCGTGCGCCGGTAGCGGACGTGGACTTCGACGACCGGCAGGTGGATCCCGAGCTGGGTCCACGAGTGATAGTCGAGGCCGCGACGGCGCATATACTCCACCCTCCCGACTTCGAAGTAGGAGATGTAGGTGCCGTGATGGACGATGCCCATCAGGTCGGTTTCTCCAAAGCGGACCCGTACCGTGTGACGGGAGACGCAGTGCTTGGGGAGATCGCCTTTCAAGAGGCGCGGGAAATTACATAAGGCGTGCGGGTATTCGCAAGCCCCGCCTGAGGCTCCGCGCATAATGCCGCGTTATTGGCGCGAATTTCGACGCCGAATTCCGAGTAAGCTGGGCCTCGCTTGCTCAGAACTCTCAAAATTCATGACGGAGCCGCTCCCTGGTGGGTGCAAGGAGCGGCCGGCGCTCGGCCGCCGGAGGGTGGGAGCAGGTGTGGGTGGACGTCGTTTCTCCCACCCCCGAGGAGCTCGACCTGCTGCGCGACGAGTTCGAGTTGCAACGGGTGGCGCTCGACACCTGCCGTGCTCAGAACTTACCGAGCAACTGCGCGCCGCCGAGGCTTGGCGCCAACGCCACCGACGGCTCGGTGTTGGGTCCGCTCGTCAAAATCAGCACCAAACCACCGGCGACCGCGGCCACGCCGACGGCCAGCGTGACGTTGGCGATCGTGGTGTCCAGCTTGCCGGCGTCGATGTCCGACTGCTGCGCGTGGGACGGACATTGGCGGTCCGGCGGCGGGCAAACCTTGTCGAGCGCGGAGATCTTGGAAGCGCGCAGGCCGAAGAAGACGCCGGAGGCGCCGAGGCTGGCGATGCCGATGCCGCCGATCACGTAACCGTAAACCGGGCTACGGCCCGCGGCCGGGCGCAGCGGGCCGCCGCCGCCGATCGCCACCGGCGCGACCGGCTCGGGCTCGAGCACGATCTCGACCGATTCACTTTGTTGTTCGGCGACGCGCATCGACTTTCGGAACGGCTTGAAACCGGGCGCCGTGGCCTCCACCGTGTGCGGACCCGGATCGATCGGCATCGGCTGACCGATGACTTGATCGCCCACGCTCACGCCGTCGATCGAGATACCGGCGGCTTCCGCGCCGCTGCCGCGCTTGATGGTGATCTTCGGGATACGTAGGCGCAACGATTCTCGCCGGCCTTCGACCTCTTCGGCGACTTGGTCCGCGTTCTCGGCGCGCGCGTCGGACGCCGCCAGCTCGTAGTCACCCAGCGCGGCGACGAGCTTGCCCAGCTTCTCTTCGCACAGCGCCATGTTGAAGCGCACCTGCGGCGTGGACTTCACGGCCGCCACGTCTTTGAGCAGCGCCAGCGCACCGGCCCAATCGCCTGCGGTCTGCAGCGCGAGCGCTTGACCGAACTGCTCGCGGGCGCGCTTCAACGCATCCGCGCTCGAGTCGGCGGCGGGGTCTTGTGCGAACGCCTGCGTCGGCAGGACGACAACGCCCAACGCGACCAAGAGAGACAGCGTGGCTCGACCACCGAGCACGCGACGAACAGGGGAGATGTGACGCATGGTGAGGGGCGACGGGCGATAACCGAGCCTGCCGCAATCGGTGAATATACCACCAAGCAGTTTCCACGAGTAAAGCGCCGCGGTGATAGGGTGCCGTTCGCCATTGAACGAGGACCCGTCGCCCGCCAGTGACCAGTAGCCCCGCGAGCCGAGAAGGCACTGACGTCGCACACTCACCCACTCGGGCGCAGGTTCAAGCCGGCGCGGCCGGAGTGTCGCGCGCAGAGACTGGGCGGCGCGTTTCGCGCGTGCTTTGGCTCACGCTCGGCCTGAACCTGATCGTGGCTGCGAGCAAGATCAGCTACGGCTACGCGACCGGAGTCCTCTCGATCCGGGCCGACGGCTTTCACTCGTTGACCGACTCGGTCAACAACCTGGTCGGCCTGGTGGGCGTCTATTTTGCGTCGCGGCCGGCCGACGCCGGGCACCCCTACGGTCACGCCAAGTTCGAGGTGCTGGCGGCCGGCGTCGTCGGGCTGTCGCTGCTCGGCATGGCGTACGACGTGCTGACGAGCGCGGCCGGGCACTTGTTCGGGCATGCCCAGCCGCCGCACCTCGACGCGCTGGCGTTCGTGGTGCTAGCCGGCACGCTCGGGGTCAACGTGCTGGTCGCGCGCTACGAGCGCCGGCAAGCGGAGTTGCTCGGCAGTCCATTTTTGGCCAGCGACGCTGCGCACACCAGCTCGGACGTGATGGTTACGCTGGGGGTGATCGTAACGGTGGGCTTGGTCAACGCTGGCTTCGGCGTTCTCGACTCGGTGATGGCGCTCGGAATTGCAGGGTTCATCGCCTGGGCCGGCGTGCAAGTCTTGCGGCAAAATTTGCGCTACCTCGCCGACGCAGCGGCGCTCGAGCCCGAGGCCGTGCACGCGATCGTGGTCCAGGTCGCGGGCGTCGCCAGCGCGCACAAAATTCGCACGCGCGGCGCGCCGGGTGACATCCACGTCGACCTGCACGTCCAAGTCGCGCGCCACCTCGACGTGGTGGAAGCGCATCGCGTCACCCACTGGGTGATCGACGCAATCAAATCGCACTTGCCCGGTGTTACCGACGTGGTGGTTCACACGGAACCGGCCGGCGCTGATCAGCCTTTCAACCCTATGCCGCCCGACTAGCGAATGCCGTTCGGGCAGAAAATAGCCGCCGCGGCTGGGTTTGGCATGCCGCATGCTTTGGGAGGAGCATGGCCCAAACCTCAACCAAGCCGTATGTCATCGTCGTGGGTGCGGATTTCTCCGACACGTCGGAGCTGGCGGTGGACAAAGCCTTCCAGTTGGCGGCCGGACAGACGCCGGCCGAGGTGCATTTGGTCAACGTCGTCCAAACTTACGGTCCGCAAGTCGCGTATGAGATGCCTGTCGACTCGTCGACGCTCGCCGTGCTGACAATCAACGAGGCGCGCGCCCGATTCGTGAAGTACGCCGATGCCGCGCTCGCGCGGTTCTCGGAAGGCAAGAGCACGCGCCCGCAGTTCCGCGTGGTTACCCACGTCCGCTTCGACGCGATCGCGGATGAGATCGCCCAGTTAGCGGCGGATTTGGAGGCAGATCTGGTCGTGGTCGGCACGCACGGACGGCGCGGGCTGTCGCGCGTGCTGCTCGGTTCCTCGGCAGAGGCGACGGTGCGGCTTGCGCCGTGCCCGGTGCTGGTCGTGCGGCCCAAGGCCGTGCCGGAGGCGTTGCCTCGCATCGAGCCGCCGTGTCCGCTTTGCGTGGAAGCCCGTCGCACCACGAACGGCACCGAGATGTGGTGCGAGCAACACCGTGAACGGCACGGGCAGCGTCACACCTACAGCCAACGCGATCGCGTCTCTGCCGACGCGGAAATGCCGCTGTTGATTCGGCAATAGCCGACGTGCGGCGGCTGCGGCGCGGCGTTTTGCGCCCGGCGCGGCGTTTTTGTCGCCCGCCGCGTCTTCGCGTCACAGCGAGAGTGGCAAAATTTCTGCCCGCAGCGCCTGTACTTGGTCGAACGCCTGCTGTTTGAGGCGCGGCAAATCGGCTGCGGTCATGCCGGTTGTCGAGATCGGCTTACCCACGCGCAGCACGCCCTTCGCGAAGCCGGGCCGCCAATCGTGCTTGGAGAGGGCGTTCTCGGTGCCGGCCACGGCCATCGGCAGCACATCGGCGCCGGCTTCGATCGCGACCTTGAACGCGCCGTCTTTGAAGGGTTGAGTCTGTCCGCTCTTCGAGCGCGTTCCCTCCGGGAAGATCATCACCGGCACGCCGCGCTCGAGCCACGTCTTGCACTCGTCGAGGGCCGCCAAGGCCTTGGCCGAGCCGCGGTCGACGCCGATGTCGCCGACCAGCCACATGCCCCAACCGATGAACGGCAACTTGAACAAGCTGCGCTTGGCCAGCCACTTCATCTCCCACGGCACGTGGCAGATCAGAAAGACATCGGTGTGTGAGCAGTGGTTGCTCACGCACACCGTCTTCGGTCCCAGCTTCACCGGCAAGTCGCCGTGGATGCGAAACCGCCACATCGGACTGAAGAGCGCTGCCGAATGCGCCACCATCCGCAAGGCTTTGCCGGCTACCACGCGCCGCGAATCGAATGGCCGCGTGAAAACGTAGACGATCGCGACGAACACGAAGCCGAGCGAAGCTACGAGAAATAGCTCGATGCAGGTGATGATGGCCAGGAGGGTGCGCACAGCGACTGGAGACGCCTCTTGCCGCAAATTACGCTTCGTTGCAATGATGCCGCTCGATGGGACCCGAGCTTCGACGCCATGCGCGGCTACCGCTCGCGCTTTTGGGGATATTGGCGGTCATCTCGCTGCTCACGCTGTGGTCGCCGCCGGCGGGTCGCACCAGTTGGTGCTTGGAGGTCGGGCCGGGGCTAATCGAGGTGGCGGCGCTGATCGTGGTGTATCGGCGCTTGCCGCTGTCCCATTTCATCTACGTTTGCATCTTCCTGCACATTCAGATTCTGATTTACGGCGGCTACTACACGTACGCGCTGACGCCGCTCGGCAACTGGGCCAAGCAGCACTTTCACCTCGCTCGCAATCACTACGATCGGATCGGGCACTTGGCGCTCGGGGTGGTTCCGAGCATGCTCACGCGCGAAATTTTGTTGCGCTGCACGCCGCTGAAGCGCGGCGGTTGGCTGTTTTTCTTGGTGTGCTCTGTGGTGCTCGCATTCGCGGCGTTCTGGGAGCTGCTCGAATGGTGGACGGCCGTGCTCGCTGCGCCCGACGTCGGCACGGCGTTCCTCGGATCGCAAGGCGACGTCTGGGACGCCCAGTGGGACATGCTGCTGGCGTTGATCGGCGCCTTGATCGCGCTGCCGCTATTGTCACCGACGCTCGAGCGCTCGATGGCGAAAGTACCCGCCGCGGGCACGTAGCGCTTCCCGAGACAGCGTATTCGTACCGTCAGACTGCGAGCATGCCGGGGCCGTGCGGTCGCTCCAAGCCTTCCGACGCTGGTCGTCGAAAAACGCGCGTGATAGCCAGGGGGCCATGGACGACGTCCAGCTCGGGGAGTTCGTAGCCGGCTGCATTCAACGGCTGCAGCAGAAGCAAAGCGAGCTGAGCGCGCTCGGCGTCGGCGATTGCGAGCGTTTCGAGGTCGACTTGGCGAGCGGGAAGCTGCGCTTCTATACCGGCGAACGCCTGGCGCTGGAAGCCGACGTGACCCCGATTGGCACCCACGTCGTCGGCAAAGAAAGCTGGCAGTGGGCTTGGGCCAATCGTTCGTTCCCGGATGACGTGCGTGAGCGCGCGGCCAAAATCAAAGAGCTGGCTGCGCACACCGAACTCGACGCGTTCAGTGAGCGCACGCTCGAAGTCGATGAAGCCCAAAGCTGGCAGCTGGTTGCGATGGCCTGCGAGCACTTGGGCGCGCTCGGTACTTATGATTTTCCGACGCGCAGCGCGCGACTCTACGTCGCGATCGATCGCATCGAAGCTTAGGGCCCGCGAATGGCTAAGTCGGTCGCCCTCGCGGCCGAGCCATCCCGGCTGGCTTCGTTGCTCCTCAGTTACATACCTGCAGTATGCGCCTTCGTCGCGCCTCGCCAACCGGGCGCCTCGGCCGCGATCATCGACCGACTTAGCCATTCGCGGGCCCTTAGCCCGCGGCTGCGGCGGGGACGTAGCGGAACGCCAGCAGCGTCACGTCGTCGTCCAGCTCTTTGGCGTGCGCGGCGACGGCCTTGTAGATCCGATCGATCAAAGCCTGCATCGGCAGGTCGGCAGAGTTTTCGAGCAGCGCAGTCACGCGATCGAGGCCAAACTGCTCGCCGCCGGCGGCGCGCGCCTCGGTCACGCCGTCGGTGTACAAGAGCACGATGTCGCCCGGCTCGAGCTGCAGCTCGGAGTCGACGGTGTGCTTCTTGACGTCGCGCACGGCGCCGAGCCACGTGCCGGGCGTCGGTATCAGCTCCACTTTGCCGGTCGCCTTCCGAAACACGCAAATCTCCTCGTGCGCGCCGGCAAATGTGAGCTTTCCGCCGGGTGCGTAGCGTAAAAGGGTGAAGGTGACGTGCTCCTTGTTCTGCAGCCGATGGCGGATGTTGTCGTGGAGCACCGTGTTCAGCGCAGTCACCAGCTCGCTCGGTGACCCTTCGGGCGATTTTCGCCCCAGCGCCGCCACCACGCTCTGCACCATCAACATCACCAGGCCCGACGTCAGGCCATGGCCGGCCACGTCACCGATGCCGATGAAACCGCCGGCTCCGGCCGCGAACGCGTCGTAGTAGTCACCGCCGACCTCGCTCGCGGGCACCATCTTGGCCGCCAGCTCCAGCTCGGGGATCGCGACCGACTTGGGCAGCAGGCAAGTCTGGATGCGCGCGCCGATCTCGAGCTCCTTCTCCAAGCGCTGCTTCGTCAACAGCTCCGTCGCCGCGCGCTCGAGCCCTTCGAAGGCGCGGCCGGTGACCTTCAACAGCGGGCCGACGTACCACTTCACGAAAGAAAGGCTGAGAGCGAGCCCGAGCAGGCCCGCGACACCGGTCAGGACCAGAATCCGATGGCGCAAGTTGCGGCCCGCGTCGAGCCGCAACGTCGACGCTACCATCGCCACTTTGCCGACGTTCGCGCCTTCCACGGTCTGCTCGGTCCACGACCAAACGTAGTCCTTGCTCATGTTGAGCCGCGCGCGCGGCGCGCGGAACAGCTCAGCGGCTGGGATTGGTAGCTCGCCGTGCGTCGCTAGCACGCGCCCGCTCGGGTCGGCCGCTACGATTGCCTGCACGTCGTCGTCGTTCCGGTAGCGTTCGAAGGCGTCCTGCAGCATCGGCTCGTCTTTGAGAATCAACGCCAGCTCGCCTCGCTGCGCGACCTCGACCGCGCCGTGCGCGACTTTCCAGCCTAAATCTTGCTGCATCGTCGGCGTCAGCCAATCGAAGATGTGACCGACGAACAGGATCACCACCGCGCACAGCGCCGCTACCAAGAGCGCGATGAAGCTCGTCAGCGCGATCTGCAGCCGTGAGCTAGACAGAATGCGCTGCCGTTCCCGCATCGGCAACAGGGTCAAATTCTTCGGCACGAGCGAGACTGAAGCGGCCAAATTTCTCTCAGATTCGAATGCGGTTACGCCCCGCTTGCTTGGCGGCGTACAGTCGCTGATCCGCCACGCCGACCAGCTCCTCGAGCGTGCGCCCGTCGATCGGGTAGGTCGCGATGCCGCCGCTAATCGTGACGTTAAACAGCCGGCCCTGACCGCCGTCGAAGGTGATCTTGGCAAACTCCGCCGTGACGCGCGACGAGATCTCGCGCGCGCTTTCGGCCCACTCGCCGTAAAACGCGATGATGAACTCCTCTCCGCCCCAGCGGCCGCGCAGATCCTGCAGGCGAAAGCGCCTGCCCAAGAGCGCGCCGAATGCGGAAAGCACCTTGTCACCGACGCCGTGGCCGTAGGTGTCGTTGACCAATTTGAAACGATCGACGTCCATCAGGCACAGCGACAAGTGTCGCCGCGACCGCTGCGCTTCGGCGACGCGCGCCAGCACGCTTTCGGTGAACGCCCGCCGCGTTAAAAGGCCAGTCAAGAGATCGCGGTTGCTCTGCTCGCGGAACACGCGCGTTCGGTCGAGCCGCACGCGCAGGCGTGCCATCAGCTCGCTCGGCGTGATGTCGAGCGGCAGCATGTCGTCGACGCCGGCTTCGAAGCCCGCTTGCCACATCTCCGGCGTCGCGGCAGCGCGCGCCAGGATCGGCAAATCGCGCCAGCGCGACGCCGCCCGCACCAATCGACACATCAGTTGGCTCGAACTGCCGGTTTGATCGAGCACCAGCGCGTTCGGCTGCGAAGCGTCTAGCGCTTCCAGGACCAGCTCGGGGTGGTGGAACACCTTGAGCTCCATGCCCTCGGCTTCGAGCGGATCGCGCAGCCAATCGATGCTGCCGTTTAGCGCCAGCGCCAAGACCCGCGGCCTTTCCTGCAGCGTCCCGATATCCAGCGTGTCGAGCGCGGTCGCGATTTTGTCGGCGGTCGTCGGCAGCACGAAATACAAAATCGCGCCGAGCCGGGCGGCGGCGCTGCGCGCAGCGTACCCGCCGTCTTCGGACAGCACGAACAACGCCAGGCGCGTCGAGCGTCTCCGCAGCTGCGCCACGCACTCGACGAAGTCTTCCCGCTCTTCGGAGCCAAGCTCGAGGATCAGCGCGCTTGGCAGCATACCGGTGCGAAGCGCCAGCTCTTCTTTGCCGATTAGCACGACGTCCATGCGCTTCTTGGCGATCGCGCGCGCCACGTCGGCGGCCAGCTCGCCGCTGTTGCACACGACCCACACCGTGCCTCGACTCGAAGGCGCTTCGATCGGCACCGCCTGCGCCTCGGGCATCGCGCAGGCGGCGCGCGCTGCTCGGAGCGCGGCGTCGACTTGCCGAAACGTGCTCGAGTCCGGTTGCAGCTCACCCTCGGCGACGGCCGCCACGGCGTCTTCGACGTGCAAGACGGCGTTGGCTACCTCCGAAAAGTCGCCTTGCTCGGCCTTGACGTAGACTTGATGCGCCGCGCGCTGCGCCTCGGCCCAGCCTTCGGACGTCTGGCTCGCGCGCGCCTGCTCCAGTACGGCTTCCAGGACGGAGACGGCCTCGAGCAGCTCCTGGGGCGTGACGGTCGTGCGCGGCTCCGCCACGGCGCCTGCCGGGGGCATACGCGATAGAGCCTGTGCGCTTGAGCCTCGACTCATTCCGGTCTCAAGCCTGTACGGCCGAAAGCGCGCCGGCTTAATTTCGATTGCAAAGGAATTTCTCGCGCCAACCGCGCTGATGGCGCGCCTTGCTTAAGCTGTTCGAATTCTGGCCGTTTGGGGTAATGGCAACATGCCCGCCGATCTCGAGTTGCGTGATTTGGGTTTTTGCGAGCTTTCGTTCGAGAGGAAGCCCGAGCTCGTCTCGATCGTAAGGCGCTTCGTCAGCGAATTCTACGACCGCACGTTGTCCGACCCGGACGCCACCTCACGGGTCGCATTGGCGACCCACGAGCTGCTCGAGAACGCCGTCAAATACTCACGCGACGGTCGAGCCAAGGTGCGAATCGAGGTCAGCGGCCAGGGTGAGCGTGTGCGCGTGCGGATTCGAACCAAGAATCGCGGGCGCCCCGAAGATGCCCAGCACATTCAGCGCACGATCGACGAGATGATGTCGATGGACGCCAACGTTTACTACCTGAGCTTGATGCGCAAGAACGCGTCGCGCACCGATGGCTCGGGTTTGGGCTTGGCACGCATCCACGCCGAGGCCGAGATGGCGATGAGCGTGGCGTGCGGCAAGAACGGAACCATTACCGTGAGCGCAGAGACCGAGGTCTTGATGCCTCAGCGGAAAGAAGGTGCAGCGTGAACGAGATTGCATTGCCCGTCGAGCAAGCCGCCGAGTTGCGCGCGCGCTTGACCCAGGAGGACTCCGCGCTCGTGGCCAAGCTCTCCGGAACCGCCGATCTGCGCGTGACCGACAGCGTGGAGGCGATCCTCAACCGCGTGCACCAAAAGGCGCTCGAGCTGTCGATCAGCGAGGTGCGAATGGATTTGCGTGAGCTGGAGTTCATGAACAGCTCGTGCTTCAAGAGCTTCGTCAGCTGGATCAGCGACGTGTCGGACCTGACGGTAGGCCAGTACCGGATTCGCTTCCTTTCGAACCCGAGCATCTTGTGGCAACGCCGTAGCTTGCACGCGCTGTCGTGCTTTGCCGCGGAGCTCGTCACGATCGAAGCCGGGAATTAGGGGGGCCATTGCCTAGCTCTGACCGTTCATCACATTTCGTGGCTTGAGCAGCGAGCGAACAGGAAGGCGGGAAGGCGGGAAGGTTCTGATTGTTCGAGCAGGCGCTTGAGGCCCGATCGCTGCCCCCAGGGCGAGCTTGCCCGTACCACCCACCCCAAATCTGAGGTCTCGCCCTTCCCGTCTTCCCGCCTTCCTGTTGTTCCCCTGCTCGCTGCCGCAAAGATGCCATCAAAGGTCAGAGCCTAGCTAGGACGGCGTTGACGCCCAACCGCTGACGACCAGCCGTCCGCCCAGTTCGGGTTTTGGCGAGTCTTTGGCGAGCACCGGAGCGGAGCGTACTTGGGTACTTGAGCACCGGAGTGCAGCCAAAACGAAGCGAAAACCCGAAATCGGCGGGCGTGTTCCACCGCTAACGACAAAGGTCGAGGCGATGGGTTGAAAACGGCGACGGCTCCGGGTTAACTGCCCCCATGATCCTGCGACCCGGAACGTCGTTTGCGGTGGGCTGCGTGCTGTTGGCGCTCGGCTGCCAGACTCGCAACGCTGACAAGTGCAACCAAGGCTTCGACGTCACCCGCCAGGCGATCAAGTCGAACGACTTCGCGTTGGCGACGCAGTGGCGCGAGTACGCGTACAAGATGTGTGACGCCGCCGGTCAGGACAAAGACGGCCTGACCACGCTCGACAAAGAGCTTGCGACGGCGGAGGCTTCGGTCAAAGCCAACGCTGACGCGGAGGCGCAACGCAAGGCCAGGAACGGCGCGCTGCTCAAGCTGTTCGTCGGCTGGGCGGGCGACAACCGCGCGGCGCCGGAAAAGGCATCGGTATCACCGGTGTGTGACACGCCGACCGACGCCGCCGAAGCGGCCGCCGTGAAGAAGAGCAAAGAGCGTCTGTGCACCGGGACCCGGACCGCCGGCGACAACACGCTCACGGTCCGCTACTGGGAAGCCGACCCCAAGCTGTCGCGCTTCTCGACCAAGTTCCCGGCGCCCGTGTCATGCGCCGATTTCGGCGCGACCGAGAGCAAATCCTTCGAAGTGCCCGCCTCCAACGGCGCTAGCGTCAAACGCTCGCGCTGCGACATCTCGAGCGGCGCCCTCTCCGGCGCCACCGTCGTTGTCAGCGCCGCCAACAACGCCGACGCCTACATCTTCACGCCCGGCTACCTCGATAAAGACCGGCTGATGAAGCAAATCGCCGGCAATTGAGTTGGGATAGGCCGGGTTCAGGCGCCCAGCTGGGCGCCGCCGCACCAAACGAAACCGGGCCTACCCATGCAGCCCCGCGCCGCTGCGTAAGTCTCGAGAGCGAGACAACAGGAAGGCGGGAAGGCGGGAAGGATTTGATTGTTCGGGCACGCGGCTGAGGCGCAGTCGCTGACCCGTGGCGTCGGCCTTCCGGTATCACCCACCCAAAAATCTCCTTCTGATCTTCCCGCCTTCCCGCCTTCCTCTGACCATTGGTCTGATCTTTCAGCTGCCCGCCCGCCAGGCCTGGCTTCTGGCGAGGCTTTCGCGAGGACCGGCGCGGCGCGTTGGTGGCTACGTGAGCACCGGACCGCAGCGAAAACGAAGCCAGCAGCCAGGATCGGCGGGCGTGGTCACCAGCTGAAATGAGACCAATGATGAGCCGCCTTCCTGTTGTTTCCTCTCCTGCTCTCCGGTCACTGTTCTTTGGTTTTGGCGAACTTGAGGCCGGGCCACTCTTTTTGGGTGGTCTCGAGGTGCCAGGAGTTGCGGGCTAGGAAGACGAGCGCGCCGGTGTGGTCGTCGGCGAGGTAGCCTTCATTGCCGTTTTCGAACTTTTTCAGCAGCGTGGCGTCGCCGCCTTCGATCCAGCGCGCGGTGAACAGGCCGGCGGTCTCGAACGCGACCGGGATGTCGTATTCGCTCTTGATGCGGTCGGCGAGCACGTCGAACTGCAGCGCGCCGACGACCCCAACGATGTGATTGGAGCCGATGCGCGGTTTGAAGATGCGGGCGGCGCCTTCTTCGGCTAGCTGCTCGAGCGCGCGGCCAAGGTGCTTGGCGCGCATCGGGTCGGTCGGGCGGACGCGCTGCAAGAGCTCGGGCGCGAAGCTCGGGATGCCGGTGAACGTTAGCGTTTCGCCCTCCGTCAACGTGTCGCCGATGCCGAGCTTGCCGTGATTGGGGATGCCCAGGATGTCGCCGGCGAAGGCCTCGTCGGTGGTCTCGCGGTCTTGCCCGAGGAAGCTGACCGGGTTGTTCAGCGCCATCACCGAATTACTGCGGACGTGGGTGAGCTTCATGCCGCGGCGAAAATGGCCGGAGCACAGCCGCACGAAGGCAACGCGGTCGCGGTGCTTCGGATCCATGTTGGCCTGCACTTTGAACACGACCGCGGTCACCTTGTCTTCGGTCGGAAGCACGTCGCGTTCGCGCGCTTTCTGTACGCGCGGCGCCGGCGCGAGGTCGGCCACGCCGCGCAAAAGCTCGCGTACGCCGAAGTTGTTGATCGCACTGCCGAAGAACACGGGCGTCATGTGGCCGCCGCGGTACTCATCCAGATCGAACTCAGGGCAGAGCGCGCGCGCCATCTCGACCTCTTCACGCAGAGTCTTGGCGGCGCTCTCGGGCAGCATCTTGTCGAGCTTCGGATCATCGAGGCCTTGGCAAACTTCGCCTTCGTCGCCGACGCGGTTCTTCACGCGCTCGATCAACGCCAGGCGGTCGCGGCGCAGATCGTAGCAGCCCAGGAAGCGTTGACCCATGCCGATTGGCCAGCTGACGGGCGTCACCTGCAACTGCAGCGCTTGCTCGACCTCGTCCATCAGCTCGAACGGCTCGCGCCCTTCGCGATCGAGCTTGTTGATGAAGGTGATAATCGGCACGTTGCGCAGCCGGCAGACCTCGAACAATTTGCGCGTTTGCTCTTCGATGCCTTTGGCGGCGTCGAGCACCATGATCGCCGAGTCGACGGCGGTCAGCGAACGGTACGTGTCTTCGCTGAAGTCTTGGTGGCCGGGCGTATCGACCAGGTTGAACACGCAGCCGTCGTGCTCGAACGTCATCGCCGATGCCGTGACGGAGATGCCGCGCTCGCGTTCGACCTTCATCCAATCGGAACGCGCGCGCCGCGCGTCGCCGCGGGCCTTCACTGCTCCGGCCAGCTGGATGGCGCCGCCGAACAGCAAGAGCTTTTCAGTCAGCGTGGTCTTGCCGGCGTCGGGGTGCGCGATGATGGCGAAGGTACGGCGCCGGGCGACGGCCTGCTCGATGGGAGTTGGCACGGCGGGGCGGTACCAGACGAGCACGGCGGCTGCAAGGCGCGCTATCGTGCCTGCGTGTCCCGTCGGGTGATCCAGCTTTCTGCCGCCGTGCTGGCGAGCGCGCTCGGGATTGGCGGCTGGTTTTGGGCGGCGAAGCGGCTGCGCGCGCAGGCCCGGGAAGGACTTTCGCTGCCACTCGCCGGCGGCGGTGTCAGCGTTTCTTGGGCGCCGCCGCACGTCGGTGGAGGCGCGTCGCCCCACGGTGAAGGCCGGGATTTTCTGCTCGAGTCGGACGAACTGCGGCTGCTGATCGGTAACGACGCTGACGGCATGGAGCGCCACGAGCGCTACGGCGCGCTGATCGATCTAGCCAAGCCAGGCGAGTCGCAAGACGAGTTGATCGAGTTGCGCACGGTGCTGTACGTCGCTGGCAATCCGCTGCCGCTACGGATGTTGGGTGTCGACGTCAGCAAGGCCGGCGAGCTGCCGGTGCTGGCCGTCGAAGAGGCGTCGCGCGACGGGCGCTTCGAGCTGCGCACCGAGTATCGCTTGGCGCCCAGGCGCGCGTACGTGGAGCTGGTGAGCACGGTCACCAACGTCAGCACTAAGAAGGTGGGCGGCGTACAGCTCGGCGATCATGGGCGCTGGCCGGGCACGCCGGCGTTCGCGCCGCGGCTCGGCTACGTGCACTTGGCGACGCACGCCGACGTGCCTTGGTTCGGACGCGCCGGAAAGAAGCTCAGCTATGGCTTCGTGTTTCTCAACGGTCCCGCGCCCACGTCATTCCAATTCGACGTTGTCGGGCCCGCTGGTGAGGTGGCGCTCGACGCGAGCCGCGAGCTTTCGCCTGGCGGGAGCTCGGAGTTTCGGCGCGACGCCATCTTGGTCGAAGGTGGGCTCGGCAAGCTGGCGGAGGTCGCTTGGCAGCGGCTGGGCAAATCGCTCGGCTACGCGCGCGGCGTCGTGCGGCCGTTGCAGACGTGGGCGACGGTGTCTGCCCGGCATCCTGATGGCCGCACGGTACTGACGGTGCCGGTGGCGTCGGACGGCAAGTTCGAATTGCCGTTGCCGGCCGGTGAGTATCGCTTCGTGTTGCAAGCGCCGGGCGGAGAAGACGAAGAGCTGGGCAGCATTCACGCTGGTGCCCCGCTCGAGGTGAACCTGGTGCCGCCGCGACCAGGCACGCTCAGCTACGTGCTGACCGACGACAAGGGTCAGCCGCTGTCGGGGCGCTTGGTGGTGCGCGGCGTGTCGCCCACCACCGATCCCGATCTGGTGCCGGGCGAGCATGAAGCGGGCTCGAAGAACATGCTGTACTCGCTGACCGGCTCGGGCTCGCTAGAGTTGCCGGCGGGGCGCTACGACGTGCTCGCCACGCATGGTCCCGAGTATTCGCTACCGAGGCAGGAGCTGGAGGTCAACGCTGACCTCGGTGCGACGTTTCGAGCCGAGCTGGTGCGCACCGTGGACACCAGCGGCTACTTGGCGTCCGATTTTCACGTGCACGCGTCGCCGAGCAAAGACTCGAACGTGCCGCTCACTGATCGGGTGCTGACTTTGGCCGCCGAAGGCATCGAGCTTGCGGTCCCGACCGATCACAACCACGTGACCGACTACGCCGAGTCGATTCACACGGAACGCTTGGAAGGAAAGCTGGCGTCAATGCCGGGCGTCGAGATCACGACGCTGCATTGGGGGCATTTCAACGCCTACCCGTATCCCAAATCGGTCGACGTGCCGCCGTACCACGAGACGTCGCCGCTCGAGATCTTCGCGCTGGTGCGAGCGCGCGCGCCGCAGGCGGTCCTGCAGGTGAATCACCCGCGCATGCCGGGCGTCGGCTATTTCAATCGTGGTGAGGTCGACACCAAAACGGGTGTGGCCGCGTCGCCCGAGTTCAGCTTCGCGTTCGATACGCTGGAGGTCAGCAACGGCTTCGACCTGGAAGATCCGAGCGTTTTTGAACGCAACCTGCGCGAATGGTTCGAGCTGCTCAACGTTGGGCACCGCTACACGGCGGTCGGTAATTCGGACTCGCACCGCGTGGTGTTTCAGTGGGCGGGCTGGCCGCGCACGTACGTGCGGGTGCCGGATCAAGACGTCAAGCACGTGGCGCCGCTCGACGTCGCGCGGGCGCTGACCAGCGGACATGCCGTGGTTTCTTGCGGCATCTTCGTGCTGCCGACCGCCAATGGCAGCGCCGGTCCTGGCGACACCGTGCAGGGCTCGCGCGTGTCGCTCGCGCTCAGCCTGCGGGCGCCGGATTGGATCGACGTTTCGCACGTCGAGATTTACGCGAACGGCGCCAAGGTCCAGGAGCGCACGCGCGAGGAGCCAGTGCGCAAGTCGGTTTGGAACCTGAGCTTGGATCTGGAATTCAAAGCTGATACCTGGATCGTCGTCGTCGCCCGCGGCGACAAATTCATGAACGATGCGCTGCCGGGGAAATGGATCAAGCCGTTCGGATTCAGCAATGCCATTTTTGTGGATGCCGATTCGGACGGAGTGTTCGTGACTCCGGGGCCTTGAAGTTTTTGTTCTCCTCCGTTGGATTTCTTGTTCTCCTCCGTGGTGCGCTTGGTGCGCTTGGCGATGCTATCGGTCGAAACGCGATCGGCGCTCGGCCTCGCCGAGTTTTGTTCACTCCGGTCTTCTGTTTTCGATCGTGATCTGCTCTCGCCAAAGTCGGGTGGGGGTGATCCGGCTCGCACGCAAGCGTGCTCGCGATCGCCGTAAAGCTGATGTGCGGCTCGAGAGGAGAGGAGAGGGGAGGCAGTAGCCAACGCGCGAACAGCAGCAAACATGCGAGCGGCAGCAGCTGGGCGCGGACGGCGATGCGCGGCTGGCGTCTCGCAGCTGCTAACTCCTAACTCCTAACTCAAATCTCGCAGCGACAAGAGCTTCGGCTCGGTGAACTCTTCGATTGCAAACCGCACGCCTTCGCGGCCACGGCCGGAGTCGCGGACGCCGCCGTAGGGGATGTTGTCGACGCGGAACGTGGGCGCGTCGTTGATCAATACGCCGGGGAAATCCAGCTCTCGAAAGGCGGTCAGGGCGCGGCCTAGGTCGCGCGTGAACACGGCGGCCTGAATGCCGAAGCGCGAGGCATTGCACGCTGCCAGCCCCGCTTCAAAGCTGTCGACGGCTTCGATCACCGTCACCGGTCCAAAAATCTCGTCCTTGCAGACACGCTGCCCAGGCGAGGTACCGGTCAAGACCGTCGGCGCCACGACGTTGCCGTTCGCGGTGCCGCCGGTCAGCAGCTGCGCGCCGTCGCGCGTCGCTTCGGCGACCCACGAAAGCACGCGCGTCACGTGGCGCGCCTCGATCATCGGTCCAACGACGGTACGCTCGTCGAGCGGATCTCCGGTCGGCAGCGCGCGCGTCAACGCCACGAAGCGCTCGCTGAACTCGGCAAAGCGCTCGCGCACCACGAACAGCCGTTGCGCCTTGATGCAAACCTGGCCCGCGTTGGCGAAGCTGGCGTCGACCACACGCGGTAGCAGCGCTTCCAAGTCCACCGTCTCGTCGATCAGACACGGCGCGTTGCCGCCGAGCTCGAGCAGCACGTGCTTTCTGCGTGCCACGCTCTCGAGGTGCCAGCCGACGCTGTCGCTGCCCGTGAACGAAAGCACCGGCAGCCGCGGGTCGGTAGCGAGCCGCTCGGCGACCTCTGGCAGCAGGTGCAAGACATTGAATGCGTGCGGCGGCGCGCCTGCCAGTGTCGCCAGCTCCGCCAAACGATGCGCCGTCAAGGGTGCTTGCGGTGCGGGCTTCAAGACCAACGGCGCGCCGACTGCCAGCGCGGGCGCGAGCTTGTGCGCCACCAGGTTGAGCGGGAAATTGAACGGGGATATTCCGGCGACCGGTCCGCGCGCCACGCGCCGAAACAACGTGAGTCGGCCCTCGGCGCCCGGCAGCTGATCCGATGGCAATACTTCGCCGCCCAGCACGCGCGCTTCGGCGGCCCCGAGCCGAAATGTCGAAACGGCGCGCGCCACTTCCGCCTTCGCGTAGCGGATCGGTTTGCCGCTCTCGCGCGCGATCAACAGCGCAAGCTGGTCGCGCTCGACTTCGATCGACAGCGCGAGCTTCTCGAGCACCAGCGCGCGTTCGTGCGTCGAGCTCCGCGACCACGATTTGAATGCCGCCGCGGCGCCGCTGATCGCGGTCTCTAAATCGTCGGCATCGCCGAGCCCGACCTCACCGACGACGCTCGTGTCGTAGGGGTTTCGTACCGTGTGTGTCGCCTTGGCGTTGTCGCTTTTGCCACCGAGGTAGGGGCCGATCGCGCGCGTCGTCATGCGCGCCGGAGCATACCGCGCGCCTTTCGCTACATGGCGCAATCGCGCGGGAAAATTCCCTCACCGTGGACAATCACAGTGTGGGCAAGAATTTTCCAAGGATTGTTCGCGACAGCGTCCTACATGTCATGAGTCGATATCCAGCGTCAGATTCAGCGGGAAAGATGCAATGAAACCCTGTGGAGTGACCGAGGAGTGCGACTGAGGGCTCTAGCCTACAAGCGATCGAGTGCGTCGATTCAGGTTTACAGATGGAAATTCTGACCGGTATAACCAATGGACTCGATGCGCGTACTTGCGGCCATCGCCCTCGGTTACTTCCTCGTCGGTAAGCTCGGCGGCCAGGGTGCGCTTGATCCGCTACCGGCCGGTTTGATGGAGCCCGCGCGCGCAGAGCTCGACCGCACGCTCAGCGTCACGCTCGATGAGCCGCGCGAGTTCGACCCGCAGCTCGACACGCCGAAGCGTCGCGTCGCGCCAGGCAGTCGGGTGATCTCTTTAACGGCCGGCTGTCGTGCGGCGCAGAAGCCGTACGACCTGTTGATCCATTTCCACGGCGCGCCTCCGGTGCTCGAGGCGGCATTCGAAAAGTCGGGCATCGACGGCGTCCTCGTCATCTACAACTGGGGCATCGGCTCCGGCGCGTACGAAGATCCATTCGCGGCTCCCGGCACGTTCAACCAGGTGGTTGCGAATATCACCAACGGTGTTCGCGAGCTGTGCCCTACCGCCGCGGCGCCCAAGCGCATCGGCCTCAGCGCTTGGAGCGCTGGCTACGGCGCAGTCTGGCGCATCCTCGATCGCTCTACCGACGCCGCCCGCATCGACTCCGTGCTGCTGTCAGACGGCTTGCACTGCGGCTTCGTCGGTAACGAGCGTGAGCGTCAGGTGAACCCGGCGCAAATGGCCGCCTTCGAGCTGTTCGCGGATCAGGCCGTGGCCGACAAGCGGCTGTTCGCGATCACGCACTCCACCATCGCGACGCCCTACGCCAGCACCACCGAAACGTCTTCCTACCTGTTGGACGCTGAGGGCGTGGCCCGAATTCAACTCAGCATGCCCGGACCGCGCCCCGACATGGAGCTCACGTCCCGTGCTGATCGCGGCTCGTTCCACGTCCGAGGCTTCGCTGGGCAGGACAAGGCCGCACACGCCAACCAACTCTACGGCTTCGGGGATCTACTACTCCCCTACCTCAAAGAACGCTGGCGCTAACCGCCAAGCTGGCGATTTCGGGTTTGGGCCGCGTTTTGGCTGCGCTCCGGTGCTCACGTACTGATGTACGTTCCGCTCCGGTGCTCGCCAAAGCCTTGCCGAAACCCGAACTTGCCAGCTTGGCCTGGTAGGCCGTCTCTATTTGCAGCCGAGGAAGGGGCTACACTTCTTCTTCTTGTTGAGGGGCGCGGGCTTCGCCGCGGGAGTGGGGGGCGCGGACTTCGCCGCTGGGGGCGCGGGCTTTGCCGCGGGAGTGGGGGGCGCGGGCTTGGCGCCGGGAGGCGCGAGTTTCGGCGCGGTCGCGGCGGCCGCTTTTTGCTGAGTCGCGGCGGGGAGTGGCGGTAACTCGAACAGCACCGTGCTGACCTGACCCGGGCTGGCCGTGAACGTGACCGCCTTCGAGCCGAAGCCATTCTTCGAAGCGCTACAGTCGTGATTGCCTGGCACAAGCTCAATCTCTTCATTCACCGCGGAGACGTTTCTGCCATCGCAAACCACCCACTCACACGCTTCCGGCTGACAGGTGAAGCGGGCTCGCGCGGGACCGGTCGCGACTGCTACGGGCGCCGCCGAGGGAGCAGCCGTCGCCGATACGGCAGCGCTCGGCACGACGGGCGCTTCGCCACTCTTGCTCAGCACCTTGTAGCCAGCGAAAGCGAGACCTGCGAACAGCACCACACCCAAGCCGATGAACAGCGGTAACGCTCCGCCCTTCTGGGGTAACCCGGCGACGGGCTCTTCCGCGGACGACAGCAACGTGGCGGGCAAGAGTGCCGGCGCGTCGGGGCGTTGCAACGCGGCCGCCATCGCGGCCATCGGCGATGGCGACGCAGGCGATGTCGCGGCGAGCCCGAGCGAGGCCGGCGAAGGCTCCGGCTGAAACACCAACGGCTGGGCGATCGCCGCGGCAATACCGGGCATCGAGCGCGGTCCGCCGCCACGGCGCGCGCTGGCGAGGTCTGCCAGCAGCGACAGCTCGCGCGCCATTTCACCGGCGCTGCGAAAGCGCTCTTGCGGCGCGAGCGCCAGCGCGCGTGCGAACCAAGGATCGAGCGCGGGATCGAGCGCCACTCCGACCTCTTTGGCGCGCTCGCTGATCGGGCTGAGCGGCTGGTTCAGCTCGGACCAGTGCGCGTTCGGATCGAAGCCCGGCCTGCGCAGCGAGCGGAACGGCGTGGCGCGCGTCAGCGCGAAGAAGGCGATCACGCCGAGCGCGAACAGATCGGCGCCCGGCGAGCCTGGCGCAGCGGCGTCGACGGCGTCGGGCGGCGTGTAACCGGGGGGCCCGCCCCAGCCCATGGCTTCGGGCGCACCGCGCCGCACGGCGCTTGCTCCGAAATCGGTGATGCGCACCCACTCCGGATTGTCGGGCGAGATGAACACGTTTTGCGGCTTGAGATCGCGATGCAGCAGCCGTGCCGCGTGGGCCGCGTCGAGCGCGCGCGCCAGCACCGCGAGTGCGCGGCTCAATTCGGCGACGCCGAGCGGGCCGTGCGCCAACACGCGGCGGTCGAGCGACGCCCAGTTGATACGCTCTGCGGTGCTGAACGGCGCACCACTGTTGGCGTCGATGCCGAAATCGTAAGCGCGCGCGATGCCTTCGACGCCCAGCCCGGACGCTTGGCGGGCCTGCGTCTGGTATTCTGACAGCGCGGCGGCCCGGCTGGTCACGGTCGTCGCGAACACCTTCACCGCGACCTGCGCGTGCCCGCGTTGATCGGTTGCCGCGTAGACTGTGCTCAGGTCACTCTCGCCGATAACCTCGGCCAGCTGGTATCGCCCCGACAACACGGTGCCGGCCGGGAGCAGGCTTTGCGCCATCAGCAGGCTCCGCCCAACAGCGCTGGGGCGTGCCCCTGAATTGCTGGCTTCCCAGTAAACTTGCCGATGGGCGTGCCCGAAATTCTGCCGGCTCCGCTCGGTCCCGCTGGGGGAGGCCGAGGTTTCTGGCGCGGGCTTTCAGCCCGCGCGCGCCGCGCGCAGCTGCGCGCGCAGGCAAGGCCTACACCATTCAACGGGCCGTCCGGACCGTCGGGCACGGGCACGTTGACGGTCACGCGAGAGCGAGCGAATTCAGGGACAGGCCCTAACCCGAGCATTACGGCTTGCCCCGCAGCGTCTGCACCGACTGCATGATCTTCGGTGCCTCCGCCTCGGCCACCGACTCGACCACGAAACCGATGCCGAACAGCGTGTGCTCCGGGGACGGTTTGCCGACGAGCACCAACAGCGTGCCGGTGCCCTTGTCGGATAGCGACAGCGATTCGCCTTGCCGGCCCTTGTCGACCTCCCACAGCTCGACGCTGCCGTCGCCCGCCGGCAAGGTTTGCTGTGGCTTTTTGAGGCGACGCCTCAGCTTGTCGATCTTGAGCCCCTTCACGCCGCGTTCGCCGACCATGGTTTCGACCGCCGGCGCGATATCCGAGGGATCAGCGCTAGGCGCTAGGACGATCATCGCGTTGCCGTCCGGGCTGACCGCGATGCTGCCGGTTGGCGTGCGCGCGTAGTGCCAACCCTCGGGCGGTGCGAACCAGGCGCCGCTATCGCCGACCAGTAGCTTGGTGTCCGGACCCGCCGCGCAATTCTCGGCCAGATCCTCACACTTGGGCGGCGGTGGGGGAGGAGGCGGCGGCGGAGGCGGAGGCGGCGTAGTCGGAGCTGCGGCAGCGACCGGCGCCGGGGCAACGCCGCTCCAGGCGAGCGGGGGCTTCGGGTAGTTGCAGGCCGAGCTGGCGAGAAGAAGAGCGGTCAGGCTGAGCACACCCTGCTGGGCGGTGGGCAAGCGCGAGATAAGACGGGAGTGCACGACGACGCACAAAAGCATAGCTGCTCTGGAACCGCAAAAAGGCCCGACAAATAGTCGGCTTTCGTCGTTCAGGGCGATGACGGAGTGTTCGGCGTGGCGGGCGCTACCGAGGTCGTTTTCGAAGCGCCGCTCGTGACGTCGGGACCGGGCTTTCTCGGCAGCGCCGCTGCGGGTGCGGGACTGGCGGGGCGATCGTCGACGTCGGCGCCGGCTTCTTCGATCGGGCCGGAGGCCTCGGTATCGGCGAGCTTTTCGCTCACGTCCGGGTGCGGTTTACTGCGCGGCGCTTCGCCAGGGCCGGCGTAGTCGACCCAGTAAGCTGCCGCATCGCGCGCGTCGAGATGCACGAACGACGAGTTCGGGTAGTAGCCGACGCCGCAGTTCCGAAAGCGCCGCACGTAGTCACGCACCACCGTGTTGGCCACGCCCGCGATGCTGAAGTCGACCGCTTGGCTGTGCTTGTGCCGCGAATCTTCGAAATACGAGTGGTCACGCCAGCCGCTCACGACGCGGATCGGTCGCCCACCGAAATGCTCGCTCACGTCGGCCAAGAGCGCGATCAGCCGTGCGTCCACGCGTGGCCGGCTGCCCGTAGCGGTGAACAGCTTGGAGATCGACTCGACGGCAACCGCCGCGACCTTGCCCTTCTTGTCGAAAACGACGCCGCGGTAGCGGGTGGTGTACGTCGACAGATCCATGAAGCCCTTCTTGGGCAGCTTGGCCGCGGACGCGCGCCGATCGTCGTCGTCGCCGGCCTTCGAAAGGCCGCCGTCCGGCAATGTGCCAGGGATCACCAGCACTTGGCCCGGCTTCAGCCTGGCGTTGCGGTGCAGGCGATTGACGTCACGCAGCGCGTCGATGCTCACCTGGTAGCGCTTGGCGATCGTTTCGAGGCGCTGACCGGCGTAAACCGTGTGCGTCGATGGCCGCGCCGGCTCGCGCGTGCTGGCAAGCAACGTTTCGGCCGGGGCGCCGTCGCGCGCTTCTTTGCGCTCGGGCGGTCCGTACTGGCGACGCGTGATACTGCCGTCCTTGTCGTCTTTGGCCGGGACCAGCAGCTTCTCGCCGACCTTGAGGCGCTGGTTGCGCTCGACGCCGTTGGCGGTGCACAAGGCCTCGATGCTGACGCTGTAGCGCTTGGCGATCGACCCCAGCCGTTGGCCGGCCAGGATGGTGTGGTAGCGGGGCGAGCTAGCAGCTGACGCAAGCTCCGCCCAGGCGAGGATCAGCAGCGAAGCGAGGATGGCCCGGAAAACGCGCACGCCCACTTGTTTAACCCGGGTCGGCCCGGCGTCCATAATATTTAGCATCACTGAAATTGGGTGTGATTTCACACAACTGCGGAAGGCGACCGCCCGACAGGTGTATATCCGCACGGTCTAGCTCATGCGATTGCCCACTCCAAAGCCCCTGCTGGCGCTCTTCGTGGCGCTCATCCCCGCCCTCCAGGCGCCGGGCGCGTTCGCCGCAGCCGAGCCAACTCCCTCGGAGCTGAGCGTCGCGCGTCGCCTGTTCGACGAGGGCCGAGCCGCCGAAGATGCCGCGCGCTGGCACGAAGCGGCGGAGAAGTTTCGCCAAGCTACGGGCATCAAGGACACGCCCGGCATGCGCTTTCACCTGGCACACTGTGAGGAGGAGCAGGGCGCGTTCGTGGAAGCGCTCGTCGAATACGACCGGGCCCGCGAGTTGATCGACAGCGGCGTAAAGGCCGCCGACGTGGAAAAACTGCTGGCCGACGCGCGCGAGCGGGTTCGGGCAAAGGTCGCGCTTTTGACCCTGCGGCTGCCGAGTGATGTGCAGAATGTCAGCGTCGAGCTCGACGGCAAGGCGCTGTCGCGGTCGGTGCTGGGCGTGCCGATGCCGATCAATCCGGGCAAGCACCGGTTGAACGCGGTCGCGGTCGGCCGCACCCAGTTTACGACCGAGCTCACGCTCGGAACCGGCGAAGTCCGGCAGTTACCGATCGAATTGCCCGTCGCGACCACCGTTCCGACCAGCGGTGTGCCGATTACTGCGGCGCCCGTGGTGCCCGCTCCGCCTCGCGCCGAGGCGCAGGCGGTGGACAGCTCGGTACCGACGCGCACGATCGTGTTGGTCGGAGAGGCGTCGTTGTTTGCGGCCGCGCTCGGCACCGGCATCGTCTTTGCGATCGCGCATAGCTCCGCGGACGATCGCTACGCACGGGCGAATCAAACCGTGCTCACGCAAGTCAACGGCGTTGACGCCGACGGCACTGCCTGCGCGCCGCCCGCCGGCGGGATGCCGCGTCCGGGTTGCGCCGAGCTCGACCAAGCCCGGCAGGACCGCTCTCGCTCGGCCGCGTTTGCCGCCGGCGGTTTCGTCTCGGCGGGCGTCTCGGCGGCGGCTTTTGGTCTGACTTTTTGGCTGTGGCCGCAGCACGAGGCTCCGGCCGAGCTGCGGGCGTCGGCGACGCCGGGTGGTTTTGACCTATCGGTTTCCGGAAGTTTCTAAAAGAAAGCGCTGGCCAGAAATGCCGAAGGCCCGCGCGTGCGGGCCCCCGTTTGGTCGACGTTGCTAAGCTTTTAGCGACCGAAATACTGCGTGGCGCGCTTTTGGCCCTTGGTCCTCAGCTGCTTGTTGGCGATCAGCTTTTTCGCGGGCAGGTTCAGCTCCTTGGTGGAGGTGCCCATGCCGTCGGCGATCTGCTCGATGCGCTGACCGGGGTTGCCTTTGACGTAGTCGAGCAGGCGACCCGTGAGACGCTCAATCTCGTCGGGTGGACGCTTGGCGCCCTTTTCGCGACTTGCGGCGCGGCCACGACCGCCACCGCGGACGGGAGCCGCGGCAGCAGCGGCACGGCGCCCACCACGACCGGCGGACGGACGGGCACCGGTGAGCGCGGCACTCACGGTTTCCATCGCGGATTCGCGAATTAGTTCTGCGAGCTCTGCAGCGAACTGTTCCACGCGAGCTCGGATTCGATCATCAATAGAGTTAGCCATGGCGAGCCTGTAGTGCATCGCGAAAGCAAGTGTCAATGGTTACGCAGCGATTGGGACCGACATGCATGATGGATTGAGACTTCGAGTCTAATTCTGGGTCAGTTAGTCACACTCAGAGTCCATCAAGCGACGTATCAACTTGGGATCCAACGCGACAGCCCCAGTTGGTTTCCAACGAAATAGTTTTGCAGGCGTCTGTCGCGCGCGACGCGTCAGACCGGTCGGCAGGAAGTTGGACAGGGTGGTTGCGGCGACACGCGGCGTGGAACCGCGGACACGCACTTAGGCACACACCGTGGCAATTACGGGGCTTTTTCGCTGGCAGGCAATTTGCTGATGAAACCTAGCAGTCAGACAGCGTGTCAGCGGTTGGGCGCCAGGCAGCTTTTCTAGTCGTCGAGCGCAATAAAAAGGAGCACAGGTCATGAACTTTCGAAAACACACGGTTTGGGCGGTTGCTTTGGGTGCGTGCCTGGGCGTTACGGTGCTTGCCGAGGACGCCAGGGCTTGCGGTGGTGAATGGTATCCGGAAGTCATGATCGACCCGCGGATTCACGGGGTCGCGCAGGCAGAGAAGACGCTGGCCAATGGCAATCGTCTTGCCGCTGCGGCCAGCGTCTTGCGGATGATGCCGCATATCAAGTCTCTCAAATCGACGCCGGGCTCGCTGGTGGCGCGCGCCGAGCGCGTGCTGGCCATCGCGTTGTCGCGCTCGCAGGGTGCGTTGCCGGTCGGGAGCGAAGTGCCGGCCGAGGTCCTGGGGAGCTGGCGCGGGGCCGCCGCCTATGAGTCGGCCGCCAACATGGAGTGGTCGGTCGCGGTCTTGAAGCGCCAATCGGAGAGCAAGCGCGACGACGTGGCGTTGAAGACCGATCTGGCCGAGGCGATGGCGCGGATTTCGGAGCATCACGCCGAGGCGCGCACGATCTTGGAGGACCTGGCCAAGCGCGATCTGATCGCCTCGCCTGAAGGCTACGCGGCGCTGGCGTCGTTGCTCCGACAGTCCGGCGATAGTGATGGCCAGAAGCTGGCGCTGAAGCGCTGTGAAGCTATGGCCAAGAGCCAAGACGCTTGCGTCTTCTGCAGCTAAAGTTCTTCGATGACAACTTGTGTTTGGCGCACGGGCTGCGTGGTCGCAGCGTGGCTGGGAGTCGCGCTCTTGGCGGCCTGCAAGTCGCCGAGCGTCAGCCCGCCCACGCCCGAGAAGCCGAAGCCGGCGGCGCACAGGCGGCCTGGCTCGGCTCCGGTCGAAGCGCCGTACGCGGCGCCGTTCGAGCCCGGCATTGCCGAGCACGGCAAGGCGTTGGTCGCGGAGTTCGAATGCAATCGCTGCCACGCTGGCACAGGTTTGGCTGCGCCCAAGCTCGATCAGGATTGCGTCGGTTGTCATGAGCAGATTGCGACCGACAAGTTCCAGGCGGCGGCGGGCAAGCTTGCCCAATGGAAGCCGCACATCTTGCCGTATCGCGACGTGCCGTCACTGACAGATCTAGGCGCGCGGCTGCGCCCAGCCTGGGTGAGGGACTACCTGCTTCACCCGCGCGACTTGCGCCCGAATCTGGCGCAGACGATGCCGCGTCTGAAGCTATCGACTGAACAAGCGCGCGACGTCGCGACTTATTTGACGAGCACCGGCAGCGCGGCGACCGCACCAAGCCTGGTTGAGGTCAGCGCTGAGCCGGCGCAAATCGCGCACGGTAAGGAGCTTTTGACGGCGCGCGGCTGCGTCGGTTGTCACCAGGTGAGCGGCGCCGGGTTGCCGAGCCCGCCCAAGAACGATCCGGTCGTGCGCACGCTGGGCTTGGCACCCGACCTACGCTTCGCGCGCGAACGCGCAGAGCCTGCTGCGATCGCACGCTGGCTGCTCGACCCGACGAAGGTGAAGCGCGACGCCGCCATGCCGAACCTCGGCCTGAGCGTCGCCGACGCGCATGACTTGGCAGCGTTCCTCAGTTTCGGTCAGCTCGACGTCGTGCCGCTGCCGCCGCGTTTCGAGCGCCTGCCGGTGCTGACGCGCCGAGTTGGTTTCGACGAAGTGAACGCGCAGGTGTTCGCGGTGACGTGCCGTCACTGCCACACCAATCCGGATTCTGCCGGCGGCGACGGAGGCCCGGGCGGCACCGGTGGTTTCGGCTTCAAGCCGCGCAAGATCGATTTCTCTTCCTACCAAAGCATTCAGTCTGGCGGCGTCGACGCGCACGGCGAGCGCGTGAGCTTGTTCGCACCAACCAACGAGGGTTTGCCACGCCTGGTCGCGGCGCTGGTGGCCCGAGCGCGCGAGGGCGCGGGTGTCGAATCGGACGAGCTGCGAGGCATGCCGCTAGGGTTGCCGGCGCTCAGCGCAGAGAAGATTCAGCTGGTTGAATCTTGGGTCGCGCAAGGTCGCCCGCTGTAGTCTGGGCCAGTGACTGAGCGACTGGTATTTCGTGACGTGAACGTGCTCGACGGCAGCGGTGCGCCGCCGTTCGTCGCCGACGACTGTTCGACGCCGAACGGGTGACGGACGTTGCCGACTATGACCAACCGATGCGCGTCCCGCGGGGCATCGAGTGCGTGGTAGTGAATGGTGCGCTAGCTTATCGAAGTGGCGTCATTTCGCGCTCCGGGCGAGCGGGGCAGTTGCTGACGCCGGCCAAAACCGCGCGCGCGTGACCGCCGGGCCGGCCAAAGAAGCCACGCTGAGCCACTGCGGGGAAGGCGAGCGAGCGCGGACCAGGTGCCGGCGCCAGTCATGCAACCACTAAATGTCCCACCTCGCCCGGGGGTGATACGATTAGCACGCTCTATCCGGCCTGATCCACACAAGGAGAAGGCGCCCACTCGCTCTGTGCATGCCTGAACCTCGTTTACCGCTCGCCGGACGATTCGCCTTCGCCGGACTCTTGCGCACTAGCCAAGGGCCACGTCGTTGGCTGGCCACTGAAAGCGACACTGGTCGCCGCGTCATCGCCGTCGCGACTGAAGCCGGTCGGCTCGCGACGCTCGAGTCAGCCAAAGGCGTGAAGCACCGCCACCTGGCTGGCGTGGTCGAGGTCGTGCGCGACGTCGATCCGCAATCGATCCCGGAAGGCGTCGTGATTCCGACGGCGGGCGGCGTGGCCGTCGCCGAATACATGCCCGGCACGACGTTGCGCAGCCAGCTCGAGGGCGGCCCGTTGAACGCCGCCAAGGCGGTCGCGTGGACCGTGCGGCTGGCTGAATCGGTTCAGGCGCTGCATCAAGCGGGCGGAGCGCACGGCGCGATTTCGCTGCGTAGCGTCGTGGCCGAGCCCGAAGCGCGCAAGATCGCGCCGGTGTTATCGCAGCTCTTGGCGCAGCCGGTCGGCGCGTTTTGTCCGCCGGAACGCCTGCGCGGCAGCGTCGAGACGTCGGCTGACGACGTGTGGGCGCTGCACGCGGTGCTGTTCGCCATGCTCACGCACGAGGCGCCGTTCAAGGGTAGTGCGCGCGATGTGCTGCTGAAGGCCATGCTTTCAGGGCGGCCCAAGGCGCTGTCCGCGTTCGGCGTCGACGAGCCGGTGCTCGACGAGATCTTGGTGCGTGGTCTGATTGGCGAAAAGCGCCTGCGCGTCACCGACCTGCCGGAGCTGGTTCAGGCGCTCGACGGCTGGGAACGTGACCGCACGATCATGCCGCCCAAGCGCGCAGCGTCGCCGCGTCCGGCGTCGCGTGGGCTGGCGGACATCGTCGGTGGCACTGCGCACGGCGGCGTGCGCGACGACGGCGTCGTGATCGACGATGATCTCTTGCCCGACGACGAGGGAACCGAGCTGCGCGCAATGGCGCCGCCGCTCGGCGCGCTGCCGGAGCAGCCGGCTCAGGCGCGTCCAGCACCGGCGCCTATGCCAGGCGTGCCGAACACCGCTGTCGCCCCGGCGCGGGCTTCGGTAGCTAGCGGCTCCGGGCGCTCTTCCGCCGGACCGCCCGGCACCGCCAAGCGGACGAGTCGGCGCGTCTCGATCAATCCGTTCGAGAAGAAGAAGCGCATTTGGCCGATGCTAGCGATCGCCGCGCTGGTCGGCGGTGGTGGGGTTTATCTCGCGGTGGCGCCAGATCCGACGCAGAAGCCGGCGCCCGACGTGAGCCGGACTCCCGCGCCGACGCCCACACCAGCGCCGGCTAAGTCCGTGGCGAAGAAGGTCACGAGCGTCGCCGAGGAGCGTGACGCGTGCGTGGTCGCGTATTTCCCCGAAGGCGCGTTCAAGGGCACACCCGACTTCGAGTTCGTGTGCAGCGACAAGGATTTTCGGGAGATCGCGAGCTCGCTGAACCAAATCGTCGTAGCGTCCGGCACACCCGACGCCGCCGGTGCCGGCAGCGCCGGCGTTGTCGACGCGGGCCCGCCACCCGACGTGCTGAAAGTCGACGCGGGCGTGAAGGGCTCCGGCCTCGATTGGTACGAGCTGCCGGCAACCGCGATCATTCGCCGCCACTGCTGCGCGGCCGCCGCGCCGCTCACGCTGCCGGAATCGGCGGGCTGGTGCGAGCAGCTGCAGTCGTCGGTGCGGCGCGTCGCCGACGACAGCTCCAAGTCGGTCGACTTGGCGCCGGCGGCGCGTGACTTCGACAAAGCGGTCAATTGCTTGTTCGCCAACAAGATCGCACGCCCCTACGCCTACGATACGCCGCCGAGCGAGGCGAATCGCGCGGCTTTCCAACAGTTCCTGGGCCGCGCCGCCGTCAGCGACGCGCGTCGCTGAGCCGCCGTTGAAGGACTAGGCTTGACCCGGCTGGTGGTGCTCGATGCGTTCACGTTCAACCCGGGCGACAATCCGTGGACCGACGTGGCGGCGCTCGGCGACTTGCAGGTGTTCGAGCGCTCGGAGCGGGAAGAGATCGTAGAGCGCGCGCAGGGTGCGGACGTCGTGCTCACGAACAAGACGCCGCTCAGCGCCGAAACGCTCGCGGCGCTGCCGGGGCTGCGTGGCATCTGCGTGCTGGCGACGGGCGTGAACGTCGTCGACGTCGCGGCTGCTACGGCGCGCGGCGTCCCGGTCTGCAACATCCCTTCATACAGCACGGCCAGCACCGCACAACACACGATCGCGCTATTGCTCGAGCTCACCAATCACGTTGGTAAACATGATGTTGCCGTGCATCAAGGCGCGTGGGTCAACGCGCTCGATTTTAGCTTTACGCTGTCGCCTTTGACCGAGCTCGATGGGCTTCTGCTCGGCATCGTCGGTTTTGGCGCGATCGGTCGGCGTGTCGGTGAAATTGCCCACGCACTCGGCATGCCTGTGCAGGCGGTGGGCAACGAAAAGCGTGCGACCGACCCGGAGTGGCTCATGCGCGTCGGGCTCGACGAGCTTTTCCGGAGCTCGGACGTCGTGACGCTGCATTGTCCGCTCGGCGAAGCGACACGCGGCCTCGTCAACGCTGCTCGGCTGTCGAGCATGCGGCCGAGTGCGCTCTTGCTCAACGCTGGGCGCGGCCCGCTGATCGACGAAGCCGACCTCGCCCACGCGCTCGAGCGCGGCGTGATCGCCGGCGCGGCGCTGGATGTTTTGAGTCGAGAGCCGCCCTCTGTCGACAATCCGCTGCTGAGCGCGCCGAACTGCGTGATCACGCCGCACAATGCGTGGCTAACGTTGGCGGCGCGTCGGCGAGCGATGCAGATTACGGCCGAAAACGTGCGCGGCATCCTGCGCGGGACGCCGCAAAACGTCGTCAACCCGCCCGGCTAATACGGTCGCGTCAGCGCGACGCTACTGGCAGACGTGGGCGGCGTCGAAGCAGACGTTCGCCGATTGCATGAGCTGCGTCATCGTCTGCATGCCGTTCGGGCTCGTGCACACGCAGTCGGTGAGCGAAGGATTTTGCCCGTTCCTCGAACAGTATGTCTCGTAGTCGCCGTTGGCACACGAGAACAATATCTTGCACTCGGGCCCGATGGCCACGGCTGGCGTGGGGCAGGAGAGGACGTCGACTCGGCCCGGTGTTGGTGCTGGTGGTGGCGTCGTCGGCTGCTTGGGACCGATGCTTGCCCCCTTTTTACAATCCTCGAACGCGTTGACGATCCCGCTGCAGAGCGTGAGCGCGCGATCCACGGCCGGGTCACACGGGCCCCCGTTGGCGCTGAAAAACGGCGTCAGGCAGTTCAACGCTTGGATGCCCAACACTTGGCAAGTCGGGCCTGAACCGTTGAGCTCGCCCTGACAGGTTGGCATGCAGTCCTGGCCCTTGAGGCGTTTGGCGCATTGCGCGCCATAGGCGGGGCAGTACTTTTGGCATGGCGTCAACGCCAGGCTGGGATCCAACCCGCTCGCGCCGCCCTTGCTTCCGGACGCCGCCCCGCCGTTGCCGAGCAGAACACCACCGCTCGCTGGCTTGCCAGCGCTACCCATCGGAGTCGGGTGGACGTTGCTGCTTCCCCCGCGAGCAACGCTATCCGTGCCCGCGCCGAACACGTCCGGGTCGAGCATCGACGTTCGGCTGCCGCAACCGAAACCGACGACGCTCATCCAGCCGAAGACGCTCGCTGCCGCCACGAACGACACCACGCGGGCCCGCCCGGACCTACCACCGTTAACCAACATGCCAGGCAGTATAGGCGTCTGGTCACTCGCAGCAAATCAATGGCCGAGAAGTCGCGCAACTTTCCTGGTTCCCAACGCGCCAGACCTGCGAATAACAGCGCGGGGTGCAGGTCTGAACCTTGATGCCGCACTTGTCCGGAAACTCGTAGCTGCGGTTGCACTCGGCGGGGGCCGCGTCAAGGCTTTCGGTTTGCGCAGCGCCGCAGCAACTGGCGGGATCGCAGGCGCGGCAGTCGCATTGCTTGGTGTTGCTGATGCTTGCGCCGGGCTTGGGGGGTGGATGGAAGAAGCCGGTCCACGCCTGGGGTGGCGGCGGACCCGGGTCGCCGCCACAAGCCGCGACGAGCCAGGGCGCCAGAAGAACCAACACCCGCTGAGGGACATCGCGGCACCGCACTGGTCCATGATACCCGCGAGGACCGAGTTGGCTTTGCCAGGGTTCCGAGAAGAATCAGCGAAACCGGCTGCGCAGGCGCAGGAAGGGCCGCTCGATGGCCAGGTGCGCGGCTTGGGCGAACAGCAGTGAAAGCGGCAGGCCGAGCGCAAACACCCCCAACGCGCTGTCCTGAATTTGCGGCAGGAACCGCCGCACGAAGCCGAGCGCGGTCACGTGCAGCAAATACGCGGCGTAGCTCAGCGTTCCCACCTTGCGCAGCGGCGCGCGTTCCAAGAGCCAGGCCATGCCATTGTCAGGTCGAATCGCCACGGCGCCGACCAGCGCTCCGAGCGTGACCGAGAGGGACAGGTACGGTGTCGCCGGTGCAGTCAGCCACCACACACTGAGCAGCAGCCAGAACGGCGCTGACCAGCGCCAGCCCAACAGCCAGCTTGCCACCGCAAAGCCGCGCGGCGTATCCAGCAGCAACGCCACCACACTGCCGCAGCCAATCGGCGTCGCAAAGCTGGTCAGCATCCGCAGGCCGAGCGAGCCGGGCGGCAACCACGCCGCGAATGCGCCGTGCTCGGCGAGCGTATCGACGACGACGGCCGTGGCCATCAACGACCCGAGCAGCCAGCGTTGCGGCAACAGCGCCACCAAACCCGGCCACAGCCAATAAAATTGCTCTTCGACGCACAGAGACCACGAGAACGCGAACATCACCGGGTGCGGTACTGCGTAATCCAAGAACCAATTCGCGGTGTACGTGGCGTGGTACCAGAACCCTTGCAAGAAGTGGCGCGCCACGACCGAGCCAGTCTGCGTCTGCAGGGCCCGCAATCCGTAGCAACCGAGCACCAGGTAGTAGAGCGGAAAGATCCGCAGCGAACGCCGCGCGTAAAAGGCGCCGAGGCCAATGCGACCGCTCTTCCTTCGTTCGCGCAGTAACAGCGTGGTGATCAAAAAGCCGCTCAGCGCGAAGAATAAGTCCACGCCGACGGCGCCTTTGCCGAGCACGCCGGGCAGCAAGCGCGGCGTCGCGTGATGCCAAATCACGGGCAAGATCGCCAGGCAACGCAGCCCATCCAGGCCGGGCAACTGTGGCGTCTGCACGAAGCGCTCGTAAGCGGCTTCACTCAATCCTGTGCTGTGCCGCTCCACTGAGTTCGACTATAGACGGCATCGTGATGCGTGAGCGATGCCTGCGAAATGCGCTGTTCGGGTTGGCCTTGTTGGCCAGCAACTGCCGAGGTGAGCCCGCGCCTTCGGTCGCGCCTGTGGCTACTCTCCCAGCGCGCGAGCCGAAGCCGGCGCTCCAAGCGACGTCCAGTCCTTCCGGCGCCGCCGCGCTGAGCGCCGCCGCCCCACCTTCCGCGGCGCTCCCGGCAACATCCGCCGCAGCGAGCGCCGTACCCGGCTCGACCGCTGCGCCGCTCGCGAGCTCCGGCGCAACTGACGAGCCGCCGCTAGTCGGCGCCGACGGCACGCCGCTGCCGCAGACTGAGACGCGCCCTTCGGTGACCGATGAGCGCTTCAAACAAAGAATGCAGCGCGTAGCCGAAGCCATCCTGACGGGTGACGCCGCCAAGGCTCGGTCAAGCTTCTTTCCGCTCGTGGCTTACGCGCAGGTCAAGGACGTGCAGAAGCCCGAGCGCGACTACCGCTTTCGGCTGATGGCAAACTTCGAGCGCGACCTGCGCGAGTACCGTAAACTGCTCGGCCACGATGCCGACGGCGCCGAGTTTCTGGGCGTGGAGGTGCCGGACGCGCGCGTCGAATGGATGAAGCCAGGCAAAGAAGGCAACCGGCTAGGCTACTTTCGGGTGCTGCGCTCCCAACTGCGTTTCAGGCTCTCAAGCGGCAAAGAGCGAAGCCTGGAGCTGACGAGCCTGATCAGCTGGCGGGGTGAGTGGTACGTCGTTCACCTGCACGGCTTCGAGTAAAAGTCGCGTCGGCGCGGCTGTCTAAGTGAGGGCAAACGCCTCGGGCGCCTCCCCGGTGCATGCGACCATTGGTCTCATTTTTCAGCCGCCCGCCCGCCAAGCCTGGCTTCTGGCAAGGCTTTCGCGAGCACCGAAGCGGAACGTAGGTGGCTACGTGAGCATCGGAGTGCGCCTGGCAGGCGCAACAGAAAGGAAGGAGAAGACCGACCCGGGGCCCGAATGCAGGGAACCCG
>JBBRMI010000063.1:0-36013 GCA_038230915.1 Polyangiales bacterium | reverse complement strand
TTGGCTCCGCATAACCCGGCGCTGGCGCACCGGGTGCGCGCTCTCGGCATGTGTCCCCAAGACAAGCAGGCCCGAGCCGACCGAACCTGCTGCCGTCACCGAAACCGCTGCCGACTGCGAATTTGTGCTGACCCCAAACCGCTGCCCCGACCGAACCCGATCCCGCTGCCGATCAGCCGATCCCGCTCCCCAACCCGGCCCGATCACCAATCAAGGCTGGAGGCCATCGGGGGGGCAACCTTAGGGTCCGCGAATGGCTAAGTCAGTCGATGATCGCGGCCGAGGCGCCCGGATGGCGAGGCGCGACGAAGGCGCATACTGCGGTATGTAACTGAGGAGCAACGAAGCCCGGCGGGATGCACCGGCCGCGAGGGCGACTGACTTAGCCATTCGCGGGCCCCTAGCATCGACCCAGTGCAATGGGCCTTGGATCGCGCTCCTGTAAGCCGCGGTTGCGCTGGTCGGCGGCGAGGCGGCCGCCAGGCTTCCGGTGAGGACGAAGCCACTCGTCGAAAGCGCCAGCGCTTGGGGCGGGCTCGCCACGGCCGGACCATCACAGCCGACGACCACGAACGGGCTCAGCAGCACCGTGCTGCCCGCCTGCAGCAGGTCGGGGTTCTTGAGCACGCCGTGCGCCAGCCGCTGCTCGGTCTTGCTCGCCGCGTCGTAGCGATACAGGTCGCCTTCGCGCCAAATCAACGCCAAGGCGCCGTTGGTCGTGACGACGCGCGAGCCGGCCGGCAACGGCAAGACTTCGCGCCGCTCCAAGTCCAACAGGCTCGCGTCGCTGCCGGGATAGAGCGGCACGAGCCGCGCGCCGTCGACGGCCTCGCGGTCGGTCGAGGTCTCGTACAGCTCGCTCTGGAGGTTCTTGGCGAGACCGCTGCCGAACAGCCAGACCTCGCGCTTGCCACTGGGCGGCGTAGCCGGGCCATGACGCGGCTTTTTGGGTGGCGGTGGCGCGCAAGTCGCCACGACCAAGCCACGGTCGGCGTCGGCGAACAGCACATGCGCACCGCAGCTGGCAGGCGACAGTGCCGAGCGCTTGCCGGCTTGGTCGAGGCGCAAGCTGCCGTCCGCCTCACGCACGAGCAGGCTCGGGCCGAGCGGAGTCAAAAGCTCGGGCAGATCGCGCCATTTGCCGGCCGGCAGCGCCACGACGGCGCGAGTGAGCGCGTCGCCGCGGCCTTGATACGCGAAGCTGCGGAACCTTGGCAAGCTCGGCTTTTCGCAGGCGTTCTTGCGCGCTGTCTCTTCTGGCGCCGGCCAATCCAGCTTGCCGCTATGGTTCGTGTCCTCGCGCAAGGCGTCGAACGTGACGTGGCGCGCGTCGGCGCTGAGCTGCAGACGGAACACCTCGCCGGGGCCAGACGCGAACGCTTGCTCGCTGCCGTCATCGAGTTTGCGCACGACGATTTGCGAGGCATTGCCCTGCAGGCGCACGTACGCGAAGTACCGCCCGTGGGCGTCGAAGCTCAGCGTGCGATGCACGGCGTAGTCGGCGCGCACACGCCGCACGTCGGCGCCCAGCTCGGCCAAGTCGACGCGTGTTCCGGAAGCCGCATCGACGAGCTCGGCTTTGCCTTCGCGTTCGGTGACCACGTAGCGCCCGCTCGGGTCTTGCGCGAGCACGTCGTCGATCGGCTCGCCGCTACCGGAGCCGAGCACCAGCCGCGGCGTTTTCGACTCCGTTTGGCACAGTGCCACCCACGCGCCGCTGGCGGAGGCGGCCAACAGCTGGACCGAGCCGGCACTGCCGATGTCGCCGAGCGAGACCGCTACGGGTGGTAGTGGGGCCGCGGCGGTGAGCGGAGCCGTTTTCACGGTCTGCGTTGCGATGGCGCTGCGCGAGCTCGGCGGCTTCGAGCGTGCGACCGGGGCGGCCGTTGGCGAAACCGGCAAGGGCGCGAACGGCGCCTGGCCCGCGCACGCGTTGCACGCGGCCAATGTGGCCAGAGCGACGGCTGCACCGCTCGGACGAACCCGCAAAGCTGTCAGCCCTTGCTGCGTTTCAGCTCAGTGGGCGGGGCCGGAAGGCGCTCGCTGTCTGGCGACGTACGCGGCGCGACCGGCTGCACGTCGGAGGTGCGCTCCAGCGTTGGCTGCGAATGGCGGTACGAGCCAGGAACCGGCGTCGTGCGTGGCACGAACGGCGCCTGCTGCCCCTTGTGTGAGGCCAGAATTCGCTCGACCTCTTGGCTGAGCGAGGGTGGACGGAAAGAGTGGGCGGGGCGCCGCGCGGACGTGGGCGGCGGCTCACTCTCGCTGTTGCGCAGCGACGGCTCCGTGCGTTGGTAGTGCACGGTGAGCGTCGCGCGATCCGCCAGCACTTCGGACGCGACCTTCATTCCGCTACCTTCACGCGCGCTACGCTCAGCGGCCGTGACGGCGCCGACGGCCAGGTGTTTCAGCACCCGCGTGGCGCGTGGCCGACCGACGACGCCGACGGTGAGATTGAAGCCGCGGTCGCTGCGCTTGAGCTCGAACAGCGTGGGCGTCTCGACGAACGGATGATCGAGGAAGGCCTGCAGGCGCGCGACGGTTCCGTGGAGATCCCCAAACTTGGCGACGCCGCCCTGATTCAAGGCGCGCGAAGCCAGCTCCTGGCCGATGCCTTCCAACACCCGACCGCTGCCGTCGCCGAGCAGGCTGTCGATAAACAGCAGCAGCTCCTCCCCGTCATCCAACAGGATGGTGTCGAGGGCGGCACTGGCGCGCAACCTGTCGAGCGAAGCGTGAGGAAGTAAGCGACGCGGTACTTTTTCAGCGAGAAGAGCAAGCGCAGTCGTGCCGTACTGACGCTCTAGCGCCTCAAGCACTCCTCGCAAGAACCAGCTTCTGAGTCGATGCGTCACGCTTTTAGGCCCCTCGGTAACTTTACCCGTGCCGACACGGTACCCCGGCTTCCTGCCCAGCGCGAGCAGTATGTGGGTGGATTGCCTCCATGGGCACAGCGGAGGCCCGACTCGGCAATTTCGGAGCAAGCGCCAGGGGCGAAAATGCGTAGCGCGTTGGTTAACGGCCCCTCTCGCGAGCTTTCGCGCACTGCGTCAGGACGTCAGGCGTGCGACAGCGCGCTCAGCAGATCCTCAACCAAGTCATCGGTTTCCTCGATCCCGACCGACAGGCGTATCAAAGCGGGATCGATCCCGATCTGGGCCAGCTCGTCGTCACCAAGCTCGAAGAAGCTCATGATCGCCGGCTGCTCGATCAAGCTCTCGACACCGCCGAGCGACGCCGCGATTTGTGGGATGCGCGCGGCGTCGACCACACGCGAGGCGGCTGCGCGTCCGCCGCGAACGACGAAGCTCACGACCGCGCCGCCGCCGTGCATCTGCGTCGTGGCAATCGGATATGACGGGTGACTCTCGAGCCACGGGTAGTGCACTCGCTCGACGCGCGAGTGCTGCTCGAGCGCTTTGGCCAACGCCAAGGCGCTCTGGTTCTGGCGCTCGACGCGCAACGCCAGCGTCTTTAGTCCGCGCATGATCAAGAAGGCCGCGTGCGGATCGAGCACCGAGCCGACGATGCCGCGCGTGTCGCGCAACAGCGAGATCAGGTGCGAAGGCCCGGCGACCACGCCGCCCAACACGTCGTTGTGTCCGGACAGGTACTTGGTCGCGCTGTGCAGCACCAGATCGACGCCGAGCGCGAGTGGCGCGGAGTTGATCGGCGTCGCGAAGGTGGAGTCGACCAGCGTGCGAATCCGTCCCTTGGCTTTGAGGATCGCCGAAAGCCGCTTGAGGTCGACGCAGAAGTTCAGCGGGTTGGTCGGTGACTCGGTGACAACCAGCCGCGTATTCGGGCGGAGCGCCGCTTCCAAGCCGACCAAGTCGCCAGCGTCGACAACCGTGTGGTCGATGCCAAAACGTTGCAGCGTCTGCGTCACCAACTGGCGCGTGCGGCGGTAGCAGTCGCGAAACAGTACGACGTGATCACCGGCTTTGAGCAGGGCCAACAGCGCCGTGCTGGTCGCCGCCATGCCGCTCGGGAACGCCACCGCGTCTTCGGCGCCTTCGAGGGCCGCTACGCGTAGCTCCAGCTCGCGCACTGTCGGGTTGCCGTAGCGGCCGTACTCTTCGCGCTCCGGATCGGGATCCTCACCGCGCATGTAGCGTTCGAGTGTCGCCGTGTTCTCGAACGTGTAGGTGGCGGTCTGGGCGATCGACGGCGTCAGCGTGTGATGCGAGCGCGCGCGGGCGACACCGGCGTGTACGGCGTCGGTGGAGTTGGGGGGGCGCTGGGCGGCGCCGGCGTTGGGTTTTTCTTTACTCATGCTGCCTCGCCGGCAGGGGAGGCGCCGAGCGCCTGCTGCACCAGCTCGAAAACTTGGGCCGCGGCTCGGTCGAGCGCGACGATTTGGCTTTGTTTGGGATCGCGCGCGCCGCGAAGCTTCAGCTCGGCGCCGCCGTTTTCAAGTGATTTTTTGCCGACCGTCAGCCGCAGCGGCACGCCGAGTAAATCAGCGTCCTTGAACTTCACGCCCGGGCGCTCCTCGCGGTCGTCGAGCAACACTTCTAGTCCCAGCTGCTCGAGCGCGGCTTCGAGCCGCGACGAGGCTTCCACGACCTCGGGCTCGGCGCCCAGCTGCACGACGTGCACCTGGAACGGCGCGACCGACATCGGAAACTTCATGCCGTCCGCGTCGTTGTGCTGCTCGACCAGCGCCGCCAGCAGCCGCGAAATGCCGATGCCGTAGCAGCCCATGACCAACGGCTGCTGCACGCCCTTGTCGTCCAAGTAAACGGCGTTCATCGCCTGCGAATACTTCGTGCCGAGCAGGAAAATATGCCCGACCTCGATGCCGCGATACAGCTTGAGCGACGCGCCACACTCCGGGCACAGATCGCCGTCAACGACGCTGCGAATGTCGGCTTGTAGACCGTCGAAGTCGCGGCCGAACGCGACGTGCAGCAAGTGGAAGTCGGTCTCGTTGGCGCCGGTCACGCCGTCGGACACGCTGGCAGCGTCGCGATCCACGATCACCTTGCCCACGAATCCAACCGGGCCGGCGAAGCCGACGGCCGCGCCTGTCGCGCGCCGCACGTCTTCGCCGCTGGCCAAGCGCACTTCGTCGACGCCGAGCGCGCGCGCCAGCTTTACCTCGTTCACTTCGTGATCGCCGCGCACGACCGCCAGCACGACCGCGTCGCCGGCGTTGTAAACCAAGCTCTTCAGGAAGCTCGTCTTGGGCAGCTTGGTGAAAGCGACCACGTCGTCGATGCCGCCGTGACCGGGCGTGTGGATGCGCTCGCGCGGCAAAAGCTCGGATAAAGCCGGGCCGCGCCGCGGGTAGGGCGGGCTGGTCGCAACCTCCAAGTTGGCGGCGTACGGACACTGCAGGCACGCTGCCACTTGATCCTCACCGCTTTGCACCAGCACCTGGAACTCTTCGCTGCGTGAGCCGCCGATCGAGCCGCCGTCGGCGTTCACGATTCGATAATGAAAGCCCATCCGCTCGAAGATCCGCTGGTACGCGGCGCGCATGGCGGCGTAGCTCTGCGCGGCGCGCTGCTCGTCCACGTCGAACGAGTAGGCGTCTTTCATGATGAACTCACGGGCACGCAACAGGCCGCCGCGCGGCCGTGGCTCGTCGCGAAACTTGGTCTGCACCTGATACAGATTCTTGGGCAGGTCGCGGTAGCTCTTGATCTCGCGCCGCGCTAAATCAGTGATGATCTCTTCGTGGGTGGGACCGAGGTGGTAATCGCCGCCTTTGCGATCCTTCAGCCGCAACAGCACGTCCCCATACGCGTCCCAACGCCCGGTCTCTTTGAAGTACTCGGCGGGCAGGAGCGTGGGCAACAGCAGCTCGAGCGCGCCGGCTCGGTCGAGCTCGTCACGTACGATGCGCTCGATCTTGCGTAGGACTTTGAGTCCGAGCGGCAGGTAAGCGTAAATACCGGCTCCCACGCGGCGCGCGTAACCGGCGCGGAGCAGCAGCACATGGCTCACGCTGGTGGCATCCGAAGGAGCCTCCTTGAGCGTCGGGATCAAGGCGCGCGCGTAACGCATCAGTGGGACGCGGTCCTAGCATGGGCGCTCAATGGTCGCCATAAAGTGTTGTAATTCTGGCAGGTTAAGGTTTTGCTTTGGCACGCCGGCCGAGCCGGTTTGGCCCATTCTACAGTTGTCGCACCGGAAAATGGGAGTATGGTCCGGGCCCTCATGTCGCAGAGCACGCCGAGCCAAACCTGGAAAGAACGCCTGACCGCTGAAATGCGCGAAGACTGGGCGCGCGAGATCGACGTCTTCGAGACGCAGATTGAGCTGCGCAAGAAGGGTAAATTCGAAGAAAAGATGTTCGCGGAGACGCGCCTGCGTCGCGGCATCTACGGTCAGCGCTACGACAACGGCCAACGTCACGACGGCGAGAAGACGCAGCTGCTCAAGTTCCCGTGCGGCGAGCTGACCAAGGGTCCGGTCACCTACTTCGACGCGCCGGGCATGATGCGGATCAAGATCCCGTACGGGAAGATGACCGCGGCGCAAATGGACGTGCTGTGCGAGCTGGCCGAAGAGTATTCGGACCAAATTCTCCACGTCACGACGCGCCAAGACATCCAGCTCCATTTCATTCATATCGAAGACACGCCGGACTTGATGCGGCGGCTGGCCGCAGTCGGCGTGACCACGCGCGAAGCGTGCGGCAACTCGGTGCGCAACGTGACGGCCTGCCCGTACGCGGGCGTTTGCAATACCGAGACGTTCGACGTGACGCCGTATGCGCACGCCGCGACGTTCTTTCTTTTGGGCCACGACGACACCCAGGACTTCGGCCGTAAGGTGAAGTTGGCGTTCTCGGGCTGCAAGGACCAGCCGTGCGCGCTGGTAAACTTCCACGACATCGGCGGCATCGCCAAGGTGCGTGACGGCAAGCGCGGGTTCGAGTTTTACGTCGGCGGCGGCCTGGGCTCGGTGCCGTACCCGGCGGCGTTGGTCTCGGATTTCATCCCCGAAGAAGAGCTTTTGCCGATGTGCCAAGCCGTGGCGCGGGTGTTCGCGCGGCTCGGTGAGCGCGAGAACCGGTCGAAAGCGCGCATCAAATTCCTGGTCAAGAAGCTCGGGCTCGAGGAGTTCAAACGGCTGGTGTTCGAAGAGCGCACCAAGCTGCGCACCGACGAGCGCTGGACCGCGTTCTTGGCCGAGCTGCACGCGACCGATGAGTCGCCGCTCAAGCCGCCGAGCGAGCTTACCGCCGCGCGTCCGGCCGGCTTCGACGGTTGGGCCAAGACCAACGTGCTGCCGCAAAGCCAGTCCGGCTACTCGACGGCCAAGATCAACCTGCCGCTCGGTGACTTCTCGCCGCAGCAGGGCCGCGCGGTCGCCAACATGATGCGCAAGTACACCGGCGACTCGCTGCGCACGACGGTCGATCAGAACCTGATCTTCCGCTGGGTGCCGAACGGCGACCTGCCGGCGCTGTACTCGGAGCTGTTGGCGGTCGGCCTGGCCGAAGCGGGCGCCGACACCATCACCGACATCACGTCGTGCCCCGGCACCGACACCTGCAAGCTCGGCATCTCGTCATCGCGCGGCTTGGCCGGCGAGCTGCGCCGTCAGCTGAAGGTGCTCGAGCCCGAGCTTCATCCGGCGACCAAGGCGCTGCACATCAAGACCAGCGGCTGCTTCAACAGCTGCGCCCAGCACCACGTCGCCGATATCGGCTTTCTGGGCGTGAGCCGTAACGTGAACGGCCGGCGCGTACCGCACTTTCAGCTGGTGGTCGGCGGCGAGCTGACCAACAACGCGGCTAATTACGGCTTGGCGATTGGCGCGATTCCGTCGAAGAACGTGCCGAAAGCCGTCAAGATGGTCACCGATTTCTATGTTCGCGACAAGCAGCCGGGCGAGACCTTCAAGGGCTTCATCGACCGCGTCGGCAAGAAGCCGATCCGCAAGATCGTCGACGAGCTGAACCAGGTGCCGAGCTACGAGCAGGACCCGAGCTTCTATTCGGATTGGGGCGACCCGCGCGAGTACACGATCGGCGACCAGGGCGTCGGTGAGTGTGCCGGTGAGGTCGTGCCGCTGGTCGAGATGGGCCTGGCGGCGAGCGAACGCGAAGTGTTCGAAGCGCAGATCTTGCTCGACGAGGGCAAGCCGAGCGAGGCCGCGTCGCGCGCCTTCAGCGCCATGCTGGTGGCAGCGCGCGCGCTTACGCGTCAGAAGAACGAGAACCTGAGCGACCTGCCCGACGAGGTGGCGAGTGAATTCAAGCGGCTGTTCGTCGACACCAAGCTGTTCTGGGACCAGTACGCGCACGGCAAGTTCGCGCAGTACTTCTTCAAAGCTCACGAAGAGCCCGCGAAGGATCCGTCGAAAGAGACCGCGCACATGCTGGTCGAAGAGGCGCAGCTGTTCGTGGATGCCGCTTACCAGTGCTACACGAAGACTGGCAATTTGGCGGGAACCGCGTCGTAAGAGTCGCAGCCATGAAATCGGAAAAGCTTCAGATCAAGTTCTTTGCCAAGCCGAACGCAGCCTTCGACATCGAAGCGGTCGTGCCGGTGTTTCATCGCTTCATCCGCGAGCACGCCTTCGACGAGCTGATGATCGACGTGGCGAACTACAAGCACGTGCAAAACGGTCCCGGCGTCGTGCTGGTCGGTGACGCCAACGACTACTACCTCGACGAGGGTGAAGGGCGGCCCGGCTTGCTGTTCAGCCGCAAGCGTCACGGCTCGGCTGCCGAGGGTCGGCTGCGCGAAGGCTTCGCGCGTGCGCTGAAGGCGTGCACGCTGCTCGAAGCTGCGCCCGAGCTCAGCGGCAAGTTGACGTTCGCGACAGGCGAGATTCTGATCCGCTTCCCGGATCGGCTGCGCGCACCGAACGACGACGCAGGCTTCGCGCAGGCTGCCGGCGATGTGACGCCGCTACTCGAAAAGCTGTACGGCGCGGGCGGGTTCAGCATCCAGCGGGGGCCTGCAGCTCCGGAGCCGCTCTCGCTGAGAGTGAAAGCCAAGTCGTCGCCGGCACTGTCCGCGCTGCTCGCAGCGCTCGGCGGCTGACCCGGTTTCACCGCGCCGCTCGGTTGAGGCACTCCAAACCAAGTTTGCGGCGTCCAGAGCGCGCGAGCGTCGCAAAGGCTTCACGCTTTCGAGCACTTGCGCCGGCTGGTCGAAAAGCGACACGGCGGCGTGCGGCCATCAGGCATCCGAATCTGGGCGATTCGTGTTAATGGCTACTGATGCTGCGCGACGGGCTACGGGCTTGGGGGGCCAGGCACGGGACTGGTACGTGCACGCACGTTTTTCTGGCGTTGGCGCTGTTCGTTTTGGCGGCTTGCGGCTCCGGTGACGGCCGGAAACGCGCCGTTCAATGCCGAACCGACGATGACTGCGACGCCTCGTCGCTGGGCGTTTGCGACACCGTCACGTGCACGGCCAACAAGTGTGAGCTCGGCACTTTGCCCGACGGACACCGCTGTAACGACGAAGATCCGCTGACCGGCAAAGACGCCTGCTTGTCGGGCATTTGCGCGGGCGTGGTGATGACCTGCGACGAGGACCTCGGGCCGTGCCTGAAGGCCGTTCACGACCCGGTGACCGACGAGTGCACGGTGGAGCCGGTCGACGACGGTGAGCCGTGCGACGACGACGACGGCTGCTCGCAAGTCGACTCTTGCCAGGCGGGCACCTGCGTCGGCGACAAGCCAAAGACGTGCGCGGCCGCCGACGACTGCCACGTCGACGGCGAATGCGATGCGAAGACGGGTGAGTGTAACGACGTCAAAGCCGAAGACGGCGCGGCTTGCGATGACGGGCAGGCTTGCACCACGACCGACACCTGTGCGGACGGCGCTTGCGCGGGCGAAGCGGTAGTCTGCGACGACGGACTGGCTTGTTCGGCCGACTCCTGCGACGAAAAAAGCGGCGCGTGCGCGGCCGACATGGCTACATGCAGCTGCTTGGTCGACGCCGACTGCGACGACGGCAACGCCTGCAACGGCCAAGAGACGTGCGGCGCCGACGACAAGCTGTGCAAGCTCGGCCCGCCGGTTGCGTGCCCGTCGAGCGCGGACCCGTGCTTGACCAACCATTGCGTCGCGGAAACCGGCGCCTGCCAGGCCGAGCCGGTGAAAGACGGCGCGGCCTGCGACGACGCCAACGCCTGCACGACCCGCGACACGTGCCAGTCCGGCGCGTGCGTCGGCGCGGACGCCGTGGCGTGCGCACCGCTCAGCCAATGCCACGTCGCCGGCACGTGCGACCCGGTTACCGGCGCATGCACCAACCCGGAAAAGGCCAACAACAGCAACTGCAATGACGGCAACGCTTGCACCGTCACCGACAAATGCCTGGCCGGCGACTGCGTCGGCTCGACGCCCGTGATGTGCGCGGCTAGCGACCAATGCCACGACGCTGGCGTCTGCAATGTCGCGACCGGCATTTGCTCCAAGCCCGCCAAGCAGAACGGCGTGAAGTGCGACGACGCCAATTCGTGCACCAACGGCGACGCTTGCCAGAACGGCGCGTGCACGCCGGCCAGTCAGGTTTTGTGCAGCGCTTTGGACGGCTGTCACGTGGCGGGTGTTTGCGACCCCGCCAACGGCGGCAAGTGCACTCTTCCGCTCAAGGCCGACGGCGCGCCCTGCAACGACGGCCGGACGTGCTTCGGGCCGGATGTCTGCACCGGCGGCGTGTGCGGCGGCCCGAAGGTCACTTGCGACGACGGCGTCGCGTGCACGACCGATAGCTGTTCCGAGCAGCTCGGCGGCTGTACGTCGACTACCACCAGCGCGTGCAAGTGCACGACCAGCGCCGACTGCAACGACGGCAACGCGTGTAACGGCGTAGAGACGTGCGACTTGCAGACTCTGCAATGCAAAGCCGGTACGCCGGTCGATTGTTCGACGCTTAGCGACGCCTGCAATCTGGGCGCGTGCAGCCCCGCCACCGGTAAGTGCGGGGCTAGCCCGAAGGCCGATGGCAGCGCGTGCAACGACGGCGACCTGTGCACCGCGGCCTCGAGCTGCCAGGCGGGCGCTTGCAAGGGCTCGAGCCCGGTCAGCTGCGTCGCGAGCGATCAGTGCCACGACGCCGGCGCGTGCAATTCGGCGACCGGCGTGTGCAGCAATCCGGCCAAAGGCAACGGGTCGGCTTGTAACGACGGCAACGCCTGCACCAAGACCGATTCGTGCCAGAGCGGCGTCTGCACCGGTTCGAGCGCGATCGTTTGCGGCCCGAGCGACCAGTGCCACTCGGCCGGCACTTGCGATACCTCGAGCGGCCTGTGCAGCAACCCGGCCAAGACCAACGGCTCCACCTGCGACGACGGCAGCTTGTGCACGCAGACTGACACTTGCCAGGGTGGCGTCTGCTCGGGCGGAAGCCCGGTCACCTGTGCCGCGAGTGATCAATGCCATAGCGTTGGCACCTGCGCCGCCAAGACGGGCACTTGTTCCAACCCGGCCAAGGCGGATGGTGCGGCGTGCGACGACGGCACGCTGTGCACCCAGACCGACACGTGCCAGATCGGCGTCTGCACCGGCGCCAAGCCTGTAGCGTGCTCGGCGCTCGACCAATGCCACAGCGCGGGCAGCTGTGACGGCACGACCGGCAAGTGCTCGAACCCGGCCAAGAAGGACGGTACGCTGTGCGACGACGGCAGCCTGTGCACCAAGACCGACACCTGCCAGGTCGGCGTGTGCAAGAGCGCGAGCAGCGTCACGTGTACGGCCAGCGACCAGTGTCACAAGGTCGGTGCGTGTGACGCGGCGACCGGCACCTGCTCCAATCCAACGCAGACCGACGGCACGCTGTGCAACGACGGAAAAACCTGCACGACCGGCGACAAGTGCACGACCGGCGTCTGCGGCGGCGGAGCCCTGGCGTGCGCTGACACGCTCGGCTGCAGCGTCGACAGCTGCGTGGAGCCGACCGGTTGCAGCCACGACCTCAGCAAATGCAGCTGCACCAAGGATACCGATTGCAACACCGATCCGTGCGTTACCGGTCGCACCTGCGACACCAACGCAGGTAAGTGTATCGGCGGCGCGCCAGTCGACTGCTCCAAGCTCACCGACGCGTGCAACACCGGCACGTGCGACGCGACCGGCGCTTGCAAAGCCGTGCCGATCACCGACGGTACTGCCTGCGACGATAAAGATGCCTGCACCCGCTCTGACGCCTGCGCGGCCGGCAAATGCGTCGGCAAGAGCCCCGTTACGTGCACTGCCAGTGACCAATGCCACGACGTGGGCAGCTGCGATTCGAAGACGGGCACTTGCTCGAACCCGAATAAGCTAGACGGCAGCGCTTGCACCGACAGCAACGCCTGCACCAAGACCGATACGTGCAAAACCGGCGTGTGCACCGGCGGCAACGCGGTAGTTTGCACCGCCAGCGACCAGTGCCACGGCGTGGGCGTGTGCGACACTGTCAAGGGCGTGTGCTCCAACCCGGTGAAAACCGGCGCTTGCGACGACGGCGACAAATGCACGCAGACCGACAGCTGCAGCGGCGGCCTGTGCGTTGGCGGCAACCCGGTGGTCTGCGCGGCCAGCGATCAGTGCCACAGCGTGGGCGTGTGCAACAGCGGCAACGGCACCTGCTCTAACCCAGCCAAAGGCGACGGCACCGCTTGCGATGACGGCAACAAGTGCACACAGAGCGACGCTTGCCTGACCGGTGTCTGCACTGGCACGAAGCCGATTGTGTGTAAGGCGCTCGGCCAGTGTTACACCGCGGGCGTCTGCGACCCGCAAACCGCGATTTGCTCGAACCCGCTCGCGGGCTCCGGCACCAAATGCGACGACGCCGACGCCTGCACGACCGGTGAAGTCTGCGACGGCAAGGGCACCTGCAACGGCGGCGGCACCGTGATTTGTCCGGCTCCCAGCAATCAGTGCCTGACCAACACCTGCAATTCCACGCAGGGTTGCATCACCAACGAGCAGCCGGCCGGCACGCCCTGCGACGACGGCAGCGCGTGTACGCAAACGGATTCGTGCGGCAAAGGTCAGTGCGTCGGCACGAACAAGCGCGCTAACGTCAACGGCGATTGGGCGGACGACCCCGGGTCGCTGGCAGACAGCGTCGATATTTTTACGGACGGCAAGAACAACGCGCACATCGCCGGCACTTACACGGCGGGTCTGCGTTTCAACGACAAGGACAGCCAGGTCTTCACGCCGCTCGGGCTGCCGGCTGGCTACGCGGTCGGTATTTATTGGACGATCTACACCGAAGCCGGTGTTGTCGCGAAGGCCACCAACATCGGCGGCGTCGGCAAAAACGCGCAGAGCGTACCCGGCACGCTGACGGTCGTCGACGCTGCGGGTAATAAGGACGGCAGCTTCACGTTGCTCGGCATGTTCAACGGCACCGCCACGTTTGGCGCATCGATCAAGGCAAATCCGCCGATAACGCTCAATATCCCGACCGACACGGTGTTCGTGGCGCGTTTCGCGGCGGACGGCACGATCATGTGGGTCGCGCCGCTCTTGTCGGACGCCAAGTCCACTTACACCGTGGGCTCGCTCGGCGCTTACGATGATGGCTCGGTAGTCGCCGCCGGCAGCATGGCGGCCGCAACGACTTTTTACGATGCGAACCAGAAGGGGTTCGCGTTCGACGATCGCGCGGGGGTGTGGGCGGCGCGGCTGGGCGCTGATGGCGCTGGTCAATGGGCGAGCGTCATCGTCACGGGCGGCGGGCAGATCGTTGGCAATGCAACCACGCATGAGGACGGCGGCGCGTCGCTCAGCGGTCGTTTCCAAGGCAATGTGCGGCTGGGACCCAAATCGGAGATCCCGGTCAGCACCAGTGGCCTGCGCGGCGACATCGATGTTTGGTACCTGAAGCTCGACAAAGCGGGCGCCATTGCTTGGGGCGGCCGTGTCGGCGGTACTGGCGCCGATTGGGGCGGTGACGAGGCGCGCGTCAAAGGCGGCGGCGCACTGTTGATGGTCAACACCATCGGCAATGCCGTCAACGGCAGCGACGCCAAGACGACGCAGCAGTTGCTCGCCACCGCGACGACCGGCCTGCAGACGCACATCATCGGCATCGATGCGAGTGGCGTCATGCAAACCGACGCGTTGATCGCCAATCCGGAGGCGGGTTTGACGCGCGGCTGGCAGCTGAAGCGCGACCTCGGCGGCTTCTACGCGGCGGCCGGTACCTTCCAGACCGGGACCAGCTTCTACAGCTCGGTCGGCTTCGGCGCCGGCCCGCCGAAGAATGCCGCCAACTTTACGGTCGCAAGCCAGGGTCAGGGGCCGCTCACGCTGTTCGTGGCGCGCGTGGACCAGAGTTCGAAGTTCGGTTGGGCCGTCCAAGCCGGCGGTGACGGCAGCGGCATGACGACAACGTCGGATCTGGTGATGACAGCGCACTCGTCGCACTCCATCACCCTGGCGGGTCTGTTCACAGCCAACGCCCTCTTTGGTGACAAGGTGCCGGAGGCGCTGCAGGTTACGGTCGGCGTGGCCTCCAACCCGTTCCTGGTGCACCTGAACTCCGAAGAAGAATACGACTACTGCCCGTAACGGCTGTTGGCTGTTGGGCTGTCGCGAGCGAGCAGTCGAGGGATTCGGCACCTCTGAGAGATGCTCAGGCGATCACGGTGTCGCCAACGCGCAGCGTGCCGGAACTGTCGTGGATCAAGTTCATGCCGAACCACACCTTGCTGTCTTCGAGCCGATAGTGGGAGAGGGTGCGCAGCGGCTCCTTGCCCTGCGCGCCCGTGGTGGGATCGATCGTGGTGACGACGCACCGCTCACAGCGTTTCACCCCGCGAAACGCCAGGCCGCCGATGCTGAGCTCGGCGAAGCCGTCCTCGGCGTACGGCTCGCAACCGGAGATCACCAAATTGGGACGAAATCGCCGCATCTCGACCGGCGCTTCGAGCCGCCGGTTCAAGTCGGCCAGCGACGCTTCCGAGATCAGCAAAAGTGGGTAGCCGTCGGCGAAGCTCACGATGTCACCGGACCGCGCGCGGTTCGGATTCACGCTGCGATGCTCCGAGTCCGGCATGTAAACGAGGCTGACTTCGTCGTTCAAAAATTCGGAGAACCAACGACTACCCGCGGGATGGCGCAGAGCCTTGCCGAAATGATCCCAAACTTGGTAGACGTGGCGGTCGAGCTCGAGCTCAAGACTGAGCGGCAGTTGTTTTTGCAAAGTTAGATCAGATTTACCGGGCGCCGAAACGACCAGCTTGTCACCGTCGAACGCGGTCGCTACGAAGCACAGCCGATGCGCTTCGCGCTGGGTGACGAAGGTGCCCATGCGATCGAGCAACATGTAGCGGCGGTCGTAGGCCAAGCCCCGTTCGACGACGTCGGCCGTATCGAGCGCGAGGCCGCCGCAGGCCTTGATTGGGTAGACGAAGAGCCCGGAAAGCTGCACGGCGCCCACTATAAAGTGGTTCGTTTTCGATGCAGTATCGGCCGGCACCGAAATGGAGGGCCGAGACCCGAGGCCCCGGGCCACGGCGCGTAGCCTGCCGATAAGGCTCCGAAAAACGCCGTCGCGTTCCGCAGCGCCGGGGGCGCCGATGTGGTCGTGACGGAAACATTCGCTCTCGCCGGCTCGAGAGTGGTCACCCGCCCGCTCGCGCGCGAATTAAGCGGGTTGAACTCGTGAGTCAACCAGGGTTACTCGACACACATGGCTGTCTCTGATTCCGTGCGTCCGCTCCCGCCGCTCAGTGGTCCCCCGATGCGCAGCTCCATCTCGAGCGAGGCGCCGCGCTCCGGTTTCGCGCCGGCCGACGTGCCGCGCTTCGATGCCGAGGCCAATGAGGGCTCAGAGCCGCGTGCGCTCGGCACCTTCGCTCCCGAGAGCGCGATCGACGAGCAGATCGCGGACTTGGAGCGCTGGGCGCTCGGCAACCTGGCGCGCGAGCGGCGCGAGAAGCTGCGCTTTTGGGTGCTGCGCGGGATCGCGTTTCTGGGTGGCGCGGGCGCGGCAGTAGCGGCTGGCTTCGGCGTGTCGAAGGTCGCGATCGTGTTGTCCAGCTTGGCGGCACTCGCGGTAGCGGTCGATGCGGCTTGGCCTTCGGGCGCCCTCAAGAATTCGCACCAACGCGCGGTCTACGATCTGCGCGAGCTGCAAAACACGCTCAAGCTGCGCTGGGACAAGGTACGCCTGGCTCACCCCGATCCGCGCGCCCGCGAGCGCGTCGCCCACGCGCTGGCGCTGCTCGACTCGGTGCAAAGCAAACGCGAAGAGATCGGCAAATACCTGGGCAACGCGGAGCCGAGCCCCGGCGTGCAGCGGCGGTAGTCCACGACCGCCGAGATGCTCAAATTCGTTCGAGCTTGAGGCACGCAGGCTCGCTCGAGCCGTGCCGTGAGCGCCACGCTGGCGTCTACCACGTCCGAAGTTCCGCGTTTATTTTCCAAGCAACCGCCAGCCGCAACGACCGACAGGTGGTGGCTGGCCATGAAGCTGCTCTTCGATCACGGAACGTTGGTGTTGGCGGAGGCCCCGGACCTGAGCCGGAAGGTGATTCCGGGGCTGCTGTGGGATCCGCGGGTCGAGCTCTATCGCGCTCCCGCCTATCGCTACGCGGAAGTCTTAGACGCGCTGGGCGCGCTCGGTCTCCCGCTTTCTGACGAGGTGCATCCCCGTCGTTCGGTTCCCTCGGACTCGTGGCGCCCGCCGGAGCTTCGGCCATATCAAGAAGCGGCTGTGATGGCGTGGCAACTGGCCGAACGGCGGGGACTTGTCATCCTGCCAACCGGCAGCGGGAAGACGCGCGTGGCCGCTGCGGTCATGGCGACTAGTGGCGCACGGACCCTTTGCCTCGTGCCGACGCGCGCGCTCTTGACGCAATGGTTGGCGGAGTTGTCGAAGTTGTATGCGGGCCCGATCGGTTGCCTGGGCGATGGGCGGCAAGATTTGCAAGACGTCACGGTGGCCACCTTCGAATCGGCGTACCGATGGATGCCGCGCATCGGGGGCAAGTTCGAGCTGTTGGTCGTCGATGAAGCGCATCATTTTGGCTGCGGCGTGCGTGATGAAGCGCTCGAGATGTGCGTCGCCAGCCAACGGCTCGGGCTGTCCGCGACACCGCCAAACGGGCCGCCGTTGGCTCGGCTCGAAGAGTTACTTGGGCCAGTCGTCTACCAACTCGGCGTTGGAGATTTGGCCGGCAGCTGGCTGGCCGAGTTCGACCTTGCGGTGGTGCGAGTGGGGCTCACCCGCGAGGAGCGCAGCCGCTACGACGCAGACTATCGCCTTTTTTCTCAGTTAAACCGCCGCTTTCGAGCGCTGCATCCCGCTGGGACCTGGCCGGAGCTGGTGTCCGCAGCGTCGCAAACTGCCGAGGGCCGCGCGGCGCTGCGCGCGTGGCGCCGCACGAAGCAGCTGCTTGGCTTCACGCAGGCCAAGGCACAGGCCGTGACCGCGCTCCTCGCGCGGCATCGGGACGCCAAAGTTCTGGTCTTCACCGCCGACAACGCCGCAGCTTACGCGATCGCGCGCCAAGAGCTGATCATGCCTATTACCTGTGAGATTGGGCGGCAAGAGCGGGAACGGGCGCTGGCGGGCTTCCGCGAAGGGAAGCTCCGGGCCCTGGTCAGCGCGCGGGTGCTGAACGAGGGCATCGACGTGCCGGACGCGGACGTGGCGATCATCGTCGGTGGTACACAAGGCGAGCGTGAGCATGTGCAGCGCATTGGGCGCCTGCTCCGGCCAGCGCCCGGTAAACGCGCCACGGTCTACGAGCTCGTGACGCTTGCCACGAGCGAAGCCCGCAAGGCTGCTGAAAGGAGGCGAGGCCTTGAACCCGGGCGCGCTCTCTCGGCTTAGTACGCACACGGTGGGCAATCAGGTGGTGCTGCACTACCTGACCGAAAGGGACCATCCGTGGCTGCGTGCGCTGATCGACGAGTATGAGCGTGGTATCGGATCGAAACGGAGCGAGGTGTTCGCCCGGCTCGTGGAGCCGCTGACCGTACCCGCACCCAGAGCCAAGCAGCGGCTAGCTGCGGACGTGCTTCAGCACCTAGCGCAGGGGCGCGTGGTTGCAGCAGTGCCTCCGCGCGAAGCTCGTTGGGCGGTGTTCAGCGCCGCGAGGCTCGCCGCCGTGCCGCGCCCCGCGGCGCTCGAAGTGGCTGCCACGACCCTCGGCACTGACGTTGCCAGTCTAGAAGCCGCGCTGTTTGCCGACCTGCAGAGTGAAGCCTTGGCCAGCTCGTTGCCGCCTGGGGTGTCGCCCGAACGCCTGGCTCAGGAAGCCAACCTGCGGCTGGTCAACACGTGGATGAAGCGCGCTCGAAGCGTGCGCATCACGGCTTGGGGCAACACGCGCGCACTCGTCAGACAGGCCCGGCTCCATGGACTGATCTGTAATATTCGCAAAGCGCCGCGGCCCGGGTCGGCCACGCGTGGCGCAACGCCCGGCGGCCAGCTCGATGAGCTCCCGAATGAACCCGTCGATGGCGTGGAGCTCGAAGTCTCGGGCCCGCTCTCACTGTTTCGCCACACGCTGCTCTACGGGCGGGCTTTGTGTGCGCTCGTGCCGCGTGCGCTGTGGTGCCAGCGGTTCGAGCTTTGCGCCGTTTGCGAGGCGAGCCCCGGCAGTGCTCCAACGACGTTAGTGATTCGGTCCGGCGATCCGCTGCGCGCCGGGCGAGAGCTGAAAGCCTTTGACAGCCGTTTAGAGGAGCGCTTCGCCAAAGACTTCCGCAAGGCGGCGCCAGACTGGGACGCGGTTCGCGAACCTGGTCCGCGCGAAAGCGAGGGCTCGCTGATCTTCCCCGACTTCGAGCTTGCGCACCGGCGCGACCCGAAACGCCGCTGGTTGCTGGAAATCGTCGGCTTCTGGACGCCAAAGTACCTGGAAGAAAAGCTGAGGAAGCTCCGGGCGGCGCGGCTCGAGAACGTGATTCTCTGCATCGATGAAGCGCGCGCCTGCACCGACGCCGCGTTGCCACGCGACGCCAAGATTCTGCGCTATAAACGCCGTATCGACGTGGCCGCAGTGCTGGCGCTCTTGCGACCGTGAATATCGCGATGCGACGCTTGGCGTCCGAGGCAAGCTGTTCTAGGTAGCGGCATGACCCGGCGTCAGCCCGTCACTCGTGCACAAACGGCTCTGCCCGGCATCGTTCTTCATGAGTCTGCTGCCCGCGCCGAGGCGCTGCTCAGAGAGCGGGCACGGCTCCTGCGCGACGTGAACAAGAAGAAGCAGCAGGTTGCGCAAGCGCGGACGAAGGCCGAGCAAGACGTGCAGGTCACGGTGGCCAAGATGGGGCCGCTCGTCGAGCGCCACGGCGCGCTCGTCCGTGAGCTGACGTCGCTGTTCGATGAGCTGCTCGCCGAAGGCCGACTCTCAGCGCGCGCCCGCAAAGAGGTGCGCAAAGTGCGGCGCGTGCTCGAGCTTCAGGGGTTTCTGTCGCCGATTGGCGGCCCCGACGAAGACGAAGTTGGCGGTGCGGGTCACAATCCTTGGGATGACGACGAGCCGTGGGCCGATCCGCGCGGTGGCCGCGCGGCGGCGGGCAAGGCGGGCCAACGCGCGCAGGCGCGAGGTGCGGCGGAGTCTTCGGTGCGCGAGGTGGCGAGCGCTCGGCAGCCGGGTCAGGAACGCCGGACGTTGCGCGACATTTTTCGAAGCTTGGCCCGCGCTGTCCACCCGGACAAAGCGCGCGAAGACCCCGAGCGCGCGCGCCGCACCGAAGTGATGAAAGAGCTTACGCTTGCCTACGAACAGGGCGATCTGGCGCGCCTGCTCGAGCTCGAGAGCGCCTGGCAGACCGAGCGGGTGCTGGCGGGCGAAGGCGACGCGGAAGCGCGTTGCCGCGAGCTCGAACGCATCAACCGCGAGCTGCTGAATCAGGTGCGGCAGCTCACGCGCGAGCTGCGCGACGTGAAACAGAGTGCGCGCGAAGCTTCGTTCGGCCCGCTCGACCGCGTGCTGGAGCAAGCCGGCCGCGAGCTCGACGGCTTTGCGTCAATTTGTGAGTTCGTGCGCAAGTTCCGCGATGGCAAGAGCACGCTGGCCGAGTTCGCACGTGGACCCGTGCAGCTGCAAGGTACGGACGATGACGACATCGAAGGCATGCTCGAGAGCGTCTTGATGGCCGAGCTGGGCTACGAGCCCGCGACGGTACGGCCAGGGAGCGGCCGCAAGCGACGGCGTCGTTGAGTGAGCGTAAGCGTCGGAACGTTGCTAGTCTCGCGACGCTTGCCGGACGCGATCGAGCGTCATCGCGACGATGATGATGGCGCCGGTCAGGATTTCTTGAATCCAATTCGGCATGCCGACGTGGGTACAGCCGGCCTTGATCACCGTGAGCAGGAGCGCGCCGATCAGCGTGCCGGCGACCGAACCTTGTCCGCCCGAGAGTGAGCCGCCGCCGATCACCACGGCGGCGATGGCTTCCAGCTCCAGGCCCACGGAATCGGTCGGGTCGCCGACGGTGAGCGTCGAGAATTCGAGGACGCCGGCCAGCCCCGCCAACAGGCCGCCCAAGGCGTAAATCGCCAGCCGAACGCGGGCCACCGGCACGCCACACAGCCGCGCGGTGAGCTCGTTGGAGCCGACGGCCACGGCGTGTCGGCCGAGCTTGGTGTAGCTGAGCATCAGCGTGAAGACTACGGCCGCTCCGAGCGCGAGCCACACGCCGTACGGCACCAGACGCTCGCCGGGCAAGACCGCCATCCAGTTGTCGAGCCCGCGCGCTGGCGCGTCGATCTTTTGCTCGTCGGCCAGACCCTTTGCGATGCCGCGCAAGGCACTCATCGTGCCTAGCGTGGCGATGAACGGCGCGATACGCAGGCCGACGACCAAGATACCGTTCAGTGCCCCGGCGCAGGCTCCGAGCGCCAGCGCGGTCGCCACGGCGCTGGCTGGGCTCGCTCCACCTTGCAAGCACTTGGCGACGATCACCGTCGTCAGCGCCACCGTCGAGCCGACTGATAGATCGATGCCGCCATGAATGATGATCAGCGCCATGCCGATCGCAGCGATCGAAACGACCACCGTCTGGCGCAGCATCGTGATCAGGTTCAAGGTCCGCAGGAACGTGTCTGGGGTCAGGGCCGAGAACAGCCCGTACACGCAGAGCAGCGCTAAAAGTGGGCCAAACCACGGCTTTTTTAGCCAGCCGCTCAGCAAGTGGGTCATCCGGTCGCCTCCAACAGTAGCGCGTGCTCGGTCAGCTCACGCGCCGGCCGCGCTTCACCCAACCGGCCGCGCACCATGACCGCGATCCGATCGCAGATTCCGACCAGCTCGGGCATGTAGCTCGACACCATCAATACGGCCTTGCCGCGCGCTGCCAGCTCGTCGATCAGCCGGTAGATGTCGGCGCGGCTACCGACGTCGATGCCGCGCGTCGGTTCGTCGAGCAGCAAGACGTCGACGTCTTGTTCGAGCAGGCGAGCCAGCGCGACCTTTTGTTGGTTGCCGCCCGACAGCGCCCGCGCGCGTTGCTCGGGTCCGCGACAACGCACGCTGAGCTTTGCGATCCAGCGCGTGGCTGCCACACGACTCCGCGCCGGCAACGCCAGCCCCCAAGGACCCAACGTGCCCGTGCCGGACAGCGTGATGTTCTCGGCGATCGACAGGCTTTCAGCCAGGCCCTCGCCCTTGCGGTCCTCGGACAACAGCCCGACCTTGTGCGCCGACAACACGACGGGCGCCGCTGCCACAGCTTGCCCGCCGACCAGCACTTCACCCGAAGCTCGTGGATCGAGGCCGTAAATGGCACGCAACAGCTCGGTTCGCCCCGAGCCGACCAAGCCCGTGATGCCGACCACCTCGCCGCGCCGCAGGCTCAAGCTCACGCGTTGCGGCAGGCGGCGCCCGGACAGCTCGCGCAGCTCGAGCACGGTCTCGCCCGGAGCGCGCTCCGAGCGCGGAAACAACTCGGTCACGGTTCGGCCCGCCATCAAGCTCACCAGCTCGTTGCGAGTCGTTTCGGCGACTCGGCCGGCCGCCACCGAGTGGCCATCGCGCAGCACGGTGTATTCGCTGGCGATGCGCTCGACCTCTTCCAGGAAGTGCGAAATGTAGAGCACCGTGACGCCATCGCCCGAAAGCCGGCGCACGATCTCGAACAGGCGCTCGGTGTCGGCGCCGGTCAAGGCGCTGGTCGGCTCGTCCAAGATCAAGACCTTGCAGTCGGCGTTGGACAGCGCGCGCGCAATGCTAACCAGCTGCCGATCGGCCGGTGATAGGCGTCGCAGCGGCGTTTCGAGGCCAAACGAGCTCGCGACGCCGACTTGCTCGAGCGCGCGCCGCGCGATGGCTGCACTCCGTTTGGCGTCGATGAACAGCCGCCGCGTCGGCTCGCTGCCGAGCAATATGTTCTCGCTTACGCTCAAATCGGCGCAAAATAACGGCTCTTGGTAAACGATCGACACGCCAGCACGGCGTGCGGCCTCAGGGCTGTTTGGCCGAAACGGCGCGCCGTCGAGCACGAGCTCGCCCGAGTCGGCAAGCTCCGCGCCGGACAAGATCTTCATCAGCGTGCTCTTGCCGGCGCCGTTCTCGCCGAGCACGGCGTGCACCGCACCTGCCGACGCCGAAAGGCTCACGCCGGCCAACGCCTGCGCGGCACCGAACGATTTTCTGAGGTCGCGAATTGCGAGCCGCATCACGGGGCAGAGCCCAGCCACTCGGCGAGCGGCGGGGAGAGCAGCGCTTTCATGTCGGGCTGATCCATATTTGCCTTGTCGACGAAGGCTGCGCCGGTGTCGATGCGACGCTCGACTTTTTCTTTCTTCAGGTGCGAAACGAGCGTCTTCACCGCCAAGTAGCCCATGTTGAACGGGTTCTGCAGCACCAAGCCATCGAGCTTGCCGGCGCGGATCGCCTCGACCAACTTGGCCGAGGAATCGAAGCCGATGAAGCGCAGCTTGCCCGCGAGGCCAGCCTTTTCGAGCGCGAGCAACATTCCGAACGTGGTCGACTCGTTCGGGCAGAACGCGCCTTCTAGCTGGCCTTTGGCGGCGTTTTTCGCCAGCAGCAGGTTTTCGCTGGCCGCGAAGGCGCTCTCGGTCGTGGCGCCGCCGTACTGGTTGCCGCTGACGATGTTGATGTCCGGGAACTTGCGGATCGCTTCGAGGAAGCCTTCTTCGCGGTTGTGCGTGCTGGCGGAACCTTCCTGGTATCGGAGCACGATCACGTTGCCTTTGCCGCCGAGCAGCGCGCCGAGCCTCTCGCCCGCGAGTCGCCCCGCGGCCAGGTTGTCGGTCGCAACGAAGCTCGTGTGATCCGTGCCCTTGAGATCGGAGTCGAAGATCACGACCGGCACGCCGGACTTCACCGCGGCTTTGACCGGAGCGACCAGCGCCGAGTCGTTCAACGGCGCGAGCACCAGGCCAGCCAAGCCTTGAGCCGTGAAGCTCTGGACCAGGTCGACCTGCGATTTCAGATCGTCTTCCTTCAACGGCCCTTTCCAAATTATTTCGACGTTCAGCTCTTTGGCGGCCTTGGCAGCGCCCGCGTGCACGGCTTTCCAGAACTCGTGCGTCGTGCCTTTGGGGATGACGGCGATGCGTAGCTTCTTTTCGGAAGCGGCAGCCGAGCCGCCGCCGGACGCGCCGGTGCCCTCGCTCTTCTTGCAGCCCAAGGGGGCCACCGCCAACACGCTCAAGCTCCTGAGTAGATCGCGGCGATGCACGGCGTGGATGGTAGTCTCGGACTGGCACGCCAAGGAAGCGCCCTGGTAACCGGCCCAGTCTTGATCCGTTGTCTTGGCGCCTCGCGAGCGCGGCCCTCGGGAGGGGGTTCGGGAGCGGGGGCGGGTGCGGCCTCGGCAAGGGTTTCGGGCGAGCCAGAGGCTGGGCCGCGCTCGCGAGGGGCCTTTCTCGGACTCGGCGCGGAGCCGGATATGTCGGTATAGGTTGCGGGCTTCGGCCCTGGGTTTCGGTCGCCTCTTTTCAGCAGACAACCGCCCGGAGCAGCGAGCCGAGTCGCCACTGCTCGCCGAGGTCGTCACGGTGGTCCTCGACCTCGTCGAGCAAAAGCTCGTCGAGGCGCTTAGAAAGCAGACCGAAAATCCGACGATTCATGCGCGCATCCATCGCTCACTCCTTTTTCCGTTGCAGCGCGTAGCGTCGACGAACAATCTCGCGTCGGCCTTGCGCTGCAGGTTTTGCGTTTCTCTTCGTGTCTTGCAACTCGAACAGATCGCGCCGCCGAGCAGAATGCCCCCCTACGCGCAGCCGGTGTGCCAGCGCCCCACCGGTTGGCTCCGCATAACCCGGCGCTGGCGCACCTGGTGCGCGCTCTCGGCATGAGTCCCCAAGACAAGCAGGCCCGAGCCGACCGAACCTGCTGCCGTCACCGAAACCGCTGCCGACTGCGAATTTGTGCTGACCCGAAACCGCTGCCCCGACCGACCCCCACCCCCCAGCCGATCAGCCGATCCCGCTCCCCAACCCGGCCCGATCACCAATCAAGGCTGCAAGGCACCGCGGCGAACGCGCGGTAGGCCACGCCGGATTGCCAGTTTGGTTCTAGCCAACGCGCGGCGCGTTCTGCATCCGCAGTAGTGCAGGACGGACTCTGAATCATTCTCGACGCCTCGCGCCCGCACCACAGTCTCTCTTCATTGTCGCGCTTGCCGCGCGCCACCAGGAGAAACCAATGGAAGACACCGCATACAAGGGTCGCTGCTTCTGCGGCGCCGTGGAGATCGAAGTCACCGGCAAGCCCGCCGCGATGGGCTACTGCCACTGTGATTCGTGCCGTAAATGGTCGGCCGGCCCCGTCAACGCCTTCACGCTGTGGGCACCGCGCGCGGTCGTCGTCATGCGCGGCGCGGACCAAGTTGGCTCGTTCAAGAAGACCGAGCGCAGCATCCGCAAGTGGTGCAAGGCCTGCGGGGGACACCTCTTCACCGAGCACCCCGCCTGGGGCCTAGTCGACGTCTACGCCGCCACCATCCCGGACCTGCCGTTCGAGCCGATGCTGCACGTCAACTACTCCGAAACCGTCCTGCACCTCCACGACGGCCTACCAAAACAAAACGATTTTCCCGCCGACATGGGTGGCACCGGCCACCTGATCCTGGAATAGCAACGCACACAATCCGAGGCGACGTTCAGCCGACAGAACGTCGCTTCGCTTCTCCGGCGCACGCCGCCCCGCAACCCGAAATCGCACAGCTACTGGGCCTGCTCTAAACCCAAGAAACCTCCGCGCCTGCCTGTGAATCTCGAGCCACGAGCTCGTGGTCGGAACGAGGCGGCCGGTTCGCCTGAGCCCGTGGGGCCAGCGTCCGGTTTGGCCTGGCGACGACACGGAAGTTTCTGCGATTCGAGCTGCGGCGTGGCAGCCAAAGCTGCGATGAGTGACGCCGTAGGGACTACAAGGCTAGCTCGCGCTCGACGGCCGCTACGAGCAGCTCCGCGTCTGGCGTCACGTCGGGGGCGAAGCGCGCGACGACGTCGCCGTTGCGATTGAGCAGAAATTTTTCGAAGTTCCAGGTGATGTCGACGGGCGCGCCAACGTCGATGCCGTGTTCGACCAGCTTGCCGCGGAAATCGTTACCCGGCAGTTTGGCTGCCACCGGCTCGGCTCGCGTCAGCGCGGCGTACAGCGGGTGTTGACCCGGGCCTTTGACGACAATCTTGGCGAACAACGGGAACGTCACGTCGTACTTCGTCGAGCAAAACTCTTTGATCTCTTGCTCGGTCCCCGGCTCTTGCCCACCGAACTCATTGGCCGGGAACGCCAGCACGTCGAAGCCGCGGTCATGGTACTTGCGATACAGCGCCTCGAGTCCTTCATACTGAGGGGTGAGACCGCACTTGGACGCTACGTTTACGACCAGCCGCACTCTGCCGCTGTAGTCCGCCAACGAGGCGGGCTGACCATCGACAGTGCGAACGGGGATGGTTTCGAGCGGGCTAGCCACGTTCGGGCTATTGAGCCGCCCGTGAGCCCTGGCAAGCGTCGAGGCGCAAAAAGCTGCGGTTGGGGGGTGCAGTGAGGCAAGCTGACCCGCCGCGCCGCTACTTCGCGGCGCGCTGTCGCGCCGGGGTTTTGGCAGCGCGCTTGGGCGGCCGCTTCTTGGTCAGCGGCGCGTTCGCGCGAGCATGGGCGGCTTTCAGGGCGGTGGTGAAGGTGGCGGCGTCGATCTGCTTCAAATCGCAGCGCGTAGCCCCGATCCGACCCCAGCCGCCAGCGACCGGTGCAATCGCGTGCGGCGCCAGCGCACAGAAATGCGCCTGCTGCACGAGGTCGAACATGAAGTTCAAATCACTGCCGTTGAGAGCCAACGTCGCGAACGTGCGGCGCGGCGTGCGAAATGCGATCCGATCGAAATGCGGATATGAGGTGGCATTCTCGAGCGCGAGCGCCAGCGTACGTGCGCGTTGCGGTGTGACCGGCATGGCACGAAGCTAGTCGAAGCAGGCGGCTACCGGTAGCTCACTCTAGCGGCGCGTCTTCGCTGTGCGAAAGGCCGCGCGCTTTAGTTGACGACGGGGTTCTTGAGCTTGACGATCTTGGGCAGATAGATGCCCAAATTGGCGACCTGCTTCGAGGCGACCAGGCTGTTGCAGGTGTACGAGAAAAGCAAATCTGTCTCCGGATCCGAGTTCGACTCGCTGTGCTCGATCGCGGCGTAGCAGATGGTGTCCTTGTCGTACTCGGGCGAGCCAGGAGTCATCTCTGGTACTTGGTAGACGTTGGTCGGTGTGGACCACGGCCCCTCGAGGCCCGACGCCGTGCTGACTGCGACGTTGGGCGACGGCCAGCCGGCGGTGTTCGTGAACAGCACCAGCCATTTGGAGATCGACGCCAGGTAGCGAAACGAGGTCCCGACATTCGCCGCAAAACCGAGCTTTTTTGCGGTGCCAGCGTCGAGGCCCGGTTTCCATTGACCGTCGTTGGCCAGGTATTGCATCAGCGCGCGCGGCTCCGCATCCGGCTTGATCAGCTCGTCGAGCGGCAAGCGCGCAACGATCGCCTGGCCGGCGGAGGTGGTGAACAGGTAAGCGAAGTTGTCGATGACGATCGTGCCCTTGCCGAGGCCAGCGACCGCGGTCAGGTCGAAGTACTGAGCCTGCCAGGTGTTCGGCGGGTCGAGTGGGTTCGAGACGCGCGCCAACGTCGTTCCGATTTCATTGGCTGCGCCTTGCACACGTGTCATGGCCTGGAACAAAAAGCCCTTGTAGACAATCGGCTGCTGCGGCCAGAAGCGTTGATTCGCGACGCCGTCGCTCAAGACGGCGTGGTCGCCAGCGTCGCGCCAAAAGTACTTGATCGATCCTTTGCCCTGATCGCAAGTCACCAGCGCAGACGAGTTGGCGATGATACCGGCGCCTTGCCGCGAGGTTTGGCCGTGCTTGCCGATAAAGGTGTCTTGAAACGACCACAGCGCGACGTTCGGCGACAACAAGGTCGAATACGCGCTGTCCCCACCGAGCCAGGTGCCAAGCTCGGGCTCGTCTCGATAGGGGAACTGCAACGCGCAACCCTTCAGGGAGGATTCCACGGTAGCGGTGCCGCCCGCGCCGGCGCCCGCTGTGGGTCCACCGCCGGTCGCGGCGCCAGCGATCGAGCCGTCACCACCGCTTGTGCCAGCGCCACCGGCAGTCGCCACGCCTGCGTTGCCCGCTGCCTGACTCATCCCTGCGACCGCGCCGGCGGCGGCGTTGCTCACATCCGCTCCACCCCGCGCACTCGGTGCGCCGGACGAGCTGGGCGCGTCCGCCGAACAACCGAGCGCACTAGAAAACGCCGCTAGTGCTGTCAGAGCCAAGGCCGACCGCGGAATCATAGGTTCCAGTCACCGTTAGCACGCGCCGAGGTTCACGAATCTGAGCCGCACGTCACAGATAAAACGACCAGCTGAGCGCCGTGTTCAGTTCCTCGAGAAAATCGCACTAAGGGCGCGCGAATGGCGACGACGCGAATGCAGCCACTGTACTGCTCGTGCCGGCGCCTACGCGTCAGCCGGTGTAAGAGTCGTCTTGTTCGATGCGCGAGAGCACCCAGTCGAATTCGCCGGCGGTGACTTTGACCCGGCAGTATTCGCAGGTGCCGGCCATGCCGATGCGCAGCGCGGCGCCACAGTTCGGGCAGCTGACGTCGCCGCGTGACTGACCACGCCGCGCGGTGCCGCGGATCCACGTCCAATACTCGGAGTACTGGCGCGGGCGGCTGCGGCTGCCACTCCACAGCTTGCCGTCGTCACCGATCGTGTAGTCGATGCTGGTAGCGAACAGGCGCACCGTGATTGCGTCGTAGTACTTGTCGCTCGTGATATTGGCCAAGTCGATGCGCAAGATGCGCGCGCCCTCGGTCACATTGCGGCAGCGCGAGGCCACGTACAGATCGATCCAGTACAGCATCGTCTGGAACAAATTGTCGGAAACGTAGGGCCGAATCTGCAGCGGATCTCGGCCCGACCACGCGACTTGCAGCGCACCGAACACGTGCGCCATCCGACCGGTCAAGCTCGGCCAGGTGAGGCTCGGGTCGCGCTGCTGCAACTCTTGAAAGCGCGCCGGCGCAGTGTTGTCGGCGATCGTCGGCAGATCAGTACCGGTCTCGGCCACGTCGCTGGTCAAGAGCGGGCCACGCGGCTCGCGGTTTTGGTTGGCGAGGCTGGCGATCATCCAATCGAAGCGACCGAGTCCGACGTTTTGGCGGCAGTAGCTGCACTCGCTGCCGCGCATCGACTCGAGCGGCGCGCCGCAGTTCGGACAATCGAGCTTGTGCGCGCGCGAGAACGGCCGCGATTTTGCGGTGCGCGAGCGGGTGAGCACCAGCTGGTCGACCACGTAAAACCGCTGCTGCTGACCCGTCTTCGACAACTCGACGAAGTTGGCTTCGATCTCGAGCTCGACCTGGATCGTCGCCGAGCCGACGCCGGAACAATCCTCGTAGCGGAGCGCGCCGATCACGATGCCTTGCACGTCCGCCAAGCTCGGATCCGGCAGCGCCGCCGCCAGGCCCGGCTCCAGGTAGGCGGCTAGCGGCCCCGTGCCGATCGCGCGCGAGCGCTGCACGGCCGCGTACATCATGTAAACGAAGTCCTCGAACAGCACGAGCGAGAACTCGGGATCGACACCGCGCAACTCTTCGAGCTGTTTTCGGGGTTGCGATGCGGCGCGCGTGGTCGTCGCGACTGCCGAAACGTCCGTCGAAGTCGTCGACCACGACTTCATCCCGCGTTGAATCGCTGCGCGCACCAGCATACCGACGATCACGATCAGCAAAAGCGGGATGCCGACGCTCGGGTTCTCGATGCACAGGTAGATCAAGAGCTCGAACAGCACGCCTCCGTCGCTACCGCCGCCGCCGCCGCCCCCGCCCCCGCTGTGAGAGCTGCCGCTCGAGCGCGAGCCGCCAGAATACGAATGGCCGCCGCCGGGGCGAGCCAGTGCCGCTGCGGCCACGAGCAGGCTCGCGAGCACAATCAGCACGGGGAGCCAGCGGCGTCGCGTGGGGCGTGACATCACTGCACCTCGTCCGGCAGCTCGTTCACGTCGTCAGCAGAGCGCGGCATGGCGGCGCCCAGCACCGACCCGAGGCTCTCCAAGGCGCGCTCGAACGCCGGCAGATCACGCTTTTTTACGGCGTCGGACAACGCGGCACAGCCGGCGTCCCATTGCGAACCGAGCGCTAACACGTCGATCCCGACGTCGGTGAGCACGAGCGCGCGCTGCTCGAAGGTCGAAACGAAAACCAACAAGCCGTTGCGCCCCGAAGTGCGCGAAATGCCTAAGTCGAAAAACGCCGCCCGCGCCGCCGCTGCCACGCTCTTGGCCAGCGGTCCTTCGCGCACCAACAGCCGCAGCAGCGCCGACACGTTGTACGCCAACGCCACACCGACACCGAAACCCAGCGCACCATCGAGCGCGATGTCACCGATGCTGAACACCTGCGGCGCGACCAGCAGGTAGAGCACGACCGCCGCGCCGATGAAGAAGCCGAAATGATACGCCGCCACGCGGTAGTCGCCCGAGCGACGCCGCACCGCGACGACGACCTCGGCTGACGTCTGCGCTTCGACGTTTTTCACAGAGCGGGCGGTGCTCTGCTTGGCTGCGTCCCTAAAAAAATCCGCCTCGGCCACGGTGGGGCAGCGACCCTACTCGGTTCCGCGAGGACTTGCTCGATCAAGCTGCGCGGGCCCGCAACGACTGAGCTGGCGGTGATGCGCGGTCGGCTGGTGGCGGACTGAATAAACGCGCGGCACGGGTGTTGCTAGGCGCGATGCGAGCGGGCTGGTGGCGATTTCTGGGTGAGCGACAAATCGAGGCGACTTGCGGCCCTGACAACGGAGTCGCGGGGCGCTCGCCCGTCACCGTGCACTGAGCAAATCTGCGAGCGCGAATTACGCGTCCGCGGTATCCCACTCGACCTGGTAACTCAGCCCCAGGTTGACGATGCGCTGAATCAACACCGGGTACTCGACGCCTTCGGCCAGCGCGCTTTGCGCGAAATCTTCGGCCCTTTGCAGGTCCGGATTCGGATTGGCTTCGAGCACGTACACCTTGCCGTCGGCAGCCAGCCGCAAATCAATCCGCGCGTAGCCGCTCATTTTGAGCACGCGGTAGATGTTGGTGCACAGCTTGTTGATGTGCTCGGCGGTCCCGGGCGGCAGCTCCGCGGCGGCGGTGTCGATGTGATATTTTTTTTGGTACGCGAGGTCCCACTTCACCTTGCGTGTCGCGATGCGCGGTGCGTTCTCGGGCAGCTGGTCGAGCATCATCTCCCAGACCGGAAACGCGTGCAGGCGGCGATTACCGACCACACCGACGTACAGCTCGCGGCCCTCGATGTACTCTTCGGCGATCACGTCGACGCCGAACGTCTCGTGCATGAAGGCGACACGCTCGACCAGCTTTTCGTCGCTGGTAACTAGGGACGCTTGTGAAATGCCGAGCGACGCCTCTTCGTACAACGACTTGACGACCAGCGGGTAGCCGAGCTTGCGCGGCTTCTTCGATTTGCGCCCGAACGGAAACACCGCGAAGCGCGGCACTCGAATCCGGTGAAACGCCAGCAGCTGCTTGGAGATGGCTTTGTCGCGCGCCAACAGCAGGCCGGTCGGGTTGCAGCCGGTGTAGCGCTTGCGCAACAGCTCTAGGTAACTGACGACGTGCTGGTCGTACACGGCCACGCCGTGAAAATGCACCAGCAAATTGAAGGCAATATCCGGCTCCCACTCGACGAAGGCGCGGCGGATCGGACCTAAATCGCTGCCGACACCCAAACGATGAACTTCGTGCCCTAACTCCTCGAGGCCTTTGATGACGTCCCACTCCGTCCGAAAGTCAGCCAGCTGCTTGTCGGACAAGCCCGTGATGTCCTCGGGCGGCACGAGATCGTCGTGCATGAGGACAAGGACCTTGAGCTTTTTCCTCATCGCGGGAAGTGGTGGTGCCCGCGATTCAAATACTTGAGCGTCTGAGCCGCGACCAGGAGCATGGCATCTCGCTTCACGTGGGATGCGCCAGAGGCCACTACCAAGCCGAGGTCCTCGGCGCGTTGGATGATCTCTGCGAGCACACGATCGACTGCGTATTGATACTCGCCGGTCCAACGGGAGACCAATTTTCGGATCTCCGAGCGCTCCTTCCGTAAGAAGGAGGCCGCGGTCCGCTCGCGGGCACGGCCGGTCGGCTCCACGAAAAGGCGTTTCAAATCGCGATCGTACGTCTCTCGGAGCGCCAGCCGGTAACGCGCCCGCTTCTCGCGGTAATAGTCGCCGAGTGTCTTCTTGAGCTCGCCGATCGGCTCGATCCGGTCGCGCGCGCGTTTGACCGGCCTTTTCCCCTCGATATCCGACATCAGCTGATCGAGGTAGTTGAGCTTCTGGAGCGCCGGCCAACCGCGGTAGCGGCGACGCCAGCGTGACGAAGGGTCGAGCCAGACCGCGAACGTCTCGGCGAAGTCTTCGGCTGGGTGGCTCTGCGCGTACCAAAGCTCGAGGTGACGGACGAAGCGCTTGCTGTACGGCTTGGGCTGGTAGTGGCTGACGTAATCGCTATCGAAGCGCCCGAACACCTCGCCCCAGTCTTGGCGACGGTGCAGCGCGTACGCGTTATCGAGCGCGTGCGCGGTCTCGTGACGCATCAGCTGCAGGCACGAACGCGCGGTGCCGCCCTCGACCTCGTGCATCTGGCGTTGCTCGAGCTCAATCAGCCGCGGGTGCGCCAAGTAGAAGGGAATCGCAAAGCCCGGGATGTTATCGGGCGAGAACCACTCGGTCGACAGCCACACGTGCGGACGAAACAACAGGCCACGCTCGCCGAGCTCGCTCTCGATCAGCTCGAGGCGCTCCCGCAAGTCCGTACCAGCGATGGTGAGTTTGAGATCACACAGCCGCATCTCGAGCAGCTGCTCATCGGGCAGCTTGGTCCACGAACGCACGGCTGGACGTCCGCGTGGCGGGCGCGAAGCTCGCTTTTTCGTGGCGCGGCGGCGGGGCACGGTAGGGGGTCATTGAGCCACAACCGGGTGCCGCCACAAGACTGATCTGCGAGGCAGTTTTCCACAGCGCGAGCCGGCTTCGCGCGCTGCCGCGATGAGTCGATCACGGCGTCCGGCGTGCGTCAGATTCATGGTCCGTTTTGGGTGCACCCCGGCGACTTAGCTGCATATGGGCAGCATTTTTCGGTGTAACGGCGCGCTGGCGCTCGGATTGCTCGCATTTGTGGCTGGTTGCGGCGACGGTGCTTCGGCAGACCCGCCATTCAGCACCAGCATGGCGGGTACAGCCGGCGGGGGCGGGACCGCGACGGGTCAAGCCGGTGGCGGGGCGAGCACGGGCGGAGCGAGCGGGGGCTCGATGAGCACGGCGGGGCTCGGCGGAGCGAGTGGCGCGGCGGGCGCTGGCGGGACGGCCGGCGCACCGATGGAGCCCGTGATTCCGGGGGGGCCGGACGAGTCGATCCCGGCCGACGCGGGTGAGCAGCCGTTCGTGCATCCGTTGTTCACGGACCACATGGTGTTGCAGCGCGACGCGCACACGCCGGTGTGGGGTTGGAGCCTTCCGGGCGACATGGTCACGGTCAAGATCGCCGGCAAGAGCTACACGGTCGCGGCCGATCAGTACGGGCGCTGGCTGGTGCGCGTCGGACCGTTTCCGGCGGACATGCAAGCGTACCAGCTCGAGATCTCGGGGCCGCAGACCAAGACGTTCACCGACGTGAAGTTCGGTGACGTGTGGCTGTGCAGCGGGCAGTCGAACATGGAGTTCGCCGTCAACAACACGCTAAACTCGGCCGCTGAGATTGCCGGCAGCGCGAACGACAACCTGCGCAGCTTCATCGTCAAAAAATCCAGCATCCGCGCGCCACGCCAAACCTTGCCCGCTGGCAGCAACAAGTGGAATGTCGTTGGGCCGAGCAACATCGGCGGCTTCTCGGCGGTCTGTTACTTCATGGTGCGCGAGCTGCAGAAGAAAGAGAACGTGCCGATGGGCATGATCGGCTCGTACTGGGGCGGCACCAGCGTCGAGTGGTGGACCAGCAAAGAGAAGCTCGCGACGGTCGAAGACCTCACGAAACCGCTGGCCGCCTTGCCAGATCCGCTGCCCGATCCGAATCAGCCGACGCTCACGTCGCTGTACAACGGCATGATCGCGCCGCTTTTGCCGTACGGACTGAAGGGCATCGCCTGGTACCAGGGCGAGAACAACGGCGGCGCGGGGCCGCAATACAGCCGGCTGATGCCGAATATGATCGAGGACTTTCGGACGCGCTTCCGGATGGGCAAGCTGCCGTTCCTGCAAGTTCAGCTCGCGAACTTCAAGGCCAACGGCAACGCGCCGGCCGGGCCGATCGACATCAACAGCGGTTGGGCCCAGCTCCGCGAAGCGCAGCTGCGCACGCGCCTGGCCGACGACAAGGGCGGCATGGCGGTGATCATCGACGTCGGCAACCCCGACAACGTGCACCCGACCGACAAACAAGACGTCGGGTTGCGGCTCGCTTCATCGGCGCTGCATGTCGCGTACGGCCTCGACAGTGTCTTCGAAGGTCCGATTTACAAGGCGCTCACGGTTCAGGGTAACAAGGCGACGCTCAGCTTCGATCTCGTCGGCGACGGCTTGATGATCGCCACCAAAGACGGCACGACCACGACGCTCGCAGTCGAGAACGCGGCCGGTACGCTGAGCGGTTTCGCAATCGCGGGCGCGGACGCGATGTGGAAGCCGGCGACGGCGGTGATCGATCCCGGCGGCAAGACCGTCACCGTGCAATCGCCGGACGTCGCTGCACCGGTTGCGGTGCGTTACGGCTGGGCCGACAATCCGCAGTGCAACCTGTACAACAAGCTCGGCTTGCCGGCGTCCCCGTTCCGTACCGATCCAGACTACCGGGTAAGCGTGATTGATGGCAACGGCGGCGGCGCTTTCACGGCCGGCAAATCGGTGAATATCATCGCCAACGCGGCGCCCGGCGGCCAACACTTCGTCAAGTGGGTCGGCGACGTCGCCGGTCTGGACGACGCCACGAAACCCAGCGCCACTCTCACGATGCCGAAGGCCTACGTCTCGGTTCGCGCTACGTACGCGCCGTAGCGGCGCGCGGCTGCGTTACATCGGCGCGCCGGCCGCGACCCAATCGGCGAAGACTTTCTGCTCGGCTGCCGTCAGGCACGCGACGCCTTTGGTCGTGCAATTGTCGGGCATCATGCCGATCGTTTCGGTGCCGCCGCCGGCCTTCATGCAGACGGCGTCCTTGGCCTTGATCGCTCGCAGCAGGAGGCTGTTGGCGTCGTTGGCGACGACCGGCGTGCTGCCGACGCAGTGCTTGGTGCCGGCTGGAACCGGCTGCGTCATGCGTTGGTAGAGCATGCCGTCCGTCGCCTGGTAGTCGAGCTCGCCGCTCGCCTTGTTGTGGCACATGCCGACACCGCAGCTCTTGGCCATCAACGTCTTGACTGCTGCGAAGAGCGGGCTGCCGTTGCCGCCGTTGCCAGCCGCGCCCGCGGAGCTGCCACCGGAGCCGCCAGAACCACCAGCGCCGGAGCTCGCACCAGCAGTGCTGGCCGTGCCCGCGGTCGTCGCTGTGCCGGCCGTGCTGCTCGCCGTACCGCCGCTCGTCGTCACGCCGCCGCTCGGCATGCCAGCGCTGCTGCCGCCCTGATTCACGCTGCCGCCCGCGCCGCTGGTTGACAACGCCGTCGTGCCCGCCGCGCCAAGCGGCTGCGTGCCTTGATCGCTACTGCAATGGAGAACGAACAGCGACAGGGTCGCCGTCGCCAGAACGAAAGGAGCCGCTATTCGTCGCGAAGCTTGGAAGGGCGTGAGCATTGTTATTTCCTGAGAATGGACCCGCAGGCCTTTAGAAAGAATGGGTGTCCACGCGGCGGATCTTCGGACCGGCATGGTGCATCAAACAGCGGCTCCGAACGCCGAAATTTGCGCGCGAGACGCCTGAAGCGGCGCTGGGCTCACGACACGTGGCGCCCTGACCAAATTGTTCGTCGCGTACTTGAATCAGTGTCGCTCGGGCAATGGAGACGTGGGGCTGCTCATCACGCCAGGCACAGGCCGACGGATCGTCGTGCAGGCGCCCGACATGAGATAGGCGGGCGGCGTCGCTGCGCTGCTGCCGCCGTTGCCTTGCGGCATCAGGTAGACACCTTGCGGTGTGAGCAGCGCGCATCCGGGCGCCGGCTGCGTCGCACGCTCGGGCGGCTGGTCCGGGCGCGACATCGTCTCCTGCAACTCCGTCTCGTTGGTCGAGTAGCACTGCATGCCACTCCGAGCGCCCTTCTGACAGTACTGCTCGCCACACGCCGCACTGAACAGCGCCAGGCACCCCAAACCGGCCAAGAAGAGTGGAGCTGCTCGTGACATGCGCGCTGCGTGAGCAAACAGTGCGCCAACCGAGCATTTCCCGAAGGCGCACCGCGGACCGTGACCAAGAATTAACGCCCACTTTCGCACCTGTGCCGCCCAGACAACACTGTTTGGCGAGCAGGACCAGTCCTGATCCGTTGTCGGGGCCCTGCGCGAGGGCGGCCCCAGGAAGGGGTCCGGCAGCGGGATCGGGATCGGTCTCGGCAGGGGCTTCGGGCAAGCCAGAGGCGGGGCCGGGCTCGCGCAGGGCCTTTCTCGGACTCG
>JBBRMI010000062.1:0-36207 GCA_038230915.1 Polyangiales bacterium | reverse complement strand
GTTGCAACCGGTGGCGCCGGCGCCGCCGCCGGCCAAGCCGAACGGAGCAGTCTGGCGGCGCTGTGACAGCACCGACACCTGCGTGGCGCGCAAGAATTGGAACGTGCGCCGGACACCGTCGCCGCCTCGGTGCAGACCCGCGCCGCCCGAGTTGCGGCGCACGGCGTGCTCGAGCAGCCGCACCGGGAAGCGGCGCTCCAGCACCTCGGCATCGGTGATGCGCGTGTTGGTCATGTGCGTGTGCACGGCGGTGGCGCCGTCGAAAGTCGCGCCAGCGCCGGCGCCGCCGGCGATCGTCTCGTAATATGCATAGCTACCGTCGCCAAACGACAAGTTGTTCATGGTGCCTTGGCTGGCGGCGCTCAGGTTGGCGGCGGCGAACAGCACGTCCACCACGCGCTGAGAAGTCTCGACGTTGCCGCCGGCCACGGCTCGCTCGGGGCCGGGCGCGAGTAGGCTGCCCGGCGGGATCCGCACCTCGACGTGGCGCAGGCAGCCGCTGTTGAGTGGGATGGGTCGACCGACGAGCACGCGCAAGAAGTACAGCACCGCCGCCAGCGTGACCGCAGAAGGTGCGTTTAGGTTACCAGTGCGCTGCTCGGGCCCCGTGCCGTTGAAGTCGATGACAGCGGCGCCGGCCCGCACCTCCAGGGCGACCGCGATCGGCGTGCCATCATCGAGCGTGTCACGGAAAACGTGACGCCCCGGGGTGAGCTCGGCGAGCGCGCGACTGACCTGGCTGCCGGCGTTCTCTTGCACGAAGCGCATGTAGTCTTCGACACGTTGCATGCCGCGCTCGCTGGCCAAACCCAGCAGAAGCTGTGCCCCGGTGCGGACGGCCGCCAGCTGCGCCTCCAAGTCCGCCAGGTTTTCGAGCGGCCGCCGCGCGGGTAGGGGACCAGCTTGGAACAGTTTCAGCAGCTTGGCGCGGTCGAAGGCGCCGCCGCGGCTGGCTTTCACCGCGCGCAGCACGACGCCTTCTTCGGCCAGCGACGCCGAGAAAGCCGGCATCGAGCCGGGCGTGCTGCCGCCGACGTCGGCGTGATGGCCGCGTGTGGCGGAAAAAAAGCGCAGGTTCCCGTGGTCGTCGTGGACCGGCGCGACCACGGTGATGTCGGGCAAATGCGAGCCGCCACCAGCGGGATCATTGGTGACGAAGACGTCGCCTGGCGCCAGATTCGGGTGCGCCGCCAACACGGCTTTGACCGACTCGCTCATCGCGCCGAGGTGAACCGGGATGTGCGGCGCGTTGGCGATCAAGTCGCCGCGAGCGTCGAACACGGCGAACGAGAAATCGAGCCGCTCGCGGATGTTCACGCTGATCGCCGTGAGCCGCAGCGTGCGTCCCATTTGCTCGGCGATCGACATGAAGCGATTGGCTAAGATCTCGAGCAGGACGGGGTCGGGGGAGGAGAGTTGGGGGTTGGCGCTCGCGAGTTGGCAGTTCGGTTGCGCGTCGCGAGTGACGCGGAGCAAGCCGTCCGGCGCTGTGACGAGAGAGAACTCGGGTTCGAGGACGATCGTGCCGGTGGCTTCGGCGATCAGGGCGGGGCCGGTGAGGCGTGTACCAGGTGTGAGGGCTTCGCGGAGGTAGACGGGGACGGCCTCGAGCCAGCGCCCGTCGAAGTACAAGCGAGCGTGCCGGGCAGGCTCGGGCGCAGTGCTTGCGTTCGGTGCCGTTGCTTGGGCTGGCAGCGCGCCGCCGGCGCACCTGACCGTGACGCGGAGTTCAGCTAGCTCGAGCTGGCCGCGTTCGTGTAAGTGGCCAAAAAGGTCAAGAAAACGCGCCTGAAAGGCCGCCGCAAGCTTGGCTGCGGATCCGAGCGGCAGCGATAGCGCGGTTTCGGTGCCGACATAGCGGATGTCGAGTTCGCGTTCGACGACGAGCGACGTGGCCAGCGCGCCGTCTTGAAGCAGTGCCGCGGGGCCGCGCGCTTCGAGCGCCTCGAAGCTTGGAGTGAGCGTGGCCAGCGCATCGTCGGTGATGTCGAGCGCGTTACCTTCACGGCTGCCGGTCCACGACAGTTCCGCCAAGCCGATTCCGAGGGCCGAGAGGACCCCCGACAACGGGTGAAATAACAGCTCGGCCACGCCCAGCTCGCGCGCCAGCGCGCATGCATGCTGTCCACCAGCCCCGCCTAAGACCACGAGCGCATGCTCGCGGAGATCGAAGCCTCGCGCGACGGTCACTTCGCGGAGCGCCTGCGCCATGTTGGCGTTGGCGATCCGAAAGCAGCCTTCAGCCGCGTCTTCGTCGGAGTAGGCGTGCCCGCTACGGGTTAGCTCGCGCGCCAGCTCGGATAGCCGCGCGCGCGGCTTGTCGGGCGAGAGCGGGAACGGAAAGCGATCCGGGATCAGCCGACCGAGTAGCAAATTGACGTCGGATATCGCAAGCTGCGTTGCGCCTTCGCGCCCGTAGCAAAGCGGCCCTGGGATGGCCCCGACGCTCTCCGGGCCGACGCGCAGCCGCTCGCCATCGAAACGGCAGATCGAACCTCCGCCAGCCGCCACCGTGTGCACCGCTATCATCGGCGCTACGATGCGCGTTTCGGCTACCTGGGTCTCGAATACACGCGCCAATTCGCCGTCGAAACGCGAGACGTCGGTCGACGTGCCGCCCATGTCGAAGCCGACCGCGCATTTGACACGCGCGTGCTTGGCGATTGCGCCCAGCGCCACAGCCCCGCCGGCGGGCCCAGATAGCACCGACGCCGTGCCACGGAAACGCGCCACGTCGCATAGCCCGCCGTTTGACTGCATCAGCAACAGCCGCGAGCCGGGGAGCTCGAGCGCGAGGCTGGCCAAGTAGCGCTGAAGGAGCGGGGTGAGGTAGCCGTCGATGGCGGTCGTGCTGGCACGCGCGAGGTAACCGATGCTTGGCGCGAGCTCGCTGCCGAGCGCTACGTGGTCGAAGCCCACCACGCGTGCCACGTCGGCAATCGTTTGCTCCAGCAAGCCCTCGCGGTAGTCGTTCAGGATCGCGACGCCGAGGCTTTCGATGCCCCCGCGTCGCAGCTCGCCGAGCTGGGCACGAAGTGCATCCAACGCTGGCCTTTCCAGCACTTGTCCGTCGGCGTCGAGGCGCGCGGTGACTTCCAACACCCGCTCGGGCAGGGGTCGCGGCTTCTGGATGGCCAGCGCGAACAGATCCGGGCGTGTCTGGTCGCCGAGCTCGAGTAAGTCACCGAAGCCACGCGTGAGCAGCAACGCGCAACGGGCGCCGCGCCGTTCGAGCAGCGCGTTGGTGCCGAGCGTCGTGCCGAGCCGTACTTCACATGGCGGGATCGGCTGGTGCTCGGCCAAACCGAGCAGCCGCCGAATACCGAGCAGCGGCGCGTCATCGGTCGACGGTATTTTGATAACCGAAAGCGCGCCAGTCGTCGGATCACGGCCAATACAGTCCGTAAAGGTCCCGCCGTGATCGATGTAGAACTGCCAACGGCTCGTCATTGGCCCCATTTAACCGTTGAACACGCCCGGCGATCCTGGCTTTTGGCAGCGTTTTCGCCGCGCTCCGAGGCTCATGTACCCGCGCACGCCCCGCTGCGTTGCTCGCGAAAGCCTGGCCAGAAACCCGGCTTGCCGGGCGGGTGGCTGACAAGTGCCGCTGATGGTCAGCTGCCTGCGCGCCGCGTAGGGCATCAGCTCGGTCGAGACTAGTTCAGGAGCTTGGGCCCGGACTCGGGCTTGGCGCGGAAGCTGAACGACAGCTTACTGTCGGCGACGTCGACGCTGACGTGCCCGCCGTTTTCGAGCGCGCCGAACAGCAGCTCGTCACCGAGCGGCTTTTTGACTTCGTCCTGGATCAGGCGGGCGAGCGGGCGGGCACCGTTTTGCTTGTCGTAGCCCTTCTCAGCGAGGTAAGTCTTTGCCGCGCCGGAGAGTTCGATCGTGACGTCACGGTCGAGCAACTGTAGGCCGAGCTCAGCGATGAACTTGTCGACGACGCGCGTCATTGTGTCCGGCGAAAGTGGATCGAAGGAGATCCGCGCGTCGAGCCGATTGCGGAACTCGGGGCTGAAAGTGTTGCGCACCGCCATGTCGTCGCGCCCCCCTTCATCACGATTGCCGAAGCCGACCAGCCCACGCTGCAAATCCTGCGCGCCTACGTTGCTGGTCATGATCAAGATGACGTGGCGGAAATCGGATTTCTTGCCGTTGTTGTCGGTCAACGTGCCGTGATCCATGACTTGCAAGAGCACGTTGAACACGTCCGGATGCGCCTTCTCGATCTCGTCGAGCAACAGCACGGCGTGCGGTGTCTTGGCGATCGCTTCGGTCAACAGGCCACCGCGGTCGTAGCCGACGTAGCCAGGCGGCGCGCCGATCAACCGCGACACTGTGTGGCGCTCCATGTACTCGCTCATATCGAAGCGCAGCATTTCGATGCCGAGTGTCTTGGCGAGTTGCTTGGCGGCTTCGGTCTTGCCGACGCCGGTCGGTCCCGTGAACAGATACGACCCGATCGGCTTTTCGGGCGTGCGCAGGCCGGCGCGCGACAGCTTGATCGCGGTCACCAGCTCGGCGAGGGCGCGATCCTGCCCGAACACGACCTTGCGCAGGTCCGTCTCCAGGTTCTTGAGCGCGCTCTTGTCGTCAGTGGATACCTGACGCGGCGGGATTTGCGCGATACGCGCGACCACACCCTCGACGCGTTCGACGCTGACGATCGCGCCGTCGCCCAAGTCGAGCTTGGTGTCGGCGCCTGACTCGTCGAGTAAATCGATGGCTTTGTCGGGTTGCTTCTTGTCGCGCAGGTGCTTGTCGGACAACACCGCGCACGCCTCGATCGCTTCGGGTGCGTAGGTGACCTTGTGGAACTCCTCGTATTTGGGCTTAAGGCCCTTGAGGATTTCCTTGGTCTCGGCCAGCGAGGGCTCGAGCACCTCGATCTTTTGAAAGCGCCGGGCGAGCGCGCGATCGCGCTCCAAATGGCTGCGGTATTCCTCGAATGTGGTTGCGCCGATGCAGCGGAGCGTGCCGTTGGCCAACGCCGGCTTCAACAGATTCGCGGCGTCGAGCGTGCCGCCGCTGGCCGCACCGGCGCCGACCATGGTGTGCAGCTCGTCGACGAACAGCACGGCGCCTTCTTGCTTTTGGATCTGCTTTAGCACCGCCTTGACGCGGTTCTCGAAGTCGCCGCGAAAGCGCGTCCCGGCCACCAGCGCGCCCATGTCGAGCGCGTAGATCGTGGCGTTGAGCAAATGCTTCGGCACTTCACCGGCGACGATCTTCGCCGCCAAACCTTCCACGATAGCGGTCTTGCCGACACCGGCGTCACCGACGAAGATCGGGTTGTTCTTGCGGCGCCGGCACAGCACCTGAATCGCCCGGCGCAGCTCTTTCTCGCGGCCGACCAGCGGCTCGACGTGGCCGGCAGCCGCGGCCTCGTTCAAGTTGATCGCGAACTTGGCCAATGGGTCGGAGACCTTTTCGCCATCGCCATCGTCATCGTCTTCATCGGAACCGGCCGATTCCATGGCGGAGTCGTCCGAACCGTCCTTCGAGACGCCGTGCGAGACGTAGCTGATCACGTCGTAGCGGGTCAGGCCCATCGCCGTCAGTACCTCGACAGCTTGGGAATCGACTTCGGCGAAGATCGCTACCAAGACGTTGAAGCCCTTGAGCTCCTCTTTGCCGCTCGACTGCACGTGGATCGCGGCGCGCTGCAGCACGCGCTGAAAGCCGCGCGACGGAGCCGGCGTCACCGGCTCCGTGCCGGGCACCTTGTTCAGCTCGCTCTCGAGCAGCCGATCGATCTCTTTCTTCAACCGATCGACATTGCCACCGGCCCCGCGCACGACGCGCGCCGTCGCGTCATCGTGCAAGAGCGCGTACAGCAAATGCTCGACCGTGATCAGATCGTGGCGCCGACGCCCGGCCTCACTCTGGGCCAGCGAACAAGCGACTTCGACTTCTGCGCTAACCTTCACGCTTCACCCCCATAGCCTTCCGGCTCCGCAGTTACCATCAGCGGGTGGCCATGCTCCTTAGCGTAGGCCGTTACCTGTGACGCCTTCGTCTCCGCCACGTCACGCGAGAAGGTGCCTACGATGCCGTAACCCTTGTGATGCACGTGCAGCATCACGCGGGTCGCCTCGGTCTCGCCGAGATGGAAGAACTTTTCCAGAACGTGCACCACGAACTCCATGGTGGTGTAGTCGTCGTTGTGCAAGACCACGACGTACTTCCGAGGCTTCTCGGTCTTGGGACGCGTCGCGACGTCCAGCTCTTCTTCGGGCTTTACCTTCGGCCTGTCGGTCGCCATGGCGTAGACGAAGCAATTTGAGCATTCCGCCCCCTGTTGTCGAGGGGGGTGGCTGCTACGCCGCGAAACCGGCCGCTTTGCCTACCCGGACGGGCAGGTTCGCAGGCCCTTACTGGCAGGTTTCGTCTTTGTCACCGTAGACGGCGATCTCGTAGATCGAAAAACCGTAGGCCGTCCCGCGCGTGATGCCTTGCATGCGGAGGTAGCGGCCGTCGCTCGCCGTCAGGGTCGTGACGTCGTCGGTGCCGCCGTTTCCGGCGGAGTCGGTGTAGATGGTCGTGAACGGCCCGGCGGCGGTGGTCGCGATCTGCAGCTCGTACTTGGCCGCGTACGCGGCCTCCCAGTCGATCAAAACGCGATTTACCGTCACCACTTCGCCCATGTCTAAGTCGAGCGCTTGCGGTTCGCTCTTCTCGCTCGCCCAGCGCGTGGCCATGTCGCCATCGATCGCGAACTTGGGACTCAGGGTGGCGTTTTCTTCAGTGCCGGTGGCAGACGTGATTGTCAGCTTGGCGCTGGTGCACGGGGTGGTGCCAGCCTTACCGCCGGTACCTGCAGCGCCTCCTGCGCCGCCACCAGCCTTGCCTCCGGACCCGGCGGCTGCGCCGCCGCTGCCACTGGCGCCCGCAGCACCTCCGCCCGGCGTGCCTGCGCCCGCCCCGCCCGCCGCGCCGCTCGTGGTCGGCGTGCCGCCCGTGCCACCGGTAACAAAGGTCCCACCGCTCGTGAAGCCTGCGGACGCTCCACCAGTGCCACTCGCGGCTTCGCTGCCGGCAGCGGCGTCGGTGGTGCCCGCCGAGCCACCGGAACCGCCTTCGTTAATCGGGTCCGTGAGCTGGCCGTTGCTCTGGGTGCCGGTCGCGCATCCGAGCGCGCACGACACCACCACGAACCCCCAAGTCGCCAAACGGCCCGTAGTTCTGAGTGCCATGTCCGATCGCCTCCCTTACAAATGGGGACAACAAAACGAACACTCTATGTCAGCCGAGCGTCATGGGCCAATGGGCTGAGCCTCAGGTGGCCTTTTTCGGGGGCGCCTTGGGCTTGGCGGCCTCGGCGTTCTCTTGCGCGCGCTTCTGATCCCAGAGGGCGTTCTTCTTGGCGGCGCGTTCGCGCTTGCGGCGGGCGGTGCGGGGGTCTTGCGGGCTTCCCATGGTGGCGGCTTCCTAGCAGCTTTCAGTCGAAGTGGGTGCTCAAATTTCCCACGTGGAGCCGCTGTTCAGCAGCTTCTGCAGGCTGCCCTTGCCCATCTTCTTCACGGCCGCCGCTTGCTGCTCGCTGACGGAACCGTCGTAGGTCGGGCGCTCCTCGGCGAACAGCACGCCCAGCGCCACGGGGAACTCGGGGTAGGGCATGCGCGCGAGCATAAACGCCAGCGTGGAGTTAGTTTCGTTGTGGACGAGCACGTCGTCGACGCTGATGCCGCCCTCGCCGACCTTCACCACCTCGAGCTGCATGTTCCTGGGGTTGAGGCGCAGACCCTTGTCGTTGCCGGTGCCAAAAAGCAGTGGCTTACCGTGCTCGACACGCACTTGGCGCTCGGCCTTGACGTCCTTCTCTCGGAATGAGTCGAACGCGCCGTCGTTGAACACGTTGCAGTTTTGGTACACCTCCATGAAGGCGGTGCCCTTGTGCTTGGCGGCGCGCCGCAGCACTTCCGACAGGTGCTGGGCCTCGGTGTCGATCGAGCGTGCCACAAAGCTGCCGTTCACACCGAGCGCGAATGCGGCCGGGTCGACGGGCTGGTCAGTGGAGCCAAGCGGCGTGCTCTTTGTCACCTTGCCGACTTCGCTGGTCGGCGAGTATTGGCCCTTGGTCAAGCCGTAGATGCGGTTGTTGAACATCAAGATCTTGATGTCGAGGTTGCGCCGCAAGCAGTGCATCAGGTGGTTGCCGCCGATGCTGAGGCCGTCACCGTCGCCGGTCGCCATCCACACCGACAGCGCCGGATTGGCGGTCTTGATGCCCATCGCGAAGGCTGGCGCGCGGCCATGGATGGTGTGAAAACCGTACGTGTTCATGTAGTACGGGAATCGGCTGCTGCAGCCGATTCCGCTCACCCACACCATTTGCTCGAGCGGGACGCCGAGCTCGGGCATCACGCGCTGCACGGTGGCCAGGATGGCGTAGTCGCCGCAGCCCGGGCACCAGCGCACGTCTTGGTCGGTCTCGAAGTCTTTTTTGGTCAGTCGCGCGGTTTCGATGATGTTCGACATCTGGCACATTTCCTCGGGCAGGCGCCCTCAGCACGTTTCCTCGGGCAGCGGCCCTCGCTCAGCTCTCCATCACCTGGCGGATCTTCTCTTCGAGCTCCGCGATCTTGAACGGTTGCCCTTGAATCTTCGGCAAGCTCTCGGCCGGTACCAGGTACTGGCTGCGGATCATCTTTACCAGCTGGCCGTTGTTCAGCTCCGGCACGAGCACGCGGTCGAAGCGTTTGAGCAGCTCCCCCAAGTTCTTGGGGAACGGGTTCATGTGACGGACGTGCGCGTGTGACACATCCAAGCCGCGCTCGCGGCAGCGTGTGACGGCTTCGCGGATCGAACCGTAGGTCGAGCCCCAACCGAGTACGAGCAGCTTGCCCTTCTCGGTACCGACCTCGATCTTCTGCTCCGGGATGTCGTTGGCGATGCCGGCGATCTTGGCAGCGCGCGTCTTGGTCATCTTCTCGTGGTTGTCGGGGGCGTACGAGATGTGACCCGAGTCGAAGTCCTTCTCGATGCCGCCGATGCGGTGCATCAACCCCGGCGTTCCGGGGATCGCCCAGTTGCGAGCCAGTGTCTCGGGGTCGCGCAGGAAGGGATGAAAACCTTCCGGATCCTTGCGGAAATTGACCTCGATCTTCGGCAGCGACGCGACGTCAGGGATCGCCCACGGTTCGGCGCCGTTCGCCAAGTACCCGTCGGTCAGTAGGAACACTGGGCACATGTACTTGAGCGCGATCCGCACCGCTTCGATCGCCATGTAGAAACAATCGCCAGCCGTCGCCGCTGCGATCACGCACACTGGCGCTTCGCCGTTGCGGCCGTAAACGGCTTGCAGCAAATCTGCCTGCTCGGTCTTCGTCGGCAAGCCGGTGCTCGGACCGCCGCGCTGAATGTCGATGATCACCAGCGGGAGCTCAGTCGTCACTGCCAGGCCCACGGCTTCCATCTTCAAGGCGAGGCCGGGGCCGCTGGTCGAGGTCACGCCGATCTTGCCCGCGTAGGACGCGCCGATCACGGCGCAGATGGCGGCGATCTCGTCCTCGGCCTGAATCGTCGTGACGCCGAAGTGCTTGAACTTCGACAGCTCGTGCAAGATGTCACTCGCGGGAGTGATCGGGTAGGCGCCGAGCGTGAGCTCCAGCCCGCTCAGCTCGGTCGCGGCGATCAAACCCCAAGCCGTCGCCTGGTTGCCGCCGATGTTGCGGTACTTGCCCTTGGCGACCGGCGCTTTCGGAACTTCGTAGCTGAAGTGCGAAACTTCTGCGGTTTCACCGTAAGCGTGGCCAGCCTTTAGCGCGGCGATGTTGGCGGCGACCAGCTCGGCGCGCTTGCCGAACTTCATCTCGATCCACTTGATCGAGGGCTCCATCGGCCGCCCGTAGATCCAGAACATTAAGCCAAGGGTCCAGAAGTTCTTGCAGCGGTTGGCTTCTTTGGTGGAGAGCCCGGTGTCTTTCACGCTCAGCAGCGTGAGCTTGCTGATGTCGATCGCGAGCACCGAGTAGCCAGCCCCGTCGACCGTGCCGTCTTCGAGCGGGTTCTCGGCGTAGCCAGCCTTCTTCAGGTTAGTCGCGTTGAACGTGCCGCTGTTGACGATCAAGAGGCCGCCCGGCTTGAGATCGCGCAAGTTGGTCTTGAGCGCGGCCGGGTTCATCGCGACCAGCACATCGGGCGCGTCGCCCGGCGTGAACACGTCTTGCGACGAGAAATGGATTTGAAAACCCGATACGCCGTACAGCGTTCCAGCGGGCGCGCGGATCTCGGCGGGGAAGTCGGGGAAGGTCGCCAGATCGTTCTGCGCGAGTGCAGCAGCGGCGGTGAACTGGTCACCGGTGACCTGCATGCCGTCGCCTGAATCACCCGCGAAGCGGACGACGGCGCCTTTGATGATGTGACGGGTAGGGGTGGTTTCCGAGGCGGAGGTGCTGATGGTCATGGCGCGCGCGTTTCGACGGGAAATCTCACCCAATTCGGGAGATTGTCAAGTCATCCGATAGGGAATAGCGGAATCACGGAAACCGCGCGGATACGCGGGTAAGCGCAAACCCGTACGCGGATAGGTCCGCCGCTTGGGCGCGGCAGGCCCGTGAGTCAGCTCAGCACACAGCCAACCGGGCCGCTAGTCCTTACGCGGTCTTTTCTGCGTGTTTTTCCAGCAACTGACCTAGCCTGGGCGCGGCGGCCTCGACCTGCCCCTTGGCCAGCGGGCGCAGCTTTTCGTAAGCCTTTTTTAGCATGCCGTCGGCCCGCTGGGCCTTCCGGTCGGTGACGCCCAAGAGGCCCTCGGCAACACGGCTCTTGTTCTCGACCAAGTACGCGCCGGCGGGCCGGCTCTTCTGCATGGCTTCTTGATAGAGCGGGTCCATCGCATCCAAGAAGTCGTCGAGCAGGCCCGTGACGATGTCGCGCACGAAGCCCGGCCGAACTCCCTGGACGACCTTGTAGCCGCCCTTTACCGCCAGACCCGTTAGCCCGCCTTTGTCGGCGACCTCGGCGTCGAGCACTTTGATGGCATCCTCGATGACTTGCTGGCGCTTTTCGCCAGTTCCTAGCTGCTCTTTCAAAGTTGGCATGTGCATAAGCTCCCGTTTCGGGCGCTTATAGCAGGTTGGTTTTCCCTTCGGTTGCGAGAATGTCTCGCCACCATCGCGCCCAGGACTACCGGTTTTGCGCGTCGGGTTCTCTTGGTAGGCGGCCGCCGCGCCCCGCGACGATCGCCGGTTGAGCACGTGCTTTTCGCCCGGCCCCGCAGGGGTTGGTCGTGGGGTTCTCCTTTCGTTGGTGGATCTTGATCTGATCGTGCAACGGTCGGATGAGGGCGATCCGCCAAACCCTCTTGGCCCTGGCGGCACCCCGGTAGTACAAACCCGGGAGCGAAATGCCGCGGGACGCGAGCGCACTTGGGGTGCGGCGCGTCGCCCGGAACACCGCCTGATGACCGAAGACCTCAAGCAAGGATCGAAGCTCGGTGACAACGAGCTAATGCTCAGGATCGGTCGTGGCGGCATGGCGACGGTTTGGGTGGCGCGAGAGCGCGCCAAGGACCCGAAGGATGACCGACTCGTCGCCGTTAAGGCGATGCTGCTCGAACTCGCGGACGAGACCGAGTTCGTGACGATGTTCCTGGACGAGGTGCGGCTGGTGCGCGCGATCAAGCACCAGAACATCGTCGAGATCTACGACGTGGGTGACTCCGACGGCATCATGTGGATGTCGATGGAATGGGTGGAGGGCGAGTCGCTCCACACCGTGATCGCCGAAGCCGGCAAGCGGCGGGCGATTCCGGCGGAGTTGGCGGTGAGGATCATCGCCGACGCGGCTTCTGGCCTGCACGCCGCACACGAGCTGCGTGATCTCGACGGCAGCCTGCGTGGCGTCGTGCATCGCGATGTGTCGCCGCACAACATCTTGATCGGCACCAACGGCATGGTGAAACTGGTCGACTTCGGCGTCGCCAAAGCCGTCGGGCGTATCAGCGAAGCGACGCGTGCCGGTCAGTTGAAGGGCAAGTTCGGCTACATGTCGCCCGAGCAGGCGCTGGGCAAGGCCGTCGATCGCCGGAGTGACATCTTCTCGCTCGGCATCGTGCTGTTCGAGCTGACGACCAGCCGGCGCCTGTTCCGCGGCGAGCACGACATCGACACGCTCAAGCTGGTGATCGGCGGGCCAATCCCCAAGCCGACCAGTATCGATCCCAAATACCCGGTCGGCCTCGAGCGGATCGTGCTCAAAGCGCTCGATCGCCACGTCGAGGGCCGATACCAAACCGCGCAAGAGCTGGCCGAGGATCTGCGGGCGTATTTGAAATCGGAGCGGATCGTGGTCGCGCAGAGCGGCCTCGCGGGTCTCATGAAGCGCGTACTCGGCGAGCGCATTGAGCAGCGTCGCAAGGCAGTGCGCGCCGCGCTCAAGGCGCTCGGCAGCGGCCAAGCGCCACCGAGCGATCTGTTGTCGGGCGAGCTGGCGTTCACGCCGACCGGCAAGGATCGGATCACGGTTAGCGGCGTCAGCTCGGTGAGCTCGGTGACGGGTAGCAACCTGTCCGGGCTATCGAGCATCACGTCGCCGAGCACGGTCGGCCGTCCCAGTTCGAGCTTTTCCGGGCTGCGCCGCGAGGAATCGCCGCCGCAGCCGAGCCCGCTCAGCGTCGGCAGCATCATCGGTTACGCGATCGGCGCCCTCGGCCTATTGGTCGCGTTGTTCGTTCTACTCTTCATGCGGCACTGAGGGCGCGTGGACGTCGCTCGACGAGCCGATCAACAACTCACCATTGGTCTCATTTCAGTTGGTGACCACGCCCGCCGATCCTGGCTTCTGGCTGCGTTTTCGCTGCGCTCCGATGCTCACTTAGCAACCTACGTTCAAAGAGAGGCGACCGGAAGGGTCGCTTGGTGCTCGCGAAAGCCTTGCCAGAAGCCAGGCTTGGCGGGTGGGCGGCTGAAAAATGAGACCAATGGTCAGGATCAACAGGCAGACGGGAAGGCGGGAAGGTCAGACCGAAGATTTGATTGGTTCGAGCGGTCGTTCGCGTAACAGGGTTGACTACCCGGGCCTGGGACGACCCCGCAGCAAGCCACCCAAGAAAACTTCCCGCCTTCCCGCCTTCTTGTTGGCTCGTTCTCGTGTGTTGCGTTTGGCAACGGGACGGGCAATCTAGTGCTAGATCGCTTTTCGGGTCTGTTTCGAGTCCGCACATGGGTAAGATTCTCGTCGTCGATGATCAGCGCAACATGCGCACCACGCTGGCCATGATGCTGCGTGGGCAGGGCTACGAGGTCGATGAGGCGGCCGACGGCGCGCAGGGGCGCGAACTCGGCGCGACGGGGGCGTTCGACGTCGTACTGACCGATCTGCGGATGGGCGAGTACGACGGTATCGAGGTATTGCGCGCGACCAAAGAAGCGCAGCCGATGACCGAGGTGATCGTGATGACCGCCTACGGCACGATCGAGAGCGCGGTCGAGGCCATGCGGGTCGGCGCGTTCGACTACATTCAGAAGCCGTTCACCGAGCAAGAGCTGATCGTCAAGGTCGGCAAGGCGATGGAGAGCCGCAAGCTGCAAGGTCAGGTGCAGGCCTTCGCGCGCGAGTTCAAAGAGCGCTACCACCTCGAGAACATCGTCGGTCGCTCGCAGCCGATTCGCGACGTGTTGACGCGGGTGGTGAAGATTTCGCCGACCGACGCGATCGTGCTCATCACGGGTGAATCCGGCACCGGCAAGGAGCTGATCGCGCGGGCCGTGCACGCCAACAGCAAGCGCGCGCACCGGCCGTTCGTGACCGTCAACTGCGCGGCGATCAGCGAAACCCTGCTCGAAAGCGAGCTGTTCGGTCATGCGCGCGGCGCGTTCACCGGCGCGATTTCCGCGCGCAAGGGCCTGTTCGAGGAAGCCGACGGCGGCACGTTTTTCTTTGACGAGATCGCCGAGACGACGCCGTCGTTTCAGGCCAAGTTGCTGCGCGGCATTCAAGAAGGCGAGATCCGTCGCGTCGGCGAGAACAAGCCGGTCAAGGTCGATATTCGCGTCGTCGCTGCGACCAACGTCGACCTAGCGCAGGCGGTTGAGGAGCGGCGCTTCCGTCAAGACTTGTATTACCGGCTCAACGTGGCGCGCTTCCACCTGCCGCCGCTGCGCGAACGGCGTGAAGACATCCCCCTTTTGATCGAGTTTTTCCTCGACAAGTACAACCGCAAGATGAACGCCCACGCGCGTCTGGCCGAAGGCGTGATGGAAAAGCTGATCTTGTACGACTACCCGGGCAACGTGCGCGAGGTCGAGAACATGGTCGAGCAGTCGGTCGCGCTGTGCTCCGGCGGTCTGGTAACGGCCGACGACATCTTGCCGCAGATGCCGAAGAAGTCGCGCGCCACCGGCCGCACGCTGGCCGACATCGTCGATGACGCCGAGCGTGAGGCACTTCAGATGGCGCTGCGCGCCTGTGATGGCAGCCGTGAACGCGCTGCCGAGGCGCTCGACATCAGCCCGACCACGCTTTGGCGCAAGATGACGCGTCTCGGGATCTCGTACGAGAGTCGCTGAGAGACTTGAGGGGCGGAGGGGTGAGGGGTTAGGAGTAAGGAGTAAGGGGTTAGGGGTTAGTCGGCGGAGGGGTGAGGGGAGCACGAGGGGTCGCTGCTCGCGAGGGGCCGACATCTCGGAGCGAGCCGCCGCGCGGCGGACGCGGACGTTCATGGGTGAGCGCTGCCGCGGGGCCGACGCCAAGGGGTGAGGGGGAACGTGCCAGCGCGACGCCCCCACTCTTCCCCAATCCCTCCGCCGACTGACCCCTAACACCTCGCCCCTAACCCCCGCGCCGTTTGCGTTCTGCTATGTCACGCGCGTGCGAACGGAACTGCTCGACTATGAGCTCCCCGCGGAGCTGATCGCGAAGCGGCCGCTGGCCGAGCGCGACGCCAGCCGCTTGCTCGTGTTGGACGGCGGGGCGATCGCGCATCGGCTGATTCGCGAGCTGCCTGCGCTCTTGCCGGAGGGCGCGCTCTTGGTCCTGAACGACACGCGGGTGCGGCGGGCGCGCGTGTTTGGTCAGCGGCGCGCAAGCGGCGGCAAGGTGGAGCTGCTGCTGCTCGGTCGCAGGAGCGAGCTGGAGCGCGAGCCAGGTGATCGACGCGAAGTGTGGGAGGCGCTCGCGCGCTCCGGCAAGCCGCTCAGGGTAGGGGTGGTGGTCGACGCCAAGCAGCTCGCGTGCGAGGTGCTCGCGCGCCACGACGACGGCACGGTGCTGCTTGCCGTGGCGTCGCCGCGCGCCGTCGAAGAGGTGCTGGCAGCCGAGGGGCGCGTGCCAATCCCGCCGTACTTGGGGCGCGACGACGACGCTGACGACATCGCGCGCTACCAGACCGTGTACGCCGAGCGCGTCGGCTCGGTCGCGGCTCCCACCGCGGGGCTTCACCTCACGCCACAATTGCTCGACGCGACGCGGGCTCGCGGTATCGAGCTGGGGCGCTTGGAGTTGGAGGTTGGGCTCGGTACCTTTCGGCCGATCGTGACCGATGACCTGTCCGAGCACGTGATGCACGAAGAGCGCTTCGTCGTCGATCCGGCTTTGGTCGCACAAATCGCGGCGGCCCGCGCCCGCGGCGGCCCCGTGGTGGCGGTCGGGACGACCGTCGTGCGCGCCCTCGAATCAGCCGCGGATCCAGCGCGGTCGGGACTGGTCGTTCCGCAAAGCACCGCCACTCGTCTGCTGATTCAACCCGGCTATGCTTTCCGCGTCGTGGACGCCTTGCTGACGAATTTTCATCAACCCAAGAGCACCTTGCTCGCGCTCGTCGCCGCTTTCGCCGGTCTCGACGCGATGCGTTCGGCCTACCAAAGCGCGCTCGCCGAGCGTTACAGGTTCCTGTCGTTTGGCGATGCGATGTGGCTGCCGAGGCGCGCGTCGTGATCAGCTACCAGCTCGAAGCCAGCTCGGGCAACGCGCGCGCGGGGCGGATTCTGACGCGCCACGGCGAAGTGCCGACGCCGGCTTTCATGCCCGTCGGCACGCAGGCCAGCGTCAAAGCGCTGTCGTCGGAAGAGGTCGCGTCCACCGGCGCGCGGATGCAGATCATGAACACTTACCACCTCTGGCTCCGCCCTGGGCCAGAGCGGATAGCCGAACTCGGTGGGCTGCACGCGTTTGCGCGTTGGCCGCATGCCATCACCACCGACTCCGGTGGATTTCAGGCGTTTTCGCTGGCTGAGCGCATGAAGATGACGGAAGAAGGCTTCGAGTTTGCTTCGCACCTGGACGGTCAGCGCCTGAAGCTGACGCCAGAAGAAGCCATGCGCATCCAGGGCCTGCTCGGTTCCGACATCGCGATGCAGCTCGATGTGTGTCCGAGCGGCAAGTCGGCGCTGCCCGAGCTGGTTGCGGCGGTCGAGCGGACGACGCGCTGGGCCGAGCGCTGCCTGGCCGTGCAGAGTCCCGGCCAAGCGTTGTTTGGCATCGTGCAGGGGGGCACCAATATCGAGTTGCGCCTGCAGCACGCTGAAACGCTGGCCAAGCTGCCGTTTCAGGGTTTGGCGCTCGGCGGCTTCAGCGTCGGTGAACCGCCGACCTCGATGCACGCGGCCCTCTTGCAGATTGCTCACCGTCTCGACGCGGCTCGTCCGCGTTACCTGATGGGCGTCGGCACGCCGGAAGATCTGCTGATCGCGATCGGGGCCGGCATCGACTTGTTCGACTGCGTGATGCCGACCCGCAACGCTCGCAACGGCCAGGCCTTCACCTGGCAGGGCAAGCTCACGATCAAGAACGCCCGTTACCGCGACGATCCTCTGCCGCTCGATCCCGACTGCAGCTGCTCGGCGTGTCGGGCGGGCTACAGCCGCGCCTACCTGCGCCACCTGTTCGTCGCCGGTGAAATCTTGGCGCTGCGGATGCTGAGCGAGCACAACTTGGCCCTGTATGCGCGGCTCCTATCCGGGGCGCGCGCCGCCGTGCTGGCCAACAACTACGCTGATTTCGCTCGAGAACGGCTCGCAGTTTTCCGCAACATGCCCGATACTGTGCCCTGAGTGCGATGAGTGAGAAGAAACAGCTCGGTAAGATCCTGCTGCGCCAACGGGCGCTCAGCCCCGAGGAGTTGGATCGCGCGCTCGCCGACAACAAGGGCGGCCGTTTGGCATCGCGCCTGGCCGCATCCGGTGCGATCACCGACGTCGCTGCGCTCAAGGCGTTGAGCGAGCAACACGGCATCCCCGGCATCGACCTCGGACAGCTGTGCCTGCGCTTGGAAGACTTAGACCTCTTGCCGCGGGAGATCGCCGAGAAGCACCTGATCTTGCCGGTGCTCGTGCGTGATGATCGGCTGTTCATCGCGATGGCGAACCCGCGGGAGAAAAAGGTCATCGACGAGCTCGAGTTCGTCACTGGTAAGAAGGTCTACCCGTACGTCGCGCTCGAGGGGCCGCTGTCGACCGTGATCGAAGAGGCGTACGACAAGAAAACGCGTGGCGAAGAGTTTTACATCGGTCCGCATTGCCCCGAAGAAGTGCTCAAGAAGATCGGAATGCACGCCGACTCCGGCGACGGTCCCGTGTTCCCGCACGACCTCGCGGAAACCGAGCCGCGCCCGCTCGACGCGCCGGGCGTCGTCGTAGATGACGAGGTGGAGGCCCTGTCACGGCGCGAAGACGTCGAAGAGAACGACTTCACCGAGACGTCGCGCGAGCTGAGCGTCGTCACTGACATGCCCGAGCACGGCTCGAGTCCAGCCGCGAGCGACGCCTCCGGCAAGACGATCCTCGTTGTCGACGACGAGACGGAGATCCGTAAGATGCTGGTGCGGCTCCTGACGCGCGCCGGGCATCACGTGGTCGAAGCCGACAAAGGTTTGTCGGCGCTGCGGCTCGTTAAAGAGCGCCACCCGGACTTGATCGTGCTCGATGCGATGTTGCCCGAGGTGCACGGCTTCGAGATCGCGCGCCGCATCAAGGGCAGCCAGCGCTACGGCAGCATCCCGATCATCATGGTCAGCGCCGTCTATCGGGGCTGGCGCTACGCCGAAGACCTAAAAGCGAGCTGCGGCGTAGATCACTTCATCGAAAAACCCTTCAGGATCGCCGAGGTGATGGCGGCGGTGGACGCCTGCCTGCTCCAGATCCCTCCGGCCGCAGCACCGGACATTTCGGATGAGGCGGAGGCCGCCCTCAACGCCGGGGTGGAAGCGTACAAGGCCGGTCGTCTGGACGAAGCCATTGAACATCTCCGGCGCGGCATCGGCATCGATCCGTTAGCTTATCGCCTGCATTTTCACCTCGGCCTGCTCTACGGCAAGAAAGGCCGCGTGTACGACGCGGTGAGTGAGCTGGAAACGGCCTTGGAGATTAACTCGCGCCACTTTCCTGCCGTCAAAAACCTAGCCATCCTGTATCAGAAGGCTGGTTTTCGTAACAAAGCCGTCGAAATGTGGGAAAGGGCGCTGTCCCTGGCCCCTGACGAGGAGACCAAGCAGTCCATCCGTGAGCACCTGCTCAACCTTTTGTGAGAACGCGGCCGGTAGTCGTCGGCGGCGTTGGGCTTGCGTTGGCCAACAAACGGGAGAGGCGCGTTTTTTTGGAGCGCGCCTTTTTGAGCCCAGGCTAAGCTCTGGCCCCGCTCTTTCTTGGTTCGGTTTCTTCTGGTTCTCTCGCTTCTCAGAACATTAAAGCCCCTCGTGCGACGGCGCTCGCTGTATGAAGTTTCTCTGCCCCAGCTGTAAAGCGAAGTACCAGATCGCCGACGAAAAGGTGGCGGGGCGGTCTGTGCGCATGAAGTGTCGCAAGTGCGGCTTCATGATTCAGGTCACGAGCGCCATGGCCACGCCGAGCGGACTGGACAGTGATCCGCCTGAGATGGGTGACGGGGAAACCGGAACTGCGCCGGCCGCGCACGCGGTCGAGAAAAGCGCGCCCGGCCCGTCACCTGCGCGCGCGCTGCCTGCTGCCGTTGGCAAGCCGCCAGCGCCGAAGGGCGTAGCGCTTCCGGCACCGCGACCTCCGCCAGGCAAGCTGGTCGGCGCGGTGCCCAAGCCGGGCGCGCCACCGCCGCGTGCAAGCGCGCCGAAAGCCGCGCCCACGCCGACGGCGTCGAGGCCGATCGCCGCGGCGCCGCCCGCGGCAGCACCTGTCGTTTCGCCGGCCGCCGCCGAATTGCGGCGCGATTTCGAGGGTGAAGACGAAGTCACGCGCATGGCTGATGCGGGCGCGCTCGCCGGCGCGTTCACGCACGCTTTCGGTGGCGCCGGCGCGGACGCTCCGCCTCAGGCTGAAGCGACGCTCAGCATGCCAGGCGACGAGTGGTTCGTAGGCATCAACGGCGTTCCGGTTGGACCGATTCGTTTGAGCGAGCTGCGCAGTAAAGCTGCATCGGGCGCGGTCAACAAGGAATCGCTCGTCTGGCGCGATGGCTTCGAAGATTGGCGGCCGCTCAAGACCTATCCCGAGTTGGTCGCGATCGTCGAAGAAGGCGTTTCTAGCGCGCGCGCCTCGCTGACGCCGTTCACGCCGCCGGCCTCCGAAGCGCGCGACATGATGACCGGCAAGCCGGGCGGCGTGGGCGCGTTCGATCCGTTCGGCGCCGCTGCTTCGCCAAGCGCGGTGACGGGCTCCGCCGTCGTCACTGACGACATCGCAGCGCTGATACCGCAGCGGCGCGGTACGTCGCCGATGGTCTGGGTCGCGATGGTGATTGCGATCGCGCTCGGCCTCACCTTGGGCTTCGTGCTCTTCGGTGGTCAGAAGCCGGGCGAGACGAAGATCGTCGAGAAGATCGTCGAGAAAGAAGTGCCGGCCAAGGGCGGTACGCCCGTCGCGGCCAATAACGGCTCCGGCGAGACGGTGGCTCCAGATCCACAAACGCCCAACAAGAAAACCGGCAGCGGCAAGGCGGCGCCAGTTCCGGGCGAAGGTAAGCCGTTGACCGGGTTGTCTGGCCTCAACGGCCTGAGTGGGCTTGGACCATCGGGGGGACCGTCGACGGGCGGCCCCTCCAGCACCGCGAACAACGGCGCGCAGCTTGACGGCGGGCAGATCCAGTCGACGGTGTCGCGCTACACCGGCAGCGTGAAGCGACGCTGCTGGCAGCCGGCGCTCGACGCGCGCGCCCGCGATGCACCGATGACCGCCAAGGTCACGGTGTCGATCACCGTGGGCGGCACCGGTAGCGTGCAGAACGTGACCACCACAGGCGATCCGCGTGGCTACAGCGGTCTTGCGAGCTGCATCGGCAGCAGCGTCCGCGCCTGGACCTTCCCGGCTTCGGGCGGGACGACGATCGCCAACGTGCCATTCGTGTTCGCCGGACAATAAAAAGCCTCGGTGAGTTTCCTCACCGAGGCTTGTCTGAGGCTCCATAAGCCGGGTTCTGTCCGCTGCTTCGTCGCCTTGGCAGCGTGGCGGTCATTCCTCTGGGACGCGCGTTACCGCGCGCCTCGTGCAGCCTACCCAGAGGCTCGGGCGGGCAGCCCTCGAACGCCTCTCTACGTGGCCTTGCTCCGGATGGGGTTTGCCGTGCCGAAGCCGTTACCGACTTCGCGGTGGGCTCTTACTCCACCGTTTCACCCTTACCTGATGCGAGTCGCCTCGAATCAGGCGGTTCACTTTTCTGTGGCACTTTCCTCGAGGTTTCCCTCACCGGGCGTTACCCGGCATCCTGCCCTGCGGAGCCCGGACTTTCCTCTCGGGCCGAAACCCGAGCGAGCGCCTGTAGCTCTCAGACGCTCGCAACATAGTGGATGAGCGGCGGCCGCGCCAGCTCAGGCCGCGTGCAGGTCCAGGTCCAGAGCGACGCCGGCCGCTTCGGAGATCTGGCTGATGCGGCCCTTCAGCTTGCGCCGCGCCCGGGCTTCGAGCTGGCGTGCGCGCTCGCGCGACACGCCTAGCCGCCGGCCGATCTCTGCCAGTGACAGCTCGTCTTCACGATCGGCCATCAGCCGCTTCTCGACGATGTAGCGCTCGCGCTTGTCGAGGTGCTTGAGCGAATCGCGCACGACGGCTTCGACGTTGATCCGCGTCTCGCGATCGCCGACTTGCTGCTCCTGATCATTACCGGGCGAGACCAAAGTGTCGAGCACCGTGGTCGCCGAGTCGTCCCAAACCTGAGCGTCTAGCGACAGGTCGCGGGACTCGAGTCGGCCAATCATTGCCTTCACTTTGTCGGTCGGCAAGCCCATCGCTTTGCCCAAGAGCTCGTCCGCTTCGGGACCTTCACCGACGAGGTTGGTGATACGCACGCGCTCGCGCCGAAGCTTGAAGAACGTTTTCGAACGCAGCGCGCCGGAGCCGACGCCGACCAAGCTCCACGAGCGAATGATGTAGTTGAGGATGTAAGCGCGGACCCAGTACGCCGCGTAGGTGACGAAGCGCGTGCCGCGCTCTGTCTCGAACTTCGACAGCGCGTGCACGATGCCGAAGTTACCTTCGGCCACCAGATCAGCCACCGGTAGCCCGTAACGGCGGTACTTCAGTGCGATGGCGACAACGTGACGAAGGTGAGCGCGGACGAGCGCATCGCGAGCGGCTTCAATACCGTTTTCGCGGAAGGCTTTTACCAACGCCTGCTCTTCTTCGCGGGTCTGCTGGGGATAATGTTGAACGGTTCGAACGTATGTCTGAAAGGACGTGTCCTGGCTTGTCATGACGACCTCGCGCGAGGTCTTGCCTCGCAACTGGGGCTACGAGGTCGTGTGCTTCGAAGTTCCGCGAAGTAACGTTAAGCAGGAACTTCGTACGCCGGGGCACATCCGCTGGACGCCGGGACACTCTTTGGACGTTCGATTTGTCCGGGGAACGTGAGCCGGACCGTCGTCCGGGTACTGCGTCCGAGCTGACGCTAGACCTTGAACGACGAGCCGCAGCCGCAGGAGCCGGTCACGTTCGGATTGCCGAACTTGAAGCCAGCGCCGTGCGCCCCCTCGACGTAGTCGATCTCGGTCCCATCCAGGTACTGGTAGCTGAGTGGATCGACGAAGAGTTGCACGCCGTGCGACTCATAGCGTTCGTCCATTTCGGTCGGCTTATCTTCGAAATAGAGGTCGTATTGGAAACCCGCGCAGCCCCCGCCGATGACCCGCAGGCGCAAGCCCTGGCCATCGAGACCTTCGGACTGAGAGATTTCACGAACCTTATCGGCGGCCAGGGGGGTGATAGAAATCATCGATCGAACGGAGCCTCCACGAGCCCGGGCAGATTTTCCCGGGGCGGGGGTAGTATAGGCGCGAGTACACCGTGAAACCAGCCCAGCTTATCCCGTGTTCTCTGGTTCTTTCCTGTCTGGCCCACGGCGTGACGGCTTTCGCTCAGCCTGCAGCGACGGATGTCGAGCCCAGTGCAGCGGAGCCAGCTGCTCCTCCCGCCCCGATGGCGCCGGCGGCCAACTTGCCGCCGCCCCCGCCGCCGCGCGGCTCACCGCCACCCCCTCCGCAAGGCAAGATGGTGATCTCCGACCCGCCCGTTCCAGCGTCAACGCAACGGGCCGGCTACCACGTGCATGACGGCTTTTACCTGCGCCTCGGCGCCGGCATCGGCGGAGGGCACACCAGCGTGTCTGGCAACACCAACTTTGGCGTCGGCGGTCCGGGGCTGGCTCTGAACCTTTGGCTCGGCGGGACACCGTGGCGCGGCGTCGCGCTCGGCGGTCTGCTCTCGTACCAGGGCGAGAACGACGGCGACACCGTCGTAGAAGGGCAGAAGACGGGTGCCGGTGCCAACAGCCGTATCGCGTTGCTGGGACCGTTCCTCGACGTCTTTCCCGATCCGCTGCGTGGCCTGCACTTCGGTGGCTCGGCGGCGTTGGCGTTCGTCGGCACTACCGCCGACAGTCACTTGCTCTCCGACAACTTCGCCGTGAAAGACTATTCCGGCGGCGGTCTCGGCGTGTCGGCTTGGCTCGGTTACATGGGCTTCGTCGGGCCCGAGTACTCCATGGGTGGCCTGGTTCAGCTGAGTGGCTACGCTACCGGCAAGAAGGAAAACGGCGACGATCGCAAGGCGTCAGGCTACGCCGTGAGCCTGTCGTTCACGGCGCTCTATCATTAACGCTTTGCGCGGGCTCGCCAGATTTTGCGGATCGCAGCGGGACGTGCGGCTGGGTGGCTTCAGACAAACTGCCAACTCCCAACTTACTCGATTCGCAGCATGTTGCCGGATCGGCAGGCCAGCAGCAGCGCGTGCGGGCCGGCGGCGAATAGGCCGACCGGGTCCGGGCAGGCGCTGCCGGGGATGGTCGAAACTTCACCCGTCGAAGTGACGACCGCGACATCCGCGCCGGCGCGAGCGATCAGCAAACGGCCGTCGGCCAGCACTAGTGCGTCGTCGCTGCCGGGTGCTTTACGGGCTCCCGGATCGATCGGCACTCGCTGAGCTTCGCTGCCGTCGGCGCGGTAGCGCACGAGCAGCCCGTCGCTGGTGAAGGCTTGCGACAGTTGGTCCGCGCTCAACAGCACCGGACCGTCGAGGTCGAGCGTGGCGTCCTCGACCGATGCGCGCAGCCGATGCTCGATGAGATCGAAGCTGACCAAGCGGTGGTTGCCGGTGCGAGCCAAGAGCTGGTTGCCGCCTGGCGCCGAAGTGACGGTGTTAGTCGTGGCGCCGAGCTCACCGAGCTTGCTCATGCGGCCGGCGCCGTCGAGCCGATAGACCGAGCCGGGCGCCGTCACGCACCAAAGGCCGGCTCCGGTTTCGAGCAGCTCCAGCGTCGACTCCGGAGTGACCTTGCGCCACATTACATCGCCGAACACGCTGACCTTCACCAGCGAGCCACTGCTACCCACCACGACGGCGCCATCGCGGGACGCTAGGATGCTGCGAGCGCTGAAGTCGGCGTCGCCGAGCGCGGTGTGCGAGCGCACCTGCCCGTGGTCGTCGGCGATCCACAGCTCGCCGCCAGCCACGAACGCGCTCGAGCCGTCCGACGTTACGACCGGCGCCGACGCCGCCTCGGTTGGTAGCTTGAGCGAGTACAGTAACTTGCCCTGCGCGTCGAAGCGCGATGCGCGAGCGGTTGGATGCAGCACCAGAAAGCCGCCGTCGTCGCGGGTGATCAGGCCGCGCCCAACACCGTAGGCGACCCGCAAGCGACGCTCGACATGCGGGCTCGCCGCGAGGCGCGTCGCTGGCCGACGTGAGCGGGTCGCGTCGACACCCGGCATAGCGTGCGGCGCACGCGGGGGACCCAGGCTTTCGCGGAGCCCCGCGCGTGGAGCTTGGGCGACCGCTGACGGAGCCAGCGCCGCGAGCGTTGCCAGTCCGAGCAGCGGCAACCACCGGCTGCGCTTCATGGCGCCGCGACCACCTCGACCCAGTACGGCTCTTCACCGGCGGGCGCGAGTAACGGGTGAGGCGTGGGCGCCCAGGGATTTGGCACCAGCGAGAGTTGAATGCAGGCGGGACGACCCGCGGACGGATCCAACACCGTGCTTTGCCAAACTCCGACGACGTCACGCACCGAAGCCGGCACGTCGCGCGTGCCGGTCCGGTGCACGCGCACTGGGACTTCGAAGTCATCGCCGGCAAGCGGCATGACCTGCAGAACCGCCGCGTGGGCACGCGCTCGCTCGGGCGAGTCGGTGACGCGCAGCCACACTTTGTCGGCCGAGCTAGCGCAAAACACGTCCACGTCACGCATCCAGGCCAAGCTGCCGTGACGCTTCTCACCCGGCGCCAAACGCGTCGCATCGCGCGCGAAGTCGTTCGGCTCGATCTCGGCGTCGAGCGCGCTCGACGGACCCACGCTCAAGCGATAGCTCTCCGACAGGGACTCGACCGTCGTCGGTGGTGGATCCTTGGTGTACGCCTCGCGGTCTTGCATCAAGCCGAGTACGTATTCGCCGGCCGGCAGCTTGAGCGCGTCGATGTGCAGCGGGCGCTCGGGGCTGCCCGGGCAATAGCGCCCGAGCGGCTCCTCGGAGCCGGCCGGGTAGAGCAGCCCGCACCACGAAAGGCCTGGTATGGCGCTGGCGTCGAACGACACCACCGCCGGGCCGCTCGGCACCTTGAATCGATAAAAGTCGCGGTCGCTGCGCTCCTTGTCGAGCCGCTTGCCGATGATGCCTTTGGCGACGAATGGAAACGGCACGCGCGTGGCTTCGCTCGCCGAATCGTTCGGCTCGAGCTCGTCGCCGCTGAACACGGGCGGGGCCGACCAGCGCTGAAACGCGCGAAATGCGCTGAAACCCGCGACCGCGAGAAAGACGCCCAGCACCGCCCACAGCGCGCGACCGCGGCGCTGCAGCGTGCGCTCATAGCGTTCGACTTCGTCGCGTGTAGCGGCGTCGGCATCCGCGGCGTCGGTAGCGTGGCGCAGGTGTGAGAAATCGAGCAGGCGCTCGACCGCTTCGGGCTGGTCGCCTTGCTCGAGCTCGCGAATCAAGGATTGCTGGAGCTCGGTGACGCTGGCCACGCGCCGCTTCGGATCCTTCTCGAGCGTGGCGAGCACGATCTGGCCCAAGCTGTTCGGGATCTTGAGCTCCGGAAAGCGACGGCTCGGGCTTTCGGGCAACTCCGTAAGGTGCTTGGTCAAGACGCCCATCGGCGTGTTGGCGTCGAACACGACCGTGCCGGTCAAGCAGGCGTAGATCAGCGCCCCGAGCGCGTAGACGTCGCTCTCGGGACCGACGTCGTCGCCGCGGATCTGCTCAGGCGACATGTAGTACGGCGTGCCGACGATCGCGCCGCGTGACGTCACCTCCGACAACTCGCCACCTTCGCGTAGCTTGGCCAGGCCGAAGTCGAGCACCTTGATCAGGTCCTCGTCGTCCCTGCCTTGCATGATGATGATGTTCTCGGGCTTGAGATCGCGATGCACCATTCCCTTCTCGTGGGCCTCGGCGAGCGAGCTGCAAATCTGGATCACAATCTTGATCGTGCGTTCAACGCCGAGCGGGCCGATGCGCCGAATCAGGTGGCCCAAATCTTCGCCCTTCAGGTACTCCATCGCCAGGTAGACCAGGCCGTCGGAGGCGCCGAAATCGAAGACTTGAACGGTGTTGGGGTGAGAGAGCCGACTGACCAGCTGCGCTTCGCGTTTGAAACGCGCTACCTGTTGCCGGTCGCGCGTCAGCTCGCCGGTAAGCAGCTTCAGCGCCATCAGCTTGCCGATCCGGGCATGCTCGACGCGGTACACTACGCCCATGCCGCCGCGTCCGATGTGCTCTTTGATCCGGTAGCGTTCGGCGACCACGACGCCGATCAGCGGGTCGGCGAGATCGCGTGGATCGGTAGCGCGGTCGTGCAGCGCCGGCGGCGCCGGGCGCGTCGAGGTCGTGGCGGCCGGTGGCGGCCGCGTCGACGCAACGCCGAGCGATCGAGTCGACATCGGCATCGACACCGGCGGAGACGAGATAGTCAGCGTCTGCGCGTTGAAACTTTGGCTAAGCGTGAGGCCGCACTGGTTGCAGAAACGCGCTGCCGAGGCGTTTTGGGCGCCGCAGCTCACGCACAACAGCGTCGGATCGCCAACGCCGAGGGTCACGGCGCTCCGGCGACGACCAGGTCGGCTCGCACCTCGGGGATGCGTTCACCGGTGCGCGGGCCGTCGACGAAGCGCAGCACCTTGCCGAAGGCTTTGATCTCGCGTCCCTTCTCGAGCGAGGTCTCGACGCCGTAGAGCACCTTGCTCAGGCATGACGCCTTCCGGCAGCCCTTCTTGACGTCGACGAGCAGCACGCTCGTGTAGCCGTCGTGGCGGACGTCGAACAGCTGGCCCTCGAGCGCCAAGCTACGCCCGATCGCGGCGTCACCAACCCGCAGCACTTCTGCGTAGGATGTTTGAGACATCGCGCGAGCCAGCACGGCTTCGCGCTCGAGGTTGTCGCTGCGGCGCACGCTCACCTTCACCAGGCGTGGCGCGTGGTCTTTCAAGGTCGAGCGCACGGTGAACGAGTTCTCGCCCGGCGCCAGCGATTGCTTGCTGACGAAGCGCCCCTCGGGGTCGAGCGTGATGCTCTGGGCGCCGATTTTTAGTGCCGAGCCCGGCGCCGTGCGGCCAGCGAGGACGATCTCCGTCTCGCCGACTACGATGCTCGAGCCTGGCGCGTCGACCATAAGCGGCGTGATTCCGACACGGATCTGGACCTGACCGCTCTGGGTCGCGCCGCTACTCGACACAGCTTTGTACGGCACCACGCGCTCGAGAGTTTTCACCGAAGCTTCGGGCCCGGTCAGCTCGCCGCTGACCTCGTAGTCGAAGCGGACGACGCCGCTCGGCTCTGCCGCGACGGGTTTGCCGTCGACTTCGAGCTTGGTGCCAGCGAGCACGCTGGCCAGCACCGAGACCTTCGGCGCGTCTTGCGCCAGCTCGTCGGTGCTGCTGCGGACACGGAATTCGAGCGGTAGGGACAGCGCGATCTCTTCGCGGCTACGACCGGGGCGCTCCAGTACCAGCACGATCGGATTTTCGCCGACCTTGAGTGGTGTCTGCAGGCTGAGCGTGGCCTTGCCGGCCTGAAACGTCGCCGGGGCGGTGTCGATCCAGGTTTTCGTGCCATCCGGGCATTCGCTGCACGAAAGCTCGAGCGACTCGTAGCCCTTGGCGTCGAGGCTGGCGCGCGCGGTCACGCTGCCGTGCCCACGTAGCATGAAGAAGGCGACAATCGCCATCACCAGCAGCATCGCGGCGCCGACGATCGCCAAGGTTGCGATGAGCGAGACGCGCCGGGGTTCAAGCGGGCGCGGCGAGATCGGGCCCGCCGCACGCATGCTTGGTGGTGGCGCGGGGTTCCACGCGACCGGCGCTGCGGCGCTGGCGGGCGGCGCGGGCATCGGTGCCCCGGGCCCCTTGGCTTGGCCGGGGTTGAGCGGAGCGATGCCGGGACGTGCGACGCCGAGCACGGTCTTCATCGCGGAAGCGATGCGCGGCGCGCCCGCGGTGCTGGCGGGCGGCGATGGCTCGGTGCCGGTGGGTGGTGGTGGCGGCGGTGACGGAAAGGTCGACGGCGGCGCCATGCCCAGCATCGTCGAGCCGAAGTGACGCGCGGGCGGCGGGCGACCGGTTTCCGGAGGTGGCTGGCTGCCAGTTGCCGGCGGTGGCGGCGTCGAACTGGCGGTCGGCGGCGCCGCAGGCGGCACGAACGTGGGCGGGGCGAGGCCGATCATCGTGCCGCGCAGGTTGGCCGCCGGTTTGGTTGGCTCCGGCTGGGGCGGTTCGGGCGGCGACATGACCATCGTCCCGCCCAAACCCTGCGCGGCGGCAGGCAAAGCCATGCCGCAGCCGGTGCAGATCGTCTGCTGGTCCAGGTTCTGCGTGCCGCAGCGGCCGCACTGCTTCATCTCCCGCAGGACTATAGCGTTTTCTGGCGCGTGTCGCGGGGCTCGAGAGGCGCTCGGGCGAGCCGGCAGGCCGGCTCCAAAAGGCCGGGGGTTTGTCCGGATTCGCGGTTTTGACTTATGGGGGTAATACCCGGCCCAGAATGCTCGCGAAACGCATCATCCCCTGTTTGGACGTCCGCGGAGGTCGCGTCGTCAAAGGCGTCAGGTTCGTGGATATCCGCGATGCTGGCGATCCGGTCGAGTGTGCGCGCCGCTACGACGCCGAGGGCGCCGACGAAATCACCTTCCTCGACATCACCGCTTCCCACGAAGAACGGCCGGCGATCCTGGACATTATCGAGCGAACCGCCGCGGCGGTTTTCGCGCCGCTGACCGTCGGCGGAGGCGTGCGCGAGGCGTCAGACGTGCGTCGGCTGCTCGACGCAGGCGCCGACAAGGTCAGCGTCAATAGCGCGGCCGTGGCGCGCCCAGAGCTGATCCGCGAGGTCGCCGAAGCTTGGGGGCGGCAGGTGCTGGTGCTCGCCATCGACGCCAAGCGCAACGAGGCGGGCGGCTTCGAGGTGTTCACACACGGCGGCCGGCGCGCCACCGGGATCGACGCCGTCGACTGGGCGCGCCGCGGCGCCGAGCTGGGGGCAGGGGAGATTCTGCTGACCAGCATGGATCGCGACGGGACACGCGTTGGCTACGACTTGCCGTTGCTGAAAGCCGTGGCGGGTGCGGTGCCAATTCCGGTGATCGCCTCGGGCGGCGTTGGCGAGCTCGAGCATTTGCGCGAAGGACTTTGCGAGGGCAACGCAGACGCGGCGCTCGCTGCCTCAATCTTCCATGACGGCCAGCACACCGTCGGTGAAGCCAAGAAATACCTACGACAGCACGGCGTGCTCGTGCGTGGAGGCGAAGCGTGACCGTGTCGTTGCTCGAGATCCTTGCGGCTGCCCGTTTGCACGCGGCGCCGTTGGCTGCCGAAAGTGCTGGATATTTGCTGTTGGCGGTGGCTGACCACGTCGTTTCGGCGCCGCGCATAGTGGCCGCCGAAGACGTCGAGCTGATGCCCGACGGCTGCGTGCGCGTGCGGCGCGGCGGCAGCGGTGACGTCGGCGTCGAGCCGTCGATTCGACGGCTCTTGGCGCGCACGCTCGAGGTGTCGAGCTCGGTCGGGCCGGCGCTACGTCGCGCTGCCGAGCGCCGCGAAGAAGCCGGATTGGCGGCGTTGGTGCGCGAGCTGGAGACGGCGCTGATTCCCGTCAATCGCGCGGCTGCCAAGCGCGCGCTGTCGCGTTTGCATCGAGAGACTGAGCGCGCCAAGGCGGCCGGCAAGCTCGATGCGCTGCTCCACGCAGAGGCGGCGCCCGTCGTGACGGCTCCGGTGGTGACGGCTCCGGTCGTCACCGCGGTCGATGCGATCGCTTTGGCAGCGGAATATCCAGAGCCGTCGCAGACTTCGGTACCCGTGGTCGAGGCCGCTCCGCCGCCCGTCTTCGTTGCCCCAGCCGCGCCGCCGTCGGTCCTCGTTGCGGCGCCGGCTCCGGCGCCCGTGCCGGTCGTCGCGTTGCCGGCTCCCGAATTCACGCCAGAGCCACTGCTGGCGGTCGGCGAGCCCGCTCTCACCAAGCCCGAGCCGGTCGTGCAGCGCGCCAAAGAGCGCGGCAACCGCACGCCTCGGCTTGGCACCCTAGTGACGCTGCAGACCTTGCCGGGTGAGGAAGGCGAGCGCACGGAGCGCGTCCCAGCAGTCGTGATCGACGACAAGCCGGAGCTCGACTTGTCGATCGACGTCGAGCTCGAAGCGAGCCCGGTTCCGACCGCGGCCGCGCCCCAGGCGTTGGTGGATCCGGAGCCCTCGCGCATGCCGGATGTTTTGACGGCGATGGTCGCACTGCACGCCGGTGTCGACGCGGAGGACGCGCCGACCCGGATTCGCGATGTGGTTACCGAACCGCGCGCGACAGGGCCGGCGCTCGGAGCACAGCCGCGGGTCGTCGCTGTACCGCAACTCACGCCCGAGCCGGAGCTAGTCGAGGACTCTTGGCTCACCCACAGCTCGTTCGAGGGCGTGGTCAGCTCTGCCCCGAGCTTCGAATCCGAACGGGTCGATCCGGCCGTGCACGAGGCGCTGACGTGGAACCCAGGTCCGGTTGCGACCGCGCCCCATGATGTTCCAGCCGCGCTGCCCCCCGCCCTGCTGCTCCTCGAACCCGCCCCAGAGCCCTCGCCCTACGCGCCCGCCGTCCTCCCGACGCGGACGAGCGACGTCTCCGAGCTGCTGGATTCTTTCCACGTTTCCGACGCGGCCGAGGAGCATGAGCTGCGCTCGGCGCTCAAGGGAATGGCCGGTCTGGAGCTCACGCCCCTGCCGCACCCGTACGTCGAAGAAGGCTGAGCTTTTGCCGCCGACCGCGATGTGAAAGTATCGGGCGCATGCAGGCTCAGAATCTCGCGGTCGTGAAGGGCTTGGTCAGCGTGGCCTGGGCGGACGGCCACGTCAGCAGCGAAGAGACCCAAGTGCTCGAGGCTCTGCTCGAAGCCTTCCAGGCCCTGCCCAGCGAAGCGCACGAGCTGCGTAAGTTCGCGCAGACGCCGCGCAGCTTGGCCGACGTCCCGATCCACGACCTCGGCTTCGCTGCGCGCCGCCAGTTACTGCAGCACGCGGTCTTGCTCAGCTACGTCGACGGCAAGCAGGATGCCAAAGAGAAGGCACTGATCACCGAGCTCGTGCAGGCGCTCGAGATCCCCGTGCTCGAAGCACGCGATCTCGTGCGCGACTCCGAAGAGCGCGCCAAATCCCTGCTCAAGTTGCTGTAGCGCGCGTCGCTGATCAAGCGCGCGTCGTGATCAGCGATTTGAGCCGATCGATCTCTTTCAAGAGCGCGATCGGGCTGAACGGCTTCGTGTAGTAGGCGGTGGCGCCGGCCGCGGTGGCGCGGGCGCGCGACTCGTCGTCGTCCATCGCGCTGATGATCACGACGGGTACGGTGCGGGTCGCGGGATCCGAGCGCAACCGCTGGCAAACATCGAAGCCGTCGTACTGACCGGGCAGGTTCAGATCCAACAGCACTATGTCAGGCGCGTTGGTCATTGCCACGTCGATCGCCTTGGCGCCCGAGCTGACGGCCGTGACCTCGTAGCCGCGCGCTTGGACGAGCGCTTCGATCATCCGCCGAATCGAGTCTTGATCTTCGACGACGAGAATCCGCATCAGCCGTTGATACTAACCCAATTAGCCTCCACTCGTGGGGCTTTTCACTCGAGGCGCGGCGTGGGTTTCCGCGCTTTCGGGGTTCGCTCCCAAGTTGAGGCTAGCGGGAGAGAAGCGTCCAGACTTCTGCTTGGCCGTCCATGCCGTCGCGCAGCTCGAGGCTCGCGCCAAGGCTTTCTGCGGCTGCTTCGGCGATCAACAGCGCGACTCCGGACGGGCGTCCGAACGAGCTCGGATCGGTCCGATTCCTGAGCACGTCCGCCCGGTGCGCTTCGGTGACCGAGGGGCCGCCGTCCTGCGTCGACAGCAAAACGCCCGTTTCGACCGCGTAAGCCGAGAGCGTGATGTGGCCATCCTTCGGCGTCGCCGAGATCGCGTGGTGAAGCATGGCGCGGATCAGCGCCAGCAGCGTTTTGGGACGGGACGCGATGCGCAGCGTCGCCGGTCCTTTCACTTCGATGGCGATGCCGTGACGGAGGGCGCGTGGCTCGGCTTCCGAGACCGCCACTTGCACCAGCTCGGCGACCGAGACGTCCGACTTGGCTTCGTCGAACGGACAATCGGCGGCCAACCCCAAATCGAGCGACATCTCGGCGGCGGCGGCGGCGCGCTTTTGTAAGTTCTGCGCCAGCGGCGAGGTTTCACCGAGCTCGTTGGTCGCCAGTGTGGCGTCGGCTCGCAGCCCTTCGACCAAGCCCTTGAGCGTGCGCTGCATGCCGAGCGCAGCGCTCTGCAGCGTCTCGAAGCGCTGAGAGCCGCCGCGCGGCGCCACGGGTGGCGGCGGCTCGGTGCGAATGTCACCGGCCGTCAGCACCGAGGCGAGCTCGCGGGCGTAGGCCTCGCCGAGCTGCTGCGCTTGCTCTAGCTCCTTGCGCAGCTCGACCACTTCGCGCTGATCGCTCGCGCCGTCGGCCGGGAAGAAGATCGACTGGGTACCGCCCTCGAGCTCGACCCAGCCGCCGTGCCGGGTCGCCATCCGGCTCAGCCAACGCCGCTCCAGCTCTTGCGCGCCGGCGTCGGGACCGAGCTCCACGCTGACTTTCACCCACTCAGCCTGGCGACGGATCTTCACCTCGGCCGCGCCGCCCTGCGTCGAGCCGGCCTGCGTCACCAGCATGTTGAGCATGCGCCGCAAGTCTTGCTCGTCGCCCATCACTTCGGTGCCGGCGCCCGGTTCGATCGCGAGGCGGGTGTTGGGCGAGAGGTCCATCAGTAGCGCCGCCAGGTCAATGCGGCCGCGTCGCGGCTTCATTGCTCCGCGCGCCCCGGTATTGAGGTCGCTGAGCATGCTGATCGCGTCGTCCAGCGCGTCGAGGGTCGTCTCGACGGCGGGCGCCTCACTCGGCGCGTTGACGATCCGCGTCTCGGTGCCGGGCGGCTGGCGCATCTGCGTCACGCCCTCGCGCAGCGCCCGTGCCGCCCCTCGGGCTTCCTGAGCCAGGAGCCACGAGATTTCGTGTCGGGTCAAACGTTCTTGGGACACGATTCTTTAATCATGCCAAAAGTTGGCACCCATGACTACAGCGGCGCGCTACAACAACGGCGTTGTACCGCCGCCGGTTCTTCCCACTCGCCCTTACCTTAGGCGTCGCCCTGGGCGGCGTGCCGGTCGCCTGTGGGTCGGATAGCGTCAAAAGCCCGTTCGGGCCGGGAGCCGGCGGAGCGGGCGGCGAGGGCGGCGCTCTGCAAGGGGATGCCGGCTTCAAATTGGACATCGACGCCGGCGCTGAGGTGGATCCGACCCTGGGCGGGCCCTGTGAAGACGATGGCCAATGCCATAGCGGGGTCGACTGCACCCACGACCGCTGCGACCTCGAGCTGGGTCGCTGCCGCTTCGAGCCCGACGACGGGGAGTGTGGCGCGCCGGTTTACTGCGACGGACCGAAGCGCTGCGACGTGCGCGCCGGTTGTGTGCAAGGCGAGCCGGTGTCGTGCAGCGACAACAGCACCTGCACGATCGACGTCTGCGTCGAAGCGACGCACTCGTGTCGCCACGACCCGCGCGACGCCGATGGCGACGGTGATCCCACGCGCAACTGCGGCGGCAAAGATTGCAATGACGCCGATCCAACCGTCAGCAGCTTAGCGACCGAGATTTGCGACAACGGCCGCGACGACAACTGCGACGGTGCGGTCGACGAAGCCGGCTGCACCGTGCCTGAGCACGATACGTGCAAAACCGCGCTCGAAGTAAGCATGCAGGGTTATTACGACCTCGACTTGACGGCGACCAAGCTCGACTACCCGACGCCGTGTGCGACCGAGAAGGCCGGCTTCCGCGACGCGGTGCTGGAGATCACCGTGCCCAACGGCGGCCCCTTCGACCTCGACGTCACCGCCAAGCTCGACGCCGGCGACGTTACGCTCGGCGCCGCCGATACCTGCGGCCAGGCCGCGCGCTGCGAGCCGTCGTTCGCGGCGCCAGCCGGCGGGAACGTGGCGCGGCTGATCCGACGCGGGGCGAGCGCTGGTAAGTACCCGATCTACCTGGCTACGAATGGCGAAGGCATCGCTCAGGTTCACGTCGAGTGGCGCGCGGCCGAGCCGCAGCTCGGCGATTTGTGTGAAGACGCCGTGCCGCTCGTCCTGTCGACGCAGTCGGCGCCGCTACGGCTGCCCGGCTACCAGCCGGACGGGGTTTCGGCTTGCGCTCCGCTGACCGGCGATGCCTACCTGACCTTCACGCTCGACACCGCGCAGGACGTGACGTTGATCGCCGAGTCGCAAACCGACTGGGGCTTGCCGGTGCTCGCCCTGCTCGGCGCCAACTGCCGGACGGAGCTCACGTGTCGTCGCAGCCAGCCGGGGCGTCTGTTCGTGCGCAACCTCGCGCCGGGCACGTACTACGCGCTGGTGGCCAGCACCGGTCCGGATGACGTCAGCGTGCGACTCGAGACCGCGCCGGTGTCGGAAGCGCCGCCCGGTGAGGGCTGTGAGGGCGCGCAGCCGCTCGTCAGCGGCGTGGAGCAGCTAGTCGACTTGTCGACGCACGAGGATGCAGTTTACCCGCACTGCCTGGTGGGTGCGCCCGACGCGACATTCGAGTTCGAGCTGACCGGCAAGCGTGACGTGGCGCTGGTCGGTCGCTTCTCCGACGCTGACGACGGTGCGGTCAGCCTGGCCAACGGCACCTGCGACAAGAGCAGCGTGTGCAGCACGGGGAAGGGAACGTTGCGCGTCGTTCGCTACGGCGTCGCCGCCGGCACCTACCGCGCGGTGATCGAATCGGCGCGCGGCAATCCGGTGGGCCTGAGCTGGTTCGAGCGACCGGCGGTCGCGCCCGTGACTGTGCCGTTCGCCGACGACTGTGACGGTGTCGTGCAAATCCCCGAAAGCGGCGGCCGCTTCAGCGGTAATACCAGTAACGCATTTCCAGACTTTTCTGCCGGCTGCGACGTGGGCGGTCAGACTGAGGGCGGCGCGCCCGACCAAATCCTGGAGCTTTCGCTGACTCGATCGCGGCGCGTCATTCTCGACATGCGGGGCAGCTCCTACGAAACGATGCTTTCCGTGCGCGAAGGAGCATTCTGCCCCGGCGCCGAGTTGCCGCAGGCTTGCGCACCCGGCTATCGGCCGACGCGAAGCTACTTGGATCTGGATTTGCAGGCGGGGCACTATTTCGTCCAAATCGATGGTTACGATGGCGCATCCGGTGCCTGGAACCTGGACGTCTTCACGGCGGCGCTTTAGTCTTCACGGCCATGCGTCACGCTGCCGCGGGTTCGCTTTGGGGATGCTTGCTGGCGGTCACGCTCGCAGCCTCCGCCGTGGCCGAGCCCCAGTACGGTGCCGGGGCGGCGGCCGCGGCGCGCCCGTCGTTCACGGCCGGTGAACGCCAGGCGTTGAACGCCGGCAGCATGGTGTCGCGCGCGCTGCGCTTCGACCAACGCGGCGGACACTACGTCGGCGGCGTGTCCTATCAAGTCGTCGACGCGCGGCCGGAGCTAGTGCTCGCGGCGCTGTCGGACGTGGCGAATTGGCCGGATGCCTTGCCGCGCACGAAGAGCGCGCGGTTGCTCGATTCGGTCGACGGTGTGTCACGCGTCGAGCTGGTGCAAGGCAATGCGCTGGTCGACGCGCGCTACACGGTCGTGCTCGAACGCGCGGACGCTGAGACGATCCGTTTCTGGCTCGACGGCTCGCAGCCCCACGACATCAGCGACGTGTGGGGCTTCTTCCGCGTCAAGGTCATGCCCGGCGGCCGCAGTCTGATCACGGTCGGGGCCGCGCTCGACTTGGGCGACGGCTTGACGCGCCTGTTCGAGGACCGAATCGCTCGCGTGATGTTGCGGGCGCCGCGCCAGATCCGAGATTTCGTCCAGCCGCGCGCGCTGGCTTTGGCCGGCTCGCTTTCGCGTTAAGGGCCCGGGAATGGCTAAGTCAGTCGATGATCGCGGCCGCGGCGCCCGGATGGCGAGGCGCGACGAAGGCGCATACTGCGGTATGTAACTGAGGAGCAACGAAGCCAGCCGGGACTCAGGATTCGTCACATCTTGGGCTGCCACGCCGCAGCCCTCCCTGCAGAAACTGCCGTGCGTCGCCGGGCCACCACGCGCGAGCGAGATTTTTTTACAGGGAGATCGGGAGATCGGGAGATTTTTGGGGTTCGAAATGCACGATCATGCGCGGGTCCTGCGCAGGCGACGGGCGCATTCGTGATTCTCGAGCAACAAACTGCTCGCCTCCCGATCTCCCGATCTCCCTGTGAAAAAATCTCGGCACGGGCCGCAGTCGAAATCAGACGACTGGTTCGCGGCGAACGCGCGGGTCCGCGGCCGGACG
>JBBRMI010000061.1:0-36495 GCA_038230915.1 Polyangiales bacterium | reverse complement strand
TCGACCTCCCGATCTCGCGATCTCCTGTGAAAAAATCTGGGCGCCAAGCGAGACCTGAGGTCGCCCCGACAGCCTCTGCGAGGTGAGCCGCGATGCGGCAGCCCAATTGAGGGCCGAATTGAGGCGACAGATGTGATGAATCCTCAGCCGCAGCCCCCTCGCAGAAACTCACATGCCGTCTCAAGGCCACTCCGTTCGGAGGCCAAGCTGGGTGCCGTCGTGGGTCATCTGCCTTCTGGTGGGTCGTCCCGAGGCGAATCTTCACTGGGAGATCGGGAGATCGGGAGCTCTGCGAGCCCAGAATTTGGGGTTTGAGACGCAAGATGCCGTGAGACGCCCGCACGTGCCGTTCGATGGCGCGAGTCTCGAACAAACAAGAACTCGCACGACTCCCGATCTCCCGATCTCCCGGTAAAATCTCGACTCGGCACGAGCGACCAGGAAAACACAGCAGCCCGAAGCGCTCGGACAATGCGGCCCTGCGACGGCACGGTAGTTTCTGCGAGGAGGGCTGCGCGGTGGCAGCCGGTGGCCGATCGAGTGTGGCGGCCCGTGCCGCGATGTTGACGGGCGCGATGTCGGCGGCGCGGTCGAATCGGGTGGGTATACTCTCGCGACGTGACGTTGCGGCCGTATCAAGGTGAGGCGATTGACGCCGTACTGGCGGCGCGGCGCGGTGGCGTTAAGCGGATGGTGGTGTGCTTGCCGACCGGCGCGGGCAAGACGGTAATTTTCTCGGAGCTGGCGCGGTTGGCGCAGCGGCAGGTGCTGGTGTTGGCGCATCGCGAGGAGCTGCTGTTTCAGGCGCGCGACAAGCTGCAGCAGGCGTTGGCTGGTGACCGGGTCGTGGCGATTGAACGTGGTGCGGAGCGGGCGACCGACGACGCCAAGGTGCTGGTGTGCTCGATTCGATCGCTGCACGAAGAGCGCCTCGCCAGCGTGATGCGCGGGCGCAACCTGGGCCTCGTCATCTACGACGAATGTCACCACGCGGCGGCCGACGACAACCTGCGTGTGTTGCGGCAGCTGGGTGCGTTCGACCCGCATTGGACAGGCACGCTGCTCGGCTTCACGGCTACGACCGCGCGCGGCGACGGCAAGGGCCTCGATAGCGTGTTCGAGCGCATCGTCTACTCGCGCTCGCTGCCCGAGCTGATCGCCGACGGCTACTTGTCGAAGATCCGCGGGTTCCGCGTCACCACCAGCGCCGATTTAACGAGGCTTTCGTCGACCGGCCTCGATTTCCGTGAAGACGAGCTGGCCGAAGCGGTCGACATCGAAGAGCGCAATGCGCTGGTGGCGCGCTCGATCCAGGAGCTGGCGCGCGATCGTCGCACGATCGCATTTTGCGTTACCGTCAATCACGCCCGCAATCTGTGTCAATCCTTGAACCTGTTCGGCGTTCCGGCCGGCATCGTGCACGGCGCAATGAAAGCCGACGTGCGCGCGCGCGCGCTGGTCGACTTTCGCGCCGGCGTCGTGCAGGTGATGTGCAACGTGGCGGTGTTGACCGAAGGCTTCGACGATCCGGGCGTGTCGTGCATCGCGATGGCGCGACCGACGCGCTCCGAAGGTTTGTACGCGCAGTGTATCGGTCGCGGCACGCGCCTTCATCCGGACAAGAAAGATTGTTTGATATTGGACTTCGTCGATGTCTCTCGACTCAGCCTGTGCAGCTTGCCATCTTTGTTCGGCGTGCCGCGTGAGCTCGACCTGCAGGGTGAAGACGTCAACGTGGCCCGCCGTACCTGGCAACAGATCCTGCTCGACCATCCGGGCTTCGAGCTGGAGGCCGGCAGCTTCACGTTGCCGCAAATTCAAGAGCGTGCCGAGAGTTTTGACCCGCTCACGCTCGAGGCCAACCCGGAGGTGCGGGCGATCTCGGGCAACGCGTGGTTCTCGCTCGGGCGGCATGGGCTCGGCTTGCACTTCGAACGCCGCCCGGGCGTACCGAGTGAAGTGACGATTCTTTCGCGCGCGGCGCGCGGCAAGCGCTGGGAAGTGAGCATCGACGGTCGGGTCCAAGAGCGTTTCTCGAGCATCGAAGCCGCGGTCGAAGCGGTCGACTACGAAATCGCTCGAAAAGGCCCGCAAGCAGCGGCTTCTGCGCTCGACCAGGCAGCGTGGCGGCAAGCGCGCGGCGAAGCGTTACGGCTGGCGGTTTGGGAGCGTGTCGTCGGTCGTCCGCGCAGCGCTTAAGCGCCGATCTCGCGCTTGAGGCCGATCAGCGTGAACAGCTCCATGCGCGACGCTGCGTCTTTCAAAAAGATGCCGTGCAGGTTGCTGGTCGTCGTCCACGAGCCCGGTTTTTTTACGCCGCGGTAACACATGCAGAAGTGTTGGCATTGCAAGATGACCGCCACGCCTTGCGGTTTCAGGTGCGTCTGAATAGCGTTGCAAATCTGCGCGGTTAGCTTTTCTTGAACCTGCAGGCGCTTGGCGAACACGTCGACGACGCGTGCCACCTTACTCAAGCCGACGACACGACCGTCTGGAATGTACGCGACGTGCGCCTTGCCGACGAACGGCACCATGTGATGCTCGCAATGGCTGAGTAGCTCGATGTCACTGACCAGTACGAGCTGGTCGTAGCCATCGACCTCCTCGAAGGTCTTGGCCAGGTATTCGGCGGGGTCCTGTGAGTAGCCGGAGAAGTGCTCGCCCCATGCGCGCACGACGCGCGCCGGCGTGTCGAGCAAGCCTTCACGCTTCGCGTCCTCGCCCAGAAACCGAAGTATGCCGCGTACGTGGTCTTCGGCTTCGGCGATCGCTTCGGGCGTGCGTATCGGCGCGCTGTTCGACGCTGCGCCCTTCGACTTCTCACTCTGCTTCTGCTTGCGCTTGGCCATCCCCCGCACCATGGGTCAGCGCGGGTTTGCCCGCAATCGGAACCCGGTAGCCCGTCGAGTTGCGGTGTTTACAGCCGGAACAGCCAGCGAAGGACCCGGGGCTACTTCACGAGCTCGGCCTTGAAGCGCCTACCTTTGATGCGGCCTTGATTCAGGCTGTCGAGCGCCTTACGGCTGACGCTTTTGGCGACCGCGACGTAGGCGAAGCGCTCGTGGATTTCGATCTTGCCGATTTGATCGCCTGCCAGCCCGCCCGCCTCGCCCGTCAGCGCGCCAAGGATGTCGCCGGGACGCAGCTTGTCTTTGCGACCGCCGGACAGGCGCAAGGTTTCCATTTTTGCGGCGCGTGGGGCCGGCGCGGCAGGCGGCGCCTTGTCGCGCGCTACCGGGACGAGCGCGCTGCCGGTGAACAGCTCGATCGCCTCCAGCCGCGGTTGTTCGGCGCGAGAGCACAGCGAAACCGCCAGGCCGACGTTGCCCGCGCGCCCGGTGCGGCCGATGCGATGCACGTACACCTCGGGTTGGTTCGGCAAGTCGAAATTGACGACCAAATCCAGCTTTTCGAGGTCGATGCCACGTGCGGCGACATCGGTCGCGATCAGCACGCGCGTGCTGCCGTTGCGAAACTTCGCCAGCACGAGATCGCGTTCGCGTTGCTCCAGATCGCCATGCAGGCTTTCGACGCTGGTGGCCGTGCTGGCTAGTGACTTGAGGATCGCGGCCACCGTAACCTTCTGGTTGGCGAACACCAACGCTGAGTCATTCGGGTACTGCGCGAAGATCCACGTCAGCGCCGCCAGCTTCTGCTCGTCACCGACGTGCACCACCAACTCTTTGGTTTGCGGCGAATCGTCGCCGCTCTCGTCGTCGATTCGTACGTGGAGCGGCTCCTGCTGATACTTCGAGCTGAGCGCGCGAATCTCGGCCGGGAACGTCGCCGAGAAGAACACGGTCTGGCGTTTGGGCGGCAGTGCTTTGAGGATCTTGGCCACGTCCTCCTGAAAGCCCATGTCCAGCATGCGGTCGGCTTCGTCCAGCACGACGGTCGCCACGCGATGCACCTTCAGCGTGCGCCGCTGCAGGTGGTCCAAAATGCGGCCCGGTGTGCCGACGATCAAGTGCACACCCTTCTCCAACACGCGTGTCTGATCGCGCACGGCTTCGCCACCAGTCAACACCACTACGGTGAGCCCCGCCAAGTTGCGACCCAATTTGCGCAGCTCGCGGGCTACCTGCGCGCTCAGCTCGCGGGTCGGACACACGACGACGCCGACGATCTCGCGCTTCGCCAAGTCGAGCGCGTTCAAGATCGGCAGTGCGTACGCCGCCGTCTTGCCGCTCCCGGTCTTGGATTGCCCGACCAAGTCCTTGCCAGCCAACAGCGGGGGAATGGCTTGGGCTTGGATCGGCGTGAGCTGTTCGAAGCCCAAGTCGGCCACGACCGCGAGCAGCTCCGGCAAGAGCGGCAGTGAAGCAAAGTCGGTCGTCGCCTCGGTCATGGCCGGAGCGGTACATCGCCGCAGCCAGGAACGCTACCTATTCAGCGCGCTTTCGGACAAACTCCGCGGCGCTTTGAACGGCGATCTGGTGGTGTTCCGAGATCCTTCGGCACGCAGCCGCTGAGCCGCCGATGGCGGCTCGAGCTGGCTCTCACTGGTTAGGGTTGGTGCTTGCTCAGCGCGCCCAAGAAGTCCTTCTTGCCGAGGTTCACGCCGTTGTGACGCAAGAGCGCGTACACGTGCGTGGCGTGGAAGAAGAAGTTCGGCAGCGCGTGCTCCAAGAAATAATCGGCGCCGAGCATGTACTGGCCTTCCCAACGCGGCTGTGTGATGTGACGCACGGCTGCGCCTTCGAAGTCGGCGGCCGTGAAGCCGTCCAAGTACGCGATCACACTCTTCACCCGCGTGCGCAGCTCGTCCAGGCTTTGCTCGGTATCGGGGTGCTTGGGCGCTTCCTTGCCGCTCAATCGCGCAGCTGCAAGCTTAGCGGTGTCGCAGGCCGTCTGCACCTGGCGCGAAAGCGCGAACTGATCTGGCGACAACCGGACACCCAGCAGGGTGTTGGGATCGAAGGACTTTGCGGCGGCGTGAGCCTGAGCGGCCTCGAGCCATTGCTCGAGCTGCGCGAGCGTTTTCTTCATCTGGCCGATGGTTTCGAAGTACATGTGCGCACCCTAAACGCCGAGCCGCCGGCGGGCTACGCTTTCTCGGTGTTGCCGGCGATTGTGGCGTTTCGGTTGCCGCTCGAGTAAGAGACCGACCGGCAAATTGGACGATTGGGAGCCGAATGCGTTGGGTCGATGTGGGTTTGGGCTCGTGGGTCGTACCGGCCGCGTTCGGCCGCAGGCGAAACTACAACTAAGTTTCAGGCCGTTGGTTAGTGGCGCGACGCGGTGCGGCGGGTCGGAGCTCGATATCTGTTTCGGCACTGGATTGAGACGTGGGCTTCGTCGCGAGGAGTCGTTGCCTGCCGTGTTAAGGGAGTCTGGCTATGTGTGGCATCGCCGCTCTCTTCTCGTCTGACCCCCACCCGCTGGGCGAGCTCGTCCGCGCGATGGCGACCGCGGCTCGTCATCGCGGTCCTGACGGCGAGGGAGTCGTGACGTTTTCGGCTCGTGAATTTGCAGTGACAGCACTTGGCGGCCGCGACACGTCGGACGCCGTCTACGATGCGCAGCTGGCGTACGCGCCGGAGCGGAATGCCGCAGCGGCGCGCGATGCCGTCGTGGCGCTCGGGCATCGGCGGCTTTCGATCCTCGACGTCGGCGCCACCGGGCACCAGCCGATGTCCACGAGCGATCGGCGTTTTTGGATCGTCTTCAACGGCGAAGTCTACAATCACGTCGAGCTACGGGCGGAGCTCGAAAAGCTCGGCTACGCGTTCGTCTCGCACAGCGACACGGAGGTCATCCTCAACGCGTACAGCGAGTGGGGCGAGCGCTGCCTCGACCGGTTCAACGGCATGTTCGCGTTCGTGCTGGTTGACCGCACCACGCGGCGGATCTTCGCCGCGCGCGACCGCTACGGCGTCAAACCGCTTTACCTGTGGCGCTCAGCGCAGGGCTTCGTCGCCATGGCGTCGGAGATCAAACAGTTTTCGGCGTTGCCGGGCTGGGCGCCGAAAGCCAACGGTCAACGCGCCTATGAATTCCTGAATTGGGGTTGGCTCGACCACACCGAGCAGACCCTGTTCGACGGCGTCATTCAGCTGCGCGGCGGGGAATGTATCCACTGCCCGCTCGACGAGCTGCTGGCCAGCCTGCCGATCCGGCGTTGGTATGAGCTAGCCCCGCGCGCCTTCCAGGGCGACACCCAGGAGGCGACCGACGAGTTTCGCGAGCTGTTCACCGACGCGGTTCGGCTGCGCCTGCGTGCTGACGTCCCGGTCGGTTCGTGCTTGTCCGGCGGCATCGACTCTTCGTCGATCGTATGCGTGGCCAATCAGCTGCTTCGGGCAAACAGCGCGACTTACCAACAGAACACTTTCTCGGCTTGTTCCGAAGTAAAGCGCTACGACGAACGCGACTACATCGATATCGTCGTCGCGAACACCGGCGTTCAGGGTCACTACGTCTATCCCGATCTCGATGCGCTGTTCGAGACTCTCGACGACATGACGTGGCACCAGGATGAGCCGTTCGGCTCGACGAGTATTTACGCGCAATGGCACGTGTTCAAGCTTGCCGCAGGTGCGCAAGTCCGGGTGCTGTTGGACGGACAGGGCGCGGACGAGCTGCTCGCCGGCTACTACACGTTTTTCGCGCCGCACTTTGCCGGCCTGCTGGTGAACGGGCGCTGGGGAGCGCTGCTGCAAGAGATGCGGGCGGCCAAGCAGCTACACGGCATCGGCTTCCTCGGCGCCTCCGAGTACATGGCGAACGCGTTGCTGCCGGATACGCTACGCCAGCCGCTGCGCAGGCTCTCCGGAAAGTCTTCGTCCGCACCCAGCTGGTTCGACAAAGCGCGCTTTGCGAGCGACGACCGTGACCCTGCTCTCAACGGTCGGTACCGAACGACGTCAGTGAATCAGATGGCGCAGTCGCTGCTCACCGACACCAGCGTTCCGAAGCTGCTGCACTGGGCGGATCGCAGCTCGATGGCCCATTCAGTCGAGTCGAGACTGCCGTTCTTGGACTTCAGGCTCGTGGAATTCTTGACCGGGTTGCCGCCCGAAGCGAAGCTGTGGAAAGGCACCACCAAGCGCGTGCTGCGCGAGGCCATGCGCGGGACGCTGCCGGAACCGATTCGCATGCGCATGGACAAGATGGGCTTCGTCACGCCCGAGGAAACGTGGATGCGGCAAGACGCGCCCGAACGATTCCGCAGCGAGCTCGTGCGCGCCGTCGATGCGTCGCAAGGCATGCTCAAGCCGGCAGCGCTCGGTCACTTCGACGCTGTCCTGGCGGGAAGCCAGCCGTTCGACTTTCGCGTTTGGCGAATGATCTCGTTCGGCGCCTGGTTGCGGCGCTTCGACGTCCGCGTGCAAGCGTAGTCACCCCAAAAATCTCGTTCCGGCCTAGTCGCAGACGCGGTTGCGGCCTTGGGCTTTGGCCGCGTAGAGCATGGCGTCGGCCTCGGCCAGCATGGCGTCGCCGGTGCCGCCGCCGGCGTATTCGCCGATACCGAGCGAGATCGTGACGCGCCCCACCTGCGGCAGCTCGAGTGCCTCGACGGCGGCACGGACGCGTTCGGCGAATAAGCGTGCCCCGCCGCGCTCGCTCGAGAGCAGCGCCACGAATTCTTCGCCGCCCCAGCGCGCCACCAAGTCCGCCGTGCGCGCCTGGCTTTGGATGGCGTCGGCGATGCGACGGAGCACCAGATCACCGGCGTGGGTGATGGTTTGGAAATCGAGCGCCATCAGCTCTGCACGGCTGTAGCCGAACGTCTGGCACAAGGCGTCGTTGACCTTCAGCCAGCGCCCGTCCAAGTCGACCAGCGCCATGCCGATGGCTGCGTGGCGAAAGGCGCGCTCGAACAGCTCGCCCTGGTCCATGTCGGTGGTCAGGCCCTGTTTTGCCCAATCCGACGTTCGCGAGGCATCCTTGCTCGAGCTCATCAGCCTTGCCCCGCCTTGGCACGACTGAACACCATCATGCGCGCTACACGACCAGCCCAATTCCGGGTCGCCTAGTGCTAGGAATCGAGCATGAAGTCGGTCACGAGCTTCGCCGCGGACGTCGAATTCCTCCAGCAGCACGGCCAACTCGTGCTGCTCCAAGCTGCGCACGGCGGTTGTGTCGCGGTCTCGCCCCAGTACCAGGCGCGTGATGACCAGCGCTGTCAGCGCGCGTGGCAGCAGTTTGGGTTGGGTGAATCGCGCACCCATCGCGTCGGGCAAGACGGGCACGCCGTTCGACAACTACGGCGGTGAAGATCGCTTTTGGCTCGGGCCCGAAGGCGGGCAATTCTCGGTGTTCTTTGCGCCGGGTACGCCGTTCGAGCTCGATCATTGGCAAACGCCGCCTGGATTTCAGGAAGGCGCGTGGGACGTCACGGCGCAGGGCGCAGCGTTCGTGGGCTTCGAGCGTCGCTTCAGCGTGAAGAATAGCTCGGGCACCGACTTCGATGTAGCAGTCAAGCGCCGCATCCAGTTGCTCGACGCCGCAGCCGTCAGCCAAGCCTTGGGGCTCGCGATACCCGACCAAGTGGAGTGGGTCGCGTTTCGCTCCGACAACCAGCTCACCAACGTGGGCGCGCGCGCTTGGACCGAGCAGACGGGTTTGATCAGCATTTGGAGCCTCGGCATGTTCGTGCCGGCCGACGACACTTGGGTGATCGCGCCGTTCGAGCGCTCCGGGCAGGGACCGATCGTCAGCTCCGATTACTTCGGCGCGCTGCCGAGCGAGCGCTTGCAAGTCGACGAGGGCCGCGGCGTCGTGCTGTTTCTCGCCGACGGCAAATACCGTAGCAAAATTGGCCTGTCACAAGCGCGGTCGCGACCCGTCGCCGCTAGCTACACGCGCTCCGAACGGCGCCTCAGCATCATTCGCTACTCGCTGCCGGCGGGACCGCGACCGTACGTCAACAGCAAGTGGGAAACCCAAGCCGAGCCGTTCGCGGGTGATCTGTTCAACAGCTACAACCACGGCACGCTCGAGGCCGGCAAGCTCGCCGACGTGCGCTTTTACGAGCTCGAGTCGAGCTCACCCGGCGCGCTGCTCGAGCCCGGCCAAGCTTTGACTCACGAGCATCAGACGTTTCATTTCCTGGGCGACGAAACCGCGCTCGACGCGATCGCGATCGGGCTGCTGGGGGTCTCTTTGAGCACGATTGGCGGCTGAGTCGCAGCGACGAACCTGCTGAGTGCTTCGAGGTCTGAAGTGCTGCCGATGGCGTTTCAGTCGTGTAGGTTGCGAGCTAGTTTGAGTTGGCTTGCAGCTGGCCGATGAAGTTGAACGTGCCGGTACGCTGGCGATTCGTGAGCAGTTTTACGTCGTAGCGGCCGGGTCGTGGGAAACGGCAAGTGACGTGGGGATTCACGCCGTCTTCGACCTGACAGTCACGCCGGGCGTCGCTGCCGCGCGGTTCATACCAGGCCAAGAGGAACATGTTTTGCGGGTTCTTGAGGCTGACTTCGAGGCTACCCTGGACGTCGACTTGCGAGCGATCGGGCGCCAACAGTTCGAACCCTTTGGCGAAGAACAGCGGCGACAACGCTGGTTGGCGCAAGAACTCACCGCGCGTGAGCGGCTTTTCGAGCAGTTGCCACTTGGGCTCGTCGGGCAGGTGGTTGAGGTTGAAGACGCGCGGCGGCGCGAGGAAGTATTCAGTCGAGTAGCTTTTCTCGAAATGCGAGCCGCGCAGAAATCCGCTGTCCCACGTCGCGTCAAGCAGGAACCACTTGCCGTCGATGCGAGCGGCGTTCCACGCGTGGCTCTCTCCAGAAATATCATTGTCCTGGGTGCGCGCGTCGCCAACGATGTACAGGACCTCGAGCCCCGCAGCGCGGCCCAGCGCTTCGAACAAGTTGGCATAACCGGCGCACACCGACGTGCGCGTCTTAAAAACCGTTTGCGCGTCTTGCGGCGGGTAGCGCCGGGCGAGGTACGAGTCCGCGTCGTAGGCCACGCGATCCGCAACCCAGTCGTGAACCGCCTTCAGCCGCGCAAACGGCGCCGGCGCACGTTGGCTGATGTATCCGCCCAAGGTTTGGATGGTGCCCTCGGCCCAATCCGGCATTTGAGCGACGATCGGATCGAGCTGGGGCGTTACAGGCCAAGCGGGCGGGGTTGGGGCGGAGGTCGCGCTAACGTTAGGACTCGGACTCGGACTCGGACTCGGGGTTGGGATCGGACCCGGGGTTGGGATCGGACTCGGGGTTGGGATCGGTTGGGCTTCGGGCGGGGGCGTGGGTTTGCGGAAGGGGTTCTTGTGCGCGGCGAGGTAGAGCCATTCGAGCTTGGCGGCGAGGCCGAACAGCTTAGTGCGGCCGGCTTGGGCGCTCGGGTCGTGGCGGCCGTCGAGCATCCAATCGCCGCGCGCGGACAGCGCGGTGAAGGCTGCGCTGGGCTGTGTCACGAGCAGGACGGTCAGGAACGCCGCGTTCAGCACCAGTGTGCGCAAGATCAGCCGATCGCTGAGCGAGAGCACACGTGGGGTCAGCTTGGCGCGCCGTGATCGACGCGATGCGCTCCATAGCTCCCACGCCAAGGGCAAGACTGGAAACAATAACAACCCGGCCAAAAACGCCAGCCAAACCGGCCCGTTCCGAAGCGCAGCCAGCGACGAAGCCACCCAAACGCCCAGCAGCGGCGTGGCGATCATCGCTGCGATCGCCACCGCCTTGAGCACTAACCCGAACGCCACCCCCAACCACGAGCGCTTGCCTACAGCCCTGTCCACGCCGGCACCGTAGGCTCAAGGTTCGGCGGCGGCGAGCGCAAAGTGCCAGCCCAGGCGACAGCTCGCGCAGAATCACGTCGCCACGCACGCTCACGCCGCTCTCTCGTCGACGTCGCCCTTCAAGATACCGCCGTGCTTCAAGAAGTAGGCGATCGCTCGGCTCCAGCGCTCGCCGGTCAGGCGTACTGAATTACGGTGCGGATCGATTTGCCTTCGTGCATCAAGTCGAAAGCTTCATTGATGCGCTCGAGCGGCAGCGTGTGCGTGATCAGCGGATCGATGGCGATCTTTTTATCCATGTACCAGTCGACGAGCTTGGGTACATCGGTGCGGCCGCGCGCTCCGCCAAAAGCCGTGCCCTTCCAGACACGACCGGTGACGAGCTGAAACGGCCGCGTCGCGATCTCCTGCCCGGCGCCAGCCACGCCGATGATGATGCTCTGACCCCAGCCGCGGTGACAGCATTCGAGCGCTTGGCGCATCAAAGTCACGTTGCCCACGCACTCGAAGCTGTAGTCAGCGCCGCCACCGGTCAGCTCCACCAAATGCCCGACCACGTCTTTACCGAGCGTGGCTGGGTTCACGAAGTGGGTGAGGCCGAATTGCCGCGCGATCGCCTCGCGCTCTGGGTTGATGTCGACGCCGATGATCTTGTCGGCGCCGGCCAAGCGCGCGCCCTGAATCACGTTCAGCCCGATGCCGCCAAGCCCGAACACGACCACGTTGGCGCCCGGCTCGACCTTGGCCGTAAACAGTACCGCCCCGACGCCGGTGGTGACGCCGCAGCCGATGTAACAAATCTTGTCGAACGGCGCGTCTTTGCGAACTTTCGCCAGCGCAATCTCCGGCAAGACGCTGTGATTGGCGAACGTCGAGCAGCCCATGTAGTGATGGATCTTCTTGCCGCCGATCGAGAAGCGGCTCGTACCGTCCGGCATCAAGCCTTGGCCCTGCGTGGCGCGGATCGCGGTGCACAAGTTGGTCTTGCGCGACAGGCACGATTTGCACGCGCGGCACTCCGGCGTGTACAGCAAGATCACGTGGTCGCCCGGCACCACGCTGGTCACGCCCGCGCCCACCTCTTGCACGATGCCCGCGCCCTCGTGACCAAAGATGACTGGGAACAACCCCTCCGGATCGGCGCCCGAGCGCGTGAACTCATCAGTGTGGCACACGCCGGTCGCTTTGAGCTCGACCAATACTTCGCCCGCCTTCGGCCCGTCGAGGTCGACGGTCTCGATCACCAAGGGCGAACCTTTTTCATATGCCACGGCCGCTTGGGTCTTCATGGCGCGGCATTCCACCACGCAAGCGCGCGGTTCACCAGTCGATCGGTTTACTGTCGCGGAAGAAGCCGCCGCTCGGTCCGCCCGCTGCCAACGTCGCCGCCCACACGATGCCGCGCGCGCCGTGCTCGACGCTGCGGCTCGCGCTCGGTCCGCCCATGTCGGTCTTCACCCAGCCTGGGCACACCGAATTGACGCGCAAGCGCGGGCTTTGGCGCGCTAGGATTCGCGTCAGTGCGTTCAGCGCGGCCTTCGAGACGCGATACGCCGAGCTGGGCCAACCGTTCGGCTCATGCTGCCCGGCCGCCACGTCGCTCGCAAACTCATTCACCAGCGCGACGAGCCCGTCGACGCTCAGCGCCGCATCGAGGAAGCGCGCTTTGATCGGCTTCGAGTACGCCGAAAGATCGGCCATGCCGCTCGACACCATCACGATGTCGCCGCCGTCGGCCACCAGCGGCTCGAGCGCCTGCGTGACGCGCAGCGCGCCGAAAAAATTGACGGCGAGTGTGCCGGCCACCACGTCGGCATCGAAGCCTTTCATCGAGATGCCGGCGTTGTTGACCAGCGCCTGAATCGCGCCCAGCTCCGCGCGCGCCAAGCCGGCGAACGCGTCGACGCTGGTTTGGCTGGTAACGTCGAGCTGCTCACCGCGCACGTCGCCGGCCGCGCTCAAGCTCGCCGCCCCGCGCTTGGCCTGCTCCGCGTCGCGCGCGGTCAGCACCACGCGATAGCCCTGCTGCGCCAGCTGCCGACAAACCTCGAGCCCGAGCCCGCGGTTGCCACCCGTCACGACTGCAATTTTCGAATCGTTTGCCATCGGTCAATGCTCCGGCCGCGGAAGGTACCAGTCGCCGTGTGCGGACGTCTGCTTGCAGCTGAGGCAAGCCGTCGATTCCCACTGTTTGTCACAGCTTGCGCAGCGTCCGCCGGTGTCGAACGTGTGCCAACGCTCGCCGCACGAGCACGACGATTGGTCGCTGGGTAGTGGCACCCAGTCGCAACGCGGGCACCTTTGTTGCGCAGTGGCGCGGGCTTCCGCGCGCCGCTGTGCGGTGTTGGCGATTAGCTCGATTTCGCCCGAGAACTCGGTCCCGAAGCCTACACGTGACGGGCCTGAAACTGACGCCGCCTAACTCTGGGGGGTCGAAAATAACATTTATCAGCTTGGCCACCGTGGCTACGTCGCGGTCAAAGGCGGCGCTGGTGACTTCCCCTACACGTACATGACGGATCTCGCAGCTGGGCGCTATCGGTTGCCGTGGGAAGACGAGGTCATGCACGTCGACGGCACGTCGTGCGGCTTCGCCGAGCCCACGCGCGAGTACGCTGGCCCTGAGTCGCTCGCGGGCGGCAACGTCACGCGGGTGGCGTAGGGCTCACGCCTTCACGTTCACGAGCTTGTCCCAGTAATTGCTCTGCCAGCCTTGGGTGAGGTGTTCCTTCATGTCGGCGGGGTAGCCGTCGTGATCAAAGGTCAGCTGGGTGCCGCTGCCATTCGCCGCAAGCTCGAAACGGACGATCGAGTACCGACCTTCCGGCCAGGTTTTGGCACGCCAGGCTTGGACGACGCGCGTGCCGGGCACGAGCTCTACGTGGCGGCCGGTGATGTGCCCGCCGAACACCGAAAACGCGGCGCCGGCCTGCGCGTCACCCGTGGCGGGCGCGCCCGTTAGCTCGGCAAAGCGCGCGGCTTCGACCAGCGCGGCGAAGATTTGTGCGGGCGCGGCGTTTAGCTTCAGCTCGTGATGAATGTTCGACATGGCTCACCTCGCGGTTGGAAATCGTTAAACCATTTGGTATAGTGATTGGGAAACGATGTCAATCCGCGCAGCCGCGCCTGCTCGCGAAGCCAAGCTCGACCGAGTTTTCTCGGCGCTAGGTGACACCACCCGCCGTCAGCTGCTGGCACGCCTCGCTCGAGGTCCGGCGTCGGTATCCGAGCTGGCGGAGCCGTTTGCGATGACGCTGCCCGCCGTCTCCAAGCATCTGCGCGTGCTCGAACGTGCCGGCCTTTTGCGGCGCGAGCGCGACGGTTGGTACCACCGCTGCCACCTGCACACCCAGCCGCTGCAGGGCGCGATTTCGTTCTTGAGCAGGTACCGGCCGTTTTGGGAAGACACGCTCGACGCACTGGCGCGGCATGTCGAGGAGCCGGCCGCCTCGGCTTCAGCAAGGAAGAAACGCTCATGACCGAAGGCATCACGCTCGTCGCGCAGCGCACGATTCGCGCCAGCGCGGCGCGGCTGTTCCAGGCCTGGACCGAGCCCGACCAGCTGCGCGTGTGGTGGGGACCGCGGCCGGTGACGTGCTCGGGCGCCGAAGTCGACTTGCGCGTCGGTGGGCGCTACCGCATCGACAACTTGCTGCCCGACGGGCAAACGCTGACCATCGAAGGCGAGTTTCAGGTCGTCGAGGCGCCGCACAAGCTCGTTTACACGTGGCGAGCCGGGCCTGACCCGATGTCGCGCGTCACCGTTCGCTTCGAGCCACGCGGCGACGCGACCGAGGTCATCATCATCCACGAACAGATCGCGAACGAAACCGTGCGCGGATCCCATGCAGGCGGTTGGGTCGGCTGCCTCGACGGCTTAGAGCGGCTTTTTGCGTAGCTTGAACGACGGCAGCAGCCCGAACAATGTCCGGTGTGCCCGGATGTCGTTGCCGCGAAAGCCCGCGCGCCGTTCAGCCGCGACGCTTGTGATTCATGGCGGCGCGCGGCCGACCATTGGCGGCCGCCAGGAACAGCACGTGGCGGGCACGCGAGCCCTGGCGCGCGGCGACGCGCATCACTTCGTGGTCGAAGCCGGCGCCGGCCAAACGGCGCTCGAAGCGCGCGCTCGGACCTGCCGACCAAACCGCCAGCACGCCGCCCGGATTGAGCGCGTCGTAACAAAGACGCACGCCGACCTCGCCGTACAAGCGCTGGTTCTGCGCGTGCGACAGCGCGACCGGGCCGTTGTCGACGTCGAGCAAGATCACGTCGAACTTCGACGGCGGGCGCTTGATCGTTTCGAAAACGTCGCCCAGCACGACCGAGCAGCGCGGGTCGTCGAGCGCATGGTCGTTGAGCTCCGCCAAGTGCGTGCGGTTCCAGCTCACCAGCTCCGGCACCAACTCGGCCACCGTGACTTGGGCGTCTGGCGCGACGCGGTCGAGCACCGCCCGCAGCGTGAAGCCCAAGCCGAGGCCACCGACCAAGATCGAGTGCGGCCGGTCGGCGCGCTGGATCGCCTCTTCGGCCAACGACTCCTCGGAGTCGTGCATCCGGCTCGACATCAGCGTGCGGCCACCGACGCGCACGACCCAGTCTTTGTCCTGTCGCGCCAGCACGAACTCACAGCCACCGGGCACCTGGGCTACGGCGATCGTCTCACTCTCGAGCATGGTCGTTTCTTCGGTGGAGGCGCTAGCGCCGCGCAGCCCAAAGCCACGCGGCGCGGAGAGTCCATGGACGCGCCTGACAATGCAACTCCGCCGCGGATCTACCGCAATTTTGTGGTGACGGCGCGGGGCATAGCCGCCTGCCGGGGCTTTCGTCAGTCACGGCAGCTGGCGCTGACCCGACCTGCCAGCAGCGAACGCGGGAACGCCTGCAGAAAGCTTGCAGCCGCGCTGCGCGCCCTCGGCGCGACGGCCGAGCTCGCACAGCGCGAAGCTGCGCGTGGCGCTGGCTTCTTCGCGCAACGCGCCGGACGGAAACTCGCGCTTCACATCATCCACATCACCGTCAAGCACGTGGCTGAAGTTTCGTAGTCGCCACGGCGCGCGCCAGCGCCAGCACGGCGTCGCCTTCTGCGTTGGCCGCGAGCGCGAAGCCGAGCACGCGCTCGGCGTCTTCGGCACGCAGGCGGGGCAGCTGTTGCAGGGCGAGCTTGCAGGCCGCCTCGACGCCGCGCAGTCGCCCGTAAAGATCGATGCGAAACAGCGTGGCTTCGCGCGACAGCTGCCGCTTCTTCGCCGCGCGTTCCACGAGATGGAGCGCCCACAAGCTTTCGCCGCATGCATCTTCGACGGCCGCGACACAATACGGGTCGAGCGTGCCCGAACCGCTCACCCACGACAGCGCGTCGCGCGCGGCCTGCGGCCGACCCATCCCGAGCTCACACCAGGCGACCAGCTCGAGCGCTGCGAGCTGCACGTTGGCGCTGTGAGCCTGCTCGGCCACGTCGTGCGATACCTTGAGCGCGTGACGGTGCGCTCCGCGCTCTAGCAACTCGCGAGCGCGCGCCAGCTCGTCAGCCAGGCCCAGGCGCGCGTCGGCGGCGTCGCGCTCTTGGCGCAAGCGCGCGAATACCAGCGAACCTCCGCACGTCGTCGCCACCAACGCCGTCAGTCCGGCTTTGCCGTGGCACAGCGCGAACGCTGCAAACGCGAACGACAACAAAGCGACCCAGAGGCTCGCTTTGTTGTCGCTGCGGCGCAGCTCAGTCGACTGCATGCTGCCTGTAGCTGAGCATGCCGTCCGTTTCACGCGCTGCACCGGCGCGTAAAAAAATGCTTATCGTGTCGGGCTCGGGCGCCGCGGCGCGCTCCGCCTCGCGCCGTCGCGCTGGCCTTAGGCGCTGTGCGCGATCTCAGGCGCGGTCTGGTAAAACTTGTTCCGCGCCGGATCGTTGAAGCTTTCGTAATCAATGGCAAACGGCGTGACTTCGCCCTTGCCGTCTTTGAAGCGTAGCGTCGCGGCCATCGGTGTCACCGAGCGGTAGCTGCTGTCGGCGGGCAGGTCGTCGTTGGTGGCGCCGCCGGAGGAGAACACCGTAAAGAGCGAAAATGCGTCTTCGGTGTACTGCTGCCGGAATCCCTCGTCGACCTTCTCGTGGCCGCGAAAGATCGTGTGACAGCCGAGCCGCTGGAGGAAAGCCTGACACTGCAGCTTGCCGAACGGGAAGCGCGCGGATTGGTCTTGAAGGCTGGCCGGAATCACGTCCGCGCCGCTCGGATCGCTCCACATCATTTGGAAGCGAATGTCCCACTCGTTCAAGCTGGAAAGATCCTTGTACAGGCTCTTGAGCGTGCTGTCTTTCGGGATGCCGCCGTGCACGAACATGAATTTTTCGAACAAGAAGCTAGTCGGCATCGACTCGAACAACTTGATGTAATGCTGGAAAACTTCGTCCGAGAAGTGCGGCTTGAGCGTGCTCATCGCCTCCGAGGGGCGAACGGCGCCGTACACCTTGCCCTGGTGCTCCACGTAATATTCGTGATTGCCGCGCAGCACGACCACGTGCTCGGGGTGCTTCGAGAACAGCTGCAACACCGAGCGGAGCACGCCCTGATAACTGAACATGCCGCGGTCGATGTAGTCGCCCAGTAGCACCAACTTCGGGCACACCGTGCTGTCCGGCTTGCGCTCGTAGTCGGCGATCTTTCGCAGCACGTCGGTCTGCGTCAACACGGCCTTCAAGCAGCTGTAGCAGCCGTGCAAATCGCCGATGATCGTCAGCTCGTATTCTTTGCCGGCCTCGGGCGTGAGCACGTGCACGTGTTGGTCTAGAAATTCGGTGCCGGGCGCGAACTGATTGACGTTGGTCTTGCCCTTCAGCTTGTTCTTGCCGAGCCCGCGTTGTTGATCCCAAACCGCGATCACGCGATCCATCAGCATGCGGTCGCTGTCGACTTGGCGCACCAGCGCGTCCTTGTTCGCCGAGTAATGCTGCTCGAACTGCGCGAAGAACGGGTGATCTTCGGCCTTGGTGGCCATCGTTTGTGGCATGCTGACCGCGAACGGGCGCTCGGTCTCGTCGTCCAACAGCTCGACGCCCAGCTGTTCGTTCAGCAAATCGGCTAGCTCGGCGCGGAACTTGGCTTCGGCCGGGTGCACGGTGCCGTCGGCGTGAATCAGCTCATCGACGGTCGCCATCAGTTGCTCTTGGCTGGCTTCGTCGAAGCTCTTGAAGATCTCGAAGCAGCGCAGCTTCAGCTTGGCGTGGACGAACGTGTCCTGGGCTTCACCTTCGGCCACCGCCTCAGTGAACAGATCCATCACTTGGCGGTCGATGCTCTCGAACACCTCCAGGAAGTGGGTCGTGAACTTGGCCGTCAGCTCAGCCGAAAGCTTAGCGTCGAGGCCAGCGCCAGCCACGCGGTGCACGACCAGCTTCTTGACGTAGCCGCGGACGAATTCCTTCTCGGCCGCGTCGAAGTCACCGTCGATATAACCGAAGGTGGTGAGGTAGAAGATGACCGCCCGCATCTGCTTCTCTGCTTCGGGCCCGTTCGAGCTGAACTTGAGCATCCCTCTAGAATACCCGGGTTACGTCAGGCGCGAACGTCTTTCGCGGTTCGGCTTTGGGCGACAGTTTCCCCTCGTCGCGTGGGCTTCGCCTGGCCTCCGCCGCCCGCGCCGGCCGCGTTTATGTGGTCCAACGTAGGTCCACGCGCAGCACGCGCTCGGCGGCAGTCGCGGCGGTGAGGTCCGTTGTACCTTTCACGCCGGTCAAAAAGAACAGCGCGTGCAGGCCGCTCGCTACCGAACGCTGCCAATTCCCGTGGCTGGCCAGCTCTTGCGGCATGCCGTGCAACGAAACGTTGAGGTGTAGCGGACTGACCGGCTCAATCACGAACTGACCGTAGTCGCGGTACATCAGGTCGAACGCCTTCGGAATCCATTTTGCGATCGCCACGGTGTCGAACCGAAACAGCGACAGCGCCGTGCGCACCAAGCCAGCGAACGCCGGCGCGCTCATCTGGCGCTTCAACCAATGTTGGTAGAACGCGTCCGCCTGCTCGTCACCCAAGCCACGAAAGATGGCGTCGGTCAGCTCCAGGTTCACCGAGACTGGCAACCACTCCATGTTGCCGGCTGTCTCGATCCGCTCCACCAAGGTGTCGAGCCCCTGCAGCACCGCGTCCTGCCTGCTGGGTGGCAAGCGCCGCACCGCGGCCACGTAGTCCTTCATGTAGCGACCGCGTGTGCTCGCCATCCGTTGGAAGTTTCTAGCACGCCGGACCGTTCGGCCTCAGCGCCGAAAACCCGGCGCTGCCGCGCCGTGCCCTTTTGGGCGGCCGGACATCCCATCCGAGTCCTCGCACGTCGACTCTAACACCGAAAATTTTCGATCGGCGGCATGGGCGCCGCGTGCGCGGGCTACATGAAGCAGTAGCGGTGCGGGCGCGGGCGGCAACCCAGCTGGATCACGGCGCGTGCAGCGAGCAACCCGAGGTCGTCTCACACTGCGCTGCCGTGAGCTTTTCGCACGGGGTGGCGGGGGCCACGCAGGCGTTCGTGCTCCAACGGCAAGAGCCTGAGAGTCCGGCGCTCGGGCAGTGGTTCTGCAGCACATCGGCGCAGTCGAAAGTGCCGGTGCAGTTGCTAGAGCTGGTGCAATTGCATCCCTTCACACCCCGGTCGATGAAGCAGGCGTGTTGACCCCCGGTGCACGCGGCGCCGATCAGACAGCCGTCCGCCGCACAGTCGGGCTGCTCGCTGCATGACTTCGGCGTCCCGGTGCACCTGGTCGGCTGGGCACTCAGCGTGCAACCTGGTGTGCCTCGGCGAAGTCCTGAAGCGTGCAGAGCTCGGTGACCTCGCCGTGACAAGACGTGGCCGACCAACTGCAGCCCTGGTACTTGGCGCACGTGGTGGCGCTCTGACCTGCGCAGCTGCCGGTGCCCACGCATTCACCGAGCACGCAATCGCCGCCAATTTCGCAAGCCTTTCCCGTGCGCTGGTTGCACGCTTGCGGTGCGCCGGCGCGGTAAGCGCGGTGAAAGGTGAACAGACCATCGGTGTCGGATGGTCGGTAGGCGAGCGCATCGCCTTCCACGCAGTAGGGCAGCTTATCGAGCGTTTTGGTGGTCTCGAGGGTGAGCACACCGCCTTCGGCGGCCCACGTCATACCGTCAGAATACGCGGAGGTCGCGGCGTAGGTGCAACCGCAGAGCCCGCATTCTTGCAAGGTGCATTGGGCGCCCGATAGCGATGCACACGATGAGTTTATGGTGAGGAAGCCCTCTCGTCCGAAAACGCTCCCGCTACCGGCGCCTGCGAATTTGCGCTCGTCCGAACCCGATCCCCAGTCCGAGCCCGCTACCGCTCCCGATCAGCCGCGCCCGAGCCCGGCCCGATCAACAATCAAGGCTGGGCCCCAGCCCGGCGCTAAAGAAAGCACCGCGTTTGGAAGGGCCGATCTCTCCGTTTGTCGAACGTCTTCAACCCGCTGAAGCTCAGCCTTGCGCTGCCGTTAGGCGCGCCGTCACTTCGGAGGCCGTCAGTCCCGTGACCTCGACCACCTTGTGCTTGCCGGTTTGACCGAGCACGAGGCTGAGCGCGCTTGCGCTAAGCGAAAGCGTCGTAGCCAAGAGCGACAGCAGCGCTTCATTCGCGGCGCCGTCGACGGGCGGTGCGGCCAGCGCTACTTCTAAGTTGAGGCCGTCGACGCGCACGACGCGACTGTGGCTCGCGCGCGGCTTGGCGCGCACCGTGATTCGAACGGTGGGCTCAGCCGCATCCTGGGGGGTCATGTCCGTCCCAGCTTAGCGGCTTTGTCAGCTCGGCGGTTCAAAGCGCCCGCCGCGGTGCGTCGGCTTCGCCGCGCGGCGCATCTGCTCACGCGCCCCCGGGCTGAGGTAAGGCGGCGCGTGCCCGCCGCCGCCGCGCCCATGCGCGCCGCAGCCAGCGTGCCCGCCGCCGCCATGCCCGCCGCCGCCATGCCCGCCGCCCGCGCGCGCGAACACGCTCGAAGCGACGAGAAATGTGAGGGCGCTTGCGCAAGCTGCTCCCCGGTACCGCATCCCGGAAACTTAGCGCCGCTCAACGCAGGCGTCCACGGACGCCGAGCCGGACAGCCGGACTCGCGCGCTGGTAGGCCAAGCAGAAAGACAGCGAAAAAAAAGTTCCCTCACGGTGTCGATTTCGGCCCGCCACGAGCGAAGTTCTCTTGAAGTTCAACGTCTTCCCCTTCCCATGGATTCCTGCATGGCCACCGTGTCCTCAGTTTCTCGGTCCTCGTCATCGTCGGCTCTTGGCGGCTGCGTGCATCGCCGCCGGTCTGTCGGTGGCGGTGGCACAGCTTCTCCGCTACCGTGACCGCGCTTGGGATGACGACGGCTGGTCGAGCGTTTAAGCCCGCAACGATGTCTCGAGGGTGCGGTCTCCCCGGGCGTGTGCGGGATTGCCTGTGGGCGTTGGCGCTAGGGGCACTGAGCGCCTGCGGGGGCTCGAAGCGCCCGCCGGTAGACGTCGCGGAGCTGCCCGTCAAAAAGTCGCTCGCCGCTCAAACCGGCTACTGCGATCGCTTGCAACCTCTGCTCACCCAAGCCGTGACGTCCGCGCGTATCGGCACGCAAATGTCCTGTCTCGACATCCCGGGCGTCACCGAGCTGGGCCGCTTCGGTGCGTCGGGTGCGGGCGAAGAAGGCGTTTTGTCCGAATGCTTCGACGACCCGGCCGAGTACCAGAAGCTGCTCGAGAGCTCGGGCTCGGATTTCGATCTGAGCATCGACCAGGGCTTCTCGGCTGAGGTCCAGCAGGGTGGCCGCGCGAACCTCACGACGCTCGTGCCCTGGTTGCCGAGCTTGTCGCTCGATCTTTCGCGGACGCGACGCGTGAACGCGCACATCAGCGTCAAGCACGCGCGCTTCCTGACCTTGCTCGGCGTGGCCAGTCGCATGCAGGGGCAACGGCGTGAACTGCAGTGTTTACAGGCGCTGTGCAGGCCCGATTACCAGTTCGTGAACAAGGCGTTGGTCGGAATTCCGACGCTGACGGTCAGCGCGGAAGATGAGCACGGTAGCGAGGTCGGGCTCGGCGTTCCGCTGCTGTCCGGCAGCTACAACGCGAAAGAGCTGAGCCACGGCTCGCGGGAAATCACCAGCACCCAGCCAGTCACGCTGGCGATCGCGCGCAGCGCTTTCCGGACCACCAATACCGAGCGGTTGTGCCAGTTCTGCGGTCGTCGTGATCAAGGCTGTTGCAGCAGCGAACCAGGGTGTGACGGCGGCCTCGGCTGCGTCGACGAACGTTGCGTCGAAGTCGGCGGTCCCGATCAACCGTGCGACGGCGAGCGCTGCGCGTCCGGCGCCTGCGTCGGCGGGCGTTGCCGAACAGCTTGTGGCGGCGCCCAACAGAGCTGCTGTGCCAACAGCGTCTGCTCCGGCGCGCTGCGCTGCACGCCTGATCCGGAGAGCGACGTCGAGCCGCAGTTAGCGACGGAAGACACCGTCGTGAGCGGCGGGCTGCTCGGCACCAGTGAAGATCGCATGTTTGGCGGATCGAGCTGCGGGGCGTTGCGCACGCGTGGCCGCTTCGCCGTCACCAAGCTCGGCGCTGGCCGCGGTCAGTGCGAAAAAGCTTGGTGGTTCGATCCGAAGAACGAGAAGGACTGCCGCGTCGCGGTCCACTTCGACGTGCCGATCGTCGGCGCGATCGCCTGCCGGGTCGAAGTCTTCGCGGCGCCACGCGCGCTGCCGAATCGCTGCACGCCGTAACGCCGGCTGCTGTTGCTCGAAGATTCGACTCGCTACGGAATCGCGTGCCCCGCGCGTGAGCAGGCGTGGGCACAGAAAGCGCAACTGTGGCCAAAGGTGGTCACGAGTGCTTGTGGTCGATTGCTGGGGTGCGAAGGCCTTTTTCCCATCGTGCCCGGTGCCGTTTGGAGCCATGTTGAGTTTGGAGCAACTGAGCTGGCCCATTACCCTTCAGGGTGGGTACTGATGGAGGTGTCCGCGATGAGAGATCCCAAACAGAAGGCCCCGGGAACGCCCCGACTGCTGACGTTAGTGGCTGGCGTCGGCGCTTCTTTGGCCTTGTTGATCGCCTGCGACGGTTCGATCACAGGCAACTCTGGCGGCCCCGCCGGCGGCGGCAGCAGCGGGCTCGATCCGAACCACCCCGGCGCGGGCAACAGCTCCGGCGGCTCCGGTTCGGTCACGGACCCCAATGCGGTCGGGCCGCGCCCGCTCTATCGGCTCACGCGTCGCGAGTACAACAACACCGTGCGCGACTTGCTGCAGGACGCCACGCAACCCGCGGACGATTTCCCGGACGATCGCGATCGCTCGTTCCTGTTCCGGCGCTCCGGCTTAGTAGCGACCCAAGACGCCGATCTGCTGCGCTCCGCCGCCGAGACGCTAGCCAAGACGGCGATCAAGACGCCGGCCACGCTCTTGCCGTGTGATCCGTCGACTGGTGAAGACGCGTGCGCTGCCAAGTTCATCTCCGACTTCGGCAAGCGCGCCTACCGCCGTCCGCTGAGCGACGGCGAGACGACGCGGCTGACGGCGCTGTATCAGAACGCGCGCACCGCGCAGAAGATGACCTTCAACGACGCGATCGAGACGCTGCTCGAAGGCGTGCTGCAGTCGCCCGCGTTCCTGTACCACTGGGAAGCGCCCGACGTTGCGCCCAAGCTGTCCGGTAGCGCGGTGCAGCTCGGACCCTACGACGTCGCGTCGCGGCTCTCGTACTTCATCTGGGGCACGATGCCGGACGGCGCGCTGTTCGACGCAGCTGCTGCCGGCAAGCTGGCTTCCGACGCCGAGATCGCCGCCCAAGCGCGCCGCATGTTGGTTGACGCCAAGGCGAAGGATGCCGCGACCGCTTTCTTCCGCGAGTGGCTCGAGCTCGGCGATATCGCACCGTTGCCGAAGGACGCCAAGACCTATCCCGACTACAACGACGTGCTGAAGGGCGCGCTCGTTGACGGGAGCGACGCGTTCGCGCAGAGCGTGCTGTTCGACGGCGGCGGCAAGCTCGAGACGCTGCTCAGCGCCGACTACACCTTCAGCAATCAGGTGTTGGCCAAGGTCTACGGCAACAGCGCCACCGGCACGACGTTCAGCAAGACGATGCTGGACACGTCGCAGCGCCTCGGTCTGCTGACCGAGCCCGCGTTCCTGACGCTGGCCGGTTCACCAGACGGTTCGAACCCGGTCAAGCGCGGCAAGGCGGTGTACACCAAGCTGTTGTGCGGCAGCCTGCCGCCGCCGCCGCCCAACGTGCCGCCCGCCAAGCCGGCGACGGCTGGCGGTACCACGCGCCAACGCTTCACGGAGCATGATCAGAACGAGTGCGCCAAAGGCTGTCACTTGCTGATGGATCCAATCGGGTACGCGTTCGAGCACTACGACGGCATCGGCCGCTACCGCACGATGGACAATGGCCAGCCCGTCGACTCCACCGGTATGGTCAACATCGACGGCACCAACAAGCCCTTCGCCGACGCAGTCGAGCTGACCAAGATCTTGTCGACCAGCGACACCGTTCGCAGCTGCTTCGCCAAGCAATGGTTCCGCTTCGCGGTGGGCCGCGCCGAGACGGACGGCGACGCACCGTCGATCGCGTCGATCGCGACCGCTTTCGCTACTAACCAATTCGATATGCGTGACCTAGCACCTGCCATCGCCGCATCGCGTTCCTTCCGCTTCCGAAGCCTGGCAGCGGGGGAGGTGACGAAATGACCCTGATCAAGACCGCCAAAACTCAATTGCGTTTCTCGCGTCGCGCGATGCTGGCCGGTATCGGCGCCAGCGCGGCGCTCTTGCCGCTGATCGACGCCGAGCGCGCGCAAGCGGCCGGCGCGAACGGCTTTCCAAAGCGGCTCGTCACCATCACCTGGGGCCACGGCGTGTGTCAAACCGCGTTCTACCCGGCGGACGGCACCACCAACAGTGAAGTGCTGAAGCCGCTCGCGCCGTTCGCGGCCAAGACGCTGGTCGCAGCCGGTCTCGACTACAAGGCGATGATCGAGAGCGATCACAAGTACGACGGTCACTTCACGTACCCGGTGATCTGGACCGGTACGTACAAGAACACCGGCGGGCAAAACTGCACGTCGACCGGGCCGTCGATCGATCAGGTCGTCTCGGACGCGATCGCCAAGACCGTCGCGCTGCAGCAGCCGCTGCTGGTGATCAGCGTCGACGGCGGAACGGCGAGCTGGCGCGGCGCCGCTCAGGCCAACACCGGCGAGGGTGATCCCAAGCGTTTGTTCGATAAATTGTTCGCCAGCGCCACCATGCCGTCGGCGGATCTGGAGAAGATCCGCGCCAAGCGCAAGAGCGTGCTCGACTTCGTGAGCGGCGAGCTGAGCAACTTCTCCCAGCGCATGGGCACCGACGACAAAGCCAAGATCGACGCGCATTTCGAGTCGATTCGCCAGCTGGAGGCGCAGCTTGCGGCCAGCGCGATGGCGTGCACGCCGCCGACGGTCATGACCGGCAGCAAAGTCTTCCAGGACAGGGTCGCGGCCATGCTCGACATGACCGCGATGGCTCTGCGCTGCGACATCACGCGCTCGGTCAGCATCTGCTGGGCCGACGATGGCGGCTATCGTCCGATCACGCTGCCTTGGCTCGACATCAACTCGAGCTTCCACGACATCGCCCACCTGGGCAAAGACGGCTACTCGACCAAGATCAAGGCCGACGTCTGGATGTACGAGCAGGTGGCGCGCTTGGCGGCCAGCCTCGACGGCGCGGTTGAAGGCAATGGGACCGCGCTCGACAACAGCGTGATCGCCGTCGGCAACGATATGAACGAAGGCTCCGGTCACTACGTCGCGGGGCTGCCGTACGTGCTGATCGGCAGCTGCGGCGGCTACTTCAAGACCGGCCGCACCGTGAAGCTCGGAAACTGGGCGACCAAGACCGGCACGTATTGGAGCGGCGACAGCAACGTCCCGCACAACAAGCTCTTGGCCTCGCTCAGCAACGCGATGGATGTACCGACTACGTCCTTCGGCGAAGGCTACGCCGGTACCCTCGACGAGCTTAAAGCATAGGGCCCTCGAATGGCTAAGTCAGTTGCCCTGGTGGCTGATGCATCCCGGTTCTCATGATTCTTCACATCTTTTGGGCTGCCAAATCGCAGCCTCAATTGCAGAAACTCACGTGGCGTCGCCGGGCCGCCCCGTCCGGCCGCGGACCCGCGCGTTCGCCGCGAACCAGTCGTCTGATTTCGACTGCGGCCCGTGCCGAGATTTTTTCACAGGGAGATCGGGAGATCGGGAGTTTTTGTTGTTCGAGCCGCACGCGGTCTCGAGGCGCCTGCGCAGGCTCCGTTCGACATCGTCCGTCTCGAACCCCAAGAAATTCTCGCTCCCGATCTCCCGATCTCCCTGTGAGAAAATCTCGGTCGCACAACGTGGCCATGCGACGGCACGGCAGCTTCTGCAAGCGAGTCCGAATCGCAGAGACTTCCGTGCCGTCTCCAGGCAAAACCGTACGACCGCGAGATTTTTTCACAGGAGATCGGGAGATCGGGAGGCGAGCAGTTTGTTGCTCGAGAATCACGAATGCGCGCGTCGACTGCGCAGGATCCGCGCGTGATCGTGCATTTCGAACCCCAAAAATCTCCCGATCTCCCGATCTCCCTGTAAAAAAATCTCGCTCGCGCGTGGTGGCCCGGCGACGCACGGCAGTTCTGCAGGGAAGGCTGCGGCGTGGCAGCCCAAGATGTGACGAATCCTGAGTCCCGGCTGGCTTCGTTGCTCCTCAGCTACATACCGCAGTATGCACCTTCGTCGCGCCTCGCCATCCGGGCGCCTCGGCCGCGATCATCGACTGACTTAGCCATTCGCGGGCCCTTAGGGCTGCCGGCAGCCACGCCTGCCGCGCTCTGGGCCTGATCTATCCCAGCCGCGCGCTTTCGAGCAGACCGAGCTCCATGCCGATCATCACCGCTTCGACCTTGCTGGCGGCGCCCAGGCGTTCGTAGATGATCCGCAAATGGCTGCGTACGGTGTTGACGCTGAGACCGAGCGCCGTGCCGATGTCGTCGTAGCTGTGGCCGCGCTGCAGTAGCGCCAAGATCTCGCGTTGACGCGCGCTGAGTAGGTTTTGAGCGGCAGCGCTCTGTGGCCGCACGGCTGCCATGCTCGACGAGCTGCGTCGCGCCCGCTGCAAGACCAATCGCGACACGGGCGGCGACATGGGCACACCGCCGCGCACGAGCTCGCGCACGCTGGTCGGCAAGAAGCGCACGTCTTGCGCGAACAGGTAGCCACCGATACCGGCTTTGAGCAGCTGGGTAGCCGGCTCTTCGGGCACGGGTTGCGATACGACCATGACCGGGATGCCCTGGGCCGCGTTGACCAGCTCTTTCAGCGCCACCGTATCGGTCGCACATAACGCGGCGAGCGCGGCGACGATGGCGTCGGGACGACTCGGTTTCAACATCTCGGTGGCGCGTTCGAACGATTCGGCCGTCACCAGCACCAAGTCCGCCGCTGTCTCCAGTACCGTGCGAGCCGACCCACCGTCGAGCTCAATGACGAGTATCCGTATTTCCCGCTGTCCCAAGGATTTGCTGCCGTTCAATCGCGTCGAGCCTTGTGTCAAAAAAGACCCTACTCCTAGACACGCTCGGCCGACAGTCGTTCGATGCGTCAGCCGGTTCGGGACGAAGAAATTCACAGTCTGCCTATCCTCCGGTCCGGCTCGGCACGTTGGATCTGGCTTTAACGCGCCGGTAACCCCACCAGTCGCCGATGTGTTGGTCGAGCACCGCGACCGGACTTGGCCCCGCAAACAGTGAGCTTGTGCGATCGAGCGCGCTCTTGACGATGAAGTAGTCGTAGTCGTCGGCCTCGTGCTCCGCGTCGAAGCGCTCTGGAGCCCATTCGGCGCCGCCGCCCATCTTGGCGCGAACACCGGCGCGCAGGCGCACGACGGAGATCGAGTACATCGCGAACGAATAACCAGTGCTGCCGCCCTTCTCGAGCGCGTAGTACGCCGGGACGTGAAGATGCGCTGGAATTCCAGGAAATGTACTGCTGGCGCGGTCGAAGACGATCGGTCGGATGGCCAGGCCGGGCGGCAGTCGCGCAGTCAGCGCGTGGAAGTCCGATGCTTCGCGGTTGAAGCCGCGCAGTCGCTGAAAAAATACCAGTTGCACGCTGCCGGCCAGCAGCAGGATCAGCGCGCGCCGCGTCGTGCGGAGCTTGGCTGCGTGAGCCGCGCTCGGCGCGAACGCGATCAGCGCGGTGGGCACGACGTAGGCGGAGAAGCGCGGTCCGAGCGGCCCGGCGCCACGGAACATGGTCGGAAAGAACAGGTAACCCAGGAGAGATGCGACGAGCGGAAACATGAACAGCAGCGAGCGGCGCGCGCCCACGCTCCAGCCCACAGTCACCAATAGCAAACTGCCGAGCAGCGTCGCGATCGGGTCGGCAGCGCCGATGCCCACCAGCTGACCAGGCAGCTCGAGCAGACGCTGCGGTTCGAGCGCCCATAGATCACCGCCCAGGCGCGTCGAGGTGCCGCCCGGCACGAGCCACAGCAGCGCAAGCAGGGGTGGCGCGGCGAGCGGCAACAGGCGCTGCCAGAATTTTCCGCCGCCCCAGAGCAGCAGCGGCGCTAGCACCACGACCAAAAAGCCTAGTGCCACCCCGTGCGCGACCAGCAGCAGGGCCAAGGTCACCGCCAGTCCTAACCCGCGCCACCAAGTCGGGGCGTCGCGGTGATCCAAAGCGCGCAGAATTGCCCAGTTTACCAGCGGCAGTGCCGCGCAGAACGCGACGAAACCGAAGCAGAAGCTGTAACCCAGGCCGAGTGGAAAACCCAGCAAGCCGAGCCACGGATCGTGCCCCAAGCGCAGGCACAGTTTGCGCAGCGTCACGGCTTGCAAGGTGATCGACGCCCACAGCGTCAACTTGAGCGCTACCAGCACCGGCACGACCTCAGCCAACGCGCGCGCCACCGGATAGCCGAGCAGGTAGGGTGTGCGAAAATTGAGCTCGAGGTCGGAGACCGCGTTGTCGTGCGCGTTGAGGCGGATCCAGTTGGCGATCTGCAGCGCGTGTTGTGGCAGGTCGACGAGCGGCAGATCGCGCGGACCGAGGAAGATGGCGAGGAGCGTCACGCTGAGCGCGAGCTCTGCCCAGCGCAGCAGCGTACTCGTTCGAGCTGGCACCCCGCTAAGTTGTCCCTCGATCGCGTGACGGCTGCGTGTCGGGGACGCAGCGGCCACCCGGAACGAGCCTCGGCGAGCCGGCTTTGGCATGGGATCTGCTACCTGAAGGCGTGCCAATACCTCGGATCATCCATCAAACCTGGAAATCGAACAACGTGCCGCAGCCGCTGGCGCGATTTCAGGCTCGCTGGCGTGAGCTGCACCCCGACTTCGAGTACCGGCTGTGGACCGACGAGCACAACGACGCCTTCGTGCGCGCGGAGTTCCCCGCGCTGCACCGCCTCTATCGATCGTTCTCGCGCGAGATTTACCGCGCCGACATGGTGCGGTGCCTCTACCTTCTGCGCTTCGGCGGCGTTTACGTTGACCTCGACGTAGAGCCATTGCGCTCGCTCGACCCATTCCTGGCGGGCTGTGGCGACTGCGTTCTCGGCGCTGAGCCCGAGTCGCACGCCCAGAAACGCCGCGGAAAGTCGCTAATGGCCTGCAACGCGATCATGGCCTCGGCGCCGGGGCACCCGTTCTGGCAGCGGATGATCGAGGAGATCGAGCGGCGCGCGGCGCTGCCCGGCGGTGAGCCGGTCGGAGTGACCGGGCCGCTGGCGCTCGACGCCGCGTACGAAGCGCACGGCCGCGCGCTCGGGGTCGTCGTTTCGGAGCCCGATGCGTTCTTTCCGCTGCCTGATTTGGACGCCCAGAGCTTGCCAATCGACGCGCGCTCACGAAAACACTTCCAGAGCATGCGTGAGCTGGAGCTGTACCCGAGCGCGAGCTTCGGCGTGCACCATTGGGCACACACCTGGATCCCGGAAGCTGGACTGAATCGCCGCGTGCAGAGCGTGGTCGGCTGGTCGCGCGATGGCGCTTCGGTGCTGCGTGGAGAAAAGACCGTCGACGAGCTGGTCAGGCCCGAACGCTACAAGCTCGCCTTCCCGGAAGCGGCGTTTTTGCCGAGAAACAGCCGTAAAAGGCGCTATTTCTCGCGCGTCGCCCAGGGCCGGCGCGAAGCTCTACAGCAGCGCATCACGCTCGTGACCATGCTGCACAATCGCGTCGACTTGGCGCTTTACTTGCGCGCTCGTTGCGAAGCCGTGCTCGAGCGGTTCCAAGGCGGCCGGGTGCTGGTGCTGTGCGACGATTCGACCGATGGCACAGAGCGCGTGATCGGCGACTGGGCGCGCGCGCGGCCGGGCGTGGTCGAAAGCGTGACGGTACCGCGCTTCGAGCGGGGCGTCTCCGGCTTCGCGCGAATGGCGCGGCTGCGCAACGCATTGTTCGAGCGGCTCGAAGCGTTGCCGCCGACCGATTTGGTCGGCGTACTCGACGGCGATTTGGAGGGGCCGATAAGCCTCGACGGCCTGTTGCACTCGATCGCGCTCCTGGCGGAGCCGAACGGACCGGACGGCGTGACCGCGCTCGGCATCAACAATTGGCTCGGTCTGCCGCTGTTAATGCCGTTCTTGGGCTACGGCTACTACGATCCGATTGCCTTTCGCGAGGCGGTTTGGGAACGGCGAGCGAGCGATACCGCGATTCGCTATCGCCTGCGGGGCCTGTGTCGCGGCGACGAGCCGGTGCGCGTCAAGAGTGCGTTCGCGGGGTTGGCGCTGTATCGGAGCCGCAGCATCCGAGGCCTACGTTACGACGAGTCGACGCGCGACTGCGAGCACGTGAGCCTGCACCGCGCGCTGTTCGAGCGCGGCGGGCGGCTGGTGCTCGATCCGTCGCTCATGCTCTTGGCTGGCCGCCAAGGCCACCATCGTTCGAAATCGGCTTGAGCTTCACGCCGTCCCAGTTCGGCTGGCGCGCGCCGGCGCGGTTTACGATGCCGGGCGCACGCAACAGCCCGACCCCAGCTAGCGTCAAGTGGAGCCCGGTCCAGCGCGCGAGCGACCTCATCTCGCGCATGGCGGCGACCGGCTCGATCTTCGAGCAGCGCTCCAGGTGCCGCCGAGCTGCCGCGAACGCCTCGTAGTAACGCGCCACGCTCAACTCCGACCGGGCGCGTCGGCGCACGCTTTCGACCGCTTCGCGCAGCAGGCGGTCACGCTCGCGCGGTTCGCGCAGCAGGCGCAGCACGGCCTTGGCGAAGCGCCACTTGACCTGCTCCGGATCGCCCGTCGGATCGATCAACAGACCCGTGCGTTCGTGCTCGACTTGTTGTGAGACGCCCATGCCGTCGGCCAGCGCCACGACCGGCAAGCGACACCATTGCGCTTCGCTCACGACTTGACCGTACGTCTCGCTGAGCGACGTGTAGACGAAAATATCGGCATGGCGCAGGAATGCGGGGATCGCACCGAGCGGCTGCTCACCCGCGAAGAACACTCGGCCTTCGATGCCCATCTGCCGTGCAAGCTCCATGAAGCCGTCGCGATCCGGGCCGTCGCCGACGACGGTCAGCGACGCTTCTGGCGCTACCGGCGCCACGAACTTCGCGAAAATTTCGAGCAAATGGGCGACGCCTTTCTCGCGCGTCTGGCGGCAAACCACCAGCAAACGGCCGCCCTTGGCCGCCGCCGCGGGAAACGGATCGGCAGGGTCGGTGGCATCGAAAACCGCCGGATCGACAGCGCGCGGGATGACGTGAATCGGCACGCGCACACCGCGATCTTCCCAGTAGCGCTTGAGCCCTGCGGAAAGCACGACCAGGCCGTCGCCCTGGTTGTAGGCGCTGACCGTCTGCTGCTCGATCCACGGGACGACGTGCTCGCGAAACGCCTCATCGGCGCGGGTTTGAATCAGCGCTTCGGGCAGCACCATGTTGTACACGCTCGGCAGGTGAATCGTGTTCACGCACACCAGCGGCACGCCGCGCCGCGCGCGCAACCAAACCCCGGCTTCCAACATCGCAGAGCCAGTCTGCGCCAGCACCACGTCGAGGTTTTCGCGCTCCAACAGCCCCAGGCGCCTGCGCGACGGCAGCGCCAAATGCACGCCTGGATGGTTGCGCAGCGGTAAGCTCACGAACGAAACCGCGTGCTCCGGCAGATCAGCCGGCTTGGTCTGAGGATCATCCGCGCCGATGATCGTGACCCGGTGCCCGCGCTTCCGAAATTCGCGGTACAGGAATTGCGAGGCGAAGGATGACCCGTTGGCATGCGGTATGCGAACGTAGTCGTTCACGATGCCGATGCGAGCTGGCCACTCGGGAGTTTGAACGGCGCCGGTCTCCACCCTCGACACCACGGAATTTTCGATGACCCTGACTTCTTCGCTACGCATTTTGGACCTCTGCGAGTTCTTTTCGGATCGCGGTGGCGGTGTTCGTTCGTACTTGGAAAGAATGGGTAAAGCCGCGACGTCCGCTGGCCACGCCTTGACCGTGGTCGCACCGGGCCGCGAGTACCGTGTGAGCCAGCACTCGGGCATGCGGTTGATTCGCTATCCCGCGCCACCGATGCCGTACGACTCGACTTACCGCATCCCGTGGCGGATCGACTACATGCGGCGCGTGGTCGCGCAGGAACGCCCGGATGTGGTGCAGATCTCCAGCCCGTTCGCGCCGGCTTTGGCGGCCCGCGGTCTCGACCAAACGGCGCTGCGAGTCTACGTTCATCATTCGGATCCGATCGGCTGCTACGTGCGTCCCGTTCTGGAGCGCGCGTTGCCCGCGCGACTATCGGATTGCATCGAACATGCCGCCTGGGGTTGGCACCGGCGAATCGCGGGGTTTTGTGACGCCACAGTGGTTGCGGGTCATTGGTTAGAAACGGAATTGTCCAAACGCGGTTGCGAGCGCGTCACGACTGTGCCGTTTGGCATCACTCGGAGTGACTTGGGTTCACAGTGTCGCAACCCGGAGCTGCGGGCGCGCTTGTTGGGGCCGGTGTGGGATGACCCGCGCGCGCGATTGGTGTTGATTGCCGGACGGCTCGCCGCTGACAAGCGCCAGGCGCTGCTGGTCGATGCCTTGCATGTGCTGCATCGCTCGCAGCCCGTAGCGTTGGTCGTGTTGGGCGACGGACCCGAGCGCGCAGCGCTCGAGCAGCGCGCGCGCGGCTTGGACCACGTCACGTTCCTGCCTTTTACGCATGATCGCGCGCAATATGCGGGCGTCTTGGCGAGCGTCGACCTATTGCTCCACGGCTCACTCGGCGAGACTTACGGTTTCGTCATCGCTGAAACGTTGGCCAGCGGCACGCCGGTCGTCGTTCCGCAGGCGGGCGGCGCCGGCGCGCTCGCACACCCCGACTACTCGGAGACCTACTCTGGGCGCGAGGGCGCGGACGGCGTGGCCCGCGCCGTGCAGAGGCTGCTTGCACGACCTCGCGACGAATTGCAGCGAGCTGCGCTGCTCGCCGCCGCCACGATTCCTTCATCGGAGCAACACTTCGACGACTTGTTCGCCTTGTATGCGCGGCTGCTCGCGAAGCGCGCGCGGCAGCGGTGTGGTAACGCAGCAACGCTGAATACTCACAGTGTGCTGCTGAATCACACCTGATAGTGATGACCAGTGTGACTGGTGTGGAGCCGGATGGTGACGAACCCAACTGATTCGCGAGCGTCGCTGGTCGAACGCTTGCTCGTTCGCTACACCGACTGGGCGGCGACGCATCCGTGGCGTGTGCTCGGCGCGGCGCTGTTGCTGTTGGCGGCGTGCTGGGGATTGGCCAGTCAGCTACGTATCAAGGGCGATTTCGTCAGTCTGCTGCCGAGCGAGTCGGGCACGGCCAAGCGCTTTCGCGCGGCGCTCGAGCGCAAGGTGAGTGGAGCGTCGACGTTGGTGGTGATCATCGAGTCGCCGGATGCGTCGGCCAACGAGCGCTTCGTCGACAGACTCGCGCCGCGTGTCCGGCAGCTGCCGCGCACGCTGGTGGCGTCGGTGCAGACCGGGGCGCAAGCCGAACGCCAATACTTCAAGGACTTCCGTTGGCTGTTCGCCTCCGAGCGCGATCTGCGGCTGGTGCGCTGTGAGTTGCAAAAAGAACGCGAGCAGCAGGCGCTCGATCTCGGGCTCGACGAGCCGTGCGACGTGCAGGTCGATGATGACCTGCGCGCGTTCGGCGGCGCTGTCGGTGATTCGGCGCTGGCCGCAGCCGAGCCGGCGAAAGATCAGCCGCCAGCCGCGAGCAATGCGGGCGAAGGCTCACGGTTGCGCGCGATCCGTGAGCGGATCGAACGCAAAATGGCGGCGCAAGATCGCTTCAAGTCGGACTACTTTCGGAACCCCAGCGGCACTCGCTACGCGCTGGTAATTCGTTCGTCGGCCGCCGGCATGGGGGAGCTGAGCTCGGACGAGCTGTTGCGGCGCGTCACACAGTTGGTAGCAGATCTACGCCCGCAAAATTTTCATCCGCGCGCCGAGGTCGGCTTCACCGGCGACATCCCCAACGCCGCGGCCGAGAAGAAGAGCCTGATCGCCGACATTGCGCTGGTCTCCGCGCTCGCGCTCGGGCTGATTTTGACGGTGATTCTCGGGTACTTCAGATCGACGCTGTCGCTCGTGCACATTGGGTTGTCGGCGGCGGTCGGTTGCGGCGTGGCGTTTGCGGTGGCCAAGCTGGCGTTCGGCCATTTGAACATGGCTAGCGGATTTCTCGGCTCGATCATCGCCGGCAACGGCATCAACATTCCGATGATCTACTTCGCGCGCTACCGCGAGCTGCAGAGCGCGGGCCTCGAGCTGCTGCCGGCCTTGCGACAAGCCGCGCTCGACTGCCGCCGCGGCACTTGGCTCGGCGCGCTGGCGGCCGCTGGCGCTTACCTGTCGCTCAGTGCGACGAGCTTTCGTGGCTTCAGTGAGTTCGGGCTGATTGGCGGTGTGGGCTCGCTTGCGTGCTGGTTTGCGGCGTTTGGGCTGTGCCCGGCGTCGATCGCCGCGCTCGAGCGCTTTCATGTGACGCGCCGCAGGTCGATAGTAGCAAAGCCGGTCGACTCGAAAGTGACACGTTGGCTTGGGGCGCTCGCGACCCGGCGACCCTTGCTGCTGCTGCTCGCAGTTGCGGTCGCGGCGGTCGTTCTAGCTCGACCGATCGCTCGTTACGCCGCCAACCCCTGGGAGTATGATTTCAGCAAGCTGCGCAGCGCTACCAGCTCGAAGAGCGGCGCCGGTCATTTCAGCGTCAAAGCCGATGAAATCTTCGGCACGCGCGGCTCACCAGACCTGCTGTTGGCGAGCGACTTCGCGCACGCGGCCAGCGTCGCCGACGCAGTCGTGGCGCGCGATCGCCAGCTGTTCGGCGGCAAGCTCGTCGAACGCGTGACGACCGCGTACGACTACCTAGGCGGGCGACCGGCGGTCGTGCAACGCAAGCTCGAAGTGCTAGCCGAGATTCGCAAAGAGCTCGATCGCGCGATGCCGCATTTGAAGGGTGCCGATCTCGAGTTCGCGCAGACATTTCGGCCGCCGGAGAGCCTGCACGCGCTGTCGGCGGGCGATCTGCCGCCGTTGCTTCACGAACGCTTCACCGAAACCAACGGTCGCTTCGGCACGGCAGTGTTCGTCGAGATCGACCGCAAGCTGTCGCGCAGCCGGGGCGAGCAGCTGCTGAAGATCGCGGATTTGCTCGAAGGGGTGCGCGAGGGCGACGGCGCGGTGGTACCGAACGCCAGCCGCGCCAGCGTTTTTGCGGAGATGATCCGCTCGATGACGCGCGACGCACCGCGGACGATCGCGATCGCGTTCGCGGTGGTGGTGGTGGTGGCGACGCTGGCGACCAGCGCGTTCTTGCCGGCGGTGGTGGTGGTATCGTCACTATTGCTGGCGGTTTGGCTCACGCTCGGCGCGGCGGCGGGCTTCGGCGTGCGGCTCAATTTCTTGAACTTCGTGGCGTTGCCGCTGACCTTCGGCATCGGCGTCGAGTATTCGATCAATCTTTACGATCGCGTGCGCGCCGTCGGCGACATCACAAAGAGCCTGCAATCGGTCGGTGGCGCGATCGCCGCCTGCAGTCTGACGACGACGCTCGGCTACGGCACCTTGCTGTTCGGTGACAACCTGGCGCTGCGCTCGTTCGGAAAATACGCGGTCATTGGCGAGCTATCATGTCTGCTCACGGCGCTGCTCGTGTTGCCCGCTGGTCTCACGCTCTTCCGGCGCCGTCGGCGCGCAACCGAGGCTGACGTCTATTCGAGCGCCGCAAGCTAAGGGCCCGCGAATGGCCAAGTCAGTCGATGATCGCGGCCGAGGCTCCCGGATGGCGAGGCGCGACGAAGGCGCATACTGCGGTAGGAACAACGAAGCCAACCGGGACTCATGATTCTTCACATCTTTTGGGCTGCCGTCAGCCTCGCCCCGATTCGCGGCGAACGCGCGGGTCCGCGGCCGGACGGGGCGGCCCGGCGACGCCACGTGAGTTTCTGCGTGCGCAAGATCTTCATCGGGCACGCCACCGTCGAGCTCGACGGCTGGCCCCACCTGCGCACCGTGCTGCGCATCCAAACCCAGGCGTTCGATGGCGACACCGGTGAGCTGCGAAGCGAAGACGAGCGCTATCTCATCTCGAGTTTACCGCGCGACCGTCTCACCGCTCAGCATTCGCTCATCGTCGCTCGAAAGCACTGGGGCGTCGAGACATCTCACCAAATTCTCGACACCGCTTTCGCCGAGGATGACCACCCTTGGATCGAAGCCAATCCTCGCGCGGCTTTGGTCGTCGCGATCCTGCGCCGCATTGCTTACACCCTGCTTTCGCTCTTCCGCAGCGTCACCCAGCGCTCCG
>JBBRMI010000060.1:0-36998 GCA_038230915.1 Polyangiales bacterium | reverse complement strand
GTGGCGCGGCGCTCGTCGGAGCGCTGGGTGACGCTGCGGAAGAGCGAAAGCAGGGTGTAAGCAATGCGGCGCAGGATCGCGACGACCAAAGCCGCGCGAGGATTGGCTTCGATCCAAGGGTGGTCATCCTCGGCGAAAGCGCTCACCGGTGTCGCCATCGAACGCCTGGGTTTGGAGCCTGCTGCCGTCACCGAAACCGCTGCCGACTGCGAATTTGTGCTGACCCCAAACCGCTGCCCCGACCGACCCCGATCCCGCTGCCGATCAGCCGATCCCGCTCCCCAACCCGGCCCGATCACCAATCAAGGCTGCGAGCAGGACCGGGTCTAGCCGCCCCAAACGCCGTCGCCTACGATGCGTATCAAGTTGCGTATTCTCGCCCACGGCTGTTGGGGATGAGGCTCCGAATCGGACCCCTCGTGGTGCTGCTCGTGGCTGACGCTGCGCTAGCGCGACCGCACGTGCGCAACCATTTCGAGCCGACCGACTTAGAGCTGGAGGCTCCCGGTACCTGCGAGCTCGACTTCGAGACCGGCATGGTGCGGAGCCAAGGTCCGTGGCGCGTCGTCGCACCCGACTTCGAGCTCGATCTGGGGTTGACGCACTGGCTGGAGATCGACCTCGACGGCGCGTATACCGTCGAAGGCGCGCCCGGCAAGCCGTTCAGCTTTGACCACGAGTCGCCGGATCCGCTGTGGCCGTCGCTCAAGGTCGGCATGGTCGATTTGGTCGACGAGCAAGCCTCGACCACCTACGCGCTCGGCGCGCAGGTAGGGCCGAAGTTTGCGACGTTCTCGGGCGGTCACGGTGTCGGCGTTGAAGGGCTGCTGCTCGGCGGCGTCAGCATGGGCGGCACGCAGTTCAGCTTCAACCTGGGCGGCTTCGTCGACCCGGCGCCCGCTCGATACACCCAACGCCCGGTTGCCCTCGAAGCTGGCGTCACCTGGGATCAAGACCTGAATAAATCCGGCACCTACGCGATCAGCACCGATCTGTCCGGCGTCGTATTCGCGAGTCATGACCCAACGCAGCTGCAGGCCGCATTCGGGCCCGTCTACACCGCGACCGACTGGCTCGATCTGTCATTGACCGGCTTGGTCGGCTTTCTGCCAGGCGGCGATCGCTACGGCCTGCTGTTCGGCTTTTCGCCGCACTTTGGCGTGTGGAAGCCGGAGCAGCCCGCCGACTGAGATCTTGTTACCGTGCGTGCGTAGGCGATCACCGAGCCGCGAGCTGTTCGGCGACACGCAGGGCTTGGGCGGCGATGGTGAGCGCTGGGTTCATCGCGGCGCTCGACGGAAAGAACGACGCGTCGACGACGTAGAGGTTATCGACATCCCAAGCCTTGCAGTACGGATCGAGCACGGAAGTGGCTGAATCGGCGCCGAAACGCACGGTGCCGCACTGGTGGCTATTGGTTTCGATCGGCATGAATTGGTAGATGAACTCGCTGTAGCCGACCGAGCGCAGCATGTCTTCGGCGACGTGCGCTAGCCGCTGGTGAGCCGCCGTGTTCTTGAATCGGCGCCGCACGCGGATGCTGTCGTCGTCGCCCAGCGTCACGCGATTTTCGGGATCGGGTAAATCCTCGGTCATCAACCACCAATCGGTGCTGTGGCGAGCGATGCGTTGGCGTTCGTCAGCAGACAACTCCGACCGGTGCGCGGCGATGTAACCGTTCGCCTGGATCTTACCCATGATCTGCAGGTTGCCCATCGGATACGGCGAGTGCGTGCTGGCCAGGTAGAAGTCATTGACCGACAGCGTCTTATGAAAAATATCGGCGTTCTCGTGCTGCGCGTCGATCGCGATCAGCGTCGAGTTGATGTGAGCCATGTAGTTGCGACCGACTTGGCCGCTCGAGTTGGCGAGACCGTTCGGGTGCTGGCCGTTAGCCGAACGCAGCAGCAGCGCCGCGGAGTTGATCGCGCCACACGCCACGACGTAGCGGTCGGCGCGCAGCACGCGCAGAGCTCCATCCTGCTCCACCTCCACCCCGGTAACGCGCTTGCCGCTCGCGTCGGTGAGCAGCCGAACCGCGCGCGCGTTGGTCAGCAGCTCCACGTGAGGCGACTCGAGCGCCGGCCGAACGCAGCACGCTTCAGCGTCACCTTTCGCCAGCAAACGGCACGGGAACCCATCGCAGGTGAAACAGCGGATGCATTTGCCGCCGGCCCGCAGATCCACACCCATCGGCAATGAGAACGGGTGAAAGCCGCGCGCGCTCAGGCTCGCCGCAAGCTCGGCCATGTACGGCTCGTGCGGCAAGGCTGGGAACGGATACGGCGCCGAACGCGCAGGCTCGGTCGGATCTTGCCCCCCCTGCCCGTGCACCAGGTAGAGCTGTTCGGCACGCGCGTAGTAAGGCTCCAGGTCTTCGTAGCTGACCGGCCAAGCTGGCGAAGTGCCTTCCTCGTGCTCGAGCGCCGCGAAATCTTCACGGCGAAACCGCGGTAGCGCGGCGCCGTACATCTTGGTGCAGCCACCGACGCAGTAGTAAACGCCTGGGCGAAAGGCCTGGCCGGTCTCGGCGTCGTACCAAGTCTCGTTCACTTGGTAGCGCCGCTGGCGAATCACCGCGTCTTCGTCCCAATTCTGGGGCTCGCTCGGCAGGTAGTCGCCGCGCTCGAGCAGCAGCACACGCGCGCCGCTGTCCTTGAGTGCGTACGCGAGCGTGCCGCCACCCGCACCGCTGCCAATGATGATGATGTCGGGGTCCATCTGGCGCCGCCGGGGAGCCTAGCCCGAACGGGGCACGCGCGCCGCGCCCAGCTGGGCGCGCAGACAAGGCCTCTGTAGGCGTGCGTGTGCCGCCGCCACTTACGTCGTCGCACCAAACTTGTGGCACCGCGCGATTCGCGGATGCCAAGCGGCGACGACCGCATACATTGAAAGTCATGGCGCGAATCTGGTTGGTAGGACCGGTAACTTGGGGTGTGTCGGTGCTGGCGCTGGCGAGTGGTTGCGGCACCAGCAACGGCAGCAACACTGCCGGCACTGGAGTCGACAGCAGCAGCGGCGCGAATCACGGCGGCGGAACCAGCAACGGCAGCGGCGCCGAAACCGGCAACGACATCGGCCACAGCGGCGGCACCACCGGCAACGGTACGGGCAACGGCAGCGCTGGTCACCTGCAGATCGACGTGGGCGGCAGCGATTCGGGCGGCGGCAACGCCAGCAAACAAGGCGACGGCACGCCTGAGATCTGCGACGGCATCGACAACGATTCGAACGGCATCATCGACGATGTGGACGCCGGCCACGACGGCGTGTGCGATTGCCTGAACATCGCGACGATTGGCCATATTGGGCCGTGGAGCAACGGTGGCAACGTGTTCAAGTCGTGGCTCAACGCGCGCAGCCCGCTTGGCGCCGTCGAGTTGGCCGACGACGAGCTGACCGCCGACAAGCTCAAGAAGTTTCAAATCGTGGTCGTGCTGCACGTTGCGACGAGCGAGGTCTCCAACAAGGGCATCGTGGCTCCGGCCCACCACGCCTTTTCGGACGCCGAATCGGGCGTGTTCGGAGCTTGGGTGCAAGGCGGCGGCGGCGTCATGACGACAATCGGTTACACCAACGACGAAGCCAGCGAAGTCGTCAACGTCAACAAACTGTTGAGCAGCTTGGGCATGGGCTACAGCGCGAGCAAGCTCGACCTGGACGGCAACGTGCAAGATTGGTTGCCCCACCCGTTGAGTGAAAGCATCACCAACATCCACACCAACAACGGCGTCGAGCCCGACGGCACGCTGGGCATGACGATCGCACACGGCGGGGCCAAGGTCGCGCTGCAGGTCAGCCAGGCCGCCAAGGGTCGCGTCGCAGTTTGGGGCGACGAGTGGGTGACCTACGACAGCGAATGGGCTGACGTGTCGGGCCAGCAGGTCGAAACCTTCTGGCTCAACCTGTTGAAATGGCTGAGCCCGCCCACTGAGTGCCAAGTGCCGATCCCGGTGCGCGTGAAGTAGCGCCAAGGCAGCCGACGAGCTGCTGATCGACAGATAGCCGCCCGATAGGTTCGGCGTTGCGCTAGCCGCTTGCGCCCGGTACGGCCGCGCACAACGGGCAAGCCTGAGCGGCGTGCCCCACGTCGCGCCGATGCAGGTCGAGCACGGCGCGGGAAATCGTCGCTAGCTCGCGCCGCACTTCACGCCGTTCACCTTTGATACGCCCGATCTTCAGCGAATCGTAGGCGGTGGTTTGGTGGCGCATCCAGGCGAGCACCGCCGACTCGGCGCGCCGCTCGATCGGGATGCGCTTGGTGCGCGCGACCGTGCCGCTGCCAACCGGGGTCGCGTGCGCGGTGACCTGCCGCGCAAGCGTGCGCGCCAGCGCCGCGAAGCGCGGCGAGAAGCGCAAGAAATTCAAGATCTCGACCTCGAACGACACCACGTACGAAGCCTGCTCGTGGTCGCGGCGTACGCTGGCCGAGGCGCGCTTCTTGGCGTAGGCCGGCGTGCCGCGTTCCGTCTCGAGCGCAAGCTTGGCGGCTTCGATATTTTCACGCGGCGCCCACAAGCCCTTCGAAAACGCCTTGCGCCCGCGCTTCTCGATGATCGCCCACGACGGACCGAGCGACTTCACGCGCCGCGTGAGCCCGGGGTCTCCCGGAGGCAAACAACCCCAGCCTTGTGGCGCCACGTGCTTCGTCCCATCCGGCGCCACGAACACGGTAGGTTGTGCGGTAGGGGCCAGTACCAGCGCGAGCGAAGTCGAGCGCCGAGTCGGAGACGAGGAGGAGACTGCCACGCCGCCCCTTTAACCCGCGGAGCGCGGCTCGTCGAGCCGCGTCGGCTTCCGTCCGCCCTGGCTTTCAGAGTAGCCTTCTCGGCTTCGTTCGCCACACGAAAGACTTCATGGAACCGATGAAGCCACTCGATCCATCCGAGCTCCCGAATGTTGCCCAAGCCCGCCAAGCGCTGGGCGAAAGTCTGAAGGGCCGCGCGCGCGAAACCGCTCAACGCGGCGAGCTGATCTCCGCGATGCTGTTCGCGTCCGACGCGCTGATGCTTTTTCCGAACGAGCGCTCGTACCTCGATCTCGCCGACGAAATCGCGCTGGCATCGCCCGATCCGCTGTCGACGGTGCCGATTGCGACCGGCGCGATCCACGTCGCGACTGCGGCCGTGCGCGCGCGCATTTTGATGATGCAGAAGCGGCTGCCCGAGGCGATCGATCTCCTGTGTCAGGTGATCGACGTGGCGCCCGACCTGGGTTACCTGCCGTGGCTCGCGCGTTGGTGCAACCCGGAGGTCATCACGCGGCTCGGTTGGGAGATCTTCGCGCGGCACGTGGTCCGAACCGTTCTGCGCACCGGCATTCAGGTACCGCCGACACCCGACGCTGACGATCCACGCTTGGTCAACGTGCGGGCCGGCGCCGACCTTTTTGCGGCCTTGCGCGGTGCCTATCCGAACGAGGCGGTGCTGTACTTCGGCGAAGCGCTGCTGCGGCGTAGGCTCGGCGACCCGAACGCGACGCTCACGGTGGCGATCGACGGCGTGCGGCGCTTTCCCCAAGACTGGAAGGTGCAGACCGCCGCCGCAAACGCCTACCGCCAAGCTGGGCGCCCGGAGGACGCCTTCAACCACACGCGCCTCGCCTTGGCGATCGATCCGAAAGACAACTCGCCGCTGTACGACGCGGGTTGGGCGTTCATGGATACCAAGCAGTACGATCGCGCGACGCAGATCTTCCACGACCTGCTCGTGCGCGAACCCGACTACGAAGACGCCAAGCCGTCGTTTCACTATGCGCGCTTCCGTGGTTACAACACGCCCGAAGACAAAAGCGCGCTGTTCGTGCTGCGCGAACGCGAGTGGTGGAGTCAGCTGACGCGCGAGCTGTGCGAAGAAATCGAGCCGATGGAGGTTTATTACACGTTCCTGCAAGGGCCGGGCGACGCGACCGCCAACGCGGCGCGCTCGTTCGCGCACGAGCTCGAGCACATCATCGAGTGCTGTGGGCAGGGACTCGAGTGCAGCATCGCGCTCGAGAGCAAATTCTTGGAAGCGCCGAGCGTGAACATGGCGTTCGATCTGGTGATGCGCAGCATGGGTGCGCGCGGCAGCCTGGACGTCAAAGTCGAACAGATCCAGCAGCCCGATCCACGCGCCGACAAAGCCCAGGTGCAATACCGGCTCTGGGCCTATCAAGGCACGGCACCGGCCAGGCTCTATCCGGCGGCTGATCCGCGCGCGCAGCAGGTGATCGCCAGCATCGCGCTGCAACTTTATCGGCAAGACGTGTGGGACGGTGCGGCGCGGGCCGTCGCGCAGCAATGGGGCGATGCTTGGCTGCACGGCTTTTTGGCGGTGATGACCGATCCGCCTTTGCCGCCGCCCAATTCGGGCTTCGAAGGCTTCTACTGGACCTACCGCTGCCAGGTCGCAGCCGCGCTCGTGCTTTCGCACCTGGGTCCGTGGGAATCGGGACCCGGCCGCGGCGCGCTGTACTCGTTGGTGTTCGGTCCGTCGGATTGGACGACCAGAGCGGCGATCATCGCGCTCGGGTTTCGCGCCAAAGAGAACCCAGCGCTGCGCCCTGAAATCGAACAGCTGTTCGGCTGGCTCAAAACCCAAGCGCCAGCGCGCGGCTACACCGGCTGGGAATACGTGTTGGCCCACGTTTGGCTCGGGTTGGGGGGCCACCCCGATGCGACGAAAGCCGGCATCGAAGGCTGGATTGAACAGCTCGACGAAGATCCAGCCAAGAGCAACCGCGTAAAGCCGCCGACGCGCCGCTACGCTGGTCTCACGCTCGAGGAGTACGCCGAGTTTTCGCAAGAGCGCGACCGGATCATGGGCAGCATCGGTCACCAGGGCGTGTTCGCGATCGGCAAGGCCGTGCTCGGCACGCCACCGCCGGAAATCGTGCAACTGCTGCAGCGCTTCAAGCTTCCGATGCGCAACGACGAGACCGGCAAGCTCAACCTACACATCCGCGAATGGCAGGAGGCGCTCAACGCCAGCCGCGAGCTGCAAGAGCGCTTCATCGAGCTGCAAGAGCTGCAGACGTTCGCAAAAATGGGCGTCAATGCCGAGGAAAAGGCCGCGCTCGACGAGATCAAAGACGGCAACATGGACATGCATCTGCGCATGGCCCAAGCCCAGCAAGCGCAGCACGCGATGGCGCAGGGCGATGGCGGCGAGCCGGATCCAGTCGTGTTCCCGGGCCAAAAGGTGGCCAAGCTCAGCGACTACGTCGGCATCCTCAAGGGCATGCAAAAGGGCGACATGATGGGCGCGCTCGGTCGTTACGGCCTCGACATGATGAGCTACGGCCAAGTCGCAACGGCGTGGGGCGCCAAGATGGCCGCTGATCCGCTGCTCACCGAAAAGTTCTCGCGGATGATGAACGGCTAGCGGCGACGCCGAGCACGGCGCACGACGACCAGCACGGCAGCGGCAACCAGCCAACTTGCCGCCAGTTTGCGAGCGCCCATCGACGGCGCGACAACCACGACCTGCAGGCGACGTGGCGGCGGTCACGTCGAACGTGGAATCACCCTCGGCCGCCAACGTCACCGCCACGCGCGCGACGGAACGGTGGCGCCGTCGTGCGCGTTACTCTACTGAGCGACGTAGGCTTGGCTGCGTTCCCAAAGCTCAGTGGCCAGTGGCGCGCTTTGGGCGGCTGGCGACGGTTCCTTCTCGCGGCACTCGTCGTAGTACCGGCCGTTGTGGGCGGCTACGTCGGGACTAGTCGCGCAATACAGTGTCGTCTGCGCGCCGGCTTCGTTTGAAATCATCCGCCACGTCACGAGCGCGCGAAACGGTTGCGGGATCTCGCGCCACACGTCACTTTTGACGACGCCGGGATGGAGCGAGTACGCGTGCAACCCCTGCGCACCGTAGCGCTCCGCCAGCGCTTTGGCGTGCAGCACGTTGGCCAGCTTGGAAACCGCGTACGCGTGCAGCGCCCCGAACCCCTTGCCCGGTTGGCGAAGCTCGGCAAAGTCGATACCCGAAGCGTCGTAGTGCGCCTTCGACGACACATTCACCACCCGGCAGCGGGGCTGCTCGAGCAGTTTGGGCAACAACAGCTGCGTGAGCAGAAAATGTCCCAGGTGGTTGACCCCGAAGGTCAGCTCGAACCCCTGCTTGGTCAGCGCCTTGCGCCCCGCGAGGCCCGCGTTGTTGATCAGCACGTGAAGCGGCTCGGGCTTCGCAAGCACCGCGTCGGCACAGGCCCGCACCGAGTCGAGGTCGCTCAAGTCAAGCCCTACCGGCTCGGCGTTGCCGCAAGCTCGCGTAATCGCCTCCAGCACGGGCGCGGCCTTGGCGCGATCACGACAAGCCAGCCACACCTTGGCCCCGCGCGCCGCCAAGCTCTCGGCCGTCACCCGCCCGATGCCCGAGTTGGCGCCCGTAACCAAGCAAACCTTACCGTCCAGATCGCGCATTCCTAGGCTATGCAACCGCCCGTCCCAAACCGCAACGATGCCACCCCGGACGCTCTCGGACACAGTGTGCCAGGCTTAGATGCGTTCGACGCTCAGGCCCGGATCAATCCGCAGCAAGTCATCGGCGTCGGAGCTGAGCACCGGCCAAGAGCGCACTCGAGCCAACAAGACGACGTGCGCATCGATCGGATCGAAACTCCTACTCTGACCCAAGATCCTGCCCAGCGTCCGCGCGACTGCATGGTCGAGCGCGATGACCGCGCACCGACGCAGCAGAAACGCGATCGGCACTTGGCGATCGGCCCCGCCTCTCCAAACCTGGGCGACGACGCCGGCGGATGTCACTAGTGGAGTGTCGGACTCCACGAACAATCGCGCCAGGGCAGTCATGGTGCGGTTCCGGCGTTCGAGCGCGATGAAGGCGCCGGCGTCGAGCACCACGCCCCCCGGCTGTGTCACGCAGCGCCGCGCTTGCTGCCGCGTTTGGTCATGCGTCGCAGCATGGCGGAAGCCCGACGAACATCCGGCACCTTCGGCCCTACCTCTGCGTAGAAGCGCTGCCACTGCCGTTCGAGCTCGGCGTCGTCGAGCCGCTGCTCGATGACTTCAGTCACCCAGGTCGATACCGGCGCAGAGCCCGCGGCCTTCTTGATGCGGCTCGCCACCTGGCTTGGCACGCTGATCGTGATCCGCTTGATCGACATAACATTAACATAACAGTATCGCGCGCCCCGAACAACGCTGGGCCAGCGTGCCCCACTCTCGATCCATAGAAGAGGCCCCGCGCTCGCGCGGCCCGGGGGCGGGGTCGGTTTCGGGAGCGGGAGCGGGCTCGGCTGGGGCTTCGGGCGAGGCAAAGGCGGGGCCGCGCTCGCGCGGGGCCTGGGCTCGGTCTCGGAGAGAAGCCGGTATGTGGGCTCGGTTTGCGGGCGTCGGCCCTTGGGGTTCAGTCGTAACGGTCAGCAGAGTCGGGGGGCGGACCGGGTGCGCGTCTCGGCATGAGTCCCACCGAAAAGCAGGCCCTCTCGTCCGAAAACACTCCCGCTACCGGCGCCTGCGAATTTGCGCTCGTCCGAACCCGATCCCCAGTCCGAGCCCGCTACCGCTCCCGATCAGCCGCGCCCGAGCCCGAGTCCGGCCCGATCAACAATCAAGGCTGCAGCGTGCCCCGGCGCCGAAGCGAAAACGCGCGCGAGCTGTCATCACCGCGCCGCGATTCATAGCCACCGGAATGAGAAGTTTTGGACGTGTGGCAGGCAGCCGCCCCGATACCCTCCAAGTGCATGCAAAGCGTCACCACGACCGAGCCAGCGGGCGAAGCGCGTGAGTCCATGCCGGCCTCGCCCTCAGCGCCAGCGCGGCATCGCGCCCATCCGGCGTTTTGGGTGCCGACGCTCTATTTCGCCGAAGGCTTGCCGTACGTCACGGTCAGCGTGGTGGCGGCGCTGATGTACAAGAACCTGGGCGTGTCGAACACCGACATCGCGCTCTACACCGGCTCGATGTACCTGCCGTGGTCGATCAAGTTCGCGTGGGCGCCGATCACCGAGATGTTCAAGACCAAGCGCCACTGGGTGATCGGTACCGAGCTGGCGATCGCGCTCTCGCTGGCTTCGGTCGCGCTCGTGCTGCCCTTGCCGAGCTTCATGGGCCTCACCTTGGCGTTCTTTTGGGTGACCGGCTTCCTTTCGTCGACGCACGACATCTCGGCCGACGGCGCGTACATGGCGGTGACGAGCGCCAAAGAGCAAGCCGCGTGGGTCGGCGTCCAAGGTTTCTGCTGGAACGGCGGCAAGATCGTGGCGTCCGGGTTTCTCGTCACCTTGACCGGCTATTTGTTCGAGAAGCGGTTGGGCGCCGCCGCCGGGCGCGCGGCTGAAATCAGCGCGCGGCAATACAGCTGGATGATCGCGATCGGCCTGCTAGCAGCGCTGATGGCGCTGCTAGGCACGTGGCACCTGAAAATGCTGCCGGCCGACCAGCGCTCGTCCGAGACGCCGACCGGCGTCGTCGACGCCGTGAAAGCCTTTCTGGCGACGCTGGTGAGCTTCTTTCAGAAGCCCGGCATCTGGCTCGGCCTGCTGTACATCTTGCTGTATCGGAGCGGAGAGGGCTTCATCGAGAAGATTGGACCTTTGTTCATGATCGACTCGGTCGCCAAGGGCGGGCTCGGCCTGTCGAACCAGGCGCTCGGCAACATTTACGGTTCGTTCGGCACGATTGGTTTCATGGTCGGCACGCTGCTGGGCGGCATGTTCGCCGCCAAGGTCACGCTCAAGCGCTCAATCGTCCTTTTGGCGCTGGCGATGAACGTGCCGCACCTCTGCTACGTGATCTTGGCGTCGTCGCATGCGCCGGGTCACGCGCTGGTGTCGTTGTTGGTGACGGTCGAGAAGTTTGGCTACGGCTTCGGCTGTGTCGCCAGCATCTTGTACATGATGCAGCAGATTTCACCCGGCAAATACCGCACCGCGCACTACGCATTCGCAACGTCGATCATGGGCGTCAGCGTGATGATTCCGTCGATGCTGAGCGGCATCGTGCAGGAGAAGCTCGGCTACCAGCACTTCTTCATCTTCTGCTTGGTCGCTTCGATTCCGTCGGTGATCGCCGCTTATTTCGCGCCGTTTCACGTCAACGAAGAGACGGTTCCGGGCGCCGCGCCCGCCGATCACTGACGCCGCTACTTCAGATGTTGAATCAAGACCACGCTCGGCTCGGTGCGGTCGCCACGGGCCATGACGGCTACGGCACCTCGAGCTGGTCGAGCAGGAACGCCCACTGATCGGCGACTTCATCGATCTTCTTGTCGGTCGGGATACCGGCACCGTGGCCAGCGCGCGTCTCGATTCGGATCATGACCGGCGCGTCGCCAGCCTGGGCATGCTGCAGCGCCGCCGCAAACTTGAAGCTGTGCAGGGGCACGACGCGATCATCGTGATCAGCAGTCGTGATCAACGTGGCCGGGTACTTCATGCTGGTTCGCAGGTTGTGCAGCGGCGAATACGCGTACAGCGCGTGGAAGTCTTCGGCGTCATCGGGCGAACCGAACTCGTCCGTCCACGTCCAGCCGATCGTGAATTTGTGGAAGCGCAGCATGTCCATCACGCCCACGCCGGGCAGCGCGGCGCCGAACAGATCCGGCCTTTGCGCGAGCATGGCGCCGACCAAGAGACCACCATTCGAGCGCCCGGCGATCGCCAGCTTGGCGGGTGACGTCAGGCGCTCGCGCTCCAAGTATTCAGCCGCGGCAATGAAGTCGTCGAAGACGTTTTGCTTATGCGCCTTCTTGCCGGCCTCGTGCCAAGCCTCACCATACTCGCCGCCGCCGCGCAGATTGGGCACCGCGAGGACCCCGCCCAGCTCGAGCCACGCCAGGTTACCGACCCCGAACGTGGGCGTGATCGCGATGTCGAAACCGCCGTAGCCGTAGAGCATGCACGGCGTATCGGGGCCCGGCACCAGCCCTTTCTTGTGCGTGATGAACATCGGAATGCGCGTGGCGTCTTTGCTGGCGAAGAAGACCTGCACCGTCTCATACGCATCAGCGTCGAACTTCAGCGCCGGCTTGCGAAAGACTTCACTCTGCTTGGTCTTGACGTCGTAGCGCAGCAACCGCCGCGGGTCGTGAAAGCTCTCGAAGCTGAGGAATGTCTCGGAGCGCGCGTCGCTGCCTTCGGCCAACCACACCGTGCCGAGTCCTGGCAGGGCGAGCGTCTGCGCAAGCGCGCCGGCGTCGGTGAAGACGCGCACCTCGGCGTGGGCATCCTTCAAGTAGTTGGCAACGAATTTGCCGCCGACACGCTCGACTTGGCGCAAAGTCTCGGGCTGCTCCGCCATGACCTCGACGAAGCTTGGCTGAGCCTTGGCGACATCGACGCTGACGACGCGGCCGCGCGGCGCGCCTTGGTCGGTGTGAAACCAAAACGTGCTGCCGCGGTTGGCGATGAAATTGTAGGCCGCCTCCATTTTCGGCACCAGCTCGACCGGCGGCGCCTTGGGCTTGGTCAAATCAAGATACAGGACGGCGTTTTTCGGATCCGTGCCCTCGCTGGCGGTGATCAAGACGTAGTGACCGTCGCGCGTCGTCGTGGCGCCGAAGCTCCACTTGGCCTTGTCGCGGCGCTCGTAGACCAGCGCGTCTTGTGCCTGGGTTTGCCCGAGCCGGTGGAAGAAAAGCTTGTTGAAGTAGTTGGCTTCGGAAAACGCGGCGCCGGCCTGCGGCTCTTCGTAGCGACTGTAGTAAAAACCGGAGCGATCTTTGGTCCATGCCACCGACGAGAACTTGGACCACTGCAAAAAGTCGGGCAGGTCTTGGCCGTCGTCGACGCGACGCACGCGCCATTCCGTCCAATCGGAACCAGCGCGTGACAAGCCGTACGCGATCAGCTTGCCGTCCTCGGTTGGAACGACGTGCGCGAGCGCGACGGTGCCGTCGGTCGAGAGCAGATTTGGGTCGAGCAAGAGCTGCGGCGCCGCCTTCAACGACGCGAGCCAATACAGCGCGTGCTGATTCTGCAGGCCCGAGTTGTAATAGTAGAAATAGCGGCCGCCGCGCTCGAACGGCAACTCGAAGCGTTCGAAATCCCACAGCTCGCGCAACCGCGCGCGCACCGACTCGCGCTGCGGCAAGCCGTCCAAGTAGCCGCGCGTCAATCGATTCTGCGCCGAAACCCACGCCTGGCTCGCGGCGCTGCTCGAGTCCTCGAGCCAGCGATACGGATCCGCCACCGACACGCCATGCAAGACGTCGACGACGGAGCCCCGCGGGCTCGACGGGTAATTGAATCGACCGCTGGGCGCTGGCGGCAGCTGACGGGGGGGCTCAGTGAGCTTCATGGCCACGGGCGGTGGTGGCGGCACAGCCCGGCACCCGACCGATCCGAAAACCAGAGCTAGCATGAGCCGTCGCACAGAACGCATGCCGATTGCGTAGCGCAAGCCCGGACCGCCACCAACTACGGTTCGAGCTTGAAGCGCGACTCGCGCACCAGCTCGCAGACGTGCAGCGAATACTCCGAGAAGAAGCGCTCGCGGCCCTGCGCTTGCGCGACCTGGTGCTCACTGTGCGCGCGCCAGGCCTGCAGCTCCGCGGCCGAGCTAAACTCGATGATCGTGAGCCGCTCGCCGTCCTCCGCAACGAAGTCTTTCGACGACACGAGCCCGGGCATCTTCGCGGCCAACTCGTAGATTTGCTCGGCCCGTTTCCCGTAAGCGTCTTCGACACCCTCACGCAACCGATTGCGAAAAAGCACCACCATCATGTGGCAAAAGATAGCACCGGCTAACGACGAGCGTGCGAGGTCGAGTGGGGCTAGTCTCAGCCGCAGCAGGAGTCACCGATGACGCATGCGCTCCCGGCACCGCCGGCTTGGGCCAGCTCGCTGGTGACGGCCGGCGTTACCGGAACTAACGGCAAAACTTCGACCACCAGCCTGCTGGCAGCCTTGCTCGGTCTGTTGGCGCAGCCGGTTGCGCGCGTGACGACGCTCGGCTGCTTCTTGGACGAAGAGCAGCTCCAGGTTCCCAAGCACTACCCGGGTTTTCTCACGACGATGCAGCGCTGCATTGCCGCAGGCGGACGCTACGCCGCGCTCGAGCTGACGAGCGAGGCGCTGCGCTTGGGCTTCGCCAAAGCGTGGCCGTGCCGGGTCGGGGTCTTCACCAACCTAAGCCTCGATCACTCGGACGCGCACGGCAGTGCCGAGGAGTACTTGGCGTCGAAAGCTCAGTTGTTCATGTCATTGCCGCGAGGCGGCACCGCGATTCTGAACGGTCGCGATCAGAACGCGGCCCTGATTGCCGAGGTAACGGCTCCGGACGTCGACGTCATTCGCTACGGCGTGGCCTCGCGCGGAGCCGCCTGGGCGGGGCTGGATTTGGCGGCCGAACAGCTCGCGCTCGATCTCGACGGCACGCGAGCCCGGCTGCTGCCTTCGTCGCGTTTTCCGGACCTACCGGCCGAGTTGCGGCTGCAAGCTGTCGGAGAAATCTTCGTCGAGAACGCGCTGGCCGCGCTGGGAGCCGCATTGGCGCTCGGGGTGCCGGCAGATCGGGCCGTGCGGCTGCTGCGCGACGTTGCGCCGCCGCCCGGTCGCTTTCAAGTCTTGCGTCGCAGACCAACGGTGGTCGTCGACTACGCGCACACGCCCGACGCCCTGGCTCGCACACTGGCAACCGCGCGCCAGTTGTGTTCGGGTTCGCTCACGGTAGTGTTCGGCGCCGGCGGCGACCGAGACAAGTCGAAACGGCCGCTGCTCGGTGCGGCGGCGAGCGCCGCGGACCAGATCGTGTTGACCTCAGACAATCCACGCAGTGAGTCGCCGCTCCGAATCATCGACGACGTCTTGGCAGGGATTGCGGCACACGCTTCGGTAAGGCGAGACATCGATCGCGAGTCTGCCATTCGCGGCGCGGTGGATGCCGCCGATGAGAATGACTTGGTGCTGATCGCCGGCAAGGGTCACGAGCTGACCCAAGAGATCGCCGGACACAAACTACCGTTCTCGGATGCGGCAATCGCGCTGCAGCGTGGCAAAACAGCTCGCTAGACAGCTATTGGAGGCCGTATTCATCGCGCCGTCCGCTGAGCACGCAGCTTGCAGCTCGAGCGTCGCCCGGCCGTTAGAGCTGCCTGGCCCTCAGGAGGACTGCCGATGAATGTCGATCGCACCAAGTTTTTGTTGATGGCGGGCGCGCTCGCCGCCAGCGCTACGGCGTGCGAACGGGATCCGTTCGGACGCGCGCCAGCACCCGCAGCGCCTGTCGCCGCCGCCGCCGTGGCCGCGCCGAGCGCAGCGGCGCCCACGGGTCCGGTGATCGTCGACATCGTCCAAGCGACGGCGACTCCCCACGCTGCCAGCTGTGACGACTCGCAAGGCGTGCCGGAAGAGTGTCCGTCGGTGGGCCCTTCCGACGAAGGCGTCTGCCCAAATATCATCATGAAGCGCTGCAGCGACTTCAAGACTGCGATGAAGCCGCGCGTGGCCGCGCAGGCCGTCGCCTGTTTGCGCGCGCTCAAAGGCAGTGAGCGCTGCGACCCGGCGCGGATCACGCAGTGTGGACACGCCGCGTTGATGTCCGCCTGCGCGGAGGCGCCGCGTCCCCAGAAGGGAGAATTTCACGCGGCAAGCGGCGCGACAGCCGCGACCGTTACCGCGATCGCCGACACGACGCCGGAAACCTCACCGGTCGCGACCGCTTGCACGGCGGTTCTGAAGAGCTGCGGCGAGCGCCCCTTGGGCCCGGCGCTCGCCGACTGCAGGCAAACTCTGGCGGGCATGACCGAATCGGGTCGCGCGAGCACCGTGGACTGTGTGAGCGCCCACTGCACCGATCGCGGATTGCTCGGTTGCGAGGCTGCGCCCAAGGTCGCCAGCGCCAGTACCAACTAGGCAGTCAAACAAACCGCTTGGCGTCGTCCTCCTGTACTCCCTGGGAAGATTCAGGAACCTGAGACGAGAGACCCGCAGACGCATGGCCCGAAACCATGCTCAGCGTGGCGTCGGTACGGCCTTGCCTGGAGACGACACGGAAGTTTCTGCGACTGAGCTGCAGCTTGGCAGCCAAAGATGCGATGAAATCAGCAGCCAGCTGCGCCTCGGCGGCCCGAGGCACGCGCACCCTCGTTACAGGTAACGAATTTCGCCGAGCCGCAGCACGCGCGTCGCGACCGGCGCTTGGAGTTTGGCGCGATCGAAATGCGCCAGGTAGTACTCGAGCGCGACGCGCGTTTCCCCGCGCTTGAGCGTCACGGCGAATGACGGCTGGCGGCCGGGGTAACGCAGCGTACTGCCTGCGGCGCGAATGAAAATCGGCGTCCCGTGTTGGATGCTGATCGAGCGCTCGATGAAGAATGCGTTGATGCGTCCGAGCATCTGGTTGCAAAGCTCCCCGACCAAGTCTTCCATGCGGTCGATGCGGATCGGATGCACGCCGGGCAGGAATGCCTGGTAGAGCGCGCGTGCGTCTTGGTTGGTGAGGCCGACCATCAGGTGGCCGGATACGCCCCCCGCGAATGGAATCACGGCGCTGAGATCCGAGAGCGCGGTTTGGTTGGCGACCAAAAACGCGCCACCTTCGACCTCGAAGCCGCCAATGTTGCCCAGCACCTCGAGCGCTGCAGCCTTGACCGCGTCGGCGATGGCCGGTGGATAGAAATGCTCCGCTAACAGCTCGGATATCGCGCTGCGCAGCTCGCCTTCACGGAACGGCTCGGGCAGCAGGCTGTCTGGCGACGCGGATGGCGGGGGGGCCGACTCCGCCGGGTCAGACTTGGCGCCCCAGATGATGCGTACGCCGGGCGCAAAATCTCGCACGCGCGCCAGAAATTCGAGCCCCCCAATCTTGGTCGCTGCCGAGCTTGCGACAATCAGCGACAGGTTCGGGCGTGCTTCGATGAACTCGAGCGCCGCCGCGAGCGTCGGTACCCAGATCACGCGGAAGCCGAGATCGTTGAGCTCTTCCATCACGAACGCGAGGGCGCCGTTCGGTGTGTCGACGACGAGTACTTGCTTGTCGGAGCTCATTTGCGGGCGCTCGGGCTGGCTGGAACCACCGCAGCGACTTGGACGGCAGGCTGGCTGCTGGCTCGCCCGAACAACGCCTTCTCGATCGCCTTCCACAACAGATCTGCCTTCACGGGTTTGAGGATCCAGGCATTGGCACCGGCCTTTTTGCCTTCTTCGGCGCGCGAGCTGGCGGCGTCCGAGGTGAGGATGAAGATCGGCGTCGTGGCGTACTCGGGGAGCTTGCGCAGCTCTTCGACCATCTTGATGCCGTCCATGACCGGCATGTGAATGTCGGCGACTATGAGATCGACCAGGTTCTCTCGCGCGCGCCACAGGCCCTCGCTGCCATTTTCGGCTTCGACGACGTGCGCGCCCTTCGCCTCGAGCGCGGCCCGCAGCTGGGACCGAATCAATGAAGAGTCATCAACGATGAGAATTGACCAAGTCATGCCCTGCCTCGAACCCGTTCTCCGCCCGATCTGACCACGGGCGAACCCCAAAGGTTAGTACAACTGAGCGCTGGAGCCAGAGGCGGCTCGAGCTAGCCCGCCGCTGCGGCGGCCAGCCACCAACGAGCGCACACAAGGTGCGAGACGTAACTTCAAGCGCCTGCACGCACTAACTAACTAAACCGTGTCCTTAATGGCTGGGCCCCGCGCCCGTGCCAGTGCCCGTGCCCGTGCCCGCCCGTGCCCCATGTCCGTAGGGCGTCTTATGTTGGGTAGGCCTTGCCTGCGCGCGCAGCTGCGCGCGGCGCGCGCGGGCAAGGCCCGCGCCAGGAACCTCGGCCTATCCAGGAGAACGTGGGCGAAACCGCGAGCATTTTCGGGCACGGCACGGGCACGTTCACGTTTACGGCCGAGAATTCAGGGACACGCACTAAACCGAAATAGCGTAGCCCGCATGGTTGGGGAATCAGGCTGGGCGATGCCTTTTGGGGGTTTCTTAGGGGTGGGCGGTGCGGCAGCGCGGGAAGCGCAGGACCCACCCCCCCCGCCGCCACCACCGCCCGGTGCACGGCGTCGGTGAAGCCGGGCAGGCTTAAGGCGTGAAGCCGACCGCGACGTCTTCCAAGGCGCTCGGCGAACCCGCGACGGCGGAGAAATCGACGTCGTTGATCGAGCGCTCGAGCTTGCCGTCCTTCAACCGCAGCGTCGTACCGGCAGCAGTCGCGCGAGCGCGCGCGTTGAAGGCTCCGGTGCAGGCCGCGTATTCTTTGAGTGCACCGCAGAACGCCACTTGGTTGTCCTGGTGGCCGGCGCTCACGAGTGACCACGCTTCGCCGCTGGTCGACTCGAACCAATTGCCGGGATCAGTCGCGGTCACGAACTTGCCAGCGCCGAACGCCAAGCTGCGACTGGCTTCGTTGTTGGGGATGCTCTTGCAAGCTTGCCAGGTCAAGCCGTCGGCGGAGCTGGCGCAGTAGCCGTAACCGCCCGTCGCCAAGAAGCTGCCGCCACCGAACTGAACGCCACCGAGCCATTGGTGCTGCGGATTGGCATGTTCGGTCCACGTCTTGCCATCGGGCGAGCTCAGTACCTTCCAGCCCAACGCAACGAACACGCCTTTGCCAAAGCCGACGGCGCGCAACAGGAACTCATCGTCGCCACCGCCGCCGAGCATTTGGTCGTCGGTCCAAGTCACTCCCAGGTCCAGTGAACGGATGCGCCGCCCGGCGTAGCCGACGGCCACGAACGTCGGCTTGCCACTCGCCTGAACTGCGCTGCCGCCTTGGCCGCCCGAGCCCGCGAGCCCCGCCATCCCGGCGCCGCCGCCCGCCGCTCCGCCTGCTCCGCTCGTGTTGGCGACGGCGCCAGGGTTGCCGGCGACAGCGGTGCCCGCCGAACCGCCCGTCGTCGAGCTGCCGCCGGCCGCTGCTGCGCCACCCGCAGGGCTTCCGCCGGGCGCGGCACCAGCGGTTGGTGTATCGCCCGGCGCGCCAGCCTCGGACGAGCAGCCCGCCAAGCCGAACAGAGCAAACCAGGCCGCAGAGCGCAGAAACTGCATGCCGGTTGCCATGTACCACTCGCTATCGGAAACGGTTCAGGGATTTGGCGAGCCGAAAGGAAACGCGAGGGCGAGCGCAGGAACACCTCCGGCGCGCAGCGATCCGCGGCTGCCGGGCGATTTCGCTTAACGTTTCGACCAGAATCAGAACGCACCAAACTCTGCGTCAATGCCCAAACTCAATGTCAGCGGATTATTGCGACTCGAAAGCGCCGATATCTGGGGCCGCTCCGGCAGGGCGCTTGTTGCCGTTGATGTCGAACATGGGTACGTCCTTCGGATCGCCCTTGTCGATCGCCGGCGAGCCGGGGCCCGGCGTGAAGTCGCCGTTCGCTGCGTCGACGAACTTGGGATCCCCGGTCTTGTTGGTCGCGCCGGGGTAGGTGATCTCGGTCAAGTTGTAGGTCATCGTGCCGCCGTACCAAACCTGATCGGGGCATGGGTTGCCACCAGGCGGATTGGGGAAGTTGTTGAACGAAATGTTCGCGACGTTGGTGCAGGTACCAATGCACGCGACAATGCCGACATAGGTGCAGTCGTTGAAGTTCTCGACCAGCGTGTTGTAAGCAAAATGCGTCGAGTTGGCGCGCAGCTCGAGCACGCGCGTGTAGCCAGCGGAGCCGTTGCGCAAGAACAAGTTATTTTCGACGTTCGCCTTGGCTTGTTGCGAAAAATAGAGCGCGACGCCGTTGTCGATGAACTTGTTTCGGAGGACGCTCGTCGTCTTGGCGCACATGTCGGCCATGCACACGGCCTGAATCGCGGCCTCACCGTATTGCAGTGGCGCGGCGTTGTGCTTGATCAACGACTGAGCGACCGTCACGTCACAATCGGTCGCGAGCACGGCGCTGGCGTTGTCTTGCAGCGTGCTACTCACGACGGTGATCGCGCCGCCGGTACAATCGATCCCCGCCTGATCTTTCGCCGAGCTGCCCTCGATCACGATGTTCTCGAAGGTGACGCCAGCTCCGGCCGGGACGTGGAACGCGGTCGAACCGTCGTACGCGTGCACCGCGTCACCATTGCCGATCACGCGGATGCCTTTGACGGCCGGAAATCCGGCGCCCGTGTCGAATTTCTTGATCGTCTTGATCAACACCAGGTTGTGCCGCGTACTCGTGAGTTGCTTCGTCGCGGTGGCGAGGTTGCGACAAGGCGTGTCGATGGCACCGCAGGTATCGACGCTGATGCCCGTCTCCGCCAAGGCGTACACGACCTCAGTCGGCGCCGCGCAGGCCCCGGTCGCTTCACAGACGCCGGAGTCGCACTCGTCGTCGGAGGCGCACGGCCGGCAAACGCCCACGTTGTTGCAAACCGGCAAATTTCCCAAACAATTGGCGTTGATCTTGCACGCGACGCAGTGACCCGCGCCCGGCCCGGAGGTGAGGCAAAAGTCCTTGCCCAGCTCGCGATGGCACTCGACGTCGGTCTTGCAGGCCCGGCAGGCACCGGCATCGCAGATCGGCGCGCCGCTCGCGCAATCGACGCCGCTCAGGGTACAGGCCTTGCCGATCGGTGGCGCGCCGCCGTCGCTGCATTGGAAGCCGCACCCACCCGAACCGATCAGGTCACCCGCGCCCGCCTGCGAGCCCGGCGCGCCCGAGTCGTTCGCGCCGCCGCTAGTAGTGGCGCCGCTATTCTTGCCACCGGTGCCATTTTTGCCGCTGGTGTTGGCGTCGCCGCCGCTGGCTTGGTCGACCGGCTTCAAGTCCTCGGTCGAGTTGATCACCGAGCAAGCAGCCACCCAAAGCAGGCTCGCGCCGAGCGCGCTAATTCGTCGCTTCATCAGAATGTCCCCTGCAAGTTCAAGCCGGTTTGGTTAAAGCCCACGCTGGGGCTGACTCGGAGCTCCAAACCCGTCGCTTCACGCTCGGGCCGCCGCAGGTAGAGAAAGGTCGTGACGCCCGCGCTGACGACGGCCGCGCCAATCAGTACGTCCGTCACCAGGTTGAAGGTCTTGGTGTCGTCTTGCCGACTCTTGGCGAGCACCGCGTCGTGCCCATTGGCGTTGCGGTAATCCTGGTTCTTGCCGAGCGCCATCACGCCCGTCACGCCCGCGCCAACCGTGAAGACCCCGGTCGCGGCCAAGCCGATCCAAACGCCGGTCGGAACGCGGCGGTCTGTCGCTGAGGGCGGCGTACCCGGCGCGGCCGGCGGCACGGTTGGCTGGAGCGCGCCCGCAGCCGATGCAGTCGCCTCGAGGTTGAAGTCGTGCTGTTGGCTGCCTCCGGGCGTGGCGTCGAATTCGAAGCGCAACGGTGGCTTGCCCTCGAGTGTAGCGATGATGACATGGTGACCGGGACGAATCTGCAGCCGCAGTTGCCCGCCTCGGCTTTCATAGCGGTTGACGACGGGCGTTCCCTGCACCGGGCTACGTTGGTCGGTGATGCTTACTTCGGCCGGGGTCGTGGTGAGCGTCAAGTTCACCGCTGCAGAACGCAGCGTCCCGAGATCACGCTCGATGTCGGCGCGCTCGGCGGCGTCGATGTCCTTCTTGCCCTCGGCGAGGTAGCGCGTGAAAGCGTCGATCGCCTCACCGTCGCGCTCCAGCTTCATCGCCGCGATACCGAGGTTGCCCAGAATTTTCCACGACGGCGCGGCTTCGTACGCAACCTTGAACTCGCCGTACGCTTCTTCGTAACGCGCGCCGTCCGGATCTCGCAAGAGCGCCACACCAGCGTTGAAATGCTTGCGCGCCGTGTCCGAGATTTTCACATCGGCGGCTAACGCGGGCGGGGCGGCGCCGACGACGCCCAACGCTAACAACCCAGCTAAAGACGCACGAAACGTGAAGCGGCAAACCATGGCCCTAAATGGTCTACGAAAGCGCGACGGGATTCAAGTTACTCCACCGACGACGCCGCAAAGCAGTTGGAAAACGGTCCCTTCAGCCCTACAGCGCGCGCTCCAAGATTTGGCTCAGCTCTGCGGTCGTGAGTGTGACCGGATTGCCCTAGCTGCTCGACGAACGCGATGCCGTCGGCGGTGCTGGCCGTCGCGACGCCGGTCAATACGCGTGCGATGTCGACAAAGCGCAGCAAGATCGGGCTGTCCGGAGCGCGTGCGCGCAGCGCCGCTTCGTTGGCCAGCATCACCAACGGCGGCAGCCGTGCGCATACGGCCCCGTGCGGGCCGGCGAATTGTCCGCCAATCGGCGCGGCAAGGCCGTGCACGGCGCCGAGCTTGGCGTTGGCCAGCGCGAGCCCGCCGAACAGCGAGCACAACAACTCGCCGGCGCTCGCTGCCAGAATTTTTCAGCCGCGGCCGCTACTCGTCTTGCTCCGACAACTCAGGTGGCTCCGGCGGAGTCGACAGGCGCGCACCGTCGACCTTGTCGTCGAGCAGCTGCTTCTGCTTCAGCTCGAGCATCCGTTCGGCCTTCGTGCGGCCGTGCAGGCGCTTGTTCGTCTCCGCACGCTGCTCGCGTTCGACTTTGGCCTTCTGCTTGCGAAATTTGTTGAGATTGACGACCTTCGCCATGACGAAACGCTCGGCCAGAGCCCAACGCCAGGCCCAAGTACACCACGAAAATCAGCCCAATCGCGACTAATGACGCCGAGTCGCGGTCTGGAGTAGCTTCAAAAGCCATGTCCGGGCTCAAGAAGCTTCTGTTAGGCGTCGGCGGATTGATGGGCGTGGCCGTAGTCGGGCTCGGCGGCTTCGTGCTGCTCAAGACCTCCGCCTACAATTCGAGCCTCGACAAGGTTTACGACGTGCCGCTGCCCAAGATCGAGCGCCTCACCGAACCGGCGCTCTTGGCTCGCGGCGAGCACGTGGCGCACACGATCATGCCGTGCCTCGACAGCGGCTGTCACGGCAACGATCTCGGCGGCGGCAAAGTCACCGACATGGGTCCAATCGGCACGTTCGTGGCGCCGAACATCACGACCGGCGGCCTCGGCGCCGCCTACTCCGACGCTGAGCTTGCCCGCCTGATGCTCCACGGCGTCAAGAAGGACGGGCGCGGTGTGCGCTTCATGCCCTCGCACGAGTCGAACTGGCTGCCGGAGCAGGACATCGTCGCCGCCATCTCGTTCATTCGCACCTTGCCGCCGCAAACCAAACAGAACGAAGGCATGCGGATCGGGGTGATGGGCAAAGTGCTCGACCAGCTGGGCATGATTCCGATCGACATCGCGCGCCGTGTCGACCACCAGCACATCGTCAAGGGTCCGCCCCCAACGCCCGACGCCGGCTACGGCAAGTACCTGGCGCGGCTGTGCAGCGGTTGTCACGGCGAAGGCCTGAGTGGCGGCCCGATCCCGGGCGCGCCGCCATCGATGGCGGTGCCGCTGAACCTCACGCCGGACGCGACCGGGCTCGGCGGCTGGAGCCTCGACGATTTCAAACAGGTGCTGAAGACCGGCAAACGCAAGAAAGATGGGCGCCAGCTCGACCCGATGATGCCCGTCGAGTCGTTCGGGCAATTCGACGAAGTCGAGATGCAAGCGCTGTTCAGCTACCTGCAGTCGCTGGCCGCCAAACCGTTCGGCGACCGTTAGCCATGGAATCGCGCATCGCCCGGCGAGGACTGTTGCTGAGCTCCGCGGCCCTCGGCGCCGGCGCATTGTCCGTCGACTGCAAACGCGCGGAGACTTGCCCGCCCTCGCCGCTCACCGCGGAAGACACCAAGCTGCGCGCAACCTTGCACTACAGCGACCGTTCCCCCAATCCCGACAAGCTGTGCAACGGCTGCCAGCAGTACCTGCCCAACACCGACGCGGACTGCGGCGGCTGCAAGTTGCTCAAGGGCTTGATTCACCCGGCCGGTTACTGCGCGGCGTTCGCTGCGAAGAGCTAAGGGCCTCTCGCCGACATGCATCGTGCCGAGTCGAGAAACCGACTGTCGCAGCCGCAACGGCTAAAAACTGAAACCGACGCCTTTTGCGTCGATGACCGGCCGGAGGCTGGAGCGGGTAGCCCCGGCTACGTCTTCTACCTCGTTGATCTCCATCCGGCTCTTCGAGGTCTGGTGGATCAAGATCCCCATCGTCAGCGCGGCCGCACCGAGCCCGCCGATGATCGCCAAGTTGCCGACGCCCGACTCCGCCGAGTCGGGTGAAGCGGGCCCCACTCCCGGTCGGGGCGCCAAGATGGCACCGACCGTCAACACCGCCAAGCCCAGCCCGCCGCTCGCCTCGAGCCCCAGGCCGAGGCCGCGGAGCTCAGCCGAGCCCTTCGTCACCATGACGTGGGTGTGGTGACGCAGCAGCAAGACCTTGTGCACCTCGGGCGCGTCGCCGTGGGCGCGCAGCCGGTAGAGCCCCGGCGGCAGATCGAGCCGGCAAGCCCTGCGGCAATGGGCGATGACGGTATCGTTCTCATCTCGGGCACGACTGAAGTCGATTTCGAACGGCTCTTGATCGAAGCGCACGTCGACGCGCGCGAACGGCTCTGCATACTCGAGCAAGGGCGGACGCGAGACGAAACGGCCGCAACCCGCCGAGCACAGCTCAAGCAGCGTAAGCCAACTTAGCGCCCCAATCCGCAGCACGCGACTGACGCTACCACACGCCCAACAAATGGCGGCGCATGACGATCGGCGGGGATTTCGGCTAGGTTGCCGAGCGAACATGTTTTCCTATGCCTTGTTCGTGATTCTAGCGTTGCTCACGGGCGTCACGATTGCAGTCCAGACTGGCATCAACACGCAGCTACGTTCGTTTCTGGGCAGTCCGCTGCAGGCGGTGTTCGTGTCGTTCATGGTCGGCACGCTGCTGGTCGGGCTCACGCTGCTCGGCAGGCGCGAGGCTCCGTTGTTCGCTAAGTGGACGCAGATGCCGTGGTGGATGTGGCTCGGCGGCGTGTGCGGCTTATTCATCGTGTCGACGAACATCGTCGTCGCGCCGCGGCTGGGCGCGGCGCTGTTGATCTCGCTGGCGATCGCCGGACAGCTGACGACCGCGCTCGTGCTCGACCACTATGGCGCGTTCGGTTTTCCGGTCCACACCATCTCGCTCGCGCGCGTGGCCGGCGCCGTGCTGCTCTTGGCCGGCGTGGTGTTGATTCGTTACAACTGAACGCTCACTTCGGCAGTGCTACGATGGCGGCGACGGCCGGCTTGGGTTGGCGGGCGGAGTCCCAGATGCCCCAGTGTGCGCCGACCTCACCTTCGCCCGAAGTGCTCTTCCACTTCTCGTCGATCGACGAGAACATCCACATCGGCAGGTTGCGCTTGCGCATACCGGCCAACGCGTCTTGATAAAACTTGGATTGGTTCTCTTCGCTGCCGACGGCGGTGGTCGTCTTGTCGGCCGACATGTGCTCGATCGCTGAAGGCCAGCCGGTTTCACCCAGAATCATCGGTTTGCCCGGGTAGGCGGCCAGCATGTCGTCGTAGCGTTTCGACACCAGCGGGAAAGCATCGGCGACGCAACGCCCGACCACCAGCCGTACGTGTGCCAAATCACCACGTCGACCGCCGCTGCCAGATTGGGCCGCAGCATCATCCACTGCGGGTAGGTGTCGGCTGCTGCGATCCTGTACGTGTGGGCCGAAGCTCCGATGTCGGCTTTGAAGAGGTTGATCAGTGCGAGCAACTTCTCCTCGGTCATCAGGTTCTTGGCCGAGCGCGCCAACACTTCGTTACCGATGATCGCCGTCTTGATCGACGGATGGTTCTCTTTCACGAGCGCGGCGAGCGCGTGCACGTTGGGCTGGTCGCTGGCAATGCCGTCAATCCACGCGCCGACGTGCAGCTCGATGCCGAGCTCGTCACACAGCGCCGGAACGAAGGCGTTGGCGCCGTCCGTGCCGTAGACGCGCACGCCGTCGACGTACGGCTTGAGCATCATCAAATCGGCTTTGACGTCGTCCTTGGACGGCTGAGGACCGCCCGGCGCTTGCCCGTCCCGGTACGGCGAGTACGCGACGACCGACAACGGCTTGGCCGAGAAGACCGGTGGCCCACCCGCGACGCTCGTTCCACCGGCGCCGCCACCGGCAGTCGCGGCCGACCCAGCCTCGGCAACCTGACCGCCTTGCGACGTTCCGGCGTCGCCAGCCGTCGGCATCGGAGCGCTACCGGCGGACGCGCCGCCCAGGTTGCTGCCCGCGACCGGGCTACCGCCGCTGCTGTTCCTGCCCGCGCCGGAAGCCGGGTTGCCAGCCATCGGGTGATACGGGTCGCCAGACTGCGTGACACCGTTGCCGCAGGCCAGGGACAAGCCGCCGCTCAGCAGCAGAACCGACCAACGGCGGCGCCGATTGGTGCTCATTCGATTCGACTTGGTCATGCTGGCGATGCTCAAAACACTTCTCCGTCTGCTCCATGTCCGGAGCGGCGACAGATGCGACGAGAAACGTCCGATGCGAGGCCGGACAGCTTCGTTTGATGCTGGTTCGTAGTATCTTCTCGTCATGTCGGAGCTGGTCGTTAAGTCGAAGGATGGTTGCCGCTGGGATCTGGTGTCGCTCGGCGAGGTGATGCTGCGGCTCGATCCGGGTGAAGGCCGCGTCGCCACGACGCGTGGATTTCAGTGTTGGGAGGGCGGCGGTGAGTACAACGTCGCGCGCGGCCTCAAGCGCTGTTTCGGCCTGGATACGGCGGTCGTGACCGCGTTCGCCGACAATCCGATCGGGCGCTTGGTGCAGGACCTGATCTACCAAGGCGGCGTCGACCAGAGCTACGTCAAATGGGTAGCGTACGACGGCATCGGGCGCGCGGCGCGCAACGGCTTGAACTTCACCGAGCGCGGCTTCGGCGTGCGCGGCGCCGTCGGCTGTTCGGATCGCGGCAACACCGCCATCTCGCAGCTCAAGCCCGGCGACATCGATTGGGACAAAGTATTCGGCAAGGATGGCGCGCGCTGGTTCCACACTGGCGGCATCTTCGCCGCGCTCAGCGAGACCACCCCATTCGTCGCCAAGGAAGCGATGGTCGCGGCCAAGAAGCACGGTACCTTGATTTCCTACGACTTGAACTACCGCGAGTCGCTGTGGAAGGGCATCGGCGGCAAAACCAAGGCGCAGCAGGTGAACCAGGAGCTGGCGCGCTACGTCGACGTGATGATCGGTAACGAAGAAGACTTTACGGCTTCGCTCGGCATCGAGATCGAAGGCATCGACGACAACTTCTCGAGCCTCGACCCTGGGCATTTCAAGAAAATGATCGAGACGGCGCGCAAGACCTATCCCAACTTCCAGGTCGTCGCGACTACCTTGCGCAACGCCAAGACCGCGACCAAAAACGATTGGGGCGCGGTGTGCTCATATGGCGACCAGTTCTTTTCGTCGCAGAGCCGGCTGGACGTCGAGATCTTCGACCGCGTCGGCGGCGGCGACTCGTTCGCTTCTGGCTTGATTTACGGCTTCTTGAACGGCAAGGGGCCGCAGTGGGCGGTCGAATGCGGCGCCGCCCACGGCGCCCTGGCCATGACAACGCCCGGCGACACCAGCATGGCGACGGTCGACGAAGTCTTAAAATTGATGAAGGGCGGCAGCGCGCGGGTCTCGAGGTAAACTCAGTTAGGGCCCGCGAATGGCTAAGTCAGTCGCCCTCGCGGCCGATCATCCCGGTTTGCTTGCTCCGCTGCGCGCGCTCAGGCATTTTCCGCGCTGGAGGCGTGATGATCCTTTTCGAGCTTCATTTCCAGGTCGACGAACAAAAGCGCGACGAGTTCGCGAAAGCGTACGCTCAAATCTTCGCTCCGGCGATCTCAAAGCAACGTGGCTTTCAGAGTCTTAAACTGCTGCGTCTCTACAGCCCGAGCGCGATCGCCGAGATTGAAGCGTCGCCCACAGAGTACGACTACCAAATCAACTTCACGTTCGAGAGCGAAGCCGCGCGCCGCGCGTGGGCAACCAGCGCCGACCACGACGTCGCCTGGCCCAAGCTCAGCGGCCTGACCAAGAAGTTCCTCTGGCGGGGCTATGATCTGCTGGCGGCGCAGTAACGCTACTGCGCGAGAGCTTTGACGGCCGTGACGGCCTGTTCGACGAGCTTGGCGATGTCGTCGAACTTGCGTTGATTGATCAGCTCGGCGGGTGCCATCCACGACCCGCCGCACGCCACGACGATCGGCAGCTGCAGGTAGTCGCCCAAGTTTTGCGGGTTGATGCCGCCAGTCGGCACGAAGCCGAACGCGCTGTACACGTCAGCCAAGGCCTTGAGTGTCTTGACGCCACCGTAGGCTTCAGCCGGGAAAAACTTGAGGTATTTCAGGCCGTAATTGCGCGCCGTCTCGATCTCAGTCGGCGTACAGACACCGGGCAACACCGGAATGTCGTGCTTCAGACAATGCTCGATGACGCGCGTGTTCAGCCCCGGGCTGATGATCATTTCAGCGCCGGAATCGACCGCCAGCTTCACTTGCTCGGGGGTCGTCACCGTGCCGGCCATCAGCGTAACCTTGCCCTTGGCAGCGGCGATCTTGCCCATCGCGGCAGGCGCGGCTTCGGTGCGCATGGTGATCTCGATCACCGGCAAGCCGCCAGCTACCAGCGCGGCCGCGAGCTCGGGCGCGCTGTCGGCGTCGCGGATCGCGATCACCGGCACGAGCCGATGCTGTCGACAGACTTCGATCGGGTGCGGAGCGGGCGCGAGGATCTTGGTCGACATTTATTCGGCGGGGAGTGAGTTGATCCAGGCGTCGACGAGGCCGATCCCGGTCGGATCGGGAATCTCCGAACCGAGCGGAGGCATCTGCTTCATCTGGCCGGCCATGTCGGTAGCGCGGAGTGACATCAGATCGTGGATGCTACTGTCTTCTGGCTTGGGCGGCACGCCGGGCGCGATGCGCGTCGGCTTGCTGATGTCGGTGACCATCTTGGCGCCCTTGGCGTGCCCCGCTTCGCAGGCGGTGATCGGCGTGAACTTGTCACCCTCGCCGTTGGGCCCAGGCCACTGGTCGCACACCATCGACAGGTAGGCGCGCGTCTGCTGGATCGTCTGGGTCTGATCCAGGTGCGTCCACAGATCGAGCGCCGCTTTCGTCTTATAGACCTGGCCCTTGAAGTTGTGACACATGCCGCAATTGGCATGCAGGTAGCCGAGCGCGGACTTCTCGACCTGGGTGCCGGGCAGAGGATAGCCACCGGCTTGAATCGGCGTAGACAACCACCCCATCTGGTCGATCTGCGCGAGGTTCAAGCTGTCCGGCAGGCTGTGCGACAGCTGCATCGCCGAGAAGCCCAGCACATAGTCGTTCATCGATGCGTGACAGCCTTTGCAGTCGTCCTTCGAGGGGATGTCGTGCATCGTCCCCATCGCGTTCATCTCACCCGTAGGGACTGCGATAGCGTCCGAATAGTCGTCCTTCCACTTGAAGGCGACCATGTACCAATTGGAAATGCCGTCGCCGAGCTTCATCAGCAGGCGCGTTTCAATCAGCTTGCCGTCGCGCGAAAAGTCTTTCCAGAGCTTGAAGCCGGCCGGGTACTGCCAGAAGTCCATGTTGTCGGTGGTGATCTTGCCGCCGGGCGGCATGTAGACGAAGCGGTGCTTGGTCGCGCCGTCGCTCCACAGCGCGTAGGCGGGCTGGAACGGATGCACGCCGTCCGCGAGCTTCTTGCTCGCGATGTCCGAATACAGTCCGGTTTGGCTGAGCATGGTCGGCATCGGATCGACCATCCCGCCCGAGCCGCCCGCACCGCCACCGGCTGTTGCTCCGCCAGCGCCACCGCCGGCTATCGCACCGGCAGTACCGGCGCTCATTTGCCCTGCGCTGCCTGAGATTGCGCCCGCCGAACCACCGCCGGGCGTACCCGCGACGCTGTTGGTGCCAGCGCCGCCAGGGTTGTTGTTCGGATCCGCACCACACGCAGTGACGGCGGCGAGGACCAGCGCAGACAGCAGAAAAGAACGCGAGGTTACGCGAAACGCTAGCATGTAAAACTCAGGGCGCAGGCAACACGAACACGTACATCGGCGCGCCACCGTAGCCGACCGTGAACAGCTTGTTACCGATCAGCACGGAGTCGATCGGGCTCTCGATGCCCTTGGCGACTTGCTTGGCCGTCATCGTGTACTTGTCACCGACCTTGGTCAGCGACAGGAACAAGAGGTCGCGACCTTCGTCGCCGAGCGAGTCGGACTTGAGCGCGCCGTAGCTGAGCAAGAAGCCCTGCTTGTAGTACTGGCCGCACAGCGCGCCGGTCGTGTCGAAAGCGATGCCGAGCGGCGAGCGGTGACCGGTGAGACCAGCCAAACCACCCGCTGCCGGGGCCGGCGCAGCGTTGCGGTCCGCGCGCGCCACCGTCGCGTCGGGGCCCATATTCATGATCGGATCGACGAACGTAGCGCCAGCGGGCGGCGCGAGCGAGGCGTCGGACGTGTACTTGTTGTCGTCGACGGCTTGGTAACCCGGGTGCAAGCGCTTGTCGCCAGCAGCAGAGTAGCCGGCCTCGCCGACCGGGTTGTTGATCGCGCTGAAGCGGTACGGAAACCCGTAATGCTTGCCCTGCTGCAGCCAGTTGATCTCGTCCGGCAGGTCCATGTCCGGGCCGTTGTCGACGGCGATCAAGTCACCGTTGGCGTTGAACGCCATGTCGAAGGCGTTGCGCGTGCCGTCCGCAAAGAGGAACGGAGCCAGCGCCGCCATGTCGTTCTTCATGTCGCTCGGCGTCGCCGTCGGCACCTTGAACACGGCCGAGCTCAGCGGCACCTCGCCCTGGCCCTTCTCCTGCTCGCCGTGATCCGAGCGCGAGCCGCTGCTGAAGAACAGGCTCATGCCGTCTTGACTGAGCGCGATACCCGAGAAGCTGTGATCGAAGTTGGTGCCGCCGTTCGGAAAGCCCTGGCTGGTGCTGACCAGCACCGACCACGTGCGCGCCGGGCCGGCGCCCATCAACACCCCCTTCTTCACGCTGACCCCGACGTTGTCACCGCCGCGCACCGCCAAAATGTACAGCGTGCCGTCCGGACCGAACGCGATGCCGCGGTGATCAGCACCGAAGCCGTTCTCGGCTGCGTAGCCACCGGAGTCATATGCCTTGCCGGTCGTGAGCGGCGCGGTCGAAGCCGTGGCCGGAATCGCCACGCCCGCATCGAAGCTGGTCAAAGTGCCGTTCTGCGCAACGGTGACGATCACCTTGCCGACCGGGTCGTAGGCCATCTTGATGCCGGGCGAAGCAGCCGCGTACTTGAACGCGCTGATGTCGGTGGCGCTCACGGTCAGACCGGAACCGTTGACCGCCGCGCCCGGTTTGCACGCGGGCGGAGCGCCGCCGGTGCCAACGACGCCGCCACCGCCGCCACCCGTGGCCACGCCAGCCGCGCCACCACCGGTGCCGCTGCCGGCCGCGGCGCCCCCCATCGAGTTGCCGGCAGTTGCGCTGGCGCCACCCGCACCACTAGTCGCGACCGCGCCGGCCGTGCTGGTCGCGCCAGCCGTACCGGTGGTGCCCGACGTGGTCGGGGAGTTGCTGCAAGCCGCAAAACCACAAGCGGCGGCCACCGCCAAGAAGGTGCCAGAATTGATCAGCAGGCGGCGGTTCATTGGTTGTCTCATGCAAGCAATAGGGGGCGTCAGCTACTGGCCCAAGAACACGTACAGGCCCAACTTCGACGCGATACAGATGTCGGGGATGCCGTCGGTGTTGATGTGACCGACGGAGAGCTGGCGACCCACGCCAACAACGCTGTCGACGAGCATCGGCTGCAGCGTGATCGGATTGCCGTTCTTGTCCGGCGTACCGACGTTCTTGAACACGTAGACGTAAGGCGTGCCCATCGGATCCGGATCGCCGTAGCCGATTGGGTGCGCGAAACGCATCTTGCCGGTGACGATGTCCGGACGGCCGTCGCCATCCATGTCCATGACCTGCAGCGCGTGCGGCTCGGAGAAGTAAACGCCGTACTTCGCCATGTCGGCGGGCCCACCCATGAACTGGTGACGCACGAAGACCAGCGGCGTCGTCTGCTCGTACCAGGCCAAGCCTTCGCCGTGCGCCCAGTCAGCGGCGATGATGTCGTTGTCGCCGTCCATGTCCATGTCGGCCGCGTACATGTGCGACGGACCGCGGTTCTCGCCTTGATCACCGTCGTAGAAGTTCTGCTTCACCCAACCGCACCCGGCGGTCGGCCCGGCGCAAACCGTGACGTTGGGCGTCGCACCAGTGGCTGCGATCCACGCTCCACCGCGCTCGAGCAAATCGCTCTTGCCGTCTTTGTTGATGTCACCAAAGCCTTCGCCGTGCATCCAGCCGGTGCCGCCGAACGGGAAGTTATAGTGCTGGGTGACAGCGTGGTACGTCCAACCCGCGGCCGGGTCTTTCAGCTTGTGGTCGGCGCTCCAATCGCCGGCGTAGTAGCCCTTGGTTTCGGCGGGCGCACAGCCCTTACACGCGCCGTAAATCTCCGGGTTGCCGTCGCCATCGACGTCCACCAAGCCGTGCTGCTCGAGCCGCACGTCAGCGTGCAACTGATGCCCGGCCCACATCGCGGTGGCGGCTGTCGCGGCACCAGGGTTCTTGTACCAGAATGCCGTCGCATGCGGCTGCGGCGCGGGCTTGGGGCTCGGGTTGAGGTTCTCGGCCACATCGCAGTTGGCGATGTTGATGATGTCGGCCAAGCCGTCGCCATCCATGTCGTACGGCGCGTCGGCCCAGTCGTCGGAGACGCCAGCGTTGATCTCGTTCACGTTGTCGGCGCCGGTGCCGACACCAGCGCGCGGCAGGTCGTCGTGGCCGCCGCGGTAGATGTGCTCGACGAACGTCGGCGGGTTGCCAGCCTTCTGCTCGTACCAACGACGACCGGAAGAGACGTCCGGCAGGCCGTCGTTGTTGTAGTCGGCGATCGCGCAGCTCTCGGCCAGGAAGCGATCGTGGATCGCGATCTTGGTGTACTTGAGCGTGCCGCCGGGCTTGGTTTGGACCGCCATCGGCGCGGTCGGCCAGGTGCCGGTGTACTCGTAGTTCTTGAAGGTGCCGACCGCGGGAGCTCCGCCACCCGCGCCACCGCCAGCCGTGGTGGCGTTGCCGCCGACCGTGCCCGCGCCGCCAACCGTGCCCGCGCCGCCGACCGTGCTGTTGCCGGCAGCCGGAGTCGCGACGCTGCCGGGCGCGTTGCCGCCAGTTGTCATGCCCGCTCCGGCCGTACCGGTAGCTGCCGCTCCGCCCCCGCCGTCGGTGGTACCGCTAAACCCGCAGTGCAGGGCCAATAGGCCCGATCCGCTCGACAAAGCGAGCAGCACCCACCTAGACCAACGCGATTCTTGATTGTGCATAGTCACAAAACGTCCTTCCCGACGTGAGCGCCTCGATCGTAATGGGGCGAGCGGCGAGCGGCCTTGGCGGCACACCTCTTCACCAGGGACGTCAACGCCGGCATGCCCGCGCCTGGCATTGCTGCTGGCGCGCGAAGCTGACGGTCGGGAGCATCCATCAAGAGGTGTGTGTCCCTCGCGATCCGAAAATGTTTGTGAAAATGCTGGAGCCAGCCACCTGCCAGCTCGAAATCGCATTTTTCCAGCCTGCTCGCTGCTTTGCGTTGCGCGGCAAAGTCGCCGTGTCGGCGTCGCGGGCAAACGGATTTAGCTAGAGACAGCCATTTAACGCCGATGCTATAGGAGCGCGCGCCGGGCGCCCGCACTTGGCCTCGGTCGCGTTTTGCGCGGATGGGATCAAAACGCCTTCGACGCGACACGGAGCGCATGAGAAAGGGTCCGGACCAGACATGAAACGATTTGGCGTAGCGAGCTTGCAGCCGGCCGCGGTGAGTGTCGCTTGCGCAGCAAGCCTGATGTTTTCCGCCTCCAAAGCCCGCGCGGACGTGACCTTCTACGATAAAGACGGGTGGGCCGTTTATACCCGCGGGCTTATTGCCTCGCATTATCAGTACGCTTTCGGCGACGGCGACCCAACGACGACTCACGGCGTGGTCGTGGGTGGAAAAATCCTCCCTGGCGGAGCTGAAGACCCGCGCGGGTCGTGCACCACGACTGCCGGCGTCGAAACCTGTAAGCCAACTCTCAAGCTGTCGCGCGTGCGCAGCGGCTTCATCGGCACTCAGTTGGGCGTGGGCGTGCGTCGCAAAATCAACGATCAAGTCAATGTCGACTCGTTGATCGCGATGAACCTGGCAGACGTCAGCAGCAACCGTGGCCAAGAGGCCAACAAGAGCGTCGACGTCCGCGAAGCATGGGCTGCGGTGAACACGCCTTACGGCACGTTCAAGATGGGCCGCATGTTCATGATCTTCGGCTCCGGTTCGGCTCCGGTCGTGCTGATCTCGCACAAGTACGCGGTCGGCAATCCGTGCTTCGTGAACGCGCCGACGATCGCCTGCGCGTCCGTCGGCGCAGGTCCGCTGTACGCCGGCTTCGACTCGCAGTTGCGCTACGAGACGCCGCGTCTCGCCGGGCTGCAGTTGCAAATCGCCGCCTCGGATCCGTGGGTCGCGCCGAGCATGCAGATCACGCCGTTGCCGCGCGTCGACGGCGAAATCAACTTCGACCAGAAGTTTACCCCCGACGTGCGGCTGCGCGTGTTCGGCGAAGGCGTGTGGCAAGAGCTCGAACGACGCGACCAAGCAACGCCCGGCAACCCGCTCGTGAAGCAGACCGTCCTCGGTGGCATGGGCACCGCGGTCATCAACGCGTACGGCCTAGCCGTGGGCGGTGGCGGCTGGCAGTGCACCGGTTGCGGCACCCGCACCGTGATGGAAATCGGTGATTCGGCGAACCCGCTGGCTCACGACTCGAAGTTCACGCTGCGCACCGCGCGCGGCTTCTTCGGCAACGCGGGTTACACGTTCTTGGGTTACACATTGGCGGCTGGCGCCGGCGCGGCGTTCGTCAAACCGACCACGGTCGACGCGCCCGAGCTTGCCAACCCGCCCGGCCCGCAAACCACGTCGCTGTCGATCCTCAACTCTTCAACCGAGTACCACGCCACGTTCACCAAGCAGATCGACGCCGTCGTCCTAACCGCCGAGTTCATGCACTGGCAGAACAAGTGGCACTACGGCGAAAAGCAGGATCAGACTTACACCGGCCTCGGCGCCAACTTCACCTGGTAACCGAAACCGCGCCTGGTAACCGAAACCGCGCAACGATGAATCGCACCCGCGTTCAGCCTGAAATCGAGCCGACGCCGATCGAGGTCACGAGAGTCCTGACCGCCAAGATGCAAATCGGCGAAGGGCCGGTCTGGGACGTGAAGAACCAGCGCCTGCTCTGGGTCGACATCGTGGGCCAGGAGCTGAACGTCTTCAACCCGGCCGACGGCAGCAACAAGACTTACAAGTTCCCCGACATCGTCACGTCGGCCACGCCGCGCGCAGCCGGCGGCGTGCTGCTCACCTTGCGCCGCAGCATCGCGCTGTTCGATCCTGCGACTGAAAAGCTCGAAATCATCGCCGAGGTCGAGGCCGACATGCCCGGCAATCGCTTCAACGATGGCAAGACCGACCGCCAGGGGCGCCACTGGGCGGGCACGATGGGCGACGTCGATTGGAACCACCCGATCGGCAGCCTCTACCGCATCGGCGCGGATCGCAAACCGGTGCGGATGGAGCAGAAAATCTGCTGCAGCAATGGCATCGGTTGGTCGCCTGACAACAAGACGATGTACTTCTGCGAGAGCTTCGCGCACATCATTCACGCCTACGACTTCGACGCCGCAACGGGCGAGATCGCCAACCGCCGGCCGTTCACGACCGTGAACACCGAGTCGTTTCCGGATGGCCTGACCGTTGACGCCGAAGGCTTCGTGTGGAGCGCGCAGCCAGTGTTCGGCCGCATCGTGCGCTACGATCCGGCAGGCAAGATGGAGCGCATCATCGAGCTGCCGGTCTCACGCGGCACCAGCGTGATGTTCGGCGGCGCCAACCTCGACACGCTGTACATCACGACCATGCGCACGACACTGGAAGACGCGCAGCTGGCCGAAGAGCCGCTGGCCGGCTGCCTGCTAGCGCTCAAACCTGGCGTACGCGGCATCGCCGAAGTGCCTTTTCAGGGCTAGCGCTCCGCACGCACTACGCGCCTGGCAATTCGGCTGCTCGCGAGCGTCAGAACTCGTCCATCGCTTCGAGCGCATTGGTCCATGGCACGGCCGAGCGGGGAGAAAGTCGGAAGAATCGTGGGCGGGCCGCAGCTCGCAACTAGCGACGACGACTCGATTTCCATGCGCGGCACAAAAATCTCGACGATCTAGTGATCGCGGGGACCGCCAGCCGACAAGGTGCGCGCAGAGGTCCCCCGTGAAGCTCAATCTCACTTCGTTCAGTCACCCCTTTCGCCGGCCCGTGGCCAAAGTTGCCGTGGCCGGGTGTTTTGCTTTCGCCGTTCAGGTCGCGTGCTCTGATGCACCGACGCAGAGCGGTACGCCGAATTTCCCGACCACAGCCGGAACACCTGGCACAGCCGGGACGCCTGGCGCATCCGGAACGTTCACTACGACAGCCGGCGCGAGCGGCGCGTTTGGCAGCGCAGGCACCGGCTTCGAGTCCGGCGGCACCGCGGGCACCGCAACGGGTGGTGGCGGCGGCACCGACGCGACTGCAGGCACGGCAACTACGGCTGGTACTGGCGGCACCGACGTCGTCGTCCCGCCGGCACCGTTCTGCATGAATCACGCGGTCGAGACGTTGCCCTACCAGGTGAACAAGAACTATTACCCGTCGGGTTGGTCCGAGGGCAACGGTCAGATCAGCGCGCCGACAGACCTCGTCCCCGACGCGTGCAAGGCGCGCGTTGCTGGCGCCGTCGGTAACTGCACGGGTTGGCGCTACACACCAGCTGCTACACCGACGCCGGTTTGGGTGATCTGGGAGGTGCCGGCGGCGGCGCCGTTGAACCACGTTTGCCTGCCCGAAGGCGCGAACTCGATCGCTTTCTGCGCCCGCGGCAAAGCTGGCGGCGAGAAGCTCCAGACCGGCGGCGCTGGCGTGGCCGAGTCGGAGATCACGCTGACGCCTGATTGGAAGACGTTCACGGTGCCGCTCACCGGCGTCACTTACAACACTGCCGCCAACGGCGTTCCGACCGGCTTCGTTTGGAAGATCGTTCCGCCGGCGGCCGGCGCTGTGATCACCGAGTTCTTCGTCGACAAGATTCAGTTCGTGAAGGACGCACCGGCCGCCGACTACTGCGGTGGCACCGACGTTGGTGCGGGCGGCGCGGGCAACTAAGGGC
>JBBRMI010000059.1:0-37187 GCA_038230915.1 Polyangiales bacterium | reverse complement strand
TAATGAGAAGCGTCCGGCGCGAGTCGAGTGAGGAAGGCCGTGGCCGACCGAGCTCGCATTCGCGCTGAGGTTTGTTGGACGGAGCCGTTGCGCGGCAGCGCAGGTCGCCTGGCTATGGGGATCTTGGCCGTGCCGCTGGGGCGGAGCCGGACGCCTTGCGGCGTATTCGGACGCGAGCGGGCGGCACAGGCAGCGAGACTTGGCAGTCCGCCGGCCGTGGGCGAGCAGAGAATGCAGTCTTCACGGTCCACCAGGCACGAAGCGCCAGGGTGCGGGTACACGCCAGCGCTACGATCGCGAGAGCGGCGTTGGGAGTCTGCGCGTTGGTCATGCAGCGATCTCCGGCGGCGCGCGTGCGGTGGTCGGATGATGCGACGGAAGTGGCCCACGCTGCACAGCGTGGGCGCCGCAGCTGGGGCAGAGGGAAAGGTCGATTTCAGCGCCGTCCGCGAGCGGCTCAGCCCACGCCTCGACAGAGTCGCTTGCTTGGTCGGCGGGCGGGTCATCGCGCTCTGCACCGCCACCACCAAGCAAGGCTCGAGCGCGCTCGAGGCGGGTGGTCACGTTGCCGGAGGCAAGCAGTCCGTAGTGCCTAATCTTGACGAAACCGTGAGGCAGCACGTGCTGCAGAAATCGTCTCAGGAAGACGAGCGGCGGTAGTGCTGCGGTGTGGTCGCCGCGGGTCCGAAACGTGACGGTTTCATTGGTGGCGCTGACGAGCCGCGAGTTGCTAATGGCAACTCGGTGCGTGTAGCGACCGAGGTAGCGATAGACCTGCTCGGGTCCGCCGAAGGGTCGCTTGGCATAGACGATCCAGGAGGCGCGGCGGAGGGCATCGATGCGGCGAGCTGCGGCGCGACCTTCGTCCTCGGGAGCGAGTTGGAGCTTTTCGTCGCGCCGAGCACGCGCGAGTCCGTCGAGCACCTTGCCGCGAAAGAGGGCGGCGAGGACGCGGACGGGGAACAAGAATTCGCCGGATGCGGCAACCCAGCGGCTGCCGTCAAGCGCAAGGCCGCCTCCGGTGACGATGCAGTGCACGTGCGGATGGAAGGCGAGCTCGCGAGTCCAGGTGTGCAGCACCGCCGTGATGCCAAGTTGAGCGGGAGCGCCGAGCCACTTCGGATCGCGGCCCAGCTCGAGCAGCGCGTCGGCGGCGGCCTTCATGAGCAGCTCGAAAACGAGGCTCCGATTGCGGAAGGCCAGTGAGCGCAGCTCAGCCGGCAAGGTGAAGACGACATGAAAGTGGTGGGTCCCGAGCACGCGCTGCATGCGTGCCTGGACCCACCGGGCTTGTGCCAGCCCCTGACATTTGGGGCAGTGCCGGTCACGGCACGAGTTGTACGAAGGGCGAGCGAAGCCACAAGCGGCACACGTGTCGAGGTGGCCACCAAGTTGGGCGGTGCGGCAGCGCAGCAGCGCGCGGACGGCCGCGTGCTGCGCGCTACTCAAGGGCTCGCGCAGGACGGCATCGAGATGATCGCGGAGTAACTCCGCGACCTCCAGCGCCGGCTTATCGCGCGCCCCGCCCGCCGAGCAGACAGGCGCAGGCATGACGGTGAGTCGTCAGCCCAGCCGTCGCCCGCGCGCTGTCCCGAGTAGCTCGCTGGGACTTTCGATCCGGGCGAGCCTGCGCGGGCTCAGTTGCAGGTAGTGCGTCGTGGTTTCGAGATGCGCGTGTCCGAGCAGCACCTGGACGGTGCGCAGATCGGTGCCGACGTCGAGCAAGTGAGTCGCAAACGCGTGCCTCAGCGTGTGCGGTGTCACGCGCTGACCGGGCAGCACTTGTGCGACCACTTTCTTGAACACCTTGGAGACGGCGGCACGCGAAAGCGTCGACTGGCCGTCGCGACCTGGAAACAGCAGCGGACCCGGCGGGCGGTATTGCTTCCAGTACTCACGCAGCAGCGCGAGCAGGCGTCCGCCCATGACCGAGAAACGCCCTCCGGTTTTGCCGTCCTTGACGCGAATCAGCATGCGCTTGCTGTCGATGTCGCCGACCTCAAGTGCCAGCACTTCGCCGATGCGTAGCCCGGCACCGTACGCCGTCATGAGGATGGCTCGGTGCTTGAGTGACGTGGTGGCCGCGAGCAACTTCTCGACATCGCTGCCGCTGAGCACCGTGCCGAGCGCTTTCGAGACTCTGGCTTGGCGCAAGAGCGCGGTCACGTCACGTCGCCCCGCAGCGCGCAGCAACCATCGAATCGAAGCCAGGTAGATGTTGCGCGTGCGTGGCGCACGCCCGTCTCGCGTTTGCGCGAGCAGGAATTGCTCAACATCGTGACGTGTTACCTGCTTGATGGGCTTGCCGACTGCGTCCAAGAACTTCGCCGCACAGCGCAGATAGGTCGCTCGCGTATTGGGCCTGGCGCTCCGCATCTCCAAGGCTTCGGCCAACTTCGCCAATCGAGGATCTGTCGTGTCTTTCATCGCTTGCTCCCGTGATGGGCGCCCCACAATCGGGGCGCACACATCACGGGTAGCGGCCGGGTCCCCAACGGGAAAAACGGAGCTCGGATCGAGCGCAATCTGCCGCGAGAAAACGGCTTACCCAGGCGAGGTGCCTGCGCTCATTCGCCACTCCGTCACCCCGCGGCGACGCCTCCCAAAGCCTCGCCACGCCCTGTCAGCGCGCAAGCTGCCGCGCAGCGGCTTCGTCCAACTGATGCTTTGTGTGTAGTGACCGCTCGCATCGGGCAGTTGGCTCGGCAATTGGTAGTTTTGGAATCGGCTTTTCCCATCACGCGCGGGAGATACGATGTGAGACAAAGAGCCACCGACACTGAGCGCATCCGACACCCGGCCGCGCGCGCCGAGCGAGAACGTCACGCCCAGAAAATCGGGCAAGCTCGCCTCGAGCGTCTCTGGCGGCACAGCCTTGCTCATCACGCCCATACCGGAAAACAGCTCCAAACCAGGCGACGTCCAGACACTGACCCCGACGCGCGCTTCGAAGCCGTCGCGGAAGTCGCGCACCACGTTTTGCAGCACTTTGCCGCCGTTCGGTTGCCCGCCGTTCGGCAAAATCTCACATGCGGCGCCAACGTTGGTGACGCACTGGTGCTGAAAGGCGCTCCAGCGCTCCCACGCTCCGAACACGCGCAGCTCGAGGTTCGGCCGTGGCTGATACGCCACGCCGAGTCGAACGACGTCGGGCAAGTCTTCGCGCAACTGCACGTGCGCGCTGCTCGGTCCGCCAATATCGTTGGAAAGCTGACCGCTCAGCTTGATGCCACCGGCGACATTCGGACGCGATTGGTACGAAAGGCCGAGCCGCCAGCGCTTGGCTTGGTCTTCATAGAACGCGCCGAGGCCGAAGCCCCACGCCAGGCCGTCGACCTTCAACAACGAGCGGCCCTCGCCAGCAACGCCGTTGCCGCCGCCGCTCCAAGCGCGCACGTCGTCGATGCGCGTGTAGACGCCACTGAGCGCGAGCCCCAAGCGCAGCCCGCTGTCACCCAGCCCGTAAGATGCACCCAGCGAGCCGTAAGTCGTGATCGAAAGGCCCTCGATGGCATGAAACCGCGTCACGCCATCGAGCGGCCCCGCGTAACCGGAGCCCTCGAAGGCCGAGCGCTTGTCCCAGCTGATCGGCCCGCCAAACGGCGTAAAGACGCCAGCCGCCAGCGACAGCCGCGAAGACAGCGGTACGGCGAGCCACAACGAGGGGCTGGCGAGCACGTTGGTCAGGGTCGCGCGACCGACGTTGGCGCCCTCGGCACCGGGCGGATCCGTGGCGTCTGTGGGCCGCGCTGCTCGCGCATAGGTCACGCGGCGCACGCCGAACAAACCATCGGCAAACAGCTCGAAGCGCCGCGAGCGCACGGCCGCAGGGTTGAAGTAGAGCGCGGTCGGGTTGTCAGTCGTCGGGTGCCCGTGCTCGCCTGAAAAGCGCGCGACCGAGAAACCGCTCGCCGCTGCGGGACCGGCCGCAAGGCACGTGAGCACGAACGGGGGGACGAGCCGGAGGGCGCGCCGGGGGGCAAGCCGGAGGACGCGCCGGGGGGCGAGCCGGGGGGCGCGACAGAGAAACCACCTACGCATGCGGAGCAAGCCAAAACCTTTACCCTCCCCGTTTCCGGAACGCTATCGTCGACCGATGCGCAAAGGCTCGGCTCTCGCACGGCTCCTCGCGCCAACGGTGGCGCTAGCCTCGATGGGTTGCGCCGACGCGAGCGGCCGCTTTCAAGAGTTCGAAGATCGCCGCACCACGCTCGCGGGTAACGCGGGCGGCGCGGCGGACGGCACTGGCGGCGCGGCGGACGGCTGCCAACCACCGGCGCCGGGCGTCGTGCGCGGACCGGCGCTGCTCGCGCTCGAAACATCGACGTTGCCCGGCACCGCGATCCTATTTTTCGGCCAAGTCGAAACGCCCGAGCTCGACGGAGCGACAGCCGTAAAATACAGCTACAAAGCCCTCGACGCCACCGACCGCCACACCGAAGTCGGCGAACCGCTGGTCGTCGGCCCGTACGCGATCGGCGACGACGGCCACTTCGACGCGCCGACCGCCGAGTCGACGCTCCCCGGCCGTGCCAACGCGATCTCGCTCGGCATCGACATCACGTCGCAAATCACGCTGCACGGCACGATCTGCGGCGTCTCCGATTTCTACTGCGGCACCACTTCCGGCACCGTCAGCGCGCCGTTCGCCGGAGCGACGACCGGCCATTTCGGGCTCATGCTGGTGCCGAGCATCGACGACCTCCCGGCACGCCCGCGCTTCGGCTGCGCAGACGACGACCTCGCGCCGGAATTGTAATAACTCTCAGGGGTAGGCCTGGATGATTCCTGACCCTTAGCCACATCTTTGCCGCAACGAGCAGCGAGCGAACAAGAAGGCGGGACTACGGGAAGGGCGAGACCTCAGATTTGGGGTTGGTGGTAACGTGCAAGCTCGCCCCTTGGGGCAGCGATGGGGCCTCAAGCGCCTGCTCGAACAATCAGAATTTTCCCGCCTTCCCGCCTTCTTGTTCGCTCGCTGCTCGAGCCACGAAATGTGATGAATGGTCTCCCGTGCTGCGTGTGAATCTCGTAGGCTTTCGGCGCGGGCGATCAGCACAACAGCAGCCCGAGGCGGTCGCACAACCTGGCCCCGCGACGCTACGGCAGTTTCTGCGAGAAGGCTGCGGCGTGGCAGCCAAGAGATCTGGCGGCTCAGCTACGTTTTGCGGCTGAGCTTGAAGGTGCGCTTGCCGTTGGCCTCGGTAGGTGGGGAGATGTCGAGCATGTCGAGCGCGATCTCGCGGATGCGGCCGGGGCCGTGTAGGTCGCGCAGCTTCAGCCGATCACCAGTGTCTTGCAGCACTTCACACAGGCCGAACGCGAAATGACGCACCAAGTCGCCACGTTCGGGGCGCGCCGGCTCGATCTCTTCTTCCTTCAAGTCGGCGGCAGCGGCGTGCGCAGCTGCTGCCCAGCCTGACGCGGCGGGCGCCGCCACGGCAGCCTTTTCGGCGACCGGCGCCGGCTCCTGGCGCGCGGGCGCAGCATCGACCAGCTCCCGCACGCTACCTTGCGCGGTCCACAGCGTGGCCGTCACGGCTGCCGAGCGTGCGCCCAGCAACTGTCCGGCGACCAGCTCTGAGCCGATGCTCGAATGCCGCGCCAACGTCGCGAAATAGGGCCCGCCGTACGGCCCCGAAAGCTGAGCCAACGTGAGCCGCCCGCGCAGCTGCTTGCGCACGTCCGCGCCTTCGCCGGCCACGCGGATCTCCACGGAATCGACGTGGCCGACGGCGGCTACCCACCCGTCACCGGGGCCGCACGCTTCGGCCAAAGCATCGAGCAGGTTTTCGCCATCGGCGATGGTGACGAGGCGCGGCGCGGCGGAAGCCATGGCAGAGCCGTAGCCAACTCAGACGTAGCGCGCAAGGTTCTGCTCGACCGATTCGACGTAGCCGCCGCCGAACAGGTTGACGTGAACCATCAACGGATAGAGCTGGTAAAGCGCAATCCGCTCGGCCGAGCCGGGCGAAAGCGGCCACGCTTCCGAGTAGGCGCGAAACACGCTCTCGTTGAAGCCACCGAACAGTCGCATCATCGCCAGATCGACCTCGCGGTGCCCGCCGTAGGCCGCAGGGTCGATCAAGCACGGCGCGCCGCTGTCGTCGACATGCAGGTTGCCGCCCCACAGATCGCCGTGCAGACGTGCGATCGGCTCGGCGGGGCCGACCAGCTGTTTGAGCCGGGACGCCAGGCGTTCGAAGCCCGCGCGCATCTGGGACGTGGCCTGGCCGGCCGCTACAGCGCGCGCCAGCTGCGGTTCGAGCCGCTCGGACCAAAAGAACTCCGCCCAGCTGTCGTGCGCCTGGTTGCGCTGCGCCAGCGAGCCGACGAAGTTGTCGCACTCGAGACCGAAGCGCGGCGCGCCAAAGCGGTGCAATTCTGCCAGGCCCCGCCCGAGTCGCGCGTCGAAGTCATGCCCCGGCCGCCCCGGGCTGAGCAGCTCCAGTACCAAGAAGCATGGCTCGTCGTCACGCCCGTTCGAAACCGCCAGCACCTCCGGGATGCGCAGGGCCCGCGCGCTGCGCAACCAATCGAGCCCGTGCGCTTCGGCCGGAAACATGCTGGCCGGCGCGCTCGGGTTGGTCTTGAGGAAAACCCGGATGCCGCTCATCAGCTCGAGTTCGAACGCTTCGTTGATGTCGCCGCCCGACAGCCGCCGCGTCGTCTTCAGCGCTGCACCGAGCGCGTAACGCAAAGCCTCTGCCAGCGCGGAGTCAATCATGCGCCTTGAAACTGGTGCTCGCGGCGCAGCTTTTCGAGCAGCGGCTTGCAAGCCGCCAAGCAAATCTGCACCACGTCGTCGAAGTCTTCGTCACCGCCGTAGTAAGGGTCGGGGACCGACGCGCCTCGCAGCGCACTCGGGTCGAAGCTGCGTAGCAGGTGCAGCTTCTGGCGCGCTTCCGCGCTCGGCGCCAGCTCCGCCAAGTCGTCGAAATTCGCGCGATCCATCGCCAGCACGTAGTCGAAGCGCTCGAAATCGCCGCGCTTGAACTGCCGCGCGCGACCGCTCACCTCGATGCCGACGCGCCGCCCAGCAGCCCGCGCACGGGCGTCGGGAGGATCGCCCGCGTGGTAGCCGGCGGTGCCGGCGCTATCGACCTCGACTGCGTCGGCGAAGCCCGCGCCCTCCAGCAAATGACGCATCACACCTTCGCCAATCGGCGAACGACAGATATTACCCAAGCACACGAAGCACAGGCGCAGCATGCCACCCGCCAGATTACATCAAATGCGCATCGAGCGAAGCCACCAGTAAATCACGGCGCCCGCCGCCAATGCGCTAGCAATCAGCAACGTCAAGAACACGCCGGGACGAACGACGAGCGATGCTCGCTCGTCGCGCTCGGTCTCGTGCTCCCGCTCGCGCTCGGTCTCGTGCTCCCGCTCGCGCTCGGTCTCGTGCTCAGCTGGCTCGGGCTCGGGCTGGCGCGAATCGCGCTCGTCCGGATTGCTGGTCGGCGTCGTCATCGGTACTTGCGCCGCCGAAACTATCACGGTGTCGTGTTGGCGGGCGCCGACGGTTGGTAGGCGCGCAGGAAGAAGCTGCCGCTCAGCACGACCACGAAGCCCCAAGACTGACGGTAGGTCGAACCGGCGGGCCCGCCGCTGCCGTCATCGCCACGCAGCACCCAATACGGCTCGAGCCCGACCAACGCCGCCATGCCGGTACGCGGCCTCATCCAAAACCCAATCGCGGTTTCGAGCCGCAGCTCATGCCGCAAAATCGGCAGCGAGTCGAAGTTGAACCCGTCGCCCGGATCGTGTCCCCCCGCTCGCTCGAGCGCGAGCTGATGAAAGAACACGCCGCCGTCGAGCCCCAGCGCGATCACACCGCGACGCGTCTCGAGCAGGCCCCGCGCGTCACGCGACTCGTGCAATAGCGGATACACCTCCAGCCGTCCCCAATAGCTATACGTGCGCTTCGTCGCGTGAATCGGTCCCGGCGTGCCCGAGCGCATGCCGACAGCGAGGTTGGCAGCCCAGAAGCGCCCAGGCGTCGACGGCAGGCCGAACCGAACGTCGACACCGCCGTCGATCCAACCGATGTCGCCGCCGATGTCGGCCCAGCGTACCGGCGCCAGACGCGCTTCGAGCCGTCGCGGCGCGATCGGAAAGTTGAGCCCGTAGTAATCGCCGCTGCCGTCCGCCGGCGCTCTGCCCGGTTCTCGGTACTTGGCGTTGCCGGCCGCTACCGACCAATCCATGGCAAATTGCGCGCCGACCTCGGACAACGGTCCGCGCGGCCCGGGCGGCGCCGCTGCGCAACCCGCGGTCAGCCCTGCCAAACCAATGCCGACTCTCAACCACCCAGTCACATGTCACAGGTGTAGCACGCGCCGCCGAGCACCGCCTCGGCTCACATGAAGCCGGTCAGATTGCCGGTCTTGGTGTCGGTCGTGCCAAACTTGTCCATCTCCGGCACGCCCATCAGCTGCGCCATGCTGACGAGCAGGCGGTTGTGCTCGGTACCGTTGAATTGTAGGTAGCGCCCCGTCTTCAGCTTGCCGCCCGCGCCGCCCGCGACCACGAACGGCATCTTCTCGAAAGAATGCGTGTTGCCCTTGCCGAGCTCGCTGCCCCACACCACGAGCGAGTTATCGAGCATCGTGCCATTGCCCTCGGGAATGGCGTCGAGCTTGTCCAAGAATTTCCCGAACATTTCCGCGTACCAGATGCGAATCTTTGTCAGTTCGCCCTTCGCGGTCAGGTTGGTGTCGACTTCGTGCGTCATCAAATGATGCTCGAGGTCGGTGATGCCGAGCCAGTCGTACAAATAGCCACCGTCGTTTTCGCCGACGCGGTACTGCATGCTGGCAAAATCCGTCAGGCCGCACGACAGCGACGCCGCCATCAACGACACCATCGCGTCCATAACCACTGGCGTGTTGCTCGACTTGTTGGAGTCGACTTCGGTGCCGAGTACGGGGCCCTGACAGGCGACGTTCGAGTTTTGCAGCCGCAGCTCGATCTCGCGCACGGCCGCCAAGTGCTGGTCGATTTTCCCCTTATCGGCGCTGCTGATTTTGCCCTGCAGTGACGTCAGCTCGCCGCCCAGTACGTCGAGCACCGAACGACGCTCGGTACGGATCCGCTCTAGCTCGCTCGTGGTTTTGCCGATGTCACCGATCAGTCGCTTGAAGGCGGCCCACGGGTTCGTCTCGGGCGCCAGCGGCGTCTGCGAGCCGGTGTAAATCATGCGTGAGCCGGGGTGGCTGCCGCCGGATCGCACACCGAATTCGAGCGACTTGTACGGCGTCGTAGGCTTGAGTTTGCCGATCAGGACTTGATCGAGGCTGGGCGCGCTGTTCCAGCCGTAGTACATGCCGCCCGAGCCGTCGGAGCGGGTGAAGGTCATGTCATTGTTGAGCGGCGACGCCGTCCACAACAACGGCGGACCCTTGGTGTGCGGCGCGCCCACGCCGTCGGCCTGAATGCGCAGGCCGTCCAGAATGTTGAGCTTGGCCCGGTGTGACTCGAGCGGCTTGAGGATTGGGCTCAGCGTAAAGTCCGTCTGCCCACCGCTCGGCTTCCAGTTGTCGTAAACGGTGCCGTGCGGCGTGAACCACAGAATCATCCGCAGCGGCTGGGCTTCCTGGCCGTGCGCGTTGAGCAGCGGTAGGAACGGCGAGAGCGCCGCCGAGACACCGAGCCCGCTCAGGAGCGCGCGCCGGCTGACGCGCGGGCTGCGCACCGAGCTTTGCAAGACTTTCAAGGCTCCACCTTCCGGTAGCGGAACGCGTCCGACGTCACCAACGACAACAGCAGCTTCTTCACGTCGAAATCGGAGGCTGCAAAGTCGTGACTCAAGCTCTTGAGCGTGCACGCATCCTCCGGCCCTTCGAAGCGCCCGAGCGAAAAGCGGAACCACTGCTTCTGAACGCAAGCCCGCACGTCGGGGCTGGTCGCGAGCTTCTTGGCCAGCTCGACCGCGCCGGTGAAGGTACCGCTCGACGTGCCGGCGCTGGTAAGCTCGCCCGCGGCGTCGATCGGTAAGCCATTTTCGGTCGTGCGGTAGCGCCCAATCGCGTCGTAATTCTCGAAGCCCACGCCGATCGGATCCAAGAGCTCATGGCAACCGGCACAGGTCGGGTCGGTCCGATGCTGCTCGAAGCGCTGCCGCGTGGTCGCGTTCGGATTCGGCTCGGGCGGGTTGTTGTTCACGTTTGCCGGCGGATCCGGCAGATCCGTACACAGCAGGTTCTTGCGCACCGAGAGCCCGCGATGCACCGGCGACGTCTGATTGGCGTGCGCATGCGCGGCGAGGTAGCCGGCCTGGGTGAGCAAACCTGCGCGTTGCATGGGGTCGAGCTGCACGGTGCCGTCGGCGGCGGGCGCTGCGCTTTTGCCATATAGACTCAGCAGGTCCGGGCTGGCGACCGTGAACGGCGCGCTCAGCAGCGTCTCCAGCCGACCGTCGCCGCGCCGAATCACGAAATCTGCAAAGCCGGTCGCTTCGTCGCGCATCGCGCCTTTCAGCGCGTCGCTGAACTGCGGGAACAGCTGCGGGTCTTTCTCGGTGTCGAGCAAGCTGTCGAGGCCGAGCCACTGCAGGTGAAAGCTGGACAGCGCGTCCTTGGCGCGATCACTCTGCAGCAGCCGTTCGGCTTCCGCGCGTAGGCCGTCTTTGGTGTCGAGCTTGCCGGCACCGGCGGCGTCAAGCAGCTGCACGTCGGGCGAGCTGTCCCACAACGCAAACGCCAGCCGCGAGGCCACTTCATAGCCGATCAGCGGGGTAACGGCGACACCGGCGGGAGCGGGTGCGAGCTCCAAGTTGTAGACGAAATTGGGCGACTGCAGCAGCGTCTGCAACACCACGCGAATGCCTTCATCGAAGCCGCGCGCCACGTTCGCGTCGAACAGACCGCGGTAGCGAGCGGCTTCTTCGGCGCTGAGCGGGCGCCGGAAAACGCGGCGCCCAAAGCTTTGAATGAATTTGTCGGCGCAGGCCGCGTTCCGGTCGGCGCCGGTGCATCCCGCCAGCGTATCCACCTGCTTGACGGCCGTCGCCGCCAAGGCTTCAGCGGTGTCACGATACTGTTCGACCGACAAGCGCGACACCGGTGAAATCGAGTTACTGTAGAACGCCGCCAGCTTCTCGTCCGCGGACAAGCCGAGCGACGGATGGCCCTCGATGCCGAGCAGATCGCGAATCGAGTTATCGTATTGCTCGCGCGTCAGCCGGCGCAGCGGCGCGGCGGCGACTTGGGTTTTCGAGCAGTCGAGCGCCTTCTCACCCGGAGGGTTTGTGGTGGCGCCTCCGCCGCCCGGCGTCAGACCGGTGCCCGGCGTTCCGTCAGCACCGCCACCGCCGCCTTTGAGTTGCCCAGTGCAGCCCGTAAGGAAGGAGAGCGCTGCAAAGGCGAGTGAGGCGCGCACCCGATTCACTTCAAGATGAGTGCTCGCCACCTCGAGTGCCGTTTAGCTAATCGGAGTTTTTCGAGGTCGCTCCAAAGCGGGCCATGTACTCAAAACCTCTGGGGATTTTGGTTCGGCCCACAGTACAGTATTCCGCCAGCGCTGCGTCATCTACGGTAGCTGGGGTGGTCAAAAGTGATGAAAGCTGGGGCTCCTGCACCTGAGGTGGTTGACCCCAGAAACCGGCAGTCGCAGCATCACCTACATGATGGGGCAAGCGACGCAATCAGCAGGCGAAGCGCAGCTAGTGTGCCTTCGCGGTTTCGATTCGACCGAGCTCGCCGAGCTCGGCACTTCCCTCGCTGACGGTGAAATCTCCGTCAGCGACGACACCTCGTTGGCCACTGTGTGCGTTGCGAAAGCAGACGTGACGGTGCCGAGCGAGGTACCCGCCAATCAAGCGGTGCTGTGGATTGTCCCCGGAACGGGACAACCCTCACCCAGCCTGTTCGAGCGGGAATCGCCGACTGACTTCCTGCGCTCGCCCGTCGATGGGCTCGAGCTTCGATTGCGCATCTTGGCGCTGGTGGCGCGCACGCGACGCACGTCGGAAGTTTTCCGAAGTGTATTGCGCGCGGGTCCCTTGTGTCTCGATCGCTTGGCGCGAACGCTCACCGTCAATGAGCAAGACGTGTCGCTGCGACGTGCAGAGTGCGCGGTGCTCGAGTTCTTGCTCGATCACTCCGAGCGCTTCGTCCCCTCGAAGGAGCTGAACCGCGTCGTGCTCAACGGCTCGGTCGGTGGCAACGCCGCGCGCAACCAAGTCTACGAGCTGCGGCAACGCCTCGGTGCAGCTGGCGCGCCCGACGCCATCCAGTACCTGCGCGGTCGCGGCTACCGCGTGCGTTGGCCCGTCGTGCGCTAAATAAATTCAATCAAGGTAGGCCCTGTCTCTGCTTGGCCAGCTGGCCAAGCCAACCAGAAACACGGCCTACCCAGCAAGTCGTTGCGCGACGACGTAGCAGCACGCGTAAGGTCCCAGATTTTTTCACAGGGAGATCGGGAGATCGGGAGGCGAGACATTTGGGGTTCGAGCCGTGCGAAGCGTGCGGCGACTGCGCAGTCGCCGCATGGCGCCGGCAGTCTCGAACAATAAGATCTCCCGATCTCCCGATCTCCCTGTGAAAAAATCTCGAGCCGTTCCGGCGAAGGAAGGCAGCGTTACTCGTAACGGATTGCTTTGATTTCGATTTCGAGCTCGCCGGCGGGACGGGTGACGCTGACCACGTCGCCGACTTTGCGCTTCATGAGGGCGCGACCAAGCGGGGATTGGAAGCTGATGCTGCCGGTCGATGGTGAGGCTTCGTCGGGGCCCAGGATCAGATAGCTGCTTTTCTTGCCGTTTTCGTCCTCGACGTCGACGGTGGCGCCAAAGCGCACCTCGGCGTGCGAGCCCTCTTGCTTGACGACTTCGGCTGAATCGAGCCGCTTGGTCAAGAAGCGAATCCGCCGATCGATCTCGCGCAGCTTCTTCTTGCCGTAGATGTACTCGGCGTTCTCCGAGCGGTCGCCCTGCGCGGCGGCTTCTGCCACTTCGTGCACGACCTTGGCGCGATCGGTGTTGAGCAGCTGATTGAGCTCAGCCTGAAGCTTCTTGGCGCCTTCGGGGGTGAGGTAGTTAGGCATGTTAGGCTCGGGGCGTGAAACGCAGCCACGGCTTGCTCGTCGCGCTCGGCATCATCGGGGTCGGTGTTGGGGCCATACTTTTCGGCATTCGAGTGTACCTGCCGCGGTACATCGAGAAGCGGGTCGTAGCAGAAGCCGCGGCTCGTGGCATCGCGCTTACGCCGGGCGAGATCGGATTTGGCTTCGGGTGGGTCCAGCTGACCGGCGCGACGGCCAAGCTGGCCGGCGCGCCGTCGTTCGAGGCCAAGCTCGGGTTGGTCGACGTGCAGCTCAAAGACTTCGAGCCGACGCAGGTGCAGGTTTCGGACGTGCAGGTGGGAGTGAGCGGCAGCTTGCCGCGGGTGTTGCTCGAGCTCGGCGAGTGGACCAAGAATCACCCGGATGCATTTACGGCGCCGCTGATCGCCAGCCGCGTCAGCGTGCGCGTGGCCGAAGCGCCCGCTACGGCACCGTGGCTCGAGCTGTCCGGCGGCTTTTTGACCCGCACCGTCGCCGGCGCGGCGTTCTCGGCGCAAAGCTGCAAGCTTTCGGGATTCGAGCTGGGCAAAGTCGGCGCGGGCTTCACCGCGACTGGCGGCGACGTGAGCATCGGCTTCGGTGATCAGCATGCGCAAGCCGCGCCGCTGCGGCTCGACGCCAGTGTGGATCCGAAGGGCGCCGGGAAGCTGCACATCGTGCTGACGCCGACCAAGCTCGGCTTGCTCGGTAAAGGACTGGGCATTGCTTTGCCCTTGCCCGACGTGATCGCCTCAGGAGACGTCGAGCTCAACTTGCCGGCAGGCGCGATCAACGGCGGCGAGGTGACGGGTAAGCTGAGCTCGAGCCTCAAGGGCTTCGTGCCGCCGCATCCGCCCGAGCTCGACGGCTTCGTGTTCGGCGACCTCACGACGTTCGACACCGAGTTGCGCGTCGATGCCTTGCGCAACCGCGTGACGTTGACGAACACAAAAGTAAAGGCCGCGAAATTCGAGCTGACCGGCGGCGGCAGCGTGCTGCGCCAAGGGCTCGACGCCAGCGTCGAGCTCGACTTGAAAGGCGCGCTGCCGTGCGATGCGTTGGCCGGCGCGGCTGCCGAATCGCGGCTCGGACAGCTGCTCGGGCGCGTCTCCGGCAAGCAGGGCAAGCGCACGGCGCTGGCGCTGGTGCGCGGCGAGGTCTCGGTCGAGGTCGGCATCAAAGCCAGCACGAAAGATTTGCTGAACGCCAAGCTGACGCAGAAGATCGGCATGGGCTGCGGCCTGCGTCCGCTGTCGCTCGCCGAGCTTTTCGCATTGACCCCGAACGCCAAAGATCTGCAAGCGATTGGCGGCGAGGTCGGCAAAAAGCTCGAAGCCATCGGCAAAGATCTGGGGCTGCCGCCGGTTCCGAGCGGTTTGGCGCTGCCGCCGCTGCCCACGTTTTCGCTGCCGGATCCGCAACCGAAGCCGAGCACGCCCAAGAAGCAGAAGGACCTGGCGGCTCCCGCGCCGTCTGGCTAAACAGCACTGATGGCCGTTATCGCGATCGTCGGAGCCGGCATGATGGGCAGCGCGCTTTCGGTGCCGTTCGTCGCCAACGGTCATGAAGTGCGACTGGTCGGCACCCCGCTCGACCACGACATAGTTGCGGCCCTCAAAGCCGACGAACCGCATCCCAAGCTGCGCGCGCCAGTGCCGCGCGTGACGCCGTACTTCGTCGAAGAGTTGGCGACAGCGCTGCTCGGTGCGGACGCGATCGCGCTCGGAGTAAGCTCGGCGGGCGTGCGTTGGGCGGCCGAAGCACTGGGGCCGGAGCTGTCGCGCGCTCCGAGGCCGGTCTTGATGGTGTCGAAAGGCCTGGTTTGGCAAAACGAGCGACTCGACGTGTTGCCGGACGTGTTTCAGGCAAGCTTGCCGGCTGAAGCAGCCGCGAGGGTTTCGCCAGTCGGCGTCGCCGGGCCGTGCATCGCGGGCGAGCTGTTGTTGCAGGTGCCGACGAGCATCGTGTTCACGGGGCGATCGCGCGAAGCGTGCGAGGCTTGGGCCGCGTTGGCGCGTGGTCCGTTCTATTTCGTGCACGTCGAGCCGGACGTGGTCGGTGCCGAGACATGCGCGGCCTTGAAAAACGCGTTCGCGATGGGCGTCGGCTTCGGCGCCGGCGTGCACCAAGCGCGCGGCGGAGAAAACGGCAGTATCGCGTACCACAACTACGAAAGCGGCGTGTTCGCCCAGGCCATCTTGGAGATGCAGCGCGTGGTGGAGCTGTGCGGGGGCGATCCGCGCACAGCCGTTGGTTTACCCGGCACTGGCGACTTGACCGTCACCTGCAACGGCGGCCGCACCGGGCGTTTCGGCAAGTGGCTCGGGCTTGGCCTGTCGTTGGCCGAAGCGACCGACAAGATGGACGGCGCGACGCTCGAATGCTTGGAAGTGCTGCGCGAGCTCGATCGCGCGGTGACGGCCTTCGACGACGCCGGCAAGACGGCGCCCCACGAGCTGCCACTCTTGCGCCACTTGGCCGACGTGGCGCTGCGCGGCGCGACCGTGGCGATGCCGTTCGCGCGCTTCGGCCGCTAGTGCTTGCCTTTGCCCAACGTGAACAAGACTGAATAGCTGATCACGGTTGGGCCAGCTTTGGGCTTTTCGAACTGCACCTTGCCGAAGGCCGCGACCATGCACTCCTGAAAGCCGGCGCCGCGGATCCTGGTGCGCGGCTGCTCGACGGCCGGTGCGCCGCCAGCGCGCGAGATCTTGATGTCGATGCCGAAGCTGCCGCCCGTCCACGGATCGTCGGCGAGCCGGTAGCAAGCCAGAAACGCCGGGAACCGCTGCTCGATCGCGCGCTGGAACGGCGCCTTTTCCTCGGGCGAATTCTTGCCGCCGCCGACATGCATGCCGAGCGGCTCGATGCGCAGCTCGGGCAGCGCCTTGTCGGGCGTGGGCTCTGAACCGCCCGGCAGCGGCGCGGGCGGAAATGCCGTTGTCGGCGCGCCACCCGGTGCGAGGGCTGCAGCACCGGCTGCCCCGGGCATGCCGGTATCGTTGGCCGCAGACGCCGATGAGTTGCCGCTCGCGCCCGGCGCTGACGCGAGCGGAGCCGATTGCGCGGCACAGCCCCCGAGCGCAGGCCACAACAACAGCGCAGCCGCGGCGGCTCGCAAACTCGGCGGGGCACTCGCGTTCATCAGTGGCGCCTTTTTCCCGCGGATCGCCCGACGGCGCAACCACCCTTTCGCCGAACAGCCGGAAGCATTGGCTGCCGGCGCAGGCGGCGCTACGCTAAGCGCGCGTGAACGACCTCTGGTTAGCAGCCGCTTTATTTACCTGTAGCGCAGCGCTGTTTGGTTGCTCCTCGCAAGCACTCGACTCATCGGACGACGCGGCTGGCAGCGGCGCTGGCGCGACCGGAACCGGTCCGACGAGCGGCGCCGGCACCCATGGCATCGTCGACATCTTCACGCCCAAGGCCAAGGTCCCGTTCAGCGCCACCGCGCTGGCGTTCAACCCGATGGTCGAGGGTGAGCTGTGGGTCACGCTGCGACAATTTCCAAGCGGCAAGCCGTGCGCGAAAGTCGGGGACGCCGGCTGCGCCGCCTTGCCAGGCGTGATGGCGGTCATCACCAACGCCACGGGCGCCACGCCGTCCGCGGTGCTGAAAGAGGACGGCAACGCCTGGCACTTCATGCGCCGTCCGAGCGCGGTCGCGTGGGGCGATGGTCGGTTGTTTGCCGCTTGCGGCGAAGCCCTGACGGACAATTTGGAAGACGGCAGCGACCCGTACTCCGGGCCCGTGCTGTGGTCTTCGGACCCGGCAATTTTCGGGGTGAAACCCACGGCGAATCAAAACGGCACCCACCTCGACATGCTGCACGAGACGCCCTACTGCATGGGCATCGCGCACGAATCCGCGAATGCGTTTTGGGCGTTCAACGGCAACGCAGGCTCGCTCGATCGCGTCGACTTTCACCGCCCGCACGCAGTGGGCGGCGCCGATCACTCGGACGGCGAGGTCACGCGTTACGTCACCGGCAAGCTGCTGCGCGTGCCCGAGGTACCGAGTCACCTGGTCTACGACTCGGCGCGGAGCCTGGTGTACGTGGTCGACACCGGCCACGGCCGCGTGCTCAGCGTCGATCCCAGCACCGCCAAGCTGGCTGGGGAAATCACCGTTTACGAGACCTTGCAGAGCAGCGGCACGATGGACGGCGCCGCAATCACCGAGCTCGTGCCGCCCGGCATGCTGCAGACACCGAGCGGCATCGCGCTCGGCAACGACATCATCTACGTGACCGACAACGCCACCAGCCTCATCTACGGTTTCGACACCGCCGGCAAGCTACAGAAGACCTACGACACCGCGCTCCCGGCCGGCACGCTCGCCGGCGTCGCGCTCGGTCCGGACTCGAAGCTGTACGTGACGGATCTGCTGACCGGCGGCGTGCACCGCATCGCTCTGGACGCGAAGTGAGCGCGCGAGCCGCGCGGCGATGAAGCTCGGCGCAATTTTAGTGTTGGCGTTCGGGTTGTCGATGGACGCGATGGCGGTGGCGGCGGCGCGCGGGCTTTCGGTGCAACGGATTCGGTTGCGGCACGTGGCGCTGGTGGCCGGATTTTTTGGCGGCTTTCAGGCGCTGATGCCGCTGTTCGGCTGGCTGTTGGGCAATCGCGTCGGCAAGGCGATCGCAGCTTGGGATCATTGGGTCATCTTCGTGGTGCTCGGCGGCATCGGCGCAAAGATGCTGTGGGAAGCCTCCCATGCCGAAGAACAGGCACCGCTGAACGAGGCCGATGCGTTCGGGCTCCGCGTCATGCTGCTACTTGCGATCGCGACCAGTATCGACGCACTGGCGGCGGGTTTTGCGTTGCCGTTGATGGGCGCGCCGCTCGGCCTTTCGCTGGCGACAATCGGCGTCACGACCGCGATCTTGAGCGCGCTCGGACTGTTCGCGGGCCACCGCTTCGGCGCGGCGCTCGGCCGGCGCCTCGACGCGCTCGGCGGCATCGTGTTGATCGGTCTAGGCGTAAAAACGCTCGTCGAGCACCTGACGGCAAGCTAAAAGACTGTTGATGGGTCTGCGGTGTCGAAGCCGAGCGGTAGCGACTGGCGTCCTGCTGCTCGCTTTGGAAGCCTGCGACCAGCACGCGTCGCCGCCCGAGTCCAGGTCGGCGGCCAAGCCCAAGCCAAAGCCAACCGCCTTGCACCCGCCTGCGCTCGACGAGCTCGAGGCCGACGACACTGCGGCGATGGCGGCGCCCAAGAGCAAACCACAGCCTCCCAAACCGCTCGCTGAGAACGAAAAAGACGACAAACCGGTCCAGAACAGTCGCTACTTGCTCGACGGCCTGAACGACATCGGTCCGGCCGCACCCGCGGCAGCGTTTGCCCAGGGCGTGGTGATGATCACGCGGGCAGACGAACTTTTGATGTCGAAGCTGCTCTTGCCGCCGAGTAAATCGAAGAAACCTGCGCCGGGCGCGCTCGAGCCGACGACCCACGGCGCGCAAGAATTCTGGTCGGTCGCGCGCGGCCCGGCCGTGAGCGCGACCCACGCGTATTGGGTGTCGAAGGGGCGTGTAGTGCGGCGCGCCCTCGCGGGCGGCGAGCTCGAAGTCGTCACCACCGACGCGCGCGACGGCACGCGCGTCGCCGTCGTCAGCTCGCCCGATGTGATCGCGTACATCACGCAGCCGCTCGGCAAACAAGACTCGCTCGCTCGGCTGCGCTTGCCGGATGGCAAAAAGCTGGACCTGACGCCAGAGGGTGCAGCCGCCAGCAGCGTGTCACTCACGCGCGTCGGTGAAGACGTGATCGCCAGCTACATCGATGGCCGCAGCGGCATGACGCCGGTCCACGCGCGCAAGCTGCACGCTAAAACCGCCACGCTCGATCCGGACGTGGTGGTCTGGGTGTCGGGCGCCACGCAGGGCATGACCGAGATCATGAGCGTCGGCACCGACAACGGCAGCTGGCTGATGCTGCCCGTCGAGCGCGACGCGAGTCACTTCGGCCTCGCCACGCTGGCGCTCGAGAAAGATCCGAAGATGGATCCGCCGCTGCGCTGGCGAACCTACGAGAACGGTCTCGACCGCTCGCCGACCGCCGCCGTTACGCTGTGCGGTGCGCCGACCGCCATCTACGTTCGGCCTGCCGAGGCCCGCCCGACCGCCAATCAGGAGTTGGTGCTGTCAACGCTGACGCTCGACGAAACCGCCAGCTCCGAGCCGTTGGCCACGGCCCGCGGTTTCGCCGACGTGTCGCTTGACGCGGTCCGGGAGGGCGCGATGCTGGCCTACGTCGCCGATCGGCGTACCTGGGCGCGCCTAATTCGTTGCAAGTAGCTGGCGTGGTCTCGAGAGGCCTTCCCGACAGCTCTGCGCTCAAGTAAACGAGCGCGCGATGCCCAAAGCCAAACGCAAACGCGCCGCCAAGAAGAAGTCGCGCTTCACGGCCAAGACCGCCGACAAGCACGTGCTCTACCAACTGTCGGTGCAGGCGCCCGACACCGAGGTCGACTTCTTGAACGCTTGGTTCAGCAAGATCCGCGGCAAGAAGCCGCTCAGCTTCCGCGAAGACTTCTGCGGCACCGCGATCTTGAGCGCAGCCTGGGTCAAGAGCCATAAGGAACGCACCGCGACCGGCCTCGACATCGATCGCCCGACGCTGGATTGGGGCAAGCAGCACAACTTGGCGCCGCTCGGTGACGCGGCCGAGCGCGTGACCTTGCTACAGCAAGACGTGCGCGCGCAAGTGAAACACAAGCACGACATCGTCTGCGCGTTCAACTTCAGCTACTGGATCTTCAAGACGCGCGAAGAGATGAAGAATTACTTCGTCAAAGCGCGCAGTGGCGTCGCCAAGGGCGGATTGTTCTTCATCGACGCCTACGGCGGCTGGGAGTCACACGAGCCGATGCAAGAGCACCGCAAGATCAAGGCGGGCTTCACGTACGTGTGGGACCAGAACACGTTCGACGCCATCACCCACGACGTCACCAACTACATCCACTTCGAGTTCAACGACGGCACCAAGCTGCCGAAGGCATTCCGCTACGACTGGCGCTTCTGGACCATGCCCGAGCTGCAAGAATTGCTACTCGAGGCAGGTTTTTCGAAGGTCCACGTATACTGGGACACCAGTAACGACGTGAACAAGGACGCTTACCGTGAGCGTACCCGCGCCCCCAACCAGCCCGGCTGGCTGGCGTACTTGATCGCCGAAGGCTGACAATTGCGCAGGTTACGCGTCACGGTGACCCGTTTCCGCCGCTCGTGCGTCTGTTCCCAGGGCCCATCATGAAGACAATTCACAGCGGCGTAGATTTGGGAGTCGCGTTGGTAGTGCTCGGCTTGCTAGCAGGCTGTGGAGCGGAGCTGAGCGCCCCCAAATCGGGCGGCGAAGCGGCGCCGGCAGGCGTCCCCGCCACCACCGCGGCTCCGGCCGAAGAAGGCGAAGCCGAGCCCGCCACGCTCGCCGACGCTGAAGCGCTGCTCGAAAAGGCTCGCCTCAACCTCGATCGGCTCGCGCTGAACGACGGCGTCCTGGCGCCGCCGGCAGCCGCCGGGGCCGCCGCGCCCTCCGCCCCGCGGTCGCAAAGCATGCCAGCGCCCGCTCCCGCGCGCGCCGAAGCCCAACGCGCCGACAAGTCCTCGTCCGCAGATACCGCGCCGCCGCCGCCCGCCAAAGAAGTGAACGCCTGCGAAACGGCGTGCAAGGCCTTCTCGTCGCTGACCCGCGCTAGCGATGCGGTGTGCCGCCTCGACACCGACGGCGGCAAACGTTGCGAGCGAGCGCGCCAAATCCGCGAAGGCGCTTCGCACCGCGTCGCCAGCTGCGGCTGCTTGAGATAGTGGCGCGACTTTGGCGCCATGAAAGCCCTGAAAAAGACTCAATGCGCGCGACCCCCTGCACCAAGTATGCGTACGTGACAGCCCGACTCCCGGTGTTGTTGGCGCTGCTGGGATGCTCGGGTCCCGCACACGACGGGGGTGGTGGAGCGGGCTCCAGCGGGCACGCTACCAATGGCGGCGCGACCGGCGGTGGAGTGACCAGCGGAGGCAGCTCGAATAGTGGCAGCTCGAATAGTGGCAGCTCGAATAGTGGCAGCTCGAATAGTGGCAGCTCGAATGGCGGCAGCTCGAATGGCGGCAGCTCGAATGGCGGTAGCTCGAATGGCGGCGCCTCCGGCTCCGGCGGCCAGAACAGTGGTCCGCTCACCGCCCACGACCTCGCTCCGTTGGCCGTGGGCAATCGCTGGACATACACTGTGACCGGCGACAAATTCAATTGTCCGGTGGGGTCGCTCTCGACGACGGTCGAATCGCTCGCACCGTTCGCGGGGCGTGAAGCGTATCAAGTGCGGGATTTCTGCATGCCGGCGGAACTCATCGCCTTCAGCTATGAGGGCGACGCGCTGTTGCAGAATTTTGGGCCGACCGAGTGGCACACCGTGATGGCGCTGCCGATTCAGGACGGCGCGTCATGGATCTTCGTCGATCCCGTCACGATTACCTGGCACGCCGTCCCCTCCATTACGGTTCCGGCTGGCGCATTCAACAACTGCTTCATGCGCACGGTCTCCCAAAGCCCCAATCTCGAGGCGACGTTCTGTCCCGGCGTCGGCCAAGTGCGACGCGTCGACGACGGTTACACGGCTGTGCTCGAGTCCTATGAGTTGCACTAACCGGCCACTGCGCAAGCCGTGCTGGCCGGTCGCCGCGTTGCTGTTCAGCTGCGATCACGCCCAGCCCCAGGGCTGCCGCCCGTAAAGTCCGGATTGTACGCCGCGGTCCCGCGCACTATGACCCGCTGAGTGTATGTTGGTCGTCTAGCGCCGAGCCCGACCGGGCTGCTTCACCTGGGGCATGCGCGCACTTTTCTGGTGGCGTGGTGGCGCGCGCGCAACTTGGGCGGGCGGCTGTTGATGCGCTTGGAGGACCTGGATGGGCCACGCGCCAAGCCGGAGATGAGCGAGGCTGTGCTGCGCGATCTGGCGTGGCTCGGGCTGGATTGGGACGGGCCGGATTACGTGCAGTCGGTCGGCTTGGACGAGATTTCGGCGGCTGCGATCGGGCTCGAGCAGCGCGGCCAAGCGTACGCTTGCCTGTGTTCGCGGGGCGATGTGCGCTCAGTCCAGAGCGCGCCGCAGCTGGGCGAGAACGAGCCACGTTACCCGGGTACCTGCCGCGGGAAGTATCCGTCGATCGCCGCGGCGCTTGCCGAGACCGGCAAAGACGCCGGGCTGCGCCTGCTCGTGCCGGAAGGCAGCGTGACGATCAAAGACGAGCTGTTGGGCGAGCGCAGTTTCGACGTTCAGGCGGAAGTCGGCGATTTTTTGATCGCCAAGCGCGATCGCGCGCCGGCGTACCAGCTGGCGGTCGTGGTCGACGACGCACGCCTAGGCGTGACCGAGGTGGTGCGGGGCGAAGACTTGTTCGCGAGCGCCGCCCGCCAACGGCTGCTGCAGCAAGCGCTCGGCTTGCCCGCCGTGCGCTACGTGCACGTGCCGCTCGTGCTCGACGAAAGCGGGCGCCGGCTGGCCAAGCGCGAAGACGACTTGAGCCTGCAGGAGCTACGCAAAGGCGGCACGGATCCGCGCGCAATCGTCGCCTGGGCCGCGAAATCTTGCGGCATTCATTGCGGCGAGCGGATCACGGCGCGCGTCGCCTTGATCAACTTTGCGCTGGCCAAGGTGCCGCGCGAGCCGCTAGTTCTCGACGCCGCGACGATCGCCAACCTGCGCGAGGCGTACGCTTAACTGCGACGCAGGCTCAGTCCAACAGCTTGCGCTGTGGATCGAGCGAAACCAACAGCGCCTCGGTGTAACCGGGCGGCGCGGTCTCGCCTTCACCGAGAACCTGGACGGAGAGCTGGCGCGTCGCCGGATCACCACCCAACACCGCAACCCGCACGGCTTGGTGGTTCGCGACGTGGCTCGGCGCGAGCGGCGGCGTCGGCACGAGCATGACCGACGACTTGGTCTGCGGCGCCGGCGCCTCCGCGATCTGCACGCCGCTCTGCAGCGAAGCGCGCGCCAGCGAGGTCGCCGGCGAGTCAACGATCGTCGATTCGCTGAAGTCATCGTACGGCGTCAACGCCGCCGCTTCGTTCATGGCGCCCGGCGGCTCGGAAGCGACGCTCACTTCGGCGCGTAAGTCTGCTGCAGCTCGCGCCAACGACACCGCGCGCAGATCGTTACCGGTCGACTCTGCGTTCTCGGCCGCACGCTGGATCCAACGCACCGACTCGAGCCCCTGACCGTTGGTCCAAAGCGCGCGTGCTGTCTCGAGCGCGCGCGCCACTTCGGCCGCGTCGCCCGCCTCGGCTCGGGGCAGGTTCGGAGATAATTCCGCCATCGGGGCCGGGATTCTGAACGGCTCTGGTCCAGCTTCCAAGCGTGTATTTTAGCGAGTGCCGCCGGGGGCGATGACGGTGCCAGCAGATTCTTGCGACACCGGTGCCTGCGTCCCCAGGCGGGCCCGCGGGTAGCTACGCCGCCGACGAGCCGATGGCGCGTCGGATCGGTTTGTTGAACGCCCACATCGCCAGACCTGCGCCGACACCCAGGGCCGTCAGCAGCAAGAAGAAGCCTTCCTTCGGCAGCCGCGTGTACAGCACGCCGATGTACCCGGACAACGTGTTGCCGAGGAAGCTCGATACGAACCACATGCCCATCATCATCGAGACGATGCGGACCGGGCTGACCTTGGTGACCAGCGACAGGCCGATCGGCGAAAGGTAGAGCTCGCCCACCGTCAGCAGCAAGGTACAGAACACCGGCCAGAACAAGCTGCCCTTGCCGGTGCCGACAATCTGCGCCCCGACCACCATCACGATGAACGACAGGCCCAAGATCACGCAGCCGATCGCCATCTTGCTCACGCTAGAGGGCTCGGTGCCGCGCTTGGCCTGGCGCAGCCAGAACATGTCGAGCAGGGGCGCCAAAGCCACGATGCACAGCGGATTGACCGACTGGAACCACGTCGAAGGGATCTGAAAACCCGCCAGCACCGGCCAGACCGTCTGCTCGTCGGCCCAGGTCTGCATCGTGTTGCCCTGCTGTTCGTAGACGGCCCAGAACACCACGTTGAGCGCGCAGAGTCCGACCAGCGCCGCGACCCGCTTCCACTCGCCGGAGTCGAGCGGCTGCTTCGTCGTCCCGTCTTTCTTGTGCAGCGTGCGGTTGTCGGTCGCCAGGTAGCGCTGGCCAAGCGTGTAGACGGTGAGCCCGAGCAGCATGCCCACGCCGGCAGCCGCGAACCCGTAGTGCCAGCCGTACACCACGGCCAGCGTCCCGCACACGAAGTTGCAGATGAACGCGCCGAGGTTGATGCCCATGTAAAAGATCGTGAACGCGCCGTCACGGCGCGGATCACCCGGGGCATACAGCCCGCCGACCTGCGTCGAGACGTTGGGCTTGAACGCGCCGTTGCCGAGGATCAGCAGCAAAAGCGCCACGAAAAACGCGCGCTCGGAAGCCATCACGAAGTGACCGAGCGCCATCAAGGTACCGCCGACCAGCACGGTCTTGCGTTGGCCCAGGTAACGGTCGGCGATGATGCCGCCGAAGAACGGTGTCAGGTAAACCAGCCCGGTGTACCAGCCGTACAGAATCGAAGCGTGCTCTTGGGCGATGCAGGCCTGCCGCGCAGCGTCTAGCGCGGCAGCCGGATCGAGCGCTGGGTAGTTGCGAGTGGCGCTAGCCAGACACCCAGCTAGCGTCGCGTCGCTCGGCGTCGACAGCAGCGAGCGGAAGAAATGGCCGCCCAGCGCGTCGATTGGTCCGCCGTGGCTGAACGGCTGCCCCTGCTTGATTTGGCGCCAGGTAACGAACAAATAGTTGGCCACGTACAGCTTCAGCAGCCCGCGCATGCCGTAGTAGCTGAAGCGCTCCCACATCTCGGCGAAGAACAAGATCACGAGCCCGGGCGGGTGCTTGAAGCGCTTCTCGAACGCGGTCAGCGGTACGGGGCGCGGCGCCTGCTCGGTCAGGCTCGGGGTTTCCACCATCGCCGGCGAAGCTACGTGCCCCAGACTGCGCTGTCATCTGCCGCGACGCCGCCCGGCAGAAGACGCTCGAATCGAGCGCGACCGCCCTACGCTGACGTTTCCGGATCGACCGCGACCGGCCGACGCACGCCGCCGCGAGCCAGGTGATCGGCGAGCGAGGCGATGCGCGAGATGTCGTCCGGCCCGAGCACGCCGAGTGCCGCCTCCTCGCCCTGCACTATGACCGGCAGGCCGCTGTTTTCTTGTAGCAAGCGGCGCACCTCGGACAGCGCCATCTCGGGCGGTACACGCACCAGCGCACGACGCATGATGCTGGCGAGCGGTGTCTGCAGGCCCACCCGTCCCGCTAAAGCGATGATCTCGTCGCGGGACACGGTGCCGATCGGGGTCGCGCCGTGGCTGACCAGAAAGTGAGCCTGGGGCGAGCGCAAGGTTTGGTCGACCGCCGCGCCCACGCTGTCGCCGGGCGCGAACGTGACTGCCCCGGGATCGCAAACTTCACCCGCGTGCAGCTCGGCGAGCAGCACGTTGGTACGCGCCGTCGCGCGCTCTTGCCCAGCGCCCATGAACACCAAGAGCGCGATGAACACCAGCAGCGGATCATGCTGGAAGCCGAAGAACGCCAAGCCAACGGCCAGCACTTGCGCCAGACCGGCAGCGATATTGGTCGCGCGCACTTGGCCGACGAAGAAGCTGAGCAGCGCCCGTAAGACGCGCCCGCCATCCATCGGCAACGCCGGCACCATGTTGAAAACCGCCAACATGACGTTGCCGTAAAACAGCAGAACGAGCAGGCTGTGCACGTTCGGCGTCGCGAGCGCTTGCCGCTGCAGGTCCGCCGCGTCGAACGTCGGCAGCGGGCCCTTTCCGCGCAGCGCGACGAACAAGCCCAGAGCGATCACCACGTTGACTAGCGGCCCGGCCACCGCAATCAAAAGCTCGTGCAGCGGCTTCTTGGGCTCGGACAGCAAACGCGCCACGCCGCCGATCGGCAACAGCACGATCTCGCGCACCGCGACGCCCAGACGCTGTGCGACCAAGCCATGCCCCAGCTCGTGCAGCACCACACAGGTGAACAGGCAGACGACGAGCAGCACGCCGAACAGCGCACCGCGCGAGCCGTGCGGCTCCGCCAGCTGGGCCGCGAACAGCACGAGCATCAGCGCGAACGTGAAGTGCACTCGAATATCGATGCCGGAGACGCTGCCGAGGCGGAGGGACCAACGCACGGTCCAAGCATAGGCCCCTAAGGGGCTGGGGGCCCGGCGGCGTGCCCAGTACCACCCCGGGTGACGATTCGTCAGATTGCGCGTGACGGGAACGTTTCGAGCTCGCATGAATCATTTCACAAATGAAATGACTACTCGGCCGCACCGCCCTTAAACCTTTGCAATGCATGAACTAAGTGGCTGGCATAGTCCGTGCTAAGTAAATAGCTTGCAGACGGCGCCCTTGGTGCCCCCCCCTCCGCCTCGGTCGCCGTCTCCCTAATCTTCTCAACGGCTTGGAGCGCTCCCTCGCTCCAAGCCGTTGTCCTTTTGTGCATCCGGGAGCCGCCGCCGGATGGAAAGAAGACTAAGGCCCACGGCATTGTGGGTCCGCCGACCCTCGTGGTCAGAAGCTCGAGACGGCGTAGCCTAGCCCGGTGACTCTGCGGTTCCTGTTGGCCCACGGCGCAGGCGCGCCGTCTTCCTCGGCTTGGATGCAGCGCTACGCTGCGCTGCTCGGCGCGCTCGGCACCGTCCACGTGTTCGACTACCCCTACATGCGCGGCGGCGTGCGCAAGGCGCCGGACAAAATGGAGGCCCTGGTGGCCGCCCATGCGGTCGAGCTCGAAGGGCTGCGCCGCGAGAGCGCATCGGGCGACAAGCTGCTGCTCGCCGGCAAGAGCATGGGCGGGCGCGTCGGCTGCCACTTGGCCGCCGCGACGAGCAAGGCGGGCCAGGCAAGCGCGGCGGGGTTGGTCTGCTTCGGCTACCCGCTGCGTGGCCAGAACGGCAAGCTGCGCGATGAAGTGCTGCTCGCCCTGCGCACGCCGGTGCTCTTCGTTCAAGGCACGCGCGATACGCTGTGTGCGCTGCCGGAGCTCGACCAGGTGCGTCAACGCATGACGGCTCGCAACGAGCTGTTCGTGGTCGAAGGTGGTGACCACTCGCTCGAAACCACAAAAACCCTTCTCAAGCAGCAGGGCACGACGCAGGCCGACGTCGAGCTCGCCGTCCAGGCCGCGGTGCGCGCCTTCAGCGACTCGCTTTAGGGCGCGCCGCCCTGAGTCGCGCCGCCCGGCGTGAGGTCGGGGGCACCACCGGCGCCGCCCTCGCCGCCTATCCCAGCGTCACCGCCGGCGCTCGGCGAAGCGGCGACGAACGGGTCCGGCTCGAAGCGATCGTTCTTGAGCGCGTCGATCAAGCTTGCCAAGTTTTGCGTCGTCGGCTTGTACAGCTCGACCGGGTTGCTGAGCGACCACTGGTACGCCGAATACTCGGTCGAAGCCTCGAAGAAATCCCAAGCCTGACACGCGGTGGCGGAATGGAACGACTCCGTACCGCGGTCGACGGTCGGGCACTGCCGGACGACGTTGAACAGCCCCGTCAAGTCGGCGATGTCGGAGTTGAGCCGCGCCAGGATGTCAGGCGTATCGAGTGAGAATTCCGCGACCATCGCTTCGTTGCCGAGGGCAAATTCACGCTTGCCCCCCTCGCATTGCCCGAGCGGATTGTTGAGCGCGGACGCGTCGCCGACACGGTCGTTGTACACGTAGTACACGGCCGCGATGCGCTCGGGGTGGGCAAACGCTTGTTCGAGCGCGATCGCGCCATTGTGAACGTCGACCACGACCATCGGCAAGCCGGGTTCGATGCGGGCGAGCCACGCTTCCGCTTTGAGGCGGATCCGTAGTGGCGTCATGTGCTCAGTGCCAACGTGGTCAACCAGTCGCAACGCCCACGGGTTGGGCCAAGCCGAGCGCGTCCCCTTGAATCGGCTGATCAGCTGTTGAGCCAGCGCGACGCGCATCGGGTCAGGCGACGACAACACCCCGGTCAGCACGGCGCTGAGCGGCACCACGCTGCCCAACGGCGCTGGCGGCGGGATCAGCGATCCGCCCTTTTTCAACGCGGTGACCTCGCTGTCCGTCACCTCCGCGTACAGCTCGGTGCGCGCCGCCAGACCGTTGCTCACCACCTGCTTGGCCAATATCGGGGAGGCGCTGACCGAGCGATCGAGCGCGCAAGGATCCAGCGCTGGACCACCGCCGATCGCGGCTTTACCGGCCGGGAAGCTACCGCCGAATGTCGTGCCGCCGCTCACCGGCACGTCATCGGCGTAGGTGTAGCTGGGTCGGTCACACGCGTTCGTTACCGCGACGCACGCGCCGAACAGCGCCAGGTACCTGAGTGACTTCAGTCGCGTAGATTTGCTCATGAACCCGCCGAAAGCGCCTGATCCCGCGGGAAGCTTAGCAGAAAAATCAGCCGATACGCCTGGCTACCTGAGCCGCGAACTCGGCGAGATCTTCGGCATCGGCGGCGCGGAAGACGTGATCGGTGCGGCCTAGCTCGAGCAACGCCACGAGGCGGCCCCGAGCGATGACCGGCGCCATCGCCACGCTGCAGAGCGGCGCGTCGTGCTGCAGTCGCTCAGCGACGAGCCGTTCGGTCACGCCGTGGTACGGGCTGCCGCACAGCGTCTTGCCGCGCAGCCCGAGCTCGTAGCTCGGATCGGTGGCGGCCAGCACTTCACCCAGGCGCTCGGTGGGCACCCCGAACACCGCCGACGTTACCGGCGTCGTGACCGGGCTGCGGTAGCGGTGAATCAAGCCGGCGTTGGCATCCAGCGCGAGCGCCGCCAGTTGCAGCGCCAGCGCGAGCAGCTCGCCGACGTCTTGGGTCACCGGCAGTCGCCGGCTGGCTTCGCGCAGGTCGAGCGGCATGTCGCGCGACAGGCGACGATTCATCCGGCCGATCTCGCGAATCCGTTCGAGCGGACGCCACGCGCCCCAAGTCACGTCGCGGACGCGACAGTTCAGCGGAATTCTCCCGCCGATGTAGCCGCGCAACAAGAGCTCGGTGTGAACCGGGCCAACGGTCGTATCGCCGTTCGTCACGAGCCAGCGCGGCGCTTCCAAAGTCTCCATGGGCGAATTTTCGGCAGCTGCGCGCCGCCGGGCCAACCTTTTGGCGAAACTCGTCCAAGCTCGACCGCCGCTCTTTAGCCAAGCCTTTCAGCTGCCCGCCCGCAGGATCGGCGGGCGTGGTCAACAGGGGAAATATTGCTAAGGCTCGCCTGCCAGCCAGACCAGCGTTTCGAAGTGGTGGGTGCGCGGGAACATATCGAAGGCCTGCACGCTCTGAATCTTGAGCCCGGCGGCCAACAGCGGCTTCAGATCACGCGATAGCGTCACCGGATCGCACGCCACGTACGCGACCGCCCGCGGCGAAAGCCCCGGAATTCCGGCCACGACCTCGGGTGCGCCTTCACGCGGCGGATCGAGCACCACCAGATCGAAGCGTTGACCTTCGCGCACTAGATCGGTCAGCGCCCGAGCGGCGTCGGCGGTCCGCAGCTTCAGCTTCGCGATGCCCTGCTCGGCGGCAGCGCGCTGGGCGGCCTGCACCGCGCTCGGCGTGCGCTCGACCATCACGCCCGAGAGGCCCAAGCGGGCCAGCGGCAACGCAAAGTTCCCAACGCCAGCGAACAGGTCGCAGAAGCTGGTGACGCCACGCGCTTTCGCGCCCTGCACCACCGCCGCCACCAGCTGGCGGTTCACGGGGACGTTGATTTGCGAGAAGGCGTCGGCCGGAATCTCGACGAACACGTCGTCGGTCAAGCGGCGGCGTTCACACAGCGCCTGCGCTTCGCGCTCGCTGCCGGCCACGCGGAGCTCTTTGCCGAGCGCGCGCAAGAACGGCTCGGCGGCGATTGGCTTGATGCCGTCGCGGGGCACGAAGCGCGCGATGACGTCGGTCTCGGTCGCGCGCAGCTCGACGTCGCTGAACCCACCCAGGGCTTCCGGGAAGCGCCGCGCCAACCGCCGGATCAGCGCGAGCGCGTGGTTGATCTGCGGATCGGCGACGGCGCAGGCCGGTACTTCGACCAACTGATGCGTGCCACGCGCGAAGAAGCCGAGCTTGCCGTGACGCCCGACGTGGAAGCGGACACGCGAGCGGTAACCCAGGCTCGCCCCGGCGCTCTTGAACGTGTCCGACGCGAGCGCCACGCCCGCCACGCGCTCGAGCGCTTCCTGCAGCATCGAGGTCTTTTGGGCCAGCTCGCTTTCGCGCGACACATGCATCAAATCGCAGCCGCCACACGCGGCCGCCACCGGGCATTCGGGGACGACGCGCAGGTGGCTCGGCGCGAGCAGCTCGTAGTCGTTGGTCCACAGCGTACCGCGTTGCTTTTCGACGCCGCCCAGCCGAATGCGATCACCCGGCGCCCCGCCGCGCACGAACAAGGCCTGCCCGTCTGGCAACCGCAAGAAGCCGTCGCCGCCAGGCACGAGCTTCTCGACCGTGAGCTCGAGCCCGCGCAGCTCAGTCACTCAAACACCCGCTGCGGGCTCGGTGCGCTGCTCGTCGCGCCGCCGAGCCCAGCAGTCACTTAGCGGTCGCCCCGGTGGTGCCGAAGACTTTGTCCCACACCATGTTCGAGACGCCGAAGCGCTCACCATGGCTCTTGAAGTGATGCAGCATGTGATTCTTCTTCAAGCGCAAGCCGTACGCCGACTTGGGGTTGAAGTGATGAATGTAATAGTGGGTGATGTCGTAGAACATGTACCCAATCACGTAGCCGCAGTGCACGCCCCACGTCAGCCGTGGGCCAATCGTGTAGTAGAAGAGCGTGCCGAAAATGAAGTAGAGCGCGATGCTCACCGCCGGCGGCATTACCAGGCGGTACTTGTCCTTCGGCCATTTGTGGTGAACGCCGTGCACCAAGAAGTGCATGCGGTCGCCCCACTTGCCGCCCGGCTCCCAGTGAAAGAACAGCCGGTGCAGCCAGTACTCGGAGAACGTCCAGAACGCGAAGCCACCGAGCGTCAGTCCGAGCATCGTAAGGACGCCCAAGTCCGTGTAGTGCAGGCCGCCCCAGAACAGGAACGCCGCACCCGGCACGAACAAGGCGGGGACGATCGTCCACGGCGTGCGCGAGAAGAGATCGATGAAATCGCTCTCGAACATCCGCGGCGATTCTGGAGTGGCCCTCATCAACATACGGGTCGGCTTTCGGGGTCGGGGGCCCAGACCATAGAAACCGACTGCGGCTTTCGCAAGTTGGGTGCGATAAATGCCGATGTCCGGCGCCAACCGTCGCCACCCCAGCCCCCGCTTCCGCCAGGAGTGGAAGAGCGACGCTCGCTCCAATTTCGCTGCGATCTCGCTGTCGTGGTCGGCCGCGCGGTGTTCACGAGTCGCCACAGGGCCCGGGCGAACGGGGTCGAAATTCAAGCGGAGCCAAAACGCCGAATTTCCCAGGCGCTGGCCTCGGTTTGTGAGTTGACGCAGCAAGCCAAGCCGTGCGGGGGGCCCGGGTCAGAACAACGGAATGGAACCTGCATCTGATCAGTTGCACGACTGACGTACCCGTCAGAGTGAGAAGCCGGAAAATCGAAATGTCTGACATGGCTCGTAAGACTCCGTCGTTCCCCGACCGCGTCGCTCCGCAAGACGACGAGGGTTCGGTCATTCGCCCCCGCAACGCAGCGGACAACGGACGGCCGCGCCAAGGCTCCTCGCCGGAGATCAAGACCGACGCAGGCGCGCCGTCGACCAAGCGTAGTCATTCCAGCACTCGGCCCGCCCACGGCTCACTGGATGATCGGCTCGAGCGCAAGATGCGGCTCGCCGGTGAGTTGATGCGCGACCTGCCGTCCACCGACGCCCGGGTTCGCCTCCTTTACGTCGCGATCATGCGGCGCGACGAAACGCTGCTCGACGGCGTCCTGGCAGAACTGAACAAGTCCGGCCACGGCGCGTGAGCGGGAGCCGCAATGTCACACGCGCGAAACACGCAGCCCAAGTTTTACAGGGGTTTTCCACAGCGCACGTGTCGGTTCGTGTAGGGATCATGAAGCGCTAAAGCCACCTGAACGTGCCGCCGTATAGGGGGGCATGTCTACGCGAGTGTCTGTGCTGGCTGCGTTGTCGTGCTCGGTCGTGTCGTCTGCCTGGGCGGGCGAACCACCACCGACCGCGAAAGCCGCATCGGGCGACTCACGCACGCTGCCCGGCGGAGCGCTGGTGTCGTTCTCGAAGGACGCGACGTACGAGCTGGGCCGTCCGGTCCGGCTGCAACTCGCGCCCACCGGGACTGAGAAAACGACCGTGCAGGTCATCAAGCTGACGTCAGGTCGCGTCAGTGTGACGATTCCGGAAAGTAAGAAGCCGAAGACCGCGGTGCTGATCCAAGCGCCGCGCAAGGTCAGCGCTGTCGCCAAGGGTGGGCAGAGCTTGGTCATCACCGCGGCGGATCGGATCACGGTCGCGGCGCAGCGGGGCGAGATGTTGGCAGCGCTCGGCAATGACTGGAAGGCGCTGCCCAGCGGCCTCGTACGCTCATTCGGCGGTGGCGTCGCCAGCGAGCAGCCCGTGCCGCCGACGCCGCAGTTGCGCGTGGACAATAGTATGCTGCTGGCGCTGAACGGCGACGTTTCGACGCTACTACACGCCGCGCCGAGCCCAAACGTCGAATACCGGCAATTGTCTTTGTACCGCGTCGACGCTAGCAAGCGGACGAAGGTAACGGAGACGGCATGGCGCTCGGACTCGCAGCAGTTGCCGCAGCTGTCGCCCGGGCGCTACGAGGTGCAAGCGCGCTCGGTCGACCGTTTCGGTGTCGAGAGCGCGAGTTCGGAGCCGCTCACGCTGCGCGTGATTGGCGCGCAGCTGCCCGAGGGTGCGCGGCTCAACAAGGACGCTATTTTGCTCGGTCGCTCCGGGCGCGTGAAGTTGATCGGCGCCGACGGCTTGGAAGCCAGCTACGGCCACGCCAGTGTGTTCATTCCGGCGCCCAACGACGTGGGTCTGGCGCGCGGCGAAAGTACCTTGCTGCGGCTGCGCGAGCACGGCGCCAAAGAGGAGCTCGGCATCAAGCTCGAGCCGCGCACGCTGCGCGCCGACGTCGAGATTGGCCCGAAGACCGCGCGTTGGCCGGGTGAAGCACTGCAAGTCACGGTCAAGCTGTTCGATCACCAGGGCCACCCGCTGAAGGATGAGCTCAAGAACAAGCCGCAGGTGTTCGTGAACATCGCGCGGATCGACCCGACCTGGACACACTCGGGCAACACCTACTCAGCGAAGGTGCCGCCCGCCGCCGGCACGGGGCCGTGGGTCGTGCGCGTCGAAGTGAACGACGATTTCGGCGACTCCGCGGGCCGCGACTTCATCGAGCTCGGCAGCGCCAAAACCGCCGCCAACTAGCCCGAGACCGAGACCGAGCGCGAGGCAACAGGAAGGCGGGAAGGATTTTGGGGTGGGCGACTGCGCCCGCGAGGCCGCAAGCGCGCGCCGAGGCCTCACCTCGTGCCAGACCCCGGAGGCATCGATTTCTTGTTTGCCCTTTCGCAAACAAGAAATGCGTTCCCGACCCTTCCCGCCTTCCCGCCTTCCTGTTGATTCCCTCGTCCAGCGCGGCCCGATGACGCTACGTGAGGTTCTGCAGGCGGGCTGCAGCGCGGCAGCCCATGGGGCTAGGCGCTGACGTTGAGCCAGCCGAAGAACTCGGCTAGGCGCGCGCGCTGCTTTTCGGGCATGAACTCGAAGTTGCGGCCACGATCGATGATTTCCCAGAAGTCTTTGCTGGTGACGCTCTCGAGCGCGCGGCGAATCGACGTCAGGCGCTCGGGTGGCTCGCTCTCCATGTCTTTGGCGATCAGCCGCGCCTTGTCTTCGGCGCCCTGTGACAGGTAGTACGCCGCGAGCTTCACTTGCGCTTTGCGCACGCCGAGCAGCGCGGTCTCCTGGCTCGAGACGCGCAGCGGGCGATCCAGCTCCAGGAACATGCGCAGGATCTCCGCCTCTTCCGGCAAGGCGAGCTCAGCGGCGATTTGGCACAGCGTCGAAACATCGTAGGCGACCGTCTCCGTCACGAACGTCAGCTTCATGTCGAAGCTGACGTGCCCGTAGTAAAACATGTGCCGCACGCCCTCGACGGCCGCGCTCGCGTTGCCGTTGCGGAGCATGGCTTCGACCAGCAGGCGGTACTGGTTCAAGATGTTGTAAGCGGTGCGCACGTCACGCGCGTTCAAGGCGGCGCGCAGGTACGAGTTCATGAAGCGGTACACCAGCTGAATCAGCTCGGCATCCTTGGCCACGGCAGCCGCTTCCCCGATATAACGAGTGTCGATGGCGACCAGGTAGTTGATGTCGCGCATCATCACCAACGCCTCGTTGTAGATGCCGAGGTACTGGCGCATCACCTTCCATTCGACCCAAGTCCGGCGCTTTTCGAGGTCTTGCAGCGACTCGGGATCCATCGCCACGAAATCGGGATTGGCGCGAATGTGCGGGCCGATGTCGAACCATGCGGTCGACGCTTTAGATTTATTCTTGATGTATTCGATCGCGAAATCTTTGAGTGCGTCGACGGCGCCGCTGGCAATGATCTTGTCTTTGCCCGAGATCGAGTTGCTGGTGATGTCGGTCAGCTCTTCCATCGCGCCGAGCGTGACGGCTTGACCGCGCAAGATCTTCTCCGGCTCGGCGGCGTCGAACGCCTGCAACGTGCTCTTCAGCGCGTCGCGTCGAATCTTCGCGACGATGTTCATCGGCTCGACGAACCAGAACACGTAACGGAAGTACGGGCCCATCAGCACCAGCCCCAGCGTGTTGGCGCTGAGCATGCCGAGCAGGGCCGAGCGCGGCACGAAGTCGTGATGGATCGAGACGCTGACCCATACGCCGCACACGCAGGCGATCACGTAGTAGCCCATCACGGCCAAGTTCAGTCGGTCGCTCAAGAATAGACGCGCCACGCCGGTGTAGCGATCAGCCGACAACTGGACGATCAGTGACACGACGGTGATCACGATACCGAAGACGGCTGCGATCATGCCGCCCAGCGAGCTGACCGCGTCGGTGATGCTGGTGGGATCGAACGCCAGGTAGTGCGATGGCGGCCCGGCGTTGGAGGAGGCACCAGTACCGCCGGTGACGAAGTAGTCCACGCTGTAGAACAGCCAGAAGATCGCGAACGCGGCTCCCGTCAGAAAAACGATCGGGACGAGCCATTGACGTCGAAAGCTCTGGCGCTCTTGCATCGGAAGAGCACGAGACTGCAAGCCTCCGGGGCAGCTTTCAACCGCTAGCGGCTTGGCCGCGCTTTCGCCGGCGGATCGGTAGGATGACGGCGGCAAAAGCCATCGCCCATAGGCTGGTCTTCGTGCGCGCTCGGGGCCGCACCCGGTGTGCGTGCGAGCCGGTCGCCAGGCTAGCCTGCGCCTTGTCGGAGGGTTCGGCGCCGGGCGCGGCCGCGCCGGTGCAGGTGTCACCGTTGTAGCTGCTGCTCTCGTTGCTGCCGCCGTCGCAGCTGGTGTCACTGCTGCTGGAGCTGGTGCTGGACGTGTCCGAGCTGCAGCCGCTGTTGTCGCTCGTGCTGGTGCTGGACGTGTCCGAGCTGCAGCCGCTGTTGTCGCTCGTGCTGGTGCTGGACGTATCGCTCGAGCAGCCACTGCTGGAGTCGGATCGGCTGCTGCTCGAGGTATCGGAGGAGCAGCTGTCACTGCTGCTGTTGTCGGAGTAGTAGCTGTCTTGCGGCTCGGGTTGGGGTGAAGAGCCGCAGCTCACTTCGGCTGGCGGCGTGTCGTCGACCACTACGGTCTCTTCGACGACCACGGTCGTGTTGCCGCTGGGCGGCGGCGAGCTGCTGCCGCCGCTGCGGGCTGGCAGTTGAACCACGATCGGCGGCTGCTCTGCCGTGCCACAAGCGGACTCATCGAGCAGCCGGGCAAGCAGTACGGGTGCGCTCGCCATGCCGCCCTCGGTCGCGTCGCCCGGTCTGAACCCGGATGTGCCGGAGACTGCAAAGCGCTGCAACGTTGCAAGCTCGGAGCCGGCCGCAGTCAGCGCCAGCCGAGCATCCAGCGCGTTGCCGCAAGCCGAAGGGCTGGGCGCACCCGCGTCGCGCAGCGCGCCCAGCTGCTCAGCGCACCGGCCAGCGTCCAGCTCCGGCAGCTCTTTGCCGGCGATCGAAGCGTAGTTTCGCATCAGCGACGCCAGCGACACCGAGTCCTCGTACAGCGACCAGTCAAATAGCGGCCCGCGCGCCCGCGTCTCGAGCAGCGCCTCGGAGCGCGAGCCCAAGAAGTCTTGCAAACGCTCGCGATAATCGCTGCGCGCGCGCCGGTCGGCCACGAACGTCACGCTGAGCGCGTCGTCACCGAGCTCGCTCGGAAGCGCCATCGAGCCGCGCGTCACGCTGCTCACCAGAACCGGAAACTGAGCGCCGGGCAGCAACGTGAGCGGCGTGGCCCCACCCACGATCCGGAGCGTGCGCGTCGTCTGATCCGAATCCGGCGCCGCCCACGACCAGATCAAGTAACGGTCGGCCTGGGGCAGCTCGCCCGAAAGCTCGACGCCCTGTTCGTCCAGCGCCGCCAGCGCGTCCTCGCGCGTCTGCACCGACAGCTCGGTCGCAGCCACGCCACGGCCGCGCGGCCACGCCACGTGCGCGAAGGTCGCCGGTTGAAAGCAGCTGGTTTTGTCCTGCGGCAAGAGCACGTTCGGGCTCGCGGTGGCTTCGAGCGCTGCCAACCAAGCGTCGAGCCCGGGCTCGGCCTGCGCCGCTTCGGGAAGCGCCGCGACGACTGCCACGGGACCGCTCTTCACGCGCAGCGACAACCACGTCACCGGTGCCCCCTCACCTTGCGCGTAAGCCAGCTCGGCGAACGCGACCGCTGGCTGTCCGGGCGGCTCCGCCACGAGCAGCTGCGCGCGCGCGCTCGGGGCGCCGAGCAAGCCCGCGCCGGCCAAACCTGCAAAAACGAAACGGAGCGAGCCGCGACAGCGCATGCGGTAGCGGCAGTGCAACCGGTGTGCCGGCGTCTTTTGGGCTCAAAATTCAGGCTTGCGACGCGGCCGTGAACGGCGCTTCCGGACGGTGACGCAAACCAGCAACAGCTCGACACTTCTTTACGAACACCGCTACCGAAATGCCGCAAACTGCGGCGCCATGCCCGAAAC
>JBBRMI010000058.1:0-37407 GCA_038230915.1 Polyangiales bacterium | reverse complement strand
GGGCCAGAGTATCCGGGCCGCGCGATCGTCGTCGCCGCCGGCAATAGCGGGACCCTGTTCACCGGCATCGGCCAGGGTCAGCCCGAGCCGTTCGGCATCCACACCGAGGTGCACGTTCCGCGCGAGAGCCCGGTCGAAGTTCCGCTCATGACGCCGACGGAGGCGCTCGGGGCGAAGCGCGGCGCCACCGCTTACGTCTGGCTGAGTTTTCGCGCTGGCGATGACGTGTCGATCGGCGTAGACCGCGCCGGGCAGAGCTGGATCCCCGACATCGCACCTGGCGAGTCGACGACGTTCACGGCGGTTGGCTACGAGGGCACGGTCTTCAACGGCCCGACCCGCGCCAAGAGCAGCATCAAGGTCGGCCCTCACAACGCCGTGGTGGTGATCGATGGCGACTTCGATCCCGGCACGGTGTTCACGCTCCGCCTCTCCGGACACGGCACGGTCAATCTGTGGGTGCAGGGCACGCGCGGGGCCTCTCCCGATACCAGCGTTGGCATCCTGCTCCCGCGCGGCGAAAAGCAGGGCACGATCAACATTCCGGCGTCGCACCCGGACTTGATCGCCGTCGGCGCGACCGTAAACCGCAACCGCTGGCGCGACACCAAGGGCAAACCATTTCTGGTCGGCGACAACGACAACACCGACATGCTGGCCGGCGTCGACGGCACCGCCACCTTCAGCGCCGCCGGCCCCAACGCGCTGGGAGTGATGAAACCGGACATCGTCGCGCCCGGCATGTACGTGATCGGCGCGATGTCGAGCGCGGCGGATCCGCGCTCGAACGGCGGCACCGGCGTGTTCGCGAGTCAGGGTCGCTGCGGCACGCCCGACTACGAGTGCTTCGTGACGGACGATCACGTCCACGCCGTCACCAGCGGCACCTCGATGTCGGCGCCGCTTGTCACCGGAGCGATCGCGCTATTGCTCGAAAAACGCCCAGAATTGACGCAAGCTCAGGCGCGCGCGTTGCTCCAAGCCGGCGCGCGCCAACCGAGCGGAACGATCCTGGCCGAGCAGCAAACCGGCCCCGGCGAGCTCGATCTACGCGGCACGTTGGCGGCACTGATCGCCGGAGATTCGCCGATCGATCGCGTTCCGAGCACGCTGAGTCGCATCGTGCTGGCGGCGTCGTTCATCCACCCCGACGCCAGCCAGCCGCTGCAAGGCTTGCTCGAGCTGCGTGATCTCGGGGACCAAGTCGCTGACGGTTTCGACGAACGGCGGCTCACGCTCGCCGTGCAGGGCGGTCGATTGTCGAAGCCCGTGGCGCGGCTTGGTGCGGGCCTCTACGGCTTCGAAGTCACGGCCCCGGACGACAGTGGCGGACGGCACCTGGATGTACGCTTGTCGTTCGACGGCAAGCTGCTGGCTATGCGCCGAGTGCCGATCGGGACCGACCGCTGGATTGCCGAAGGCACGCCGGTGCCGCACGGCGGCTGCAGTGTCGGCGCGCCCGTGCCGCGCGGGGGGGCCTGGCTTGCTACGCCGCTCTTGCTGCTGGTCGGTCGGCTGCGCCGGCGGCGTTTCAGACTTTGGTCTTGAAGCCGAGCGCGCGCATCAAGCACCAGCCGCGATTTGCCTCGAAAAGCGAGAACAGCCCGACCAGCGCCAACACGCTGCCGACGAGCAACGGCACGCTGCTGCCGGTCAAACGCGATCCGCCCACGTAGACTACGGCGGAGAGCGCCAGGAAAACCCAGCCGATCCGATAACGGACGCTGCGACCTTGCTGGTCGATGTTGCAGGCCAAGGCCACGCGCCGAGCCTACATCGAGACCAGGTACACGGTGCAAGCGCTCGGCTCGAACGGCCGAATATCGGGATCGAAGGGGTGCTCGAGATCGACACCCCCAAGGTTGATACCTGCGATCAACAGCGCCTTGGCTCCGTCGAGCCGCATCACCCGAGCGTCGGCGCTACGCCCACGCTCTTGAAACGTCACGTCGATGTGGCGCACGTCACGCCCGTCGCGGTCGACGAGCAGGATGCGCCATTGAAACGCCACCGGTGCCTCCCATTCGGCGCGAAAGCCAATCACGGCGCCAAGCGGAGCGTCATCGAGCTCGACCCAGATCAACTCAGCGCCGCTCGGCGCGATCGGCGTGCCCGAGATCACGCGGCGCGGTAAGCTCGAAAACGGGATCACCCAATCGAACTGGGGTCGCCCGAAGGCGCCAGCGAACGCCAAAGTGGGCAAGCGTGTGCCGTCATCGCGATCGCCCGCGAGCGCACGCCGCAGCGCGAAGTCGACCATCAAGTCGGCGTAGCGCGGCAGCTCTTCGTCCATGCTGTGGCGCAGCACATCGAAGACATCCGGCTCGTTGTCGAACGCGGCCGCGGACGCCGGGGTGCGGCTGGCTGCAGCCGAAAACATGCTGGTGCTGAGCACACCCGGTGAAGCGGAGCTACGCGTCGTCTCGAGCATCTCCAAGAGCAACGCGAAGCGCCCCACGCCGCCTTGACCGGGTTCGCGATCCGCAACCAGTGACGCTTCGGGATGGCGCTGAGCGTCGTCGATCAGCTGCACGTCGAGCGAGGTCTTGCTGCCAGTGATCCACCACAGCTCCAGCGCGAACGCGTGCCGCGCGCTGGGCGATTCACCAGCGTCGAGCGACCCAGCCAGCGCCTCACCGACGCACAGCGCGGCTTGGCGGTCGAGCAGGGCGCCGGTCGCTCCACCGCTCCGGCAAAACACCGGGGACTGGTCGAAGCGACCTGGCAGAAGCGCTTCGGATTGGGCCGAAAGCTCGCTGGCCGATTCGGCCAAGTACCAGTCGAGCGCGTCGCTGCCGCCGGCGTCCTCGTCACCGAGCGGCGCCGGCAAACGCAGCGCCAGCACGATGCGCTCGTAAGCGCGCTCAAGCGCCAACAAAGCGTCGGGCAACGCCGCTTCGGCAGCCGTCGACATGGCGTGCACACAAACCGGCCGAGTGAACGAGCAACGCGACGCCGTCACGCGCGGGCGGGCTTCGGTCGCGGGCAGGTCGACGCCCGTTGGCAACCGCGGGTCGAGCGCCACCGTCACCTTAGGCTTGGTGACGGGTCCGCCGAACAACAACGGCGGATCGCGCTTTGGTTTAGCCGCGAGCGACGGCGTGCTCGGCCCGAGCGCAAGCAAGCCCGGGAGCAGCAGACTCCCCAACTTGGCCACACCGTACCGCCTCATGAGCTACGACTTGTAACGGCGTGCCTCAGCCGTCAATGGCAGATCGGGATCAGCAAACGTCGCTGAGCGCGGCAAAGATCCGCGCTTCGTCGACGCCGCAGCGCAAGATCCGCCCAGCCTGTTCGACGAGCGCAGCGGCTGAGTGAGACGCGGCGTCGGTTTCCAAACAGGTCATTATCGCGTGCGCCGATGACGAGTCGACGATCGAGCACCCACAAGCCAGCGACCCGACGTACGTCCAGCAGTCCTGCCGAGCGTCCATCAGCTCCGAGCCGGCGGCGCGCCCTTCGATAAATGCGAGCGCGAGCGTGAGTTGGCCGGCCGCAGCCGGGGCCGCCTGTCCCAGCACCAGGCGCGCCAAACCTACTTGTAAGCGGTGAATCGTCCCGGGCGATGCCGCGCCGAAAGTCGCCAAACGGGCGTGAAGCTCGGGTGAGGGTCCTGGTGAATCGTCGGGCACGGGCCCGTCTTTCTTTGCATTGGGGGGGACTGCGCGCACGGAAAAACCCACAAGAATTGACAGTTTGGAGGCGTGCCGCCCTATACTGACGCGCTCTGCGAGCAGGGCACCCACAGCGCCCCGCGCGACCCAAGATGGCCACTCGCTTCAACCCTTCCGGTTCCGTCAGCTTCGATCTGGTCCGAGGCCGCGTGGATTGCGGCGGCGACCACGTCCTCATCCCCGCCGACGCGCTCGCCGACTTGTGTCGCAGCGCTGGCGACGAAGCGTTGTCCGACTTCGGGCGGCGCGTCGGTACCGCGGTCGGCCGCCGCATCGCCGACCGGCTCGGTGACGCCGCGACATCCGCCACGCTGGAAGAGGTCCTCGATCATCTCGGCGGCGAGCTGGCCGTGCTCGGGCTCGGTTCACTCGGGCTCGAACGCTGGGGGCGCGCGCTGGTGCTCAGCATCGACGGCGGTCCGTTCGGCCAACAGCTCGATCGCCTGCTGAGTGCGGCGCTCGAAGGCGCCTTGCAGCGCGCGTTCGGACGCGACTGCCACGCCGTGCGGCTGATGCGCGACGACCGACAAGTGCGGTTCCTGATCACCAACGCCGCCAGCGCCAGCAAAGTGAACGAGTGGCTCGGCTCCGGCGTGAGCTACGGCGACGCATTGACGCGGCTCCAGAGCCAAGCGGGGGTTTCGTGAGCGCACAGGAACAGGTCTCCAAGCTGCAAGGCTTGCTCGAGCGCATTCGAAAGAATGCGTCGCGACCGCGCGCCAGCGCGCCCACCGCGACCGCATCGGCCACGTTCGCGCCGGCGATGGCTGCGCCGCCGGCGCCAGCTCCGTACGTCGCTCCGCCGCCTGCCAACTTCGATGCCGTCGATGATCTTTTGGGCGTTTCGCCCGAGCCATCGCCGATGCCGCTCGACGTGGACGTGCCGCTCGACAGCGTGCCTCCGGTCGCGGAAATCTCGTCCTCGCAGGCGCCCGACGCCGACCCGATTCCGCTGGTCTCGGTCGCGAGCGGCCGCGCCGCGCCACCGCCGATCGACGACGCCTTCGGTCTCGATTCGGAGGTCTCGGAGGTGCGCGTCACCACCGCGACGCGCGAGCCGGCAGCCCAGGTTACGGTCGCCGCGATCGAGGCGGAGGCGGAGGCGCTCGACCCTGAAGAGCTATCCGAGGATGATTTGGTCGAGGTCACCGACGGCACGCCGCCGCCGGCAGCCACCGACGTTGATCTCGACTTCGAGGACGAAGAAGAGCAACCGCCCGCCTCCTCGCAGCGCAAAGTTGCGTCGAGCATGGACGAAGCGCTCGCGGCGGCCGCCGAACAGCTCGAGGCCGAACGCGAGGTGCCGCTCCAGACACCACCGCCCGAGTCGGGTCGGCAAGAAGCACTCGCACCGATCGGCCGGGCCGCCCTGGCCGCGCCCGATGTCGACGCGCTGCTCGGCGGCGAGCTCGATATTCCGACGCGCTCCGACGCGGGCATGGCGACGCGTGGACCAACCCCCGAGCAGCTCGGCCAAACCATCGAGCTCGAAGAGGCGCGTGGACCCTCGCTCGAGCTGGCAGAGCATCGCGTGAGCACGCCTGCTCCGCCCGCAATGGAGGAGCTCGAGGCTGCAGTGCCAGGTCCGACGATGGTCGGCGGTTACGACGCGAGCTTGGCGCCACCGCCGGAAGCTCGCGACGAGCTCGAAGCGCATCGGCGTCGGCTGGACGAGGATGCGGCTCCGCCTCCCGAGTCGCTCGCGACGTTGCCGTCGGTTCAACCCGGCGCGCCCGTCGCAGAAATCGTGCCGATTTTCCGGGCGCCCGAAGGTCCGGAAGTGATCGGTCGCCAGGTTGCTGCTGGCCGCCCGGAGTCGTTCGGCTCGGTGCGCGAAACCTTCCGCCCGAGCTCGTTCGTTGAGCTGCTCGACGCTTCGCTCGCTCTCCACGGACAGTGAGCCATGCGGCTCGCGACCCTGCGCGACGGCTCGCCTGACGGCCGGCTGCTCGTAGTGAGCGCCGACGGCACCCGCGGGATCGACGCCCGGGCGGCTGCCGTCAGCCTGCGCGCGGCGCTCGACGATTGGGCGCGGACGTCGGCCTCGCTCGCGCAGCTCTCGCGCGCGCTGGAGAAAGGCAGCCCAGCCGCGTTCGAGCTGGACGTCGCCAAGCTCGCCGCTCCGTTGCCGCGCGCCGCCGAATGGGTCGATGGCTCCGCGTACTTGAACCACGTGCGGCTGGTGCGCCGCGCCAGAAACGCAGCGCCGCCAGCCACGCTCGAAACGGACCCACTCGTCTATCAGGGCGGCGCTTCAGACCTGCTCGGTGCTCGCGAACCGTTTCCACTCGTCGACGCGGCCTTCGGTCTCGACTTCGAGGCCGAGCTCGGCGTGGTGCTCGGTGACACGCCGCAAGGCACGCGCGCCGGCGCCGCCCACGAGCACGTGCGCCTGCTGGTGTGCCTGAACGATTGGACGTATCGGAACCTGGTGTCCGACGAGCTTGCCAAAGGCTTCGGCTTCTTTTGCTCAAAACCCGCCACCGGCTTCGCGCCGTTCGCGGTGACGCCCGATGAGCTGGGCGCGGCCTGGCAAGACGGCAAGCTGCACGGCACCATGGCGGTGTCGGTGGACGGCCAGCGCGTCGGTGATCCGGAGACCGGCCGCGAGATGCATTTCTCGTTCTTCCAGCTGATCGAGCACATCTGCAAAACGCGCCGTTTCGGCGCCGGCACGATCGTCGGCAGCGGCACGATTTCGAACGCGGCGCCGGAGCGCGGCATCTCGTGCCTGCAGGAACGTCGGGCACTCGAGACGATCGCCGGGGGCACGCCGCAAACACCATTTTTGCAGATCGGCAACCGGGTCCAAATTCGATTCCGACTGCCCGACGGACGAGCTCCGTTCGGGGACATCGAGCAAGAGGTGGTGGCCGGATGAAGTTGTGGAGCTATTGGCGCAGCAGCAGCGCGTACCGGGTGCGAATCGCGCTCGGCCTGAAGGGTCTGGCGTTCGAATACGCGGCCGTACACCTGGTGCGCGACGGCGGTCAGCAGCATGACGCAAGCTTCGGCGCCCTCAATCCGATCCGTCAGGTGCCGGTGCTCGAGATCGAGGATGGCGGAGAGACGATTCGACTGGTGCAGTCGATGGCGATCATCGAGTACATCGACGAGCGCTTTCCGACGCCGGCGCTGTTGCCCGCGGCCGCGAAGGACCGCGCGCACGTGCGGGCTTTGGCCGAGCTGGTAAACTCCGGCATCCAGCCGTTGCAGAATACGAGCACGTTCGACCAGCTCAAAAAGCACGGTGTGCAAATCCAGCCGTGGGCGCGCTTGTTCGTCGAACGCGGGCTGGGCGCGCTGGAACGCCTGGCCGCCTCGCGCGCCGGCGCATTCATGTTCGCCGATAGCCCGAGCCTGGCCGACATCTTCTTGGTGCCGCAGCTGTACAACGCGAGGCGCTACGGCGTTCCCCTCGACGCCTTTCCGACCCTCGTTCGCGCCGAAGCCAACGCACAAGCCCTGCCCGCGTTTCGCGCCGCCCAGCCTGAAGCACAGCTCGACGCCGAACCGGCGTAAAACGCCGCGGCTGCCGGCTTGAGGGGCGAGGCTAGTGGTGGGAGACTAACCTTCAATGCCCCAAGTCGAGCCGCTCGGCATCGTCGGCATCGAAGGCCTGCACTACTACGTGCGCGATCTCGAGCGCAGCCGCAGGTTCTACGTCGATCGCCTCGATTTCAGTGAGATCGGTGAGAGCAGCCCCGAGCTGACGGCCGCCGGGCGTCAGCGTTCGGTCGCATTCCAAGCCGGCGGCTACATCGTGACCTGCTCGACTCCCGAAGGCTCCGGCGGTCGCGCCGAACGCTTTCTGAAGCGGCACCCGGACGGCATCGGCGCGGTGGCGTTCCGAGTCGAAAGCGCCGCGCGCACGTTCGAGCTGCTCGAGCGCCGTGGCGGCACGCCAATCGGTGACCTCGAGCGCTTCGAAGACGCGAGCGGCACGCTCAAGATGTTCTCGATCACGACCCCGTTCGGCGACACCACGTTTCGCTTCATCGAGCGCCGCGGCTACTCGGCGCTCTTGCCTGGCTACGTCATGCACGACCCCGCGCGCGGTGGCCAAAACGCCTCCGGTGTCCTGCGCGTCGACCACATCACCACCAACTTTCAGACGATGATGCCGGCGCTGCTGTGGCTCGAGTACGTGCTCGGGTTCCAGCGTCTGTGGGACGTGCAGTTTCACACCCGCGACGTCGCGCGCTTCGAGCTGCGCGACGGCTCCGGCCTGCGCTCGGTCGTGATGTGGGATCCGCGCTCGTCGGTCAAATTCGCGAACAACGAGCCGTATCGCCCCAATTTCAAGGCGTCGCAGATCAACACCTTCCACGAAGAGCACGGCGGCGACGGCATCCAGCACCTGGCGCTCGAAGTGTCCGACATCTTGGCCACGGTGCGGGACTTGCGCGCGCGCGGCGTTGAGTTCATGCGTACGCCGGGCACCTACTACGACGCGCTGCCGCAACGCCTCGAAGAGCTGGCGATCGGGACGCTCGACGAAGACTTGGAGGAGCTGCGTGAGCTCGAGATCCTCGTCGATGGCCACGGCAAGGGCTCTTACATGCTGCAAATCTTCTTGAAGGATTCGGCCGGCTTGTATGGTGACACCGGCGCCGGACCGTTCTTCTACGAGTTGATCCAGAGGAAAGGCGACCAAGGCTTCGGTGCCGGCAACTTCCGGGCGCTGTTCGAGAGCATCGAGCGCGAACAAGAAGCGTTGTCCAAGCGAGGCGGCTAACATGCTCGAACGGCGCAGCGCAGGTCGGATTCCGGACGCACCTCACACCCAGCTCAAGGCCACCGACGGACGTCTCTTGTACGAGCACTGCATCACTCGTCAGGGTTTCGACGGTCCGTACACGATCGCGTACCACGAGCACCGGCCGCACGAAGCCTTGCCGGCTCCCGACGCGCCAATCGCGCTGCCACCTGCGAATAGCCGCCCGGAACGGCTACTGCGCCGGCACTACGCTGCCCCGGCGAGCGCGCTCGAGCTTGAGCCGTTTCCGCGCCATCGCGGCCGGCTGCTGGAAAACGCCGACGTCGCGCTGAGCCTGGCCATGCCCACGCGCAGCGACGCCGCCTATTTCGCTAACGCCGACGGCGACGAGCTGTACTTCATCCACGCCGGATCGGGGACGTTGCGGACGCTGCTCGGTGACGTGAGCTACCGCACCGGTGACTACGTCTACGTGCCGCGTTCCCTGTTGAATCGCTTCGTGCTCGACGCCGGCGTCGCGCAGCATTGGCTCGTGCTCGAGCTGCGCCAGCCGCTCACCTTGCCAGGCGCCTATCGGAACAGCGTCGGTCAGCTGCGGATGGACGCCCCATACTCGCACCGCGATTTTCGAGCACCGACGCTGGCCGCGCCGCGCGACGAAGGCCTACGCGACTTCTGGCTTAAAACCGACGGCACGCTGCAGAAGTACGAGCTCACGACCTCACCCCTCGACGTCGTCGGTTGGGACGGCAGCCTGTATCCGTTCGTTTTTTCGATCGACGCCTTCAAGCCCAAGGTCGGCAAGGTGCACCTGCCGCCGCCGGCCCACGCCACGTTCGAAGCTCCGGGCGTTTTGATCTGCAGCTTCGTGCCGCGGCCGCTCGACTTTCACGAACGAGCCGTACCATGCCCGTACCCGCACTCGTCGGTCGATGTCGACGAGGTACTGTTCTACTCCCGCGGCAACTTCAGCTCGCGTCGCGGAGTCGGCCCGGGCAGCATTTCGCACCATCCGCGCGGCATTCCGCACGGCCCACACCCGGGCGCCTACGAAGCCAGCATCGGCGCCAAACACACGGACGAGCTGGCGGTCATGCTCGACTGCACCCTACCGCTCACGCGCAGCACGCTGGCCGAAAGCCTGGAAGATCCAGGGTATCACGCCAGCTTCGTCGCATCTGCTGGCAGCCACTCCACGGGCTGATCACGCAGCCAAGTGCGTTGCCGGCGCACGAACACGCGCGTCGCGCGCACGATCGCGTCGGCCAGAACGGCTTCGTCGCCCGACGCGCCGCCCTTGAGCGCTTCTGCAACTTGCCGGTAACCGACCGACGCCATGGCGCGCGCTTCCCCGAAACCATTTTCGATCAGCGACTCGACCTCGCGCACCCAGCCGGCCGCGAGCATGCCGCGCACTCGCGTGCCGATCAGCTGGTCTTGTTCGGCACGTTCGCGCGCGATGCCGACGAAACGCGCCGTATACCGCGGCTCGCGAAAGCCGTGTGCTGCCTGCACCTGGCTGATCGGGGTTCCGGTCAGCTCGAAGACTTCGAGCGCGCGGCTGACCCGCACGAAATCGTTCGGCGAGAGACGCGCCGCGGTGACCGGATCGACCTCGAGCAAGCGGGCGTAAAGCGCCGGACGCCCTTCGCGCTCCGCCCAAGCGCGGTGTCGTGCACGCAGCTCATCGTCCCCGCGTGGCGCTTCAGCCAAGCCATAAACCAACGCGCGGACCCACAAAAATGTGCCCCCGCACACGATCGGAATGCGGCCACGTGCACGCACTTCTTGGATGATTCGCACGGCGTCGTCGGCCCAGCGCGCCGCGTCCCAAGCCTCGAGCGGCTCCGCCACGTCCACCAAGTGATGCGGCACCTGCGCGCGCTCCTGGGCGTTCGGTTTGCCGGTGCCGATGTTGAAGCCGCGGTAGATCTGCATGCTGTCGGCGCTCAAGATTTCGCCGTGCAGCTCGCGCGCCAGCCGCAACGCGAGCGCGCTCTTGCCGGACGCCGTCGGACCCACGATGCAGAGCAACCGCTCGTCCGCCGCGCTCAACGCCGCCCTACTTTGCGCTCGAGCTCCACGTAGCTCAAGAACGTGACCACCGGCCGCCCATGCGGGCAATGACCAGCGAAGTCCGCGTCGTCGAGCGCGACAAGCAGCGCCTTGGCTTCGACCGGTGACAACGCGTCACCGGCGCGAATCGAGCCGTGACAAGCCATCGTCGCCAGCGCCAAGTCGACCGCGTCCGAAAACCCACGCCCGCCGCTGCGCGAAACCTCAGTCAACAGGTCACGCAAGAGCCGCTCCGGGCTGGCCCGCGACAGCAGCCTCGGCATCGCGTGAATGCTCAGTGACACCGCGCCGCGCACCCGCACATCGAGCCCAACCTCGGCGATCTCGCGTTGATGCTGCTCGACGAGCTCGAGCTCGGCCGGCGTCACGTCGAGGACGAGCGGAAACAACAGGGCCTGGGCCGGCACGGAGCGCGCCCGATACTCACGCACCAGCCGCGTGAAGGTAACGCGCTCGGCCGCCGCATGTTGATCCAGCAAGTAAATGCCGTCTTCGCCCTCGCAGATCAGGTAGGTCATCCGCAGCTGAGCAATGAAGCGCAGGCTCGCCCACGGCACTTCCGGACGCGGGCGAATCGGCGCCGCCACGTGGTCGCGCACGCCAATCACCGGCGGCTCCGCCAGGCTGGACGTTTCCTGCACCAGCGCGGCCCGCGCCGCCGTCGTCATCAAGAGATCGAGCGGGAGCTCACGTTCGGTCTTCGGTTGCAGCCGTTGCGGCCCCTCTTCCTTGACCGGCACGATCGGCGACTCAGCCGGCCGTGCTGGCGCTCGCCCCCACGCTGCACGCGAGACTGGCGGCAGCGAGAACGCGCTAACTAACGCCTTTGACAGGATCTGATACACGGCGTCGCTGGCGGCACGCGGATCGGCGAACCGAACTTCGGTCTTCTGCGGGTGCACGTTGACGTCGACCAGCTCGGGCGCCAGATCGACGTACACGACGCCACGCGGGTAGCGGCCGCGTTCGAGCACGCTGCCGTAGGCTTGCGCGATCGTCACCATGATCGCGCGATCGCGAACCGGTCGTCCGTTGACCAAGATCGACAACCCGCCCGCACCCGCGCGCGCTTGCTCGGGCCGCGAGAGAAACGCTTCGACGCGTAGCGGGCCGCGTTCGCCGGCACACGATGCCAGATCGTCGAGCTCGCACACCTGCCGCACGCGCTCGGCGCGTTCGGTCGCGCGCAAGAATTCGCGCACCTTTCGCCCGTCGCGGGTCAACGTGAACGTGATCTCCGGCCGCGCCAACGCCGCCTGTTCGACGGTTTCGGTCACGTGCCCAGATTCAGTGCCGGTCGAACGCAGGAATTTGCGCCGCACCGGCACGTTGTAAAATAAGTCGCGCGCCTCGACGTGCGTCCCGGTTGGCATGCCGACCGGCTCCGTCAACACCGTCTTGCCGCCGTCGACTTGAACCAGCGTGCCCACGTCACTGTCGCGCGCACGCGTGCGAAGGCTGAAGCGACTTACCGAGGCGATCGTCGGCAGCGCTTCGCCACGGAAGCCGAACGTCGCTACGTGTGTGAGCTCGGCGAACGTGAAAAGCTTGCTGGTCGCGTGCCGCTCCAACGCCAGCTTGGCCTCGGTTTCGTTCATGCCGAAGCCGTCGTCGGCCACGGCCAAGCGCGTGATGCCCCCGCCCTCGATTTCGACGTCCACGCGCGACGCCCCGGCATCGAGCGCGTTCTCGATCAGCTCCTTGACCGCGCTCGCCGGTCGCTCCACCACTTCGCCCGCGGCGATCTGACTCGCCAACTCCGGCGGCAGAACAGCAACACGCGACGCTTGCATACGCCGCGACTATACCCGTTCGTCGGGACATTTCAGCCGCACGCCCTGCAAGCTTGGGTTTGGGCGAGGCTTTCGCGAGGACAGGAGCGGAGCGTACTTGAGTACGTGAGCACCGGACCGCAGCGAAAACGAAGCCCAGGCCCAAGATCGCAGGGCGCGTTCTCCGGATGCGTCGAGTTCGATGCTCAGATCAGCCCGGCGCGCTCGGCGGCTTCGGCCACGCCGCCGCCGGTCCAAATGTCCGCTTTGAGCTGGTGTTTGGCGGCGGCGCGCACCTCGGCCGGCGCCTGCGCCATGGCAAAGCTCTGGCCCGCGCGCTGGAGCATCGGCACGTCGTTCAGCCAATCGCCGACGGCCACCACGTCTTCAATCGCGACGCCGTAGTGCTGGGCCAGCCATTCGACGGCCGTGCCCTTGTCGACTCCGGAAGCCCGCAACACCATGCCCCACGAGCCAGCCAAGTCTTCGCGCCGCACCTCGAACACGATGTGCTGCAGTCCAGCAACGCCGGTCAAGGCGCGATCCACGCCGCCAATGCTCTCCTCGTCGCCCATCAGTACGAGCGCGGCGACGTTCGTCTCGTTCGCCCACGCATCCGGGTGGACCACGTCCGGCACGCGGTGCCGCACGTCCGACCAAGTGCTCAGGTAATTGAGGAATCGATCCCCGTGGCCATCGTGAATCACGCGGTCGCCCGAGAACATGAAGGCCGCCGGCCGAAACATGCTCAGCGCCTCGCGCACATAGCTGCTGGCCTCTTTGGAGATCGCCGTGCAGCTCAGCTCCCCGCGCGAGTGCAGATCAAAGATGTGGCTGCCGTCGATGCAAGCCACCGGCCCGAGCAGCCGAAACGTCGCTGCCAGCTCGCGCGTGCCGGAAAACATCCGGCCCGTGCACAGCGCAACGGGCACATCTTTGCGCAAAAGCTCTTTGATGGCCTTGGCGTCGCGAGGGTGCACCTCGCCGCCCGCCCCCACCAGCGTGCCGTCGATGTCCGTGACGAAGAGTTTCGTCAGCTCGCCGCCGCAACCGCAGCCGGATACACCGAGACGCGCTTCTTCGTCTTCGATTCGTGCTCGTACGCGACCACGCCGTCGATCAGCGCGAACAGCGTGTAGTCCTTGCCGACGCCGACGTTGCGGCCCGGGTTCAGCGTCTGGCCAACCTGGCGAACCAGAATGCCACCCGCGCGAACGGCTTCGCCGCCGTACACCTTGACGCCACGGTACTGAGCGTTGGAGCCACGCCCGTTACGAGTTGAGCCGCCGCCTTTTTTATGAGCCATGGCTTTATCCCTTCACTCCCGTGATCTTCACCGCGGTGAAGCTCTGACGGTGGCCGGCCTTGCGGCGCGAGCGCTTGCGCTTGCGGAACTTGAAAACGATCAGCTTGGGTCCGCGACCCTGCTGTACGATCTCGCCTTCGACTGCAGCGCCTGCAACCTTCGGAGTGCCGAACTTCGGGGCATCGCCGCCGATCATCAGCACATCGTCAAACTTAACTTTGTCGCCGGGGTTGCCAGCGAGAAGCTCCACCTGAACGGTGTCACCTTCGGCAACTCGGTACTGCTTACCGCCAGTGCGGATAACTGCGTAGGCCATGGGAGTGTGGGCGGCGGAACCTAGTCCATGCCCTCCGTCCTCGCAAGGACGCGGCCCACGAAAATGCTTGCGTCGGTACTGAACGTTTGATTGGGGGCGCCTCAATTCGGAATTTGCCGGCGGTTTTGGCCCCGCTCGAGGCCGCGAGGGCCGGCAGGCGCGCGCCGTAACGCCTGCCGACCCTTCCCGAACCTCCCCGCCCCCTTCCCCTTTTCCTTCCCCCCAACCCCCCCCAGCTCCGATTCCCCGTCCCCAAGCCCCCGGCCCTTGACTCCCAAGGCAAGGCGCCGTGCTTTGACGCCCGCCTTGGACCCGAAGCTCAAACCTTGTTCGATAGAATCGCGGTGGTCGTCGCCGCGTCGCGATCGCTGATCGAGCTCGCCCAATCGAGCGCCTTGTTCTGAAGGCCGTCGGCGTTCTTGATCGCGTCGCGGCAGTCGTCGATTTGCCACTTCGCAGCTTCCTCGGCGCCACTGGCTGACTTCGCGTTGGCCGCGCCGTAGCTGGTTCCGACGCTCGTCCCCAGCGGGTGCGCGAGCTTGCCCAGCCCGGCTGAAGCCGCGCTTTGCCACGAGTCCTTGCCTAACTTGCCTTGGTCGCTCAGCGCTCCGGCGATCCCAAACCCACCCGACGCGATCGTCATCCCGCCCTCGAAGCAGGCACCGACGAACGCCGCGTGTGCTTCCTCGCGCAGCGCATCCACTTCGTGGTGCAGGGCTTCGGTGAAGGCGTCGCGAGCAGCATCCAGCCGCTCATGGTCGAGCTCCTTCTGCTGCTCTTGCGTGTTGAGCATCAGCACAGCGAGCTCGCCGCTAACACTCGTGAACGTACCCTCTGAAATGCCTTCTGGCGTCGGCGAGAGAAATTGGCCTCCGCCGCTGCCAACACTGCTGATCGTCATGCTGCACCTCCCCAATTGTTGAGAATCGCGTAATCGCTCGCAGCGCTCTGCTGCTGAATGCTGCCGGTCGTTTTGATGGCGCTGTCTTGGTGGTCGACGGCCGCGCGGAACCGATCGAGTGCGTCGTCGATATCGGCTGAAACCACGTCTTGGCGTCCCGTGGCCCAGCGAGCGTCGGCGTGATGAAGCCCGGCGTCTTCTTCGAATTTTCCTTCGACCACCCCGGCCCCGCCGCCCGCCGCCTTGAAGGCAGCAGCTCCCGCGCTGGCCCACACGCGCGTCTTCGACGCAGCGCTGGCGACGGCGTCGCTGACTTTGAACAGCCCTTTCGCGTCACCACAACAAAGGCCAGCGACACACGCCGTGACCGCGATCGCCATCGCGACCTCCGGCGGAATGCCCAGCTCCTTGGCGTGGTCTGCCGCAATCGTCGCCGCGGCAGCAACCGCGGCCAATACCGCCGCGGCAGCCCCGCCGCTCGCGACCACCGCCGCAACAGCCGCCACCGCACTCGCGATCGAAACCAGATCGCCACCGAAGATCTTGGCGATCCCGCCCCAAAAGCCAGCATCCTTCTTGGCCTCACGAGCTTCGTCGAGCGCCTTCCTCACCTGTTCGCGCAGCTTCTCGAGCTGGTCGAAGTTCAGATTGACCGAGGTCTGCGCGGCATTCAGCTGACTCGACTGCGTGTACACGATGAGCGCCAGCAGGCGTTCCTCGGGGCTGACGCTGGAGCACGCAGCTGCCGCGCTCGGCTCAATGGTGGGTGCACTATGACCCAAGGCAGGGGAAATCGCGGTACTCATGGGCTTAGGCGATGTTGTTGATGATCGAGCTGCTGGTCTTGTCGCCGCTCGAGATGAACGTCGAACCCAGCTGCGCCCCCTGGTCGAGCGTCGCCTTCAGCTCTTGGATGTGAATCATCGTGAGCTGGTCGTTCTTGCTCGAGACCTCGAGCTTGCCATCGATCTGCTTGCTCCAGTCGTCGATCTGTTCTTTCGTGTACGAGACGATCGCGTCGGCGGGCTTCTGAGGTACAGCTCGTTCGACCGCCGAGTTGTGCAGACCATGCGGTCCAGCTACCTGAGTAGCCTGCGCCGTGGTCGCGTCGGAGTAGTCCCTCAGATCCTGATGGTACTTATCCATCGCCTCCGCGTGGCCCTTGCTGGCGTACTCGTAGTTGGTGTGGATCTGACTCGCGACGCCTTGCAACGCTTCGCAGGTCTGCGCAAAGTCGGGATCGGAGCCGTACTTCTCCATGAAGGCTTGCAGCTGCGCATCGACCTTGCCGAAATCGTAAGTGCGGTTCGCATCCGCCAGACCGGCTTTGATGTCGTTCAGATCATCCGCAAAGTGTGCGCGGCTCTCCGAGAGATCCATCGAATCGCGCAAGTCGCCGTAAATGCGATCTTGCTGATTCGCGAGCCAAGCCATGATCTGCCCATCGCTGATGTAATTCCCACCGCCGCCGCTTACTGCTGACATCGTCAAGACCTCCGTTGCGCCGCCGCTCACTACGAGCTGCGTGCGTGAGGACTGGTCGGGCGGGGGCAGCGCGCGTTGCGTGAAAAGTGACGGCGGTGCAAAAAAGCCAAACGGGACGCGCTGTGTGCTGTGTGGCAGGGTGTGGGTGCCGGTTCGACCGTCCGGCGAGCCGACGGTCTTCGTAGGCACTTCCCTAGAGCCGGTTCACACCAACACTGTAGTGGCCAGTAACGGTGCCGGGTTTCACGCTCCCGACGAGCGTAATGGCGTTGGCCGTGGTTGCGGCTTCTGTCTATGCTGTGAGGCTCGAATGGTAGGGCGCTTGGTTGTTTCGCTCGTGGTGGCTGTGCTGTCTCTCGGCGTCGGCACCGCGCAAGCTGCTCCGAAGGTGAAACCGAAGCCGGCTGCCGCCAAACCGGCCAAGCTCGCGGCCGCCAGGACCGCCGTCGCTAAGCCCAAGAAGGGCAAGCAGACGGACAAGGCCAAAGACGCTGACAAGGAGCAAGCCAAGCCCGACGAGCCGTCCGCCGTCGAGGACGCCAAGAGCGCCACCAAAGAAGAGGGCGTCAAGGCCGCCGGCACCGCTGCCCCCAAGAGCGGGGACAAAGAGACGAACAGCAGCGTCAAAGTCAAAGAGGACAAGGAAGGCGTGAAGACCTACAAGTTCGAGACGGTCGAGGTCGAAGGTCGCCTCAAGTCTCCGCAGGTCATCTACTTCTTGCGGCGTGTCCGCGCCGAGTTCGAAGCCGGCGCCCTCGGCCACCGCTCCTTCTTGGGTGAGCTGTCCGACTCCCGGCGGAGCGCCGCCTTCCGATGAGCCAACAAGCTCAAATCCCCGTCATCAGTTTGAGGGCTGCAGCGGTGTGGGGCACCACGGTCGTCGCCACCGACAACCTCACGCCCGGTCGCTCGCTCAAAATCGGCGAAGGCGAGGGCGCGGTGATCGCTAAGCCGGACAGCGCGTCGGTCTCCGAGCTACCGATTCGCGCCGTCGGCAACGGCTGGGAGCTCGACACGCGCGGCGCCACCGGCGGCGAAGTTTACCTACGCGGCCGCAAGGAAGACCCAGCGGATCTCGGCCGCGTGGGCGCGCCAATTCCGATCGTTGCCGGCGACTATGGCCTGATCCAGTACGGCAATTTCGGCATCTTTTTCCAGTTCTCGAACGCCGTCCCGGCGATCAAGCGCAACCCGCGTCTCGACTGGGGCTTTCTGTTCTCGTTCTTGTTCGCGGGCGTCGCCGTGCTCGGTGGGTTGGCGCTGTTGTGGGCCACACAAACTCCGCGCGAGATCCCCAAGCCGCTCGAGTTGACCAGCCAAGCCGAGCTGATGCTGCAGTTCAACATCAAGCCGGAGGACGAGATCCCGCCTCCGCAAACCGGCAAAGCCGAAGACGACAAGGGCCAAGGCGTCAAAGATCCCGGCGCCAAAGATCCGAAGCCGCAAGGCGGCGGCAAGAAGATCAAAGGTGACGAAGGCAAGCTCGGGAAGAACGGCGACGCGAAGGAGACGCACCAGACCGGCGAGATCAAAGCTGGCCTCGGAGGCATGTCCGAAGCTTTGAACAGCGAAGTCGGCGACGAGGTGCGCAAGACGCTCGGCACGATCAGCTCGGTTGCCGATGCGCTCGGAGGCTTACGCTCTGACGACATCGTGCTCGGCGCCGGCAGCGGCACGGGGCTACACGGCGGCGGCAACGCGGGTGGCGGCACCGAAGAAGGCGGCGTGCCGTTCGGCTCCGGTACGCTCGACACCGGCTGGGGCCCGGGTCGCGGCGGTGGCTTCGGCAGCGGCTCGGGCGGTCCCGGCGGTCGCGGTCTCGGCGGCAATGGTCGCGGCGGATTGGGTGGCGGCGAAGGCACCGGCAACGGTGGCGACGGCGAGCACAAGGTCGCGGGCGTGCAACGCGCAGCAGCTGGTCAGGGCCTCACCCCTCAGCAAATCTCGCGCGTCGTGATGTCGCGCATGGGGGCGTTCCAAGCCTGCTTCGAGATGGCGTCAGCCCACGACCCCACCCTCAAAGGAAACGTCGGCATCGCGTTCAGCGTCTCGCCGGGCGGCGACGTCTCTTCGGCGAACATCACCGGCTCGTCCCTGAAGAATCCGCGGGTCGAGGGCTGCATGCTGCGCACGTTCCAGCGCTTGCATTTCCCGACAGCGGACAAGCCGACTAACGCCGGTTTCCCGTTCGCGTTCCGCGCTTCCAAGAAGTGACGCGCGCCGCCTGGCACGGGGATGGCATTCAACTCAAGATCTGTTGTTCGGGAGACAAATCATGCGAGAAATCCGGCCGTTTGTAGATCGTGCGGCAGGGGTCTCGAGCCCCTGGACGGGGTCTTTGCCCCCCGCCGTGCTGGGTTTGGGCCTCCTGGCTGCGCTGAGCGTCGGCTGTAGCTCGGCAGACCATCAAGAGAGCTGCGTCAACCAGAGCACCGGCGGTGATTGCTTGCCGATCCAAGTCGGCATGACCAAGGCGGTCGCACCGATCTACGACGACGGCGAGATGCAGATCTTCGAGGTCAAGAAGGGCATCGCCTTTCCGATCCTCGCGCCGACCGACGTCACGCGCGGCGAGCTGAACAAGATCTCGATTGAGCCATACGGGCGCCGTCCATGGGTGACGACCGACGACATCGACGTCCAAATCACCTGGACGATCAGCAACCTCGACGACCAAGAGCACGTCGTGGAGCTACTGGTCGACCCGTGGAACGAGTTCGGCCGCTACTACCCGGGCCTACAGCTGACGAATCCCGACGAGCAAAAGTACATGCCCAATTTCTCGGGCATCGACAAACGCTTCATCGTGACCGCGCGGAGCAGCGGCGAGAGCTCACGGGTGCACGGCACGTTCACCTATGCCGACTTGAAAGAGATGGCGACCGATTTTGCGACGGTGATGGATCTGCTCAAAAATCCGCCGATGGTCGAGAGCGACCCCAACAACATGGAAGACCCGACGGTCATCTACACGAACCACGCCTTCCACTGGCAGAACCGCTCGTACCACGACCTTTTGACCAAGCCCTGGGTACCCGAAACCATCGCGGGCCTGACCGGGTTGGATCTCGGCTTTCGGACGTACGAGCCGGCCGACGTAGCGATCGAAGTCGTCGTCGAAATCGTCGACAAGAACGGCAAGCGGATTCGCCTGGAGAGTGACAAGGGCAAGCCGCTCCTGCAACCGACGAATAAAATCGTCACCGTCGGGGTCGCGCCGCCTTGATTCTTGTTCTCCCTTGGGTGAAGTGGCGACACGCGCGATCGGTGGGGACAGCGGGCGCTCGGTCTCGCCGAGTTTTGTTCACTCCGGTCTGGGCATGAAAGCGTGCATTGAAAACGTCACTGGGGCGGCGCCGAGAGCGCCCCACCGAAACGTCACTTGGGCAGGGCCGTCGCCCGGGACAGCCCAACGGAGCTGCGCGGTTTGGGTAGGATGGGGCCGCTAGAGCTTGCTCGAACAATCAGAATCTTCCCGCCTTCCCGCCTTCCTGTTCGCTCGCTGCTCGCCAGGAAATGTGATGAAGGGTCAGGGTCTGCGCGCGCTGCTGCGCGCGGGTACTGACGACACTACGGCGTGGTGCTAAGCACCGCCCGCATGAGCCGGATTTATCGTTCGCTGCCGCCTGAGGGTACTCGTTTGGGCATCGCGTTTTCGGGCGGGCTCGACACGCGCTGCGCCGTGGCCTGGCTGAGCCGCAGCGGCATGAAGGTGTTCGCGTACACCGCCGACCTCGCGCAACCGGACGAAAAAGACTGCACGACCATCCCCGGCGTCGCGCTCGAGCACGGCGCCGTCGAAGCGCGGCTGATCGATTGTCGCGCGGCGATGGTGCAAGAAGGTCTGACGGCGATTCAGTGCGGCGCCTTCCATCTGTCGAGCGGTGGCAAGAAATACTTCAACACGACCCCACTTGGGCGCGCGGTGACGACGACCGCGATCATCCGCGCGATGCGTGAAGATGACGTGCACGTGTTCGGCGACGGCAGCACCCACAAGGGCAACGACATCCAGCGCTTCTATCGTTACGGTATCCTGACCAACCCGAACCTGAAGATTTACAAGCCGTGGCTCGATCAAAACTTCGTCGACGCATTCGGCGGCCGTAAAGAGATGAGCGAGTACCTGCTCAAGGTCGGTTTGCCGTACACGATGAGCACAGAAAAGGCGTACAGCACCGATTCCAACGTGCTCGGCGCGACCCACGAAGCCAAAGATTTGGAGCAGCTCGACAAGGGTCTGCACATCGTCGACCCGATCATGGGCGTGGCACATTGGAAGCGCGACGCGAAGGTCGAGCCGGAAGAAGTCGAGCTGACGTTCGAGCGCGGCATTCCGGTCGCCATTTCCGGCAAGCGGTTCGCGTCGCTGTTCGAGCTGTTCACGGAGCTGAATCGCGTCGGCGGGCGCCATGGCCTGGGCATGAGCGACCAGATCGAGAACCGTGTCATCGACGCGAAGAGCCGTGGCATCTACGAGGCCCCTGGCATGGCGCTGCTCAACATCGTCTACGAGCGGCTGCTGTCGGCAATTCACAACGAGAACACGCTCGACCTGTACTTCACGCTCGGTCGCCGCCTCGGTCGCATCTTGTACGAAGGCAAATGGTTCGATCCCGAGGCAATGCTGCTGAAAGACGGGCTCACGCGCTGGGTCGCGCCGAGCGTGACCGGCTCGGTCAAGCTCGAACTGCGCCGCGGCGATGACTATTCGATCCTCTCGACCCAGGCCGAGTACATGGCCTACGGCCCGGACAAGCTATCGATGGAGCGCGTGGAAGATCCGGCGTTCACACCGAGCGACCGCATCGGCGCACTCGAAATGCAGAATCTGTCGGTCACCGACAACCGCAGCTTCCTCGTACATCACCTCGAGAGCGTGGCGCGCTTGGGCGACGCGCCGGACGTGCTGCCGGCTCTGCTCGGCGACAGCAAAGCGAAATAGCCGGAGCTTCAAGGCGAAAGCAGCTGGGTCAACAGCGGAGCCAGCTGCTCCTTGGGCAAACGTCCAGCCAGCTCGAGCTCGCCGTCGCGCTCGTTGATGGTCAGCGACGCAAGTCCCGCCAGCCTGGAATCGGTCGCAAGGTCGGCCTTGATACGCTCGAGCAGCTCGCGCGCGGCGCCACAGCCGGCCGGTGACGGACAACCGACGAAGCCGCGCAGCCGAACGTCGCGCTCCAGCTCCAAGCCCAGCCCCAAAGCTTGCACGCCAGGCAATGGTAGCCCCGCGCCGGGCAGCAGCGTCACGGCGAGCTGACTCGCAGCAAGCCGACGCCGGATCGCCGCGTGCACCTGACTGCGGAGCCGCGCCGCCTGATCGCCGAGCGACGCGCCGTTGGCGGCGTCGATGACGTCGCGGAAGTACTGTCCGCCGCTAAGCACGAATAGCCCATCCGCGCGAATCGCGACTTCACCGATCGGCTTCTGTTGATCGCGCACCGACGTAAAGCGCCCAAGGTTCGAGCGCACGGCCGTGCCGCCGCGCTTCCGAATCACGGCTTCGGCGCAGCGCAAGACCGGCTCCGGTTCGAGCGACGTCGCAGCGACCAAAGCAAAATCGGCCGCGCCTTCGGCGTGTGCCCCGCGAAACGGCATGGCGAAGGCGATCCGGCGCAGTCCCAACAGCGGCTCGAACCCGCACAGCTCGCCCAGCCCCAAGAGCGCGCTGCCGCCCGCGTGCAGCAACTCGAGTCGGACAGCCGGGCTGAGCGCCGCGACGTCCGCGGTGACGAGCAGCTCGGGCCCGGGCGGCACCGCGCTGACTAAGTCTAGCTCGCGCGGCGGCTGCGGCGTTGGCGACGGGTGCTGTTGTGCGCGTCGAACGAGCCACACAGAGGCGGTCAGCGCCGCCACCAACAGCAGCCAACTGAAGCGACGCTCGCTGACAGATTCGGCGGCAGTCCCGGTCATTTCGAACCACGCATGCGCTGAAGAACCCGGCGCGGCTCAAGCCACGCCAACGCAGCGAGCGCCAACATGGCGGCCACCAGCAGCGCCGCGTAGCCGGGCATACTGCTGACCGTGGCGACGAGGTGATGACGCCCCGCGCCGACGTGCGCGTAAAAATAGCCCGGCGCAATCATGCGCGGCGGCGTCCCCGTGGCGCCGTCCACGCTCACACGCCAACTCGGAAACGCGGTGGCATGGAACGCCACGTCGACCGGCGCGCGGCTCGAAACGTCAGCTTCGAGCGCGCCCGGCTCGCGCGGCAGCAGGCGCAGCGCAGCTCCCGTGGCGTCACAGTCGTTCGCCAAGCTTTCGATCTTCAGGTTTCCGGTCGTCGTTTCAAGCTCAATGAAACGCTCCGGATCGAGCAGCCGATCGGTGGTGGCTGGCTCGGAGAGGTCATGCGTGAGGCGCTCACGCAGCGCGCGATCGCTACCGCTCCACCGCTCGCGCACACAACCAACGTGCACTTGCGCGCCGTGCGGCAGCTCCAACAACTCGATCGACCCGCGTACCTTGCGGCGAACGAAGCCGACCGGCACCGGCGAATCGGGCTTAGTCGTCTGGAGTAGGTAGCGAATGCCGAGCGCTTCGGCGCGCAGCGCAGCTCCTGCACGCTGGGGCTGCAGCTGCTTGGTTGCTACCCACAGCATGCCGACGTGCGACCCAACCGCAGACGTAGTCCCGACCGGCACGGAACTGTGCAGCGCGAGCCCCTGGAACGACAAGCAGGCCACCAGCCGCCCGCCTTCCTCCTCATCGAACCACAAGCTGCCGCCATGAAGATCCTCGAGCCACTCGGCCAGCATGCCGACGTCGTATCCGGGCACAGCACCGCAAGCGGCTGGGGTCCGCCGAATGAACGCTGCCTGCTCGTTCGCGTTACGGACACGCAACGGGAGCGCGAAGGCGACCACGCCCAGCGTGATCGCGGCTGGCGCCAATCCGGCCAAATCGTAGCGCCGAAGCCGCAGCGGCAGCCTGACGCCGCGTAACGCCGCAGTACCTTCTTCCAGCGCGACCACGACCGCGACCGCGAAGATCGGCGGCAGGAGCGCGAGCACGCGCAGCGGCTGGAGGAACTCAAGCAATAGTCCGCCAAGCTTCGGCACGTGAGCCAACGCTGGCCCGCACGAGCTGGCAGCAATCCCGGCGACCACGAGCAAGAGCGCCGCGCGCGGCGCCCGCCGCTTGCAGAGCAGCGCGCAGGACAAGACGGCAGCCACCGACAGAGACGTGAGTTGCGGCGTGGATGCCCCGTAGTCGAGCAGATCGCCGTCGCGAAACCACCAAACCAGGCGGGCGGTTCCGAAGCCGAGTTGGCGCCAATTGAAGCCGGGAGGCCACCCGAACGGCACACCGAGCGTTGCGATTCCCTGGCCATAGAGCGCCAGCCCAGCCACCGCGATTGCCACAAGCGCGCAGCCGGCAGCGCCGCGCCGACCCCGGGCGCCATCGCCCAACGCCACGACCGCCACGATCGTCGCCGCGGCCGCGCACAGCTCGGGATGCGCGAGCATGGCAAACGCACTCCACAGCACCGCTTCGGCCCGCGCACCCCGCGCGACAGCGGCGGCGAACGCTATACAGAACGGCAACGCCAACGCCTGAGAGATCAGCCCACTGACGAAGTAGACCTCGAAACCACCGACGAACGGATTGTACGGGGAAACGAGCGCGAGCAAACAGCCGGCGCTCGCCGCCAATGCGGGCCGCGCACCCGCGCGAACGCAAGACGCAAACAGCACGAGCGGCGCCGCGACGATCGCGACGAAGCCGAGCGCATTGACCGCCAACGCTGGCGCGACGCCAGCGCGCATGCCCAATGCCAAAAGCAACCAACCGAGAGTCGGGTAGTGATGCCCGAACGGAAAGCCACCCATGAAGCTTGCAAGCCAGCCATGCGGCAAGCCGAAGCGAGCAATCTCGAGCGCTACCTTGGCGTGACTTGCAGCGTCACTCGGGAAATAGCTGGCCGCGCCGCTCGTCCATGGCGCAAAGGCAATGAACGGGAAACTGCTGCCGAGCACCAGGAGCCCACCAAGCACGCTCTCGCGCCACCTGGGCGGCGCTCGCCAGGCGGCGGGGTGCTCGTCACCCACAACACCGTGGCGCAGCACGAGCCAAGCCGCGCACAGAATGAGCAGACAGAGGAAGCCGAGCAGCACGAGCTTGTCGACGGAGCCTAGCCCGTGTCCGTGGCGCGCCGCCCAGCCGAGCGACGACGCCCTTCCGGACGCATCGGAAACTGCCGGCGGTCGAGCGGTGCGCGACGCGAAACCAGCGAGCGCTGTCCCGCGTCCTCGCTGAAAAGCAACGCCACGCCGACGATGGTCTCCGGGCGCTGCTCACGGAACGTTTGCGCATGCCCGCCGCAAAGCGCCAACACCCGGCCCTCCACCAGGAAGCGCTGCAACCTTCGGGTTGGGGCGGCTTCGGGCGACAGGCTTTCGCAAACTTCGCAGCGACGGGCCATCGTCGGTCCAGACTGCACCCCCGCTTTGACCAGGCCAAATTTACGGCCAACGGCGCCTCAGCGCGCAGCCCCTGCCCCCGCTGGCGAATCGGGTCCCCGGCGAAGAACACGTGCAAGCAACCGAGACCCGCAGGGGAGTAGCCCCCAAATTGCCTCTGTAAAAAATGCGTCACCGTGCAATCGTTACCGTCGGAAACTCCGATAAAATCGAAAATTCGGCGGCTGCATACCAAGCTGTCCGGTACAATGTGGCTTGGCCTGCGATGTGCACGCACCTGCACCTAGGTCTGCGGACACATGCTGACGATCCCCCCCACCCTCTGGCGCGCGGCCATCTTAGGCATCGCGACCGCGGTCCTCGGCGGCTGCAACAGCCAGAGTCATAGGCCGGGCCAAGACGGTCTCTCCAATCGCGCACCGATACCGGAGGCGTGCTCCATCCCGGCCGCCGGCTGCCCGTGCACGAGTCGCGCGCCGGCCAAATGCGGTGTCACGGTGTCGCGGCAGGGTGACACGCTGACTTGCCGCGAAGGGGAACGCGCTTGCTCTGACGGTGCCTGGGGCGACTGCATCGGCAGCGTCACCACGCAAGTCTACGCCCCGCGCCCCACGCCGCCTGGCGTGCACACCGCAGCGCTCGCACCGGCGCCGGCGGCGTGCAACGACGCTTGCGACCCCTACTGCCAGAAGCTTGCCGATACACCGGACGATCTCATGGTCAGCATGCCGCTGATTGCCGATCCGACCGGGCTTAGCCTCTACACCGCTGGCTTCAATGGCGGCAACTGTCCAGCTGTCGCGATCACCCCTGCGGCCCCGACGCTAGAAGTCACCACCATCAAGCCAGATGGCACGGTTTCGCCCAGCGCGGTCGCGCTTTACGCAACTTGCGGCGCGGCCGCAACTCCGATCGAGCCGAGCTGGACCGCTGATCAACCGGATCGCGCTACCGTCGACACCGACGGAACGTTCCGATCGTTCTCGGCGATCGCTGGCGATGTCAACGTCACCGCGAGCAGCGTGATCAACAGCGCCACCTCGGTCGTACACGTCAAAGTCAACGTCAACGACACCTCGGACATCGACACGGCCGGCAACGCCGCTGCGATCAAGGCCGACCTCGCTGGCGCCGGCACCGCCGCTGATCCCGGCAATACGCTCTACCCGTACAAGAATACGGTCTTCCCGCTCGATCTCCACGCGCCGCTCGTGCAGTGGCAAGCCGGGCCAGCCCCGCTCACGCCGGTCACGGCCGCGAATGTCCAAGTGGCCCTCCGCTATCCGGCCGGCTCGGCCACGCCGACGTTTTGGTATTCGAAGATCTTCGCGGGTGAGCCCAATCAGGGCTCGATTCAGGCGACTGGCGCGCCGTCGTGGAATATCCCGCAGGAGGTTTGGACGGCGTTCTCGCGCACTGCCAAAGGCGCAACCGGCGAGATCATCATTCAGCGGCGGACCGCGACCGTTGTCTACAACGAGATGGTCACTCCGGTGACCTTCTCGAAAGCGGCGCTGCGCGGAACCGTCTACTACACGCAGTACGAACGACGATTGTGGAAAACGGATCCTCCGGCGCCCGCTTCGCCCGATCTTTGCGGCGGGCAGCCCGACTTGCCCACCGGCTTCAACCCACTCGACCCCGGCGCGACGATCTGCCCCGTGGGCAATTGCACCCACGCCGACGACATCCCGGCCGGCTCGACAACCCGCGCGATCGATCTGTCGAATCCGGCCGCAACCAACTCCGATCCGATCGGCACGGGCGGCTGCCCAGTTTGCCATTCGGTGTCGGCCAATGGCAACCGCTACGTCGCCGGCAGCAAATTTCTCCAATCCTGGGATAGCGGGACGAGCACCGGGTTCGTGGCCGACATCACCGCGAACGCGAGCGGAGCGGCGCAATTTGCGATCGCTGGCGAGGCGCCCAACTACTCGTCGTTCCGAACCGCGACGGACTGGGACAGCCGCGGCTTCGCGTATGCGCCGTTGACGCCCGACGGCCAGTTGGCGCTGCAGGGACCGTATTCGTGGGGCAACACCCAGGATACGACGAGCGCCACGGACAACCTCACGACCGAAAAACCCTCGGCAGCCGGTGGCCAAACCCGCCCGATGTTCTTCGTGCCGACGGTCAACACCGGCGCCAACGTGCAGTTCGCGACGACATCGGCGCTTTCCGCAACGCGAACCGGCGACGTGTTGACCGCGACCACGGGCGGCACGCTCGGCATCGACGGCGTCACGTCGGCTGTCGGTGACTCGATTTTGGTCAAGAATCAGGCGATTGCGAGCAACAACGGCATCTACGTGGTCACCGAGACGGGTGGCGGTGCCGTAATGAGCGGCGATTTGACCGCCTCAACCGCCCTGCCCGCTACTAGCTCGAGCGCGATACAGGCCCCCTCGCTGGCGTTCGACAACAACTACGGCACGCGCTGGGAGAGTGACTTTAGCGACCCACAGTGGCTCCAGATCGACCTCGGCACTACCCAAAATATCAACCGTGTTCGAATCGACTGGGAAACGGCCAACGCCAAGGACTACACGATCGACGTCTCCAACGACGCGACCGCATGGACCACGATCTCGACGCAGAGCATCCTCGCGAACCCAGCCACCAACCACCGCATCGATGACCTCACGGGGCTGTCTGGGGCCGGACGTTACGTCCGCATGCGCGGCACTACTCGCAACACGAATTACGGCTACTCGATCTACGAGCTCGAGGTCTTCGGCCCAACCGGTGGAACGCCGTTCCAGTTGACGCGTCGTTCCGACGCTCGGTATCCGTCGACCGCGGACGGCGCGATCATGGCCGGCTCCGAGGTGCGCGTCACTCGCGGTAACGCCAACTACTCGAAGGTCTTCAAGTTGACGGCTCCCACGACGGATCCGGTCAAGGTCAATACCGACACCCTCACGTACGCCGACACGGGCGCCGACCCATTGCCGGTCATGATGACGCCGACGATCTCTCCCGATGGGAAGAAGATCGCCTACGTCAACGGCGACGCCGACACCTACGCTGGCAGCGACTCAGCGGCGTGGCGCAAGGCCCTAACGACGCTCGATTTGGATCAGGCGACGCGCACGGTCACGAACAAAAAGCGGATCCTGAACAACTGGGACGCCACGACTGGCGGGAGCCCAATCAAATGGCCGTTTTTCGAAAGCGACAGCCACAGTTTGCTGTTCGTGCAATCGGTGCCCGATAACTATTGCCGAGACGGGGACACCAGCAACGACAACGGTCGAGCTTGCAAGGACTCTACGTACGGCGGCATGGCGCCGACCTCGCGCGGGCGTTGGCCAGGCAGCCTGTATTCGATCGACACCACCGCGGCCACTCCAGCGGCTACGCAAGTGGAGCTTTCGAAGCTCAACGATGCAGAGAACGCTTGGGATGCAGACAAGGCGTATCAACCGACCGCACTGCGCGACGCCAGCGGCGGTTTTCGCTGGGTGATCTTCACCAGCCCGCGGTCCTACGGCAATCAGATCAATCAGCTCGGCGCGACTGGCCCAACGCACTTTTCATGCGGCGCCACCATGCTCTGGGTCGCCGCGCTGGACGACAAGGCTGCCGACGGTACGGATCGCAGTCATCCGGCCTTCTTCTTGCCCGGCCAGCAGGTGCTGCCGATCACGACGAAGGAGCACTTCGTCAATGAACGCGGCTACCTAGTGCCGTCGCCGTGCAAGGCCAATGCCTCGACCTGCACGACAACCGACGAGTGTTGCAGCCCCAGCCAGTGCAAGCTCGATTCGATTCCCGCGTCCGGTGTGCCGATCAAGAAGTGCAAGGACCCTGCAGCCTGCGGTCAGACCGGTGCCTCGTGCCTGGCAGCGGCTGATTGTTGCGGCACCGGCTCCTCATGCGTAGCGCAAAAATGCGAAAGCCAGCCGAACTATATGAGCTCGGGGACCTACACGCGCGACTTCACGGCAAGTTGCGATCGCGGTTTCAAACCGCGTTGGGGCTTGTTTTCGTTCCACTTGAGCACGCCATCAACCAGTCAGATCGCTTTCGCCGCCAAGACCGCTGCGACGGTGGCTGAGCTCCCGGCCGCGATGTCGATCAGCCTCGTGACATCGACGGCTGACAACTACGGCATGGCGCCAGCCAGCGTCGACGTTGGAGCAGAGCTGGAAGCCGCCCAAGTTCAATTCTCGCTCGCCTACCTGCGCGTCTCCATGACTCTCAGTCCTTCAGCCGACGGCATGGTGGCGCCGGTCCTGCACGACTGGGAACAACGCTATTCATGCGTCCCGGCGGAGTAGCGTGATGAGAGTCTGGCTATTGTGTGCCTTGGGGACTGCCGCCGTGGTGTCCGCCTCGTGCTCCGACAAACACGCGCCGCACCCGAGTGGGCTCGGCGACGCGGGTGGGCGGCCCGGCCTCGCCGGCTCGAACTCCACCAGTGCCGGACGGAACGCTGGCGGCGCGGCAGATGCCGCGGCGCCCGGCGGTGCCAACGCCGCGGGCGAAGACAGCGCGACCTTGGGCGGTAGCGACGGTTCGACGACGGCGGGTCGCGGCACGCTGGGCGGCGCCGCGACCGACCCAATCCCCCCGGTCGGTGACCCCCCACTTTGCGCGCATGCGGCGATGCACGTCACGCCCGTATTGATCGCACTTTCCGGATCCGGCGACGACCTGCTGCAGGCGATAACCCCCAACGAGCTCAGCCTGGCGTGGAAGCGTGGCAGCGACTACTTCGTCGCCGACCGAGCGAAGCCCGAAGACGCGTTCGGCGCAGCCCATCAGGTAACCGGTAGTGTCAACTACACCGCCATGAGCCTAGGCGTCGACGGGCTAACGCTGATCGCGGTCACCCCTGATCTATCGATCGTCGAAATGAAGCGCGCGCCAGGCGGCACGTTCGAAGAACCGAGCCCCGTCAGCGCTGATTTCGGCCAGTTCAACCAAACGATCTCCACGATTCCCAGCGCGAATCAGGTGCTGAGCGATGCGGTCATCAGCGCCGGTGAAACGTCGTTCTTCTTCTCACATTACGTGAGCACGTCGACCGGCAACTACCCGACCATCCACGAGAGCCATCGCTCGGGCAACGCTTGGACCTTCACGAGCACGGAGCTCGGGAAAGTCTTGGACGCCATGGACACCAAGCGGCGCATTCCCACCGGGGTTTCGTCCGATCTGCTCACGCTGTTCTATCGAGACGAGGTCAAAGGTGATTTCCGCGCCGCTTGGCGGGTGAACCCGCAGGTCGCGTTCGACTACTCCGAAGACCTCGCGCTCGGCGAAGGCGTTCGAGCCGCCGCGCCCAATCTGCATTGCTCACGCATCTACTTCTCTGCCCACGGTGCGACTGACCTCGATCTTTTTGTCACCGACGTCGGCAACAGCAGTGGAGCACCGCTCTAGGAGCTGCGCCGCCCGCACCGTTAGGCGCGCGCCTTCACCTTGGCTTCGACCCAGCGGATCACGTCTTGCTCGACGGGGCGGCCGAGAAAGCGCGCCAGCTCCTGGATACCGGTTGGGCTGGTGACGTTCACTTCGATCAGCTTTTCGCCGATCAAATCTAGGCCAACGAAGTAGAGGCCGTGCTCGACCAGGCGCGGGGCGACTGCGCTGACGATGGCCACTTCAGCCGGTGTCAGCTCGGTCGGCTTGACCGTTCCGCCAGCGTGGATGTTCGCGCGCACGTCGTCTTCACGCGGCACGCGCAAGATCGCCCCTAGCGAACGCCCTTCGAGCAAGAGTACGCGCTTATCGCCGACCCGTACCGCCGGTTGGTACTCCTGAACGATCGCCAAGCGCTTGCCTTCGTGGGTCCAAACGTCGACCAACGAACGCGCGTTGCGATCCGTCAACGTGAGCGTCACGACGCCACTGCCGCCGGCGCCGTCGAGCGGCTTCAGCACCGCGTGACCGCCCAGCTCGCTCACGAAGTCCAAGATCTCTTTCGGGCTGGCGCTGACGAGCGAGCGCGGCGTGTGGTCTTGAAAATTGAAGGCGAACAGCTTCTCGTTGGCGTCACGAATGCCGCGCGGGTCATTCACGACCAAAACCCGATCCTTCACGCGATCCAGCTGCTGCGTCAGATACAGGTAAGCGGCGTCGAACGGCGGATCTTTGCGGATGAAAATCGCGTCCAGCGCAGCCAGCTCTAGCGTCTCGGGCGCGCCTAGCTCCACGTGCGGAACGCTGTCATTTACCGCGATTGGCCGCGCGGTGGCGAAACCGTCCGCGCCACGCAACGAAACTTGCTGCGGCAAACAGTGCCATGCGCCGTGCCCCAGCGCGCGCCCCCCCCGCAGGAACGCAAATGTGGTGTCCTTGTCCGAGGTCATGGTCTCGGCCGGATCCATCACGAACAAGAAACGCATGCCCGCTTCATACGGCCCTCCTACCGGCCTGGCAACTCGGCGTTAACTCGCCCCTTGCCCCTCACGCCGCTCAACGACGTACCGAGCAATCCCCGGCATTTGCCCGCGGAAGCCGTGCGCGGCGCCACCGCAGATCGCGTGCGTTTCATCGGTGATCCGGCGTTCGTCTCGGTCGACGTCAGCAAGCTGCTGGCCCCGGCGCCGATGGCGCACGGAAAAGCGCTGCTCGCCGCGCGCAAGCACGGCAGCGCGCTCGTCGGCAACTCCGCCGCTCAGTAGATCGAAGCTACCAGCTCGGCGCTCTCGTCTTTGTTCAGATCAGTCGCGATCGCGTAGCCAACGCCGTTGTTGCGCTCCGTCGCCGCGATCGACACGCCGTGCCGCGAGCCGACGTACACCTGCTCGTCGCGCACCAAACGTTGCTGCAGTGTCGAGCGCACCGGCATGCGCGAAGCATCGTAGATATAAACGGTCAGCCGATGCCCCGCGATGCGGTAGCGCAGCGAGGCCGCGCGTTGATTGCTCACCGGCACCACGCTCACGCCTTCCCACGCCGCGCCGTACTGCTTGAAATTCGGCAACCGAACCGGCACACCGACCTCTGGCTCAAGCTGCGGCAAGAGCCCCGCTTCGGTAAACTGCGGCCCCGACGAGTGCTGGTGGTTGCTGACCAAATCTTCCAAGAGCTTTTCGACGCTGGCCGGCGTCGACGCCACGTCGCCCTTGACCAAGGTTGCCCGGTCCGTCGTGCGGTTGTTGGCCGAAGCTGCCCAGACCATCACCACCGCCGCCGCTGCTGCGATTGGCACGATGGTACGCCAGCTGAGCATGCGCACCTGCGCGTCGTGTGCTGGATCCATCCGTTCTTCGCGCGCGCGCTCGGCCGCCAAAGCCAAGCGGATCCGCGCTTCGAACGCTTCGGTGACCTGCGCGCCTTCGCGCACGAATTCTTTCAGGCTGACGCGCATGGCCTCACCGAGGCGCACGCGCTCCGAACAGCGCTCACACTCGACCAAGTGCGCTTCGACGTCCACGACCTCAGCCGGGCTCAGCTCCCCGTCACGGAACGGCTCGAGCAGCGGAACGAAGTGGCGACACGTGCTCATGAGCGCACCGCCTTGCGCGCCCGATACTGCTCGAGCTCAACCACGGCTTCACCCTTGGCGCCAACCTCGGCTTCGGGCCCGACGATGCCCATCGCGCGCGCATGCTCGTAGAGGCGGCCCTTGAGCAAGCGGCGACCGCGATGCAACCTCGACATGACTGTCCCGATCGGACAGCCCATCACGTCAGCGATCTCTTTGTACGACAACTCTTCCACGTCAGAAAGAACCACTGCGGTTCGATAATCTTCCGGTAACTCGTCGAGCGCTCGCCCAATCTCCGAAGCGAGCATCGGTCGCAACGCTTGCGACTCCGGGTCGCGCATCGCTTCCATCGTCTGCGCGCTGATCCAACCGTCGGCGAGCGGATCAGCATCCGGGCCCTCGAGCACACTGCGCTCGAGCCCGCCGCGACGATAACGGTTGATGAACGTGTTCATCAAAATCCGAATCAGCCAAGCACGCAGGTTCGTGCCGGCTTCGAACTGCTCGCACGCCCGCATCGCCTTGAGCAGCGTGTCCTGCACCAAGTCCTGGGCGTCGGCTGGGTTCTTCGTCAGCCGCGTAGCGACACCCAGCAGGGCCGGCAGCTCGGCCAGCGCGTCGGTCTCGAAACCCTTGCTCGTCAGTCGGCCGGTGCGGTTCATCGGGTGGTCTTATGCTGGAACCTGGGCCGTTTCGCGTTTATTCCGCGCCAGGCGAGCCGCCGTCCTTGTTACGCTTTTCCAGCTCTTCCAGCCGGTCAGCGAGCCGCTTTACTTCCAGCTGCAGGTCCCGAAACGCGGCGAAATTCGGCAGAACTGCGCGGATCCGTTCGTCAATCGCGCTTTGCCACTGCTCGAAGGTAGCCCGTAGACCCTTGGATTCCTTGGCCTGTGACATCTCGTCGTCCTCTCCAGCGGCAGGGGGGGAAGGGTGGCCCGTCGCGTCGGCGTCATCTTTACCCGGCGGTATCAGCTTGCCGATCGGCCCCTCACGCAGCTGCGTGAGAATCTTTTCACCGCGATGTCGGATCAGCGCTTTGAGGGTAGCAATCGGGATCGCGCGCGGCTTGCTCCGCAGCTCCTCGGAGATGATCAGCGCCAGCGTAACGTCGGTTTTGTCCTCTTTAGTCGCGTTGTCGATGACCTGAACGTCCTCGCCGTTCCGAATCATTTCCGCGATCTGCAGCAGTGTGACGTAGCTCGAGCCGCGCGTGTCGTAGAGCTTGCGGTTCGAGTAGCGCTTGATGATGCGCCGGTCGGCAGACTCTTCCGACTCGTCCGCGGCTGGGATGTCGGCGTCGTTAGTCATGGCTGGTGCGCCCTCGCAGTATGGCGCACAGCGTCAAGTCGGTCAAAAGCCGCACGCGGAGCAGCTGTTTTGCGGGCTCTCAGGCCGGAGCTCGCGAAGTCCTACGCAGTTTTGGCCAGCGAAGGCGCCGTGAGGTCGGCGATGTCTTGCTCCCCGAGCTCGAGGATCCAATCCAGGAAGGCCGCGAAGCTCGGCTGACGTACGCGCAGCTCGTTGATCCAAGCGATGACCTCGTACTCGCCGTCACGCATCACGGCCGGGTTGAAGGCGAACAACGTCGTACCCTCCATGTCGGCGCCGAACGGAATTAGCGTGCGTGCGCGCGGGCGCCGGGGTGGCCCGAGCTCGGGCAAGGGTGTCTCAGCGGCTTCGAATGCAGCGCGCGCTAGGTCCTCATACTTGCGATGACCCAAGTTGGCGGTGCCGAGCAGACTGGCGCCGTCAAAGAACCGCGGCCAGCCGTCGTGCAGCGCCAGGAACGCCTGGTACGACGGCGGTAACTTGTGCTTCAAGCGCTTCTCAGCGCGCTTGATCGCGACCTCAGAGGCCGCCGGATTCGGGATCAAGCCGAGGTCGCGAAACGGCTGGAGCCACGAGATCTGCGTGTGCGTCTCACGAATTTTTATCAAGGTGTCGTGCTGATCCATGGGGGCGGCTCCTCGCGGCTCACGAGCTAAAGCACGCCCTCTGCGCTCCACCCAAATTTTCGCCCATTTCGGAGGCACCCTGTATACGAGCCAGGGTGAAGGCCTTGCTCTTCGCCGTGCCGGCGCTCGTGCTCGGGTGCTCGGCGCCAAACACCGGTCCGGGTCTGCTGCAGCTGACGGAGCTATCGGCTCGCGAAGTCGGCCGCGGTGACAAGCTGGAGATCAGCGGCGCGGGCTTCCCTGAAGGCCGGGTGGCACGCCTGACGTTCCGCGGCGACGTGTTTCGTCCCGGTCGCGTCGCCGCGCACGACGTCGAAGTCTCGATTCCGGCCAACACCGCCACGCCGCACCTGCTCGAAGCGACCATCCCCGAAGAGCTGGTCAGCGCCCTGTGCGGCCGCGACGACGGCGCGCACGCCACCTTTCGCGGGGATGTGACGGCCGCGTTTGCGCCACGGAAAAGCGGTGCCTCGCCGGTGGCCGGCTCGCTGCAGGGCGTCGTGCTCGACGTTGAACCGAGCCACGAATCCGAAGACAACCGCGCCTTGGCCGTCAAAGAGGGCGAACGCTTCGCGGCGTTCCTCGGCGTCAGCATCAGCGCCGACGGGAGCGGCCCGCTGCGGATCCAGAAGCTGGAACCGCAAGGCCGCGGCTCCGAGATCGGGCTGGCCGCCGGCGATGTCATCGAAGAGCTGTCCGGCGTTCGGGTAAGTGACATTTCCGACTTCGTGCCGCCGCCGCGCGCCCGCAGCGCGCGCATCGGGTTGCACCGCGGCGGCGTTAGCGAAAGCGCGGTCATGGCGGTTGACGTCGCCGAGTTCAAGCCCGGCACGCTGAGCGACCTGACTCCGGCGCTCGCGCTGGTCGGCAGCGCGCTGCTCGCACTTTTGCTCGCTTTATCTCCGCTCGGGCGTTTTTCGACCTGGCTGGCGCTGGCGGTTTCTTCGCGTAGCCGTAGCCGGAGCTCCAAGCCTCCTGCACCGCGCGAGCACTGGGCGGCCGTGGCGCGCGGCATGTCCGGCGCCCTGCCCGGCGGCGCGGCCGCGTATTTCGGAGTGGCGATGGCGAGCTCGCTGTTGGCGCTCGGTGGGCTTTCGGTGCCGCTCGTCGCCCGTGAGCTCGATTTGCCGATCTTGCTGCTGGCCACCGGCAGCGCGCTCATGGTTGCCGGCTTCCTCTCGCAGTTGAGCCAGCGCGGAAAGTTGGCGCCGGTTTCGGCGCTAAAGCGCGCGCTGTGGGTACTCGTCACGCAGCTGCCGCTCACCGCCGCACTGCTGGTGGGCGTGCTCAGCGTCGGCAGCTTGCGTGCCGACGACTTTGCCAGCGCGCAGGCTGGCATGCCTTGGCGCTTCCTAGCGTTCGCGTCACCGATTCACTTCATGGCGCTGTTGATGGGCGTGTTCTCGCTCGTGCCCGAAGCGACGCTAGCCTCCAGCGCCAGCTCGAGCTTGCCGCGCGCGCCGACCAAGCGCTGGCCGGCCCTGCCCGCGGTCGAATGGGCTCATTTGGTGGTGAGCGCAGGCTTGCTCAGCATCGTACTGCTCGGTGGGTTCGCGGTGCCGTGGCTGTCCGAGCTCGATCGGACCAGCTCCGCCGGTCGCATGGCGACCGGTGCCGTTTTGCTCGTGATCAAGACGTTCGGCGTCGTGCTTTTGGTGGCCGCGCTGCGCTGGGCGCTCGGGCGAGTCAGTGTGGAGCAGTGTCGTGGCGCGCTCGTGCGCGTCGGCCTACCGGCTGCGCTCGCGCTCCCAGTCGCGGCAAAGGTGTGGACAATCGGCGCCGAAGGTTTGGTGCTGTCGGCTTACCGAGGTGTCATTGCGTTGGCACTGTTCGTGGCGACCGCGCTCACGTGCCTGTTGGTCGTGCGCCGACTCGGGCAAAACCTGCGCCTGCATCGCGGCGAAGCCGGCATCAATCCCTGGCTCTAACCCCGAGTTCGAGCCCCCCGAGCTTGCTCCTGAACCAACCTGCTTCACGAATGGGGTCGACCGACTTACGGGCCGGCGCGCAGCACCACTAAAGCGTCGGCGCGATTCGCCGTTCTCGCCCCGTATGGCGATGGATCTTACCGCGCGCAGGCCACGCAGGAGCGAGGCCGAAGCCTTGGACGAGTCGGACCTCCGGCGCGAAGCGACGATCCTGTCGGTTGCGCCAATGCTCGACGCCGAGCACAGCCGTGAACACTCGCGCTTCTCCGTCGACCTCGACGTCACCGTCGGCAGCGACCACAACTTTTACGCTGGCTTTGCCGAGAACCTCTCAGCCGGCGGTGTGTTCATCGCCACCCACAAGCTCAAGCCGGTCGGCTCGCGAATCGAGCTGACCATCAACTTGCCTGAAGGCGTACAGATTCGAGCCACCGGGCAGGTGCGCTGGATCCGCGTTTTCAACGAGCGGAGCGACACGCCGCCGGGCATGGGGGTGCGGTTCGACGACCTCGCCTCCCCATCCGTGGCGCTGATTCAGGGCTTCCTGTCGCGACGTGACGCGTTGTTCTTCGACGACGACTGAACTGTGCGCCGACCGCGGACTGACGGCTTGCCGCACGTGGAGTTTCCGCTCACGCTGGCGTTGCCCTGCCGATGAGCCAGCCGCCAAGCCCCGAAGACTTCATGCGCCTGGCGCTCGAAGAAGCCGACCTGGCCGCGGCGCATGGCGATGTGCCGGTCGGCGCGGTCGTGGTCTCGGCCGGCGGCGTCGTGCTCGCCCGGGACCACAACCGGCGCGAGCAGCGCGCCGATCCGACCGCTCACGCCGAGCTGTTGGCGATCCGCGAAGCGACGCGCGAGCTGCCAGGCTGGCGGCTGGAAGGCGCCACCGTTTACGTGACGCTCGAACCGTGCGCCATGTGCGCGGGTGCGCTCGTCAACGCGCGGATTGCGCGGCTGGTGTTCGGCGCGTCGGACCCAAAAGCCGGCGCGGTCGTGTCCCTCTTTCAGATCGGCACCGATCCGCGGCTGAATCACCGCTTCGAGGTGCAGGCGGGTTTCATGGCTGACGAAGGCGCCCGCAGGCTGTCGGAGTTTTTCGCCGAGCTGCGCAGCAAGCGTCCGTAGCTTAGGGTCCGCGAATGGCTAAGTCAGTCGATGGTCGCGGCCGAGGCGCCCGGATGGCGAGGCGCGACGAAGGCGCATACTGGGGTATGTAACTGAGGACCAACGAAGCCAGCCGGGATGCATCGGCCGCGAGGGCGACTGACTTAGGGCCCGCGTAAGAACAAGTCGACTGGTCAAGGCTCCTGGGCGCGGGGACGGACGACGTAGTTCCAGTCGCCGCGAAAGCTACCGGAGTCGATCTTGAGCGCGCGCATCTCCTGAGCTGAGACTTTGCGTCCGACT
>JBBRMI010000057.1:0-38033 GCA_038230915.1 Polyangiales bacterium | reverse complement strand
CATCGTCGCCGTCAGCAGGCGCCACTTTCGCCGGATGAGCTTCTCGGCGTCCACCGCAAACGTAGATCATGTCGGCGCGATCCTGTCGATCCCCAATCGACCACATTCGATCGACTTGTTCTTTCGCGCGCCCTAAGCGCGAATGGTAGCGGCCTGTCCACAAGGCGAGTCAATGGCCTCTAGTTCCGCGAATTCTTATGGCGATAGTGCGCTGAAGTGCAGCCTTTGCGGCGTGGCAGACTTCGCGTCTTCGGTACTCCGGGTCGCGTTGCCGACGTGCTGGAGCTACCCAAGCTCCGGACCGCCCGGGACCAAAACGACGAGCCAAGCTTGATGGCTTGGGGTAAATTCCTGGCGGCAACATCAGACGAGGAATTGGAGACGCTCGCTATGCAAAACCCTGTGCTCAGGCAAGCCAAAGACGCCCTCGACCGCCTCAGCGCCGACGACGAAGCGCGCATGCGCGCCGAGCAGCGCGAGATGGCTCAAATCTCCTACGAGCTGGACATGGGCGTGGTGTGGCGCGAAGGCAAAGCCGACCTCGTGCTGCACCTGCTGTCGCTGAAGTTTGGAGAGCTGACACCAGCCTTACGCGAGCGGATCGCTAGCGCGAGCGAGATGGAGCTGCAGCGGTGGTCCGAACGTCTGCTCACCGCCGGCTCGCTCAACGATGTCTTCGCAAGCTGATCGAGTCACTTGATGGTGCTCGAGTTGTCGACGTACTAAACCGTGGTGCCGTCGAAGGGCAGGACAAACCACCGGCCCTTGTCACGGTTCGGTGCAGAGCGATACCGAGGTGAGCGTCCAACGCGAATCACCACCGCGTGGTGTTCCGGCGCGTGCGAGCTTGCCGGTCGCGACCACCGTTTGGCCGTACGCGGGCGCGTTGCAGCAGGCCAGTGACTCGTCGCCTGCGCAAACCAGGCCGCCCAGCTCAAGCAGCGTTGGCCCGTCAAGCGCCACGGCGGCGCTCGACGAGTTGCAGCAGCCTTCGCCATCGGGCGCGTCACACCCCATCAGCGTCATCGCCTTGTAGCCCACGACAAGCGGGCCGCGCACGCTCACTACTTGACCGCTCAGGCGACGCGCGGAAGCGAGTACATCCGGCCAGTTCCGCGGCTTGATACGGGCACTGCACGCCGGCGTTGGTGGTGGAGCGATGCTGCAGCCGCGGCGAACCCGGCAATCCGACGACCAAGGTTGCGGGTCGGTTGCGCCGATCTCCGCGGTTTCCGTGAGTGGCGCTGGCGCCGTCGGAACGAACGAGATGGTAACCGTGGCGTCGAGGGAGCTAGCGGCTGCGTACGCCTCACCCCAGCACACGACGCCTCCGTCGCGCACACCGCATGCGCTGGCGTCGGACCCGGCGCTCACGGCCACGCTGCGCACTGCGGCGGGGGGAGAAGGGATGGCGCCCAGGCAATGGAAGGAGTCGCCGTACTCGGACGGGGAGTAACAGAGCCCGCGCGGGCCGACCGCCACCCCTTGCAGGAATCCGGTCACGTTGGCGAGGTGAACCGGTGTAGCGGAACAAGCCGCGTGCGGAGCCGTCACGGTGCCCCGTGGCGTGGGCCACGCGCTCCGCAGCTCCGCAGGACACGACGCAGGATCGCCAAAGAAACCATCGCGCGCCGCGCCCCAGCAGGTGATATCAGTCCAAGCTTTCATGCACGTGAAGAGGTCGCCAGCGTGGAGTGTCACGCCGCCGTGCATATCCACCATCTGCCACTCCAGCGCTGGGCCTCGCACGGCCGAACGGGCGCACGCGGTGGTCACGCCGTGGTTGACGCATACGTCAGGGGCAGGTGCGCCCAGTTGACCGTAATCACCGCGCCCCCAACAAGTAGCGTAGGCTTTTCGTGGCAGGCCCCTCGGCGCCGCCGCCGCGCAGGCGTGCCACGTCCCTAACGAATAAGCGTTATCCCAACCGGCGTGGTTGGGATTGAGAAATTCCCACTTGCGCGGGAATTCTCGCCCCGCGGTTTCACCGGCCGCGGGGCGATACCAACAGTGAAACTTGAGACCCGGGCGGGCCAATTCGCAGACGCGGTCGGGGCCCGCCTCCTGCAGCAGCTTGTTCTTGAGCCAGGGCACCACGAAGGCTTGAATTGGTCCCGGTGTGCGCGGCGCCTCCCAACATTGCCAGTCGGTCCCCGTGGGGGCGGTGAAGGCGGCGCAACCGAATCCCTCCCCCACGATCACGGTGCCGACCCACGGAGACTCTGCGCGTCCGTGTCCGCGTCGCGCAACGTTCACGTGGCGTCCACTACCGCTTTCTTGCGGCGTTGCGTTGTCGAGCGACGAAGCAAGTGGCGCGGCGGAGACAGCTGCGTCCGTGGGCGGCTGGGCTGGCCGAACGGCGAGCGGCGGCGGCTTGATCAAAGTCCGTGCGGGGGCGGTCGTCAGCGGCGCTCGACATCCACCGAGACACAGCAGGGATGCGTGCACCGCGGCCGCCGCCACCCGCCTTAACAGCTTTGAACGGCCCGTCCCCGCGCAGGCGAATCGTCCTCGCATCCCGCCGAGCCTACTAGAAGCACCGCGTCAGAGCGAGTCTCGTTCTGCGCGTTGCCACTCGTCGTCGATCGCGACTGGTTCGACAGCGTGACGTGCGACCTGTATTTCTCGAGCTGAGGCGCGGTATGTGCGTCAGTACGCGCCGTAAAAATCTGCCGGCGACTTTTGCCCGGGTCGATAATTGGGAAAGCGTCGCCGCAGCTCCGCGTTCAGGCGTTCGGCTTCTTGCTGGTCGCCGCGGCGGGCGGTGATGACCGACAGGTTGTAGAGAATCTTCGGGTCTCGAGGCCAGAGCGTGCGGCCGCGCACTAGAAGCGCGAGTGCTTCTCCGTTGCGGCCCTGGCGGGCGTAAAGGCGCGAAAGGTTGTTCGTGGTGCGTCGCGCGGACTCGTTCGCGGTGGGCGAGCGCCTCAGCACCTCACGGTAACTGTTCTCGGCGCCGGCGAGGTCGTTACGGCCTTCTAAAACGTTGCCCAACAGATACGGGGCGATCGGGCTGTGCTGCGTGCGCTCGGTCGCGTTCGCGAATAGTAACGCGCTATCGCTGAAGAGCTGGCTACGTTCGAAGGTCGCGACTCCGAGCGCCAGCACGAGCCCGCAAGTCACCGTCACGGCCAGGCGTGGCGCGACCAGCAGCGCGCGGCCAAACGCGCACGTCCCGAGCAAGGCGAGCGCCATCACCGAGAAGATCAAGTAGCGATCGGCCATGCGGTTTTGCAGCGGGAACAACACCTGGCTCACCGGCACGAGCGGCACGACCAGCCACAGCCATGCCGCCAGCGGCACCGGCGTTTGCCGCCGCCGCCACAGCCACACGCCCCAACCGAGCCACGCCAGCAGCACACCGAACCCAAAAGCGCCCGCCAGCGTGAGGTGAGTAGGCGCCGGCACTTCGTAAACGATGCTGAGTCGCGCCGGCCAAACCAGCATGCGCAGGTAGCGCGTGATGATGTCTCCGAGCGTGAACAGCGCCGTCACTCGGCTGCCGCCAGCCAACGCCGCGGTGATACCAACGAGCCGACCGACGTGCGTGTGGACCAGCGCCGCAACGGCGGCCGTTGCGCCAACTCCGGCGTAGACGCGGAGATCGAGCTTACGCGCGGCGAGCACGTCATGCGCGGCGAGCAAGCCGAGCGCAATCGTGCTTTGCGCCTTGGAAAAGTACGCCAGTGTGAGCAGCAGCGGTACCCAAACCGGACGCAGCCGTGACTGCCCGGCGTGCACGAACAACCCTGCCGACACGAACAACAGCGCCAGCACGTCCTTGCGTCCGGCCAGCCACGCTACTGACTCGACGTGCAGCGGATGCAGGGCGAACACCAGTATCGCCAGCTCGACGCGTAGGGTCGCCCCCCAGACGCGCCGTAGCGCGCCACGCAACAGCGTGAGTGCGCCGACGTAACAGGCCAAGCTCACCCCACGCATGACGTGTGGCTCGAGCCCATCGCACAGCGAGTCGAGCCACACGCTGGTATCGCGCACCGGTAGGTATTCCGCCCCGAGCGAGAGTCGCCCGGCGCGCGAAAAATTCGTCCAAATCCACGACAGGTGCTGCAGCGACGGCTCACGCAGCACCGGATTTTGGTCGATCAGCCAGGAATCGTCGTAGCCGAGGAATCCGCCGCGAAGCGACGGCGCGTAGACGACCAGAACCGCGAGCAGGAGCATCAGCGGACCCAGCGCGTCCTGTTGACGGAGCTTGGCGAGGCCGTCGCGAGCTCTCACACGCAGCTCCGACCAGCTCGGGTTCATCGCCGCCGCAAACCTAGCATCCTGCGTCGTGGGCTGTAAAATTGCAGCTGCGTGCGAGGTTCGATGCGGGCGGTTGTCGTTCTGGCGGTTTTCGCCCAGCCTTTCGGCGTGAAAAGTTGAGCGATCCGAGAAGGTTCTGACCGCGTGGGCTCCTTGATCGATGACGCAGCTGCGTCACCGAGGAGCTTCATGAAACGAACGTTCTCAGAACTACACGCGGCCGATCTGGTGAAGAGCACGCTTTCACGGCGTCGGCTGCTGCAGGCGGCGGGCTTGGCGGCAGCAGCGCCGGCGTTTCTCGGTCGCGGTACGCAGGCTCAGGCACAAGCGCAAGCGACCTGGTCAGCGGCACCACGGTCGGCGATCTCAAGATCAAAGGCGCAGCGGAATTGGCGACCGCGCTATCGAAGCTGCCGGAAGTGACCGACTGCATTTCGTCGTATATAGCCGGCTACGCCTTGGGCGTGAATCACCAGAGCGCCGCGTGCTTGGTCAGCAGGGCCGGCGCCGAGCTGCGCAAGGGTTCGAGCTTGCTCGACTTCTACGTGCGCATCGCGCGCTCCGAGCATTTCCGCAGCCGCCAGTAGCCGAGGCGCAGTAAGACCTCTAGTGGAGGATCTGGTGCTGTTCGAGCCAGCGACAAGCGTCATCGTGGCTGGTCTTCAGCCGATATCGCATGTCGGGGTTGGGGGATGAAATCGTGCTCGACGTGCGAGCGTGCTCCGCACAGCAGAGCGTGCACCCGCGTCGCGGTGGCTACTTCTTGCCCTTTTTCTTGTCCTTTACTTGGGCTTTTTTCTCGTCCGTTTCCTTCTGCGCTTGCTCGGCCTCGGACTTTTCTTTTTCTTCGCGGGCAGCGGCGTCGGCCTTGTCGTGCGCTTCTTCCATGGCTTCGGTCTCGCACAGCAGCGCCTTGCCGCCGATGAAGACATCTTGCTGGCTGCTGGTGCCGACCGGACCGCTGCGCTCGGCTTCGGCGAACGCGAAGTTGGCTTTCAGCTCGGCGGCGTGGTTGCGAAAATCGTTCTCGGCGCCGGTCTCGGCTTCCTTCTTGTCGGTGCTGCGCGAGGTTCCGCTGATCTTGCCCTTCACTTCGCAGCGCAGCGGCTTGTCGGTCTCGTGAACGAGCTTGACACTCTGGGCTTTGGGCTCGAGCGCCACCACGTTCGAGAGGCACCCAGGCAACAGCAACGACGCGACCAGCAGCCTTGATTTCTTGAGCATTACCGCTCTCCTTGTCGCAAAGCGGAGTCAAAACCAGCGGCGCTGTCAAGTGCCAGGGCGTCTTACTGAAATTCGCTTGCTTTGCCGTGCCCGAGCCCGTCTTCCCAACACGGCTATTCGATCGGTGAGCGTGGTGGCTTCGAGTGGGGCATCGAAGGCTTTGCGACGCACTACTTGGAAGCGCACCGGGAGTGCGATTCGTCGGCGCGGCGCGGCATCGGACCGCTCTTGCGGCTGTCGGCAGTCAAGGTCTCACGGCTCGAGGTGACGTTGGGCGGGCACGGCGGCGGCGAGCTGTCGAAGACCCGCGGCTTTTTCGCGATCGATGGTGAAGTGGGCGGCAGCCTGTTCTTGGGAAAGGGCCAGACCCGAGTCGCGCCGCACACGGGCATTACGCTCGAGTCGATCATGTTCAACGTCTACTTTCGGCAAGAATGGCTCGAGCCTTCGTACTCGGTCGGTGGCGGCGCGCGCTGGGTCCCAACATTCGGGCTCCCGGGCTTTTGCGTGATCGATTGACCCGATAGGGTGGGGACAAGCCTCCCGGCGCACGCGCCGGCGTCTGGCAAACCATCGAGTGACGCCGCCCGGTCAGCCCGTGACCACCAGCTGTTCGAATCTCCGGACACTGTCGCGCGCGTCGAACGCTCAGCTCTTGCGAGGCTTGCGCGACGACTGCTCGGCCCACCGCACAGTCGCTGAAATCCCGCGAAATGCGCTGATTCTGAAGCTGGCACGCCGCATGCTTTAGAGCTAGGCATGTCCAACCGCAACACCTGCTTTGCGCTTATCACCACCGTCCTCGCCCTCGCTGCCAACGCCTGTTCGACCGGCGCTGTCCGCCCCGTCGCCATGCCCACGGCCCCCGTCGAATGTGCCGGCGGCACGGTTCGCACCGACGAAGACGCCGCCCGCTACACCGATTGCGCCGCGATCGTCGGTGACCTGCGCATCACTGGCACGAGCCTGACGGACCTGAGCTCGCTCAAGCATCTGCGCAGTGTTTCCGGCGCCGTGGTCATCACCGACAACGTCAAGCTGATCAGCCTCGCGGGCCTCAAGGGCCTCGAGCGCGCGCACTCGGTCGAGATTCGTAGCAACCCGCTGCTCTGCGCGTACTTCGGACTGCTCCCCGGGCTGCAGCAAGTGGAAGCACCGGTCGTGCTGAGCGCCAACCACGGCTTGTCGAGCCGCGATGTCCGCGAAGTGCTCGAGCGCGTCGGCATGGTATCCGCGCAAGCCGATGCCAACGACGCCGGCCGCGAGGCTTCGCTGCGCTGAGTCGCGCTCCGTCGAGTTGTTCGAGGCCCACGCCGTAAACGTCACGCGCCGTGACTCAGCCGACCAGCTCGAACACGCCAAACGAGCTCGCGACGTGAAAATCAGGCTTTTCGGTGCGCGGATCGACCCAGCTCATCCAGCCGAAGTGAACGCCGCCCCCGGGCTCGTGCGAAAACTCCGCGCGGTAAATGCCGACCAATAGCTCACGCGCCCCAACTTTCAACACACCCAGCGCGCGCAACGTCGCGAGCGGCAGGCTGCCCGTAACCGCGTAACCTGCGCGCGGTACGTCGATGCGCTGCGACAACTCGAGCCCTTGCCAGGCGAAGTCATCGTCGAACTCTCGGTACGTCTTTGCCCGGTAGCTGTAAACGTCACCGTTCGGCGCCATCTCCACGCAAAAGTAGGGGTTCAGCTCCAGCGCGGGCGTGAAGAACAACTCGACCCGGTCCGATCCGAGCACCCGCGCTTTCGCGGTCGCGCCCGCGCCCAACACCAAATCTTCGTCCACACAGTCGAACCGAAAGTACAACCGCTCGTCGTTCCACAAAGCTCGGAATTCCGTGCTCGGCGCCGCCCTGCTCTCCCACGGAAAACCAAAATCCGTCAGCGGCGTCGCCGCCGACCAATCGAGCGCGCCGCGCGCGGCCTGAACCGGGTAACGTTTCACGATCTTCTTTTGGGCTAGGTCTGGTAACCGCCTGACCTTTGGCCACATCTTTGCCGCAACGAGCAGGGAAACAACAGGAAGGCGGCTCACCATTGGTCTCATTTCAGTTGGTGACCACGCCCGCCGATCCTGGCTTCTGGCCGCGTTTTCGCTGCGCTCCGATGCTCACGTAGCAACCTACGTTCCGCTTCGTTGCTCGCGAAAGCCTTGCCAGAAGCCAGGCTTGGCGGGGGGGGCGGCTGAAAAATGAGACCAATGCTCAGAGGAAGGCGGGAAGACGGGAAGGGCGAGACCGCTGATTTGGGGTGGGTGGTAACGGGCAAGCGAAGGCCTGCAACTAGAAACGTGGCTGCGGTGACCCGAAAGGCGCCCTCCTTACACTGGCTAAACAAGCCCCATGCCTTCGAGCCGAACTACCCTGTCATTGACCTGTTTCGTGCTCACTTTGGCGTGTGGCAGCAACGGCTCGCCCACGTCCTCGTCCTCGCCGTCGTCGTCGAGCGGCACGGCGGGTCAGTCGACCGCTGGAGCCAGCGGCGTGAACAACGCAACGGGCGGCGCGACCCAAGGCGGCAGCGCCACCCAAGCCGGCGGCGCAACTCACGGGGGCAATCCGAGCTCCGGCAGTGGTGGTGCCGCTGGCGGAGCCGGTGGTGGCAAAGCCAATGGTGGCGCGGGCGGCGCCGTTGTGCTCACGCCAGCGCTGGGTACGCCCGGCGTTTGGGAGAACGTCACGTCCAAGGACATGGACCCGGCGCTCTTCACGGGTCCGGGCGGCTTCGGCGTTGGCAACATCGTGACTGACCCGGCGCGCCCGATGGACATGTACGTCGGCGGCTACGGCTCGATCTGGAAGTCGAACGACTACGGCTTCACCTGGGCGAAGATCGACAGCAAGCCCAACCCGCCGTACCTGCCGCTCGGTCACGTGCTGGCGGTCGCCGGCACCACGCCCGCTACTCTGTGGATGGCGAGCGTCAACGGCGCTGACCACGTCTACAAATCCACCGACGGCGGGCTCACTTTCGCGCTCACCGGCAAAATCGCCGAGCAACCCGATGCCGGCAGCCTCTACTCGATCATCGTCGACCCGAACGATGCCACGCACTTACTGACGGGCCTGCACGAGCAGGACAAAGTGCTCGAGTCGACCGACGGCGGCGCGACGTGGCACTTCGTCTCCGGCACGGGCTGGCCAGCAGGCGGCAAATCATGGTTCCCCTACTTCGTCGACATGGGCGACGCCGCGAAGACCAGCAAGACTTGGTTCGCGATCGGCCAAGACGGCGGCTCGGCCGTCATGACCACCGACGGCGGCGCGAATTGGATCAAGCCGACCGGGCTCGACGGCCTGCAGCATCCGCACGGCGATACCGGCTTCTTTCAAGACGCGGCCGCGCTGTTCGTGGCCGGCGTGCAGGGACAGGGCGACGGCGTGTACCGCAGCACGGATTTGGGGAAGAGCTGGACCCGCGTGACGCAAGGTAGCGGCGGCGTGGTCTGAGGCACGCCAAAGAACCTGTACGTGATGTGGGGGTGGGCTTGCGCCAGCTGCGGCACCAACGCAGGCGGGCCGCAGTATCAAACTGCCCCGCAACCAGGCACGGCGTGGATGAAGGGCAGCGTGCCCGCGGGTTTGGTCTGGGGACCGAACAGTGTCGCGGTCACCTCCGACGGCAAGCACTCGATCGCCGTCGGTTCGATGTGGGCGACGGGGTTGTGGCGTTACGTCGAGCCTTGACCCGCCGGGGGAGTGGTCACGGTCGCGGCTCGGTACTCCGCCAGCGTAGCGCCTACTGCCAGCTTTCAATCGACGTGAGCTCGGGTCCGCCACCTTGCGCGCCCGCACCCTGGGCGGAGTACAGTTTGCCGTCGAGCCAGGCGGCGCCGGTCGAGTGGCGCGCTTGCACGAGCTTCGAGAACGACGTGAAGGAGCCGTCCAACGTGTTGAGGCCTTCGGTCTCGGCGTGGGCGGCGGGCAGCGCGCTTTCGCCGCCGACGACCAGCAACCAATCTCCGACCGCGACGGCTGCCGCGTCGCCGCGTGGCGTCGGCAACTTGGCGGCCAGCGTCGACCATTTGCTAGCCGTGAAGTCGTAAACGTCGACTTCTGGCACCGTGAGGTCGACGTCGTGACCCGTGGACGTCATGCGGCCGCCGGCGATGTACAGTTTGTCGCCGATCACGGCACCTTGAATGTGATCGCGCGCGTGCGGTGCGTCGGCCAGCTGCTCCCATTTCTGGGTCTTCGGATCATAGCTGTCGAACCAGGTTTGAAAGCCGCCCTGGTGACCGGCGTTGCTGCCGCACACCATGTACAGCTTGCCTTGGTATGTCACGGCGGCGTTCGAGCCGCGCGGCCGCGGAATGCTCGGTCCTTCGTTCCATTGGTCGGCTTTCACGTCGTAGCGGTAGGCCTTGCCGAGCGAGGGCTCGTTCGGGTAGTTGCCTTGAAACGCGCCGACCACCCAGATGTTGTCGTCGAGCACCACGGCTTGGATGTGATGCATCTCGACCGGTGGCGGACTCACTTCGGTCCATTGCTTCGTGGCTGGATCGAAGGCGTTCATCGGTCGCTTGCCGCGCGCGCCGAAAGTGAAAAGTTTGCCAAGCGCGGCGGCGACCGTGCTTTCACTGCGCGCCGTGGGCATGCCTTGCGCCACGATGGTGCTCCACATACGCGCTTGCAGCGCCGATTTTTCGAAATGCTCGACGGTGTTGCCGCCGCCTGCGCCACCACCCGCGCTGCTGACGTTGCCCCCGGCACCGCCGCCGCCGGTTGCGGCGCCCGCCAGTCCGCCGCCACCAGCGCCGGACATGCCGGGGCTTTGTCCTGCGCTGCTTCCGCCGCCGCCCGTGACCGCCGCCTCACCTGCAGCACCGGCCGTGCCTGCGCTGCCAGCCGTACCCGTCACGATCGGCGGAGTAGCTGGCACAGGCGAGGAACAGGCCCACACCAAGGCGAGCAGCCCGAGCGCGCCTGCCGCGCCAAAGCGAATTGGAGGTCTTGGTACGATGGGCGCTTGCATCGGCGGCGATTGTGCCAGAAACCCAGCGCGCGTGAACCCGAGTACACCACATGTTCATGCGAGCCTGTTCATGCTGAATACCCGGCCGGGTGGACGTGCGAAGGTGCGTCCCATGCGGACTACGTGCTGGCTGGGCCTTGCGTGCGTTTTGGGACTCGCGATCTCCTGTTCGGACAGCAAATCAGAACGCTCCGGCCCAGCTTCGGACTCGACCCAGATTGGCAATGATGGCGGGGTGTTACGGTCTTGAATTGGTTCTACGCGGGCAACAAAGCCGAGATCGCTGGCGGGATCCTCTGCGGCAAGGCCGGCACTGAAATCATCGACCCGCCCTGAGACGCGCGCACACCTCGCAACGGTGGCTAGAAGCCGCCCATATTGCGGCCGCCCTGCGCGTTGGCGGCGTGTCTGCCGCTGGCATTGTGCACCAGCGTCGCCGGTGGGCTACGAGGCCGCGGCGGTGGTAAGTTTCGCGGCGTGAGCAAGCTGCCGGATCGAATTGGCCAAATCATCGGCCAGCGCTACGAGCTCTTGTCCGTGATCGGGCGCGGTGGACAGGGCACCGTGTACGCTGCTCAGGATCGCTGGATGGGGCGCCGAGTCGCGATCAAGATCTTGGGCTCCAAGGCCGCACGCGAGCCGCACATGCTCGAACGGCTGATGCGCGAGCAGCAAGCCATGACGGTGCTCAAAGGCACCTCGGCGGTCGAGCTGTTCGACGTGTGTCGCGGCAACGGTGGCGAGCTGTGCCTGGTGATGGAAATCTTGATCGGGCAAGATCTCGACGAGCACCTGTACGCGCTCGAACAGCGCCGCGAGCGCATGTCGCTGGCCCGTATCGCGGAACTTTTCGATCCGATCGTCAATACGCTCGAAACCGCGCACGCCGCTGGCATCCTGCATCGCGATCTTAAACCGGCGAATATTTTCTTGCTCGAAAGCGGCGGCGTGCGCCTGCTCGATTTCGGCATGGCGCGGCTCACGAAATCGGCGCCGCTGACCGCCGCTGGCACGGTCATGGGCTCGCCCAGCTTCATGGCGCCCGAGGCCTGGACCGGCGTTTCGGATTTGCTCGACCGACGCGCCGACGTCTACGCGCTCGGCGTGATCTTGTTCCGCGTCTTGGCCGGCGAGCTGCCATTCAGCGGCGAGAGCCTCAAAGAGAAATTTTTGAGCACCACCACCAGCGCGCGTCCGAGCTTGCTCAAGTACCGCCCCGACTTGCCGCACGACGCCGATCAATGGCTGGGCTTGGCGTTGGCGATCGATCGCGAACAGCGCTTCGGCAACGTGCGCGCGCTGTGGAGCGCGTTCTTGGCGGCGTTCCACGTCGAGCCGCCGAACCGTGGCAGCGGCGAATCACTGTGGGCGGCCGCCAAAGGCGCGGTTCAAAAGCTCGTCCGCGGCAGCCAGCCAGTGCCCACGACCGAACCTGCCGCTGCGACCTCGAACGAGCCGTCGTTCGCGCGCGAAGCCTTGGCGCGCAGCGTCTTTCGTACCGTCACGCCGACGGACGAGGCGCTTCCCGAAACCACGCTAGAGCTCGGCGACGACGATTTGCTGCCGACAGGCCCGGCGCCACACGAACCCGCCGCGCCGCCCGCGCCCGTCGTGGAGCAGACGCTCAGCATGAGCGACGCCGACATCGTTTTCGATCGACCGCCAAAAGCTCCGCCGCGCGAGCGACGCTAACTGACGAGCGAGGTTCGCAATCAGAGCAACTGTCGCCCCGGTGCGCTCCAGAATGCGCTCGATGAAAACGACGAGCCAAGTCTAGCGTCCGGCGACGGGCATTCGACGTAGCGACTCTTCCAGCTCGCCTGCGTCCAGCCCCACGCTCTGGCCAGCCAAAGTGGCTTGGCACCCACAGTCGAGCGCTGCAGCGTGGGGTGCAACCGCGCGTGACCGTGGTACGCTAGCCGCGCAATGTCAGAGCGTGATCCCACTCCGCGCGGTGAGTTGTCGAGCCCGGCGGATCGAACGTTGCTCGGCGTGGCTCCACCCAAGCTGGATGGCTCCACAGATGCGATGACGCGCAGCCCGGTGTTCGTCCGCGCCGGCACGTCCGTTGCCGACGTCGAGCCGCCGCCGCTTCCGCGCATGGCGCTGCCTAGCCGACCGCCGCGCGCGATGCCCGAGGCACCGGGCGTTTCGTCCGCGCCGGCGGCGTTCACCGACCGAGGCGGCGGCATCGCGTGGGTCGTAGCGATGCTCAACCTGCCGGCTCGCGTGGCCGGAACCGAGCTGGCGCTGTGGATGGTGCTGGTGCCGGCGTTCTTCGTTGTTGCGCTGCTGTTCGTGCTGGTCGCAAGCTTGCTCGGATCGAGCGCGAAGTCCGCGCTGAACGCAGCGACGATCGGCAATGTCACGCCGCCGAGCGTGACCGCTCCAGCCGCGACAACTGCCACCCCTCCCAGCGAGAAAACCCAGGTCAACGCGGCTGCGGGGCTGGCTGGGCGCGCGCCCGAGTCGCTCAGCTCGCGCGAGCTGTTGAGCTTGGCCGAGGGTCGTGCCGAAGCCGAGCGTGACGTCGCCAGGGCGCTTCGACGCAAGGTCGAAGGTAGCCCGGCGCTCGGTCGTGACAAGTCGGTGCAGGGCGAGCTACTCCGGCTCGCGGGCGACACCGAGACGGCGCGTGAAGCGTTGGCAGGGATGGCCGCGCTTGAAGCGCCGATCGGCGCGGACCTGTTGTACGAGGTGTGGACCGGCACGTCACAGCGAACGGACACGACCGAGCTGGCGCGTACGCTGCTGTACAGCACCGACGTGCGGCCCAAGGCGTCGCCAGCTCTTTCGGTAGCGCTCGAGCTGCGCGTCGCCGAACGCTGCGAGCAGTACCAGACCGCGCTACCCAAGGCGCTGAAAGACGGCGACCGCCGCGCGCTCCACTTGCTCACGAAGCTGAGCGCCAAGCGCGGCTGCGGCCCGAAAAAGAACGAAGATTGCTTCGCCTGCCTGCGCGAGCAAACAGATGAGCTAACGGCGACGATCAATGCCGTGAAGAGCCGCCGCGCGCCCGTCTACTTGGCCCCCCTGCCATAGGTTACGCCAGCAGCTCCAGAAGCAGCGCCGGCTTGCGGCGACGTGACCGCGCCGCCCGTCGCCGGGTTATCGGCCCGGCTGCTCGCCTCGTCGCCGGCAACGACGCGTCCAATGCCTATCTCTGGGATTGCAATCGCGGTCGCTCGCATCTACTCCCAACGGTGCTTGGTGAATTTGCATGACTGATTTCAGGGCATCGATGCCGGCCGCCTATGCGCGAGCGTTTGGCGCGTTACAGGTGGCGGAGCACGAGCGAATCGTGGCACGCCGCGGCGCGGCGCTCGCGCACGCCGAGCTGTGTCGAGCGGCTGGCGGTGCGCTAGTGTGCGTGGTTGCCGACGATCGTCCCGGGTTGCTGGCGTTGGTCACCGACGCGCTGCTGGTGCAGGGCTTCGGTATTCAGAGCGCCCAGGCGTATGGCCGACGGCGTGCCGACGGCGTTACCGAGCGAGTCGATTTTTTGGAGTTGCACCGCGCCGCGCGCGGCGGCATCGCCGAAAGCTTCGAGGCCTCCGAGCTGGAGTCCTTTCTGCAGACGCTGATCGAGCTGATCTCCGAAGACATTCGGGCCAGCGCGCGCCCGAGCGCGGCGCCGGTTCGCAGCGTGCCCCCGGCGCGCGCGTATTTCGAGCTGGAGGCGCTGCGCCGCGACGAGTACGTGCTGCTCGTCGAGGCTCCGGATTCACAAGGGCTGCTGCACGCCATCACCAGCGCGCTCCACGCCCAAGGTGTTCGCATCCTCACTTGCCAAATCGCGACGGACGCCGGGCAGGCGCGCGACCGCTTCGAGCTAGCGAGCGTCGACGGCGCAGCGCTTAGCGCGGTCGACCTGTGCGACATTCAGCTGAGCGTGCTGAGCTCGCTGCCGCGTTAGCGTCTAACGCCTGCGCGGCAGAGCCAGGTCACGTCAGGTGATGTTCGCGAGCGGACCGGTGCAGAAGTCTTTGTTGCCGAACGTGGTGCGGTTGTCGCCGAACAAATTGAGGATCGAAACCAACAAGTTGTTGTGCGAGTTCTTGTTGTTCGTCTTGTCCGTGTAGTGGACCCAACGCCCTCCGCGTAGCCCGCCACCGCCGCCGGCCAGCATGAACGGCATGTCGGTATTGCTGTGAGTCGGCGGGTGTCCCAGCTCGGAGCCGAAGAACACGACACTCTCGTCGAGCAGGCTCTGGCCGTCGGGGCCCATCACGACGCTGTCCATCTGCTGCAGCAGGTGCAAGTGCATCTGCGAGTACCACGTGCAGATCGCCTCGCACTCGACCGGTTTGAAGCCACCATCGTGTTGGTAGAAGTGATGGTGCTCCGACAGGTTGAGCCACGGGAACGTGTGCTTGGCTTCGGTGTCGGTCCATTGGAAGGTGCCGACGCCGGTCAAGTCACAGGCCAGGGCCATCACCATCATGTCCATCATGTAGGTGCCGACGAGCGGGATCTTGCTGTCGGTGGCGATGTCTTTGTTGGCACCGGTGTCGGCGCCGACGGCGCCGCAATCCGCGCCGCACATGCCGGTCCCCGGGTTGTAGCCGGTGGTGTCGACCATCGTCGGCGTTTTGCAGGCGGCCGAGCCGTTGGCGACCGCCGACAAGCTCATCTCCAGCTCGCGCACCTTGTCGAGGTGCTGCTGCAGAACCGCGCGATCATGGGTACCGAGGCGCGGCACGAGCGACGAGTACTGGCCGAGCACGTGGTCGAGGATCGATTTCTTGCGGTCGAGCGCGGCTACTGCGGCTGGATCCGTGCTCGGGGTCAGCTTGCCGAACAGGTCCGTGAAGATCTGTACCGGATCGAGCCGCGGGGCGATCGGGCTCGCCTTGACGTTGTCCTCGAAATTCGCGCAGCTGATCGGCGAGAGCAAGCCGTGCGCTTTGCCCGTTCCCCAGCGCACCGCCATCTGCAGGCTGGGAATCTTCTTTTTACCCCCGGCCGAGATCTTCGTCGCTATCGTCTGATCGATCGACGGAGTCGTGGCGTACGAGTCGGTGCCGGGCAGGCCGCCGTTGGGAGGCGCCTTGAGCTGCGCATTGCCGGTCATCCAAGCGATGATGCCGGCCTGGTGCTGCTCGCCCAACTTGCTCAGCATGTCGAGGCCGTCGACGATCAGCAGCTTCTTCTTGTCCATCATCGGCTGCAGCGGCGCGAGGATCGGGCTCAAGATAGGCGCGGTCTCGGTGCCGGTCGGCCGCCACTTGTTCACGGCGATAGTGCCCGCAGGGGCGTTCGGCAGCCTGTCGTCCTGAACGGTTCCGCCCGGCGTGAACACGCCCAGGAAGCGCTTGGCCGGGTCGCCGGCACCTTGGGCGCGCGCTGGCGAGCCACCCATGATCTCGAGCCAAGGGAGCGCGATCGCAACAGTTCCGGCTCCTCGGAGCACAGCGCGGCGATTCAGACGAAAGTTTGCCATGACTTAAACTCAGTCCTTTGCGGGCAAGTAGAGGAAGGCGTCGGTCTGGGTCAGAGCGACTAAAAGCTGTTTGATGTTGCCGCCGTTGGCCTTGAAGGCGTTGGCGATCGCGGCTTTCGGGCAAGCGTCGCCCTCGCCGAGCGTCTTGCCGAAACCGAACTCCTGCCAGTGCTGCGCGAAGCAGTCTTGGGCAGCGTCGGTAGCGGCCAGCGCTTTAACAAGCTCGACAGGGCCGTTGATCGGAGCGCCGCCGGGCACGTTGCCGCTGGCGTCGATCATCACGTCGTTCTCTTTGTCGCGCCACTGGCCGATTGGATCGTAGTTTTCGAGCGCAAAGCCGACCGGGTCGAGAATTCCGTGACAGCCGGCGCAGACGGCTTGGGCGCGGTGCTTGGTGAAGCGCTCGCGCGCGGTCGGGCCGGTGACGCCTTCCGGCACCTTGACCTGCGCCAAGATCGCCGGATCGGTCGGCAGCAAGATGTTCATGCACAACATCTTGTTGACGATGAACGAGCCGCGCAAAACCGGGTTGCTCTCGTTCGACGTGATGGTGCCGGTCAACATGCCGCCCTGCGTGAGCAGGCCCAAACGCTTGGTCGGATCCGGCAGGTTCACCTTGCGGAACTCCGGACCGGTCACGCCAGGCATGCCGTAGAACGTCGCCAACTGATCATTGACGTACGTGTATGGAGCCGTCAGCGCCGACGCCCACGTGCCGGGGCTGTCGGCGTCGAAGATTTGATGCTCGAGGAAGGTCTGCGTCTCTTGGCGGAGAGCGGCCGCGAATTGCTGCGAATAAATCGGGAACTTGGTCTTGTCGCGCGCCAAGTTGGTAAGGCCGCTGATCGGCAGCAGGTTGTCGAAGAAGAAACGCACCACTGGCCGCGCTTGCGGCGCGTCGACCAAGCGTTGCGCCTGCGCCTTCACGCCGGCTGGCGTCGCCAGGTCGCCTTTCATGGCTGCCATGCGCAGCGCGTCGTCCGGAATCGTGCCCCAGAACAGGAACGAGAGCCGCGCGGCCATCTCGTCCGCGGTCGGCCGGCGCAGCTCGGGATGGTCAGCCGCCGGAGCGCCGAGCTCGATGCGGTACAGAAACTCAGGCGCTTGCAGCACGTCTTCGATCACGGCGGCGACGCCGGACGCGAACGTGGCCTTGGCCTGCACGGCCTTGAGCAGCGTCAAGAAGCTTTCGACCTCCGCCGCCGGCACCGCGCGGTGGTACGCCTTCGAAACGATGCTCGTGATCACCGCGCGCGCGCACGCGTCGTCCGGCGTGGCGCCGCCGGCGCAAGCGTTGAGCGTAGCGAGCGCCGCGGGTGTTGCGGTCGCGCGCGTCGCGACGCCCTCAGCCACGGTTTCGTACTTGCTTGCCAGCTCGCTCGAGACCGACAGCAGGTCCGCGTCGTTGCCGAACACGTTGCCGGTGCGGGCAATCGTCTCGCTCGGCAACCCAAGGCCGGGCTCCGTCGTGTCGCCGAACAGGTCGCGAACCGCGTTGCTGTATTCGAAGCGCGTCAGGCGACGCACCTCGGCGGGGCCCGGATGCACGCCTTGGCATTCGGGAGCAACGACACCGGTGCCGCCGTTGCTGTTGCCGCCGGTATTGCCGCTGCCGCCGTTGGCTTGCCCGTCGCCGGGCCCGTGTACGGAACCTGCCGAACAGCCGCCAAGCCACGCGGCCATGACCGGACCCAACAGTCCGAGCCACGCCACACGACGTGAAGGGACGCTCATCGTCGAATCTGACATCCTGGCTCCTTCACTCTTTTGGCTGTCCTCGGCCGGAACGTTCTGCAACGACCACGCGGGCGACGGGCGGCTCATCTAGTAGTTAGTGTGAGGACGATAGGGGTTCCATGCCTCCTTTTTTGCAACGCGCGCGCCTCAAAAAGCGTCAAACCTTGCCGGCTTGACAATCCCCCCGCGCTTGACGTCGGTGCAAGTAGGCCCTGACCATTCGTCACATTTGGTGGCTAGAGCAGCGAGCGAACAGGAAGGCGGTAAGGGGAAGATTCTGGTTGTTCGAGCAGGCGCCTGAGGCCCCATCGTTGCCCCCAGGGGTGAGCTTGCCCGTACCACCCACCCCAAATCCGAGGGCCCGCTTCCCGCCTTCCTAGGTGTGCCCCTGTTCTTTTCGGCAAAGAGGTGATGAAAGGTCAGATGTAGGCCCGGCTTGGTTTCCGTACGGCTGGCCGCCAGCTGGCGGCCTCGACCACCTTCCTGCGCACTCCTGCTTACCTGGCTGATTACGCAGCGCTCGCGTCAGCAGTAACTACGGCTTCGCGCACGCGGCCTGGGCGGCTTCGCAATCGACGAGCTGCGTGGCTTGGTCCAAGTAGTCGCGGTAGCAACTTACGATCGCCTGGGCGCCCTTCAGATCAGTGAAGCACGCGGCGTAGACGTCGAGCAAGTCGTCGACGGTGCCGCCGACGCAGACCGTGAACGGCGGTGTGGCGGCTTGGCAATCCGGGTCGAGAAACGCATCGACCGTGCAACCATCGCCTTTGGCGCCGGGCGCGTCCGATTGGCAACCGCTCGAGAAAAAGCCTTCGGCTGGCATGCCTTCCTTGCACACGACGGTTTGGGCTGAGCCGTCGACGTCGCAGAACTCCACGGTGGCGGCGTCCACGCACCTCACCGCCGCTCCGGGACAGCTCAGTGGGGTGCCGGCGCTGCCCGCTGTGGCGATCGTGCCTGACGTTCCGGCCTCCGCGTTCGCACTGTTGCCGCCTGCGCCTGGGCCGCCACCGAACGAATCGAGCGGGGCCGTCCCGGCGGCGTCCTGGCTCGGGACCCTCCCGTCCGTCTTTCCGCACCCAAACACGCCAGCGATGGCGGCTTCAAGGGCATCATTCGCTTCAAGTCCTCCGTGTATCACTACGGCGCGGGGCTGCCCGACGCCGAGCTGACGCGGCTCCGGCGAAAAACGGAGCTTTTCGAACAGTACGGGAACGGATTCCACCCGACTCCCGAAGAGAGCCAGCTGCTCAAAGACATCCGGGCTCGCGTCGACCTGCCGTATCGGAAAGCCAGCGGCCTCGGCTACGACAATCTCGCTGATCGCTTCGGCAAGCTCGCCGCGCGCAACGTCACGCAACTGCCGCTCACTGCGCAAGAAGTCGCGCGCTGGAGCAGCGGCGTGCCGCCCCAGAAATGCACTGAGGGCGACATCATGGTCCACGATTGCTCGACGGACGATACTCAAGATGCCACCTCGGCCGTCTTCTCCAAAGCGCAGATCTGGGAGCAGTTCGCCTATTCGTCCAAGCTGTTCCGCGCCGGTCGCGTCAGCAGCGTCGCGCTCGAGTTCGACTTCATGGACGTGGTGGGTGACGGCTCGCGCCCCGAGTCGGTGCAGCGCACGTACGCGAAGCAAGCGGCGCGGCCGCTGGCGCGCTTGATCGAAGACTTGAAAGCGGCTGGCCTCTACGATCGCACGCTGATCGCCATTTACACCCTGGACGGCAGCCGCCGCCCCGCCGCCAACTCTTTCGCCAATGACGGCAAAGGAACGATCCTGCTCGCTGGCGGCAAGGTGCGCGGCGGCTACTATGGCGACATCACGATCACGAAGGACTTGCCGAGCGGCGGCCACGAATACGCGTTCCGCGCGCCGGACCCAGCCACGGGCCAGCTGCTGACCCCCGTCACCGATTGGGGTGACAAGAGCAAGCGCACCCCGAGCGGCTCGGTTTGGCGCACGGTCATCAAGGCGATGGGTATCCCCGAGTCCGAATATGTCGGCCGGTTCGACCCGGCGATCGACAACGCAGTCCCCCTGGATTTCATGCTCAAAAGCTGAAGATTCAGCGCCGCCAACGGCGTGCTAAAGCACGGCCGCCGTGCCCGATGTAACCCCAGCGCTCGCGACCAAACAACGGTCACGGATCCGGTTCCCCCCGGAGTTGCCGATCTCTGCGCGCGTCGGCGACATCATGGCGGCGCTCGAGCAGCACCAGGTGGCGATCGTGGTCGGCGCGACCGGCTCCGGCAAGACGACGCAGCTGCCCAAGATTGCGCTCGAGATGGGGCGCGGCGGCAAGAAGCAAATCGGCGTGACGCAGCCGCGCAGGATCGCGGCCACCAGCGTCGCGGCGCGCGTCGCCAAAGAGCTCGAATGCGAGCTTGGCAAAGAAGTCGGCTACCAGATCCGCTTCGAGGATCGAACCAGCCACGAGACGTGGGTCAAATTCATGACCGACGGCATCTTGTTGGCCGAGATCCAGGGCGATCGCACGCTGTCCTGCTACGACACCTTGATCATCGACGAAGCGCACGAGCGCAGCCTGACGATCGACTTCGTGCTCGGCTGGCTCAGGCGCATTTTGCCACAGCGACCAGACCTGAAAGTCATCGTTAGCTCGGCGACGATCGAAGCCGATCGTTTCTCGGAGTTCTTCGGTGGCGCGCCGGTGATTCAGGTCGAGGGTCGCACGTTTCCGGTCGAGGTGCTGTACGAGCCGCCGGCTGATGACGTGGATCTGCCCGACGCCGTCGCTGACGCCGTCGCCAACGTCACTTCGCTCGACCCGCGCGGCGACATCTTGGTTTTTCTGCCTGGCGAGCGCGAAATCCGCGAGACCGAACAGGCGTTGGCCGGCCGCAACCTGCGCCACACCACGGTGCAGCCGTTGTATTCGCGGCTCTCGGCGGCTGAGCAAGCCAAGGTGTTTGCCAGCATTTCCGGGCGCCGCGTGATCTTGGCGACCAACGTCGCCGAAACGTCGCTGACGATTCCGGGCATCGTGTACGTCGTCGACACCGGCGTGGCGCGGTTGTCACGTTACGATCCGCGCACCGGCACCACGCGCTTGCAGGTCGAAGCCATCTCGCAAGCCAGCGCCGATCAGCGCAAGGGTCGATGCGGTCGCGTGCGCGACGGCATCTGCGTGCGCTTGTACGACGAGCAGAGCTTCGCGTCGCGACCGGCGTTCACCGATCCGGAGATGAAGCGCACCGGCTTGGCCGGCGTGATCTTGCGGATGAAGTCGCTCGGCTTGGGCGAAGTCGAAGATTTTCCGTTTCTGGATCCGCCGCACGCGCGCTCGATCAGCGAAGGTTACCGGGTGCTGCAGGAGCTGAGCGCGCTCGACGACGAACGCGCGCTGACGCCGCTCGGTCGGCAATTGGCGCGGTTTCCGGTCGATCCGCGGCTCGCGCGCATGATCTTGGCTGGCGCCGAGCACGGCTGCTTGGCGGAAATTTTGGTGCTGGCGGCGGGGCTCAACATTCAGGATCCGCGCGAAAGACCGCGTGGGCTCGAGCAGAAAGCCGACCAGCAGCAGCAACGGTTTCGCGACGAGCGCTCGGACTTCTCCGGCATGCTCAAGCTGTGGGCGTTCGTGCGCGAGCAAGAGAGCCGCGGAACTTCGCAGCTCAGGCGCGCGTGCAAGGAGCATTTCCTGTCGTTTCTACGCATCCGTGAGTGGCGCGAGGTACACCGGCAGCTGGCGGACACCGTCAAGGAGCTGCGGATTTCGGGTCGAGCTGCCGCGCGCGATTCCAAGCCCTCGAGCGCCGCCGCCGGCGAGTATGCCGTTGCTGTCCACCTGGCGCTGATCAGCGGGCTGTTGTCGCGCATTGGTCAGTGGAGCGCGGAGCATCGAACGTACTTGGGCGCCCGGCAAACGCGCTTCATGCTGCACCCGTCGTCGGGCTTGGCCAAGAAACCACCCGCGTGGGTGATGGTGTTCGAGCTGGTCGAAACCAGCCAGCTGTTCGCGCGCACTGCCGCTAAAATCGAGCCCGAGTGGCTAGACAAGGTGGGCGGGCACCTGTTGAAGCGCAGCTATTCGGACCCGCATTGGTCGGAAAAATCCGCGCGCGCTTCGGTGCGCGAGCACGCCACGTTGTTTGGGCTGCCGGTCTTGCGCGACCACAGCGTCGACTACGCCACACTTTCGCCCAGCCGCGCGCGCCTGCTGTTCATCGAGCATGCGTTGGTGCGCGGCGAATACAAGAGCCGCGGCTCCTTCCAGGACAAGAACAAACAGCTCTTGGCAGAAGTTGCGCGGCTCCGCGACAAAGCGCGGCAGAGCGACATGCTGGCCGACGACGAGCTCTTGCTCTCGTTCTTCGATCGGCGCGTGCCGGACACGGTCGTCAACGGCAAGACCTTCGAAACGTGGCGCGAAAGCGCCGAAGCGACCGACCCCGAATTATTGCGGCTGTCGCAGTCCGACGTGGTGTCGGCCGAACAGCAGCTGTTGCCCGAGCACTATCCGGACAGCATCGCGGTTCACGGCGTGGCACTGCCGGCGAGTTATCGGTTCGATCCGTCGGCGGACGACGACGGTGTCACGCTCACGGTGCCGTTGGCGTTCTTGCCGCAGCTCGGGCAGGGCGAGCTAGACGGAACGATTCCGGCTTGGCACGAGCGCAAAATCGCGGCCCTACTCGACGAGTTGCCGCGTGCGCTGCGCCGCGAGCTAGGGTCGATTCCCGAGTTGGCTCGGAAGGCCGCGCAGCCGATGCTCGGGCGTCAGCGGCCGCTGTGTGAGGCGTTGAGCCAAGCCGTTTTCGTGCTGACCGGCGTGGACGTGCCGGCAGAAGCCTTTCGCCCGGACGCCATTCCGGCTTTCCTGCGCTTCAACTGCCGGGTGGTCGGCGAGCGAGGCCAGCTGATCGCCGAGAGCCGTGATGTCGCGGCGCTGCTCGAGCTGCACACGGCGCGCGCGCGCGAGGCCGTGCGCCGTGCGCCGGCGTCCGCCCAGTGGGAGCGCTCGGACCTCACGGTTTGGGACTTCGGTGAGCTGCCCGGCTTCGTGAAGCGTACCGTGCTCGGCGCTGAGCTGCGTTCGTATCCAGCGCTCGTCGACTGTCAGACGGCGGCGGGCCTGCGGCTGTTCGAAGCGCAAGCTTCGGCGGACACGGCACACCAAGGCGGCGTACGGCGGCTGCTGCAGCTCGCGTGCAAGAGCCAGTTGGTGGCGCTCGGCAAGCGCGTGCCGCCACCGTTCACGCGGCGCCCGGGGCTGCCGGCGCCGCGCGCCGAGGCCGACGCGTTTCGCGAGCTGGTGTTGACGCGCGCCGTGACCGAGGCGTTCGGGCTGGTCGAAGGCGCCGAGCTGCCGCGCTCGAAAGCCGCTTTTGATCGGCTCTCGGCGGCTGGTTTGCCGCGACTCACGCCAGTTTTCGAGTTGATCACCCGCGCGATCGCCAGTGCATCGGGCGAGCTGGACAAGACGCTGCGCGCCTTGGACGGTGCCGCCAAACAGCCGAGCGGCGCTGCGGCAGTCGCCGACATCAAGGCGCAACTCGAGCAGCTGTTTCTGCACGACACGCTGCTGCACGTCGAGGTTCAGCGCCTCGAGCATTTCCCCCGCTACTTGCGCGCTGCGCAGGCGCGATTGACGCGCGCGATCAACGACCCACGCAAAGACGCCAGCAAGGCCGAGCCGTTCACGCCGGTTTGGCAGAGCTTCTTGGCCAAGCGCGCCACGGTTCGCGACCAAACCGGCGTGCGGCGCCTGCATTTTGCGCTCGAAGAATTGCGCGTGGCGCTGTTCGCACCCGAGCTCAAGCCCGCCCACCCGATCACGGTTTCGGCGGCCGCGTCGGCGCTGGCCGCGTTGCGCTAGTCATTGCTGTTGAGCGTCGTTCAGGCGTGTCGGCCGCGCGCGGTGTGCACCGCCAGTCGGCTCAATGCGGGTGAGGTCGCGTCGACCATCTACAGCAAAGCTTGAAGCGCCCTGCTGGTGCCCTCGACTCAGCGTGGCAACGGTTGCGCGCAGACCACGACTTCGAGATCGGACTCGTCGGTTGGTGCTTGGGCACCAGCGTTACACGTCTTCTTCACGGCGGGAGCCACGGCGACGGGAGTCGCATCGGTGGGAGCCTTCACGGCCTGGACGTGACCTGCACCCCAATCGGCCAGCCAAAGCGTCATCGAGATTGCGACCGTTCCCAAGCTTGCGTTGGCCATTTGACTGACTCCTGACTCAATATTGTCACCGAAAGTTCACCAAAGTCACGAAACGAGCTGTGGTTTTTTCAAAATGTCACAATCAGGAGTCGCCGTTTGTGGCAGGAGGCAGGTTTTCGCGGATTGATGAGTGTAGGCAAGGGTATGGGGGTGGCCGCTGTGAGCCGCTGCGGAGCTCCGGGCGCCTATAATGGGCCCAGGGCTCGCGACGTGGGGCTTTCAAACTCCGTGAGTCGCAAGCCGGTGCGCCCTGCGTCTGAGCTGCAGAACCTACCCGACCCCCATTCGGGTCGAGCTTTTCCGCGTACGACGTCGCGATCGCGCCGTTACCGCGCGGGACAGGCGAGCTCGAGCCCTATCCCGACTGGTCCGCGGCGATCGGCTTCACCTGACTGCCCGGTTCGATTGGCCGTGAGGCATGGGAAGCGCAGCGGGCGCGCGCGGCGAACCTGCGGATTTAGCGCGCACGCACCTTGCGTGGCGCGGTCATTGCCACACTCGAAGGGACGCTCAAAGAAACCGAGCTGGTGATGCGTGTGGGCCGCTCGGGGTCGAAGGCCAGCGGGTCGCAGTCGAAGCTGCGCACTCCCCACTGCGACCGGGAACGAGCATTCACAGTCAGGGTATCGTGGTGGAACGAGCCGGCTCGATGCCGGTCGTGACCTTCTGAGCGCCCCAACAAGCGGCCAGCGTGCTTGCGAATCGCGGCAGGTCGCGATAGTTCAGAGGCGTGAGGACGCGCCGCCGGCTGATGCGCCGTGCCGGCAGCAGGAGCCACCCAGCTTTGGACAGAACAGCGGTTTTCGTCGACGCGGGCTACCTGTTCGCTTCCGGCTCGCGGTTGATCGCGGGGGACAAGCTTGTTCGATCGCAGCTGCACCTCGATCACGAGATCGTGCTGAGCGTACTCGCGGCGTTGGTCAAAGAACTGACCGGTCTGCCGCTCTTGCGCGTCTATTGGTACGATGGCGCTTCGACGGGCCCGAACCCGGCGCACGTCGCGCTCGCCTACCGTGCGAATTTGAAGCTGCGGCTAGGCCAGGTCACGGCGCAGGGCCAGCAAGGCGTGGACGGGTTGATCGTCGATGATCTGGTGACGCTGGCGCAAAATCGCGCGTTGGCCGACGCCCTGCTGTTGACCGGTGACGACGACATCCGCCCCGGCGTCGAGCAAGCGCAAGCGTTCGGCGTGCGCGTTCACCTGCTTGGTATTGCGCCTGCGCGCGACAACCAAGCCGCGGCGTTGGTGCAGGCTGCGGATCGCGTGCGAGAGTTGTCCGAGGTCGAAGTACGAAGCTTTTTGAGCATCGCGCTTAAAACGCCGGCCAACCATCGCTGAGCGCGAGCAAGTGTCCGGTCAGCCGTCGCTACTTGACGATGACCGGCTCAAAGCAACGAATGTTGGTTTCGATCCGGAAGTTCGATTGCTCGGTGTGGCGTTCGGCGTGGAAAATGTCCATTTGATACGTGCCGCCGGCGTGGATGCCCAAGTCGGCCGCCTGCGCGTCGAAGTCGATCGTCGCGGAAATTGGCATATGCATTCCGCCTAAATCGAGCGCTAGCTTGCCGTTGACGAAGATCCACAGGTCGTCGTCGCCGCGGAACGTGAACTTTTGGCCGGCGACGTAGCCGAACTTCACGTGGCCTTCGGTGGTGAAGTTGAAGTTGTGCTGCTGGCCGGGGGTGTTGCCGAAGCCCATGCCGTCGATCGGGAAGAACGCCGCGCTGTCGTAGGCCAGCGCACCCTTGCCGTCGTCGACTAACGTGACGTTGACCTTGAAGGTTTGGTTCACGGTGGCGTCGTCGCGGTACCACTGGTCGAAGCTGGTTTGGCTGGTGATGACGACAGCTGGGTTCCAGCCGTTCCAGTCGTCGCACTTGCTAAAGGTCAGATTGGCCCAATCGCCGGTGACGACGCGCTTCTTGCTGCCGATGCCGGAGACGAATACCGGTTTGGTATCAGGGCCGAGCGCGGGCGCGACCATGCCGCAGCCGATATCGTTCAGGCCTTGGTACGATTCGAAGTCGGGGTGCGTCGAGGATTGAAAGTCGCGGATCGTCAGCTCCAAGACCGCGTCGCACTTCTCGTCGACTGGCTCGGCGGGCACGACGCCCAAATCCGGACCGCCGCCGGTGCCGAGCGTTGGCTGGCCAGTCGAGCCGCTGCCGGCACCGACCTGCGCACCGGTGGTGCTGCCATGCTGGCTGCTCGGGTCACCCCCGCTGGCCGAGCAACCCCAGCTCAGCGCGGCGATGAGGATACTGGAGACGAAACTCGAAACGGGCGCAAGAGGCAGCCTACGCATGCTGCGAAACTTAGCATGGAACCGGTACCACACAAGGGCCGTCGCGCACCGAGCCGGAAACGCTCGGGATTCGAACGAGAATAGCTTGCCGGACGCGCCGGATGCGCGCGGCGGCCGGAGCTCACTTGACTATCGTGCGCGGCCCGCAGGAGCCTTCGATACAGATCAGCGGCGAGCAGCAGTCGGCGTCGGCGCCGCATTCGCCGCACACCCGGTGATTGCAGGCTTGGTTGTGGCAGTCCTCGCAAGGGCCGCATTCGCCGCCGCCCGCGCCGCCCGCGCCCGGGCAGTCTTGGCCCGCACGCAACACGCCGCGATCGTAGTGAATGTCGGTAACGTCGCTAGCGCGGAAGTTGCCGGCGAAGATCGAGCCGTAGATGGCGTTTTTCGCCGACCACACGACCTGTTCGGAATTGGCGGCGTACAGCTCGCCGGCTAGCCGCACGTCAGCCGACAACGCCAGCTTGGCAGTGCCGCCGATGTAGGCACGGCTCAGCGCCGGATAGTTGGGTGAGCCGAACACGAATGTGTCGGAGACGCTCAGCGTTCCGCCCACGAACAAGTCCAGCTCGCCGTCGGGGTCGAGCACGACGGCGAGCGGTGCTACTTCGGCAAGAGTGCCGGCTTCTGCCCGCGAAAATTTGTCGCCGCGACCGCAGCCGTCCGTCTGGCTTTCGAATGCAGGCATCCACCGCGAGCAGAGCTGTTCAGGGCCTGCTCGAAAATTTCAGACTCTTGGCGGTGGTTTTGGCGCTCGGCTGCGCGGACCAGGGCGCCGGCGGTGCGCTGAGAGGCGCCGCGTCTGGAGACACGCCGAAATCTGCCGCGGGAGCCGCGGGCTCTGGTCTGCCAGGCGCCGGGTCGAGCGCTGCCGGCGGTAGCGGCGACGCGGGCTCGTTGGGCGGAGCCGCGAGCGGCGGAGCGCCGAGCGGTGGCGTTGGCAGCACGGCCGGCGCGGCGCAAGCTGGCGCGGCGGCTGTTGCGGGGTCCACGGCGTGCAGTGCGCAGGCGATGCCGGAGCCGGAGCCAGCCGGTGCGCCGACGCCGACGTTGGGCGGCATCGATGCCGGCGCCAAGACGTCGCTCAAGTCGGGCAACTACGACGACGCGGCGACGAACGTGCTCGCCGTGTCGAGTGCGGCCGGCGTGAAGTCGAGCACGCGCAATGGCGCGGCGCTGTGGCAAACCACCGAGTCCGGCGCCTGGCTCGAATACATGGTCGAGGCCGCAACGCCCGGCTCCTACGCCATCGTGGTGATGTACTACGCGGCCGAAGCGGGCGGCATCGTGACGACCAGCGTGGACGGCGCGAACGTTGGCGTGTCGCGCTTTACGTCGCGCGAGCTGGCTGGCGAATATGGCGGCGTGCCCAACTGCTGCGCGCGTGGTCACGGCGTGCTTACGACGCTCGGCGTTGGCGTGCATCACGTTCGCGTCAGCGTGAGCCCGCGCTCCAAGCCGCTCGAGATCTACGGCCTGCAAATCAACTTCGCGGGCCAACAGCTGGCCCACGGCGGTCAAGTGCACGCCGTGTCGGCGACCGCGGCAGTGACCACGTTGCCGGTCGACGGTGTGAGCGATTTCTACCGCATGAACTACGACGCCGCGAACCAGGCTTGGCCGTGCCAAAAGTCGTTCTGTCGCGTCGAATACCTGGTCTCGCCCGACGCACCGGGGCGCTACCGAGTGGCGCTGCACTACCAAAAGATCGACAACCAATGCATGGGCTTGGGGCTGCAGTTGGAAGACGAGTCGAAGGCCGTCTTTCGGCTGGAACAGGACGCGAGCGTGACCGCCCCGGTCGAGTTGGAGCTGCCGTGTGGCGTGAGCCGAATCAGCCTGCGTGACCCGAACTACGTCGAGGGCGAGTTCTGCAGTTTTGGTGCGCTGTTTGGCAGCGTTGAGCTGACACCTGTCCGGTAGGCGTGGGCTGGTGTAGGTGGCGCAACGACGCTTCAGCATTGCTTCGCTGCTTCAATCTTTGTCGCCGCGCGCCGGCAGCGCGTCTGGTCAGTAGCCGTACATGCTGTCCAAGCTTTGCGCCGTCCCGCTCGTGCTCTGCGCGGCGTGCACGGGCTACGTCGAGGGCGAGGCGCCGAATGGCCTCTCGCCGACGCTGCCCGGCGGGGCAGCGACGCCGAACGGTGCCGCACTGGCGCCGAACGCCACGCCCGCCGCGATCGCCCGGTCGGGTTGCAGCATGCCAGACGGACGCGGCAGCGCGCGCGAGAGCCTGCGCCGGCTCACGAAGGGCGAGCTGGTCGCCAGCCTCGGTGACTTGTTGGGCGCGGAGCTGCTCGTTCAGGCTACGGCCGCTTTGGCGCAAATCCCCGAAGAACCGGTGCTGCGCACCAGCAAGGATCTGCAGCCGCTGCATTCGCAGCCGTTTTTTGACGGCTATCAGGCCGTCGTCGACGCGCTGGCGTCGGCGGTGGCGGCGTCGCCTGAAGCGCGCTCACGGCTTGGCGGCGCGTGCTTCGCGCAGGATCCGCTGCCGGCCGATTGCGCAGCGAGCTTCGTTCAGAATTTCGGTCGGCGCGCCTACCGGCGTCCGCTCAGCGAGGCGGAGCGGACGGCGCTGGTCGGTTCCCAGAGTGCGTTCGTGCGCCCCGGAGCGCCGGCGTCGGACCAAGTGTACGGGCTGATGTCCCAACTGCTGCAGGCGCCCGAGATGCTGTTTCACTTCGAAGATGGCGTCGCCGACGCGCCGTCGCGAATTCGGCTCACCGATTACGAAGTGGCGTCGCGGGTTGCTTACTCGGTGTTGGGCGGACCGCCCGACGTGGAGCTGGCAGCGGCTGCCGACGCCCGGCAGTTGACGACATTGGCGGCCGTGAAGGCGCAGGTTACGCGCCTGCTCCAGACGCCGCGCGCGCAAGAGCGCTTCGGCGAGTTCTTCTATGGCTGGCTCAACATGTCCGACATCTCGCGCCCTTCGCTGGCCGTCGGCACGTGGGCCGGCATTGACGTCACTGGGATGGATCAGGAACTACGCACGGAGCTGCAAGACTATCTACGCTACCAGGTCTGGGAAAAATCGGGCGATTTTCGCAGCCTGATGACCGACACCGCAGTCTTCCCGCGTTCGCCGCGGCTAGCTGCAGTGTACGGCGTGAGCCCAGTCGCGGTCGGCACGCCGCCGGCACAAAGCTCGAGTCATCCTGGCCTCTTGCTGCGCGCCGGCATGATCGCCACGAGCTCGATCCGCACCAGCATCATCCGCCGCGGCGTGTTCGTACTGCGACGCTTGCTGTGCGATCCGATCGAGACGCCGCCCACGGAAATCATCAACATGCGCGAGGAGCAGGTGAAGGGCATCGATCCGACATCGTTGCCGAACTACGAGTTCGTGCGGCGCGAAACCAGCGCGGCGACGTGCATGACGTGCCACCAGAAGATCAATCCGGTGGGCTATGTGTTCGAGAGCTTCGATCAGCTCGGTCGGGTGCGCAGCACGGAAGCTGCGCTCGACGCTGCCGGCAATGTCGCGGCCGAGCATGCGTTACCCGAGGGGCCGTTTTCGTTGCCGCTCGACCCGAACGCGCCGATCTCGCTGCCGGACGCCAAGGCGTTGACCGAGGTCTTGGTGAGCAGTGACCAAGCGCGCGCGTGCCTGGCCGCCAATCTGCTGTTGCACGTCGAAAGACGGCAGTTGGAGGACAGCGATTGTGGCGGCGCGGACGTGTTCGAACGGCTGAAAAGCGGGGATTCGCTGGCCAACGCCTTGGCGGCCGCGGTCGCCAACGAAGACATTTTCTGGCGGAGGCCACAGTGAACTACGACAAGAAAACCCGGCGCCAATTCTTGCGCGGTATCGGCGGCGCGACGTTGGTCTTGCCGTTCCTGCCGTCGCTCTTGCCGCGCGAAGTGGCCGCCGCGACGCCGACGGCGCCGGTGCGGTACCTGCAGATCATCGACCATTACGGCGCCGCGATCGGCGCTTGGCACATCAATCCGTCGGGCGTAGCAAAGTCCGTCGAGAAATCGATGAACCCGATCGTGGTACCCAACCTGCAAGTGACCGACGGCGTTTACCACTGCCCGCTCGCTGACGTGCAGGGCCCGCTCTCGCCCACCTTCGGACCCGAGTTCGACGCGTTCAGGAACAAGATGGCGATCATCCAAGGCATGGATTGCCTGGACATGTATTACAATGGCAAAGACCGACTCGATTCACACAGCCCGACGATTCCGACGACCGCGGCTGGCTACAAGAAAGAGATCGAGAACAACACGACGAAGAACCTAAACTTCGCGTATTCGATCGATGCCGTGCTGGCCGAATCGCGCGTCGTGTATCCGACGCCGCCGGCTGTCGATCAGCTGATCGTGGCGCCGTTTCACAAGCTTTCCGACCCGTACTACGAGTTTGGCTCGTTCACGTGGACCAGCAAGGGCGGCAGCGCGCAGCGCGTTCCGGCCGAGATGGACATGAAGAAGGTCTACGATCGGCTGTTCGCCAAGCAGGCGCCGCATCAAGCGGAGGCGACCGGCCCATCGCGGCGCAAGCTCGCGACCGATCTGGTGCTGGAGCAGTACCGGGCGGCGATCAACGGCCATCGCATTGCCGCCGCGGATCGAATCCGCCTCGACAACTACATGACCTTCTTGAGCGAGGCTGCTCGGCGCCTCGGCCTGCCGAGCGCGCCGGCACTGGACTGCGGCAGCGTGAAGGCGCCCGTCGCGAAAACCGGTGAAGACTACGAAGCCGGCGCTGCCGACATGATCGTGGCCGCGCTCGCCTGTGGCGCCACGCGCGTCGCCAGCTGGACGATTATGCACCACTACTCGGACATCGATTTTTCGAACAACGATGACCACGCGGCCGGTCACGAGAGCAGCCACTTGCCGGGCGGCATTCAGGCTCAGCACAACCGCTTCTCGGCGCTGCGCTTGGCGGACATCTTGGCCAAGCTCGACGCCTTGACCGAGGCCGACGGTCGCACGTTGCTCGACAACACGATCGTCTACTACGCCAACGAAGACTCGCTCGGTGGTCACACTCACTACGAGCTGCCGATTGTTTTAGCGGGCGGCGGCGGCAAGCTGCGCATGGGGCAGCACTACGATTTTCGACCACGACCGCTGGTTCCGGCCGAGTTCAACGTCGCCGCCGGCACGTTTCAACAACAGCTCGGGCGCCCGCTCAACAGCTTGCTGGTCACGCTGCTCCAGGCGATGGGACTAACACCTCAGGATTATCAAAAGTTCGGTAAGCTGGGCTTCGGCGAATACGATCGGCACTTCGCCGATCACGCGGCGCACTACGCGCCGTTCAAGACCGACGCTGCCAAGAATCAGCCGCTGCCGTTCCTAACCCTTGTCTGAAAAGAACTGGCGCAGCGCGATCACCAACTCGGTCTGCATCGCACCGATCAGGCTTTCCAGCTGCGAACCGGTCAGCTCCAGCCGCGTGCCGAGCGTCGATCGCATCTGATCGATGACCTCGGTCTGCGCTGTCACGATCCAGCGCTGTACGGAGCGCGCGCTGACGTTGTAGCTGGTGGCGATTTGCAGCACCGGTACGCCTTCCAGGAAGTGCAACCGCAGTACGGTGCGGGTGCGCCTGCTCAGCCCGCGCAACGCTTCATCCAAGGCGGCGCCGAACAAATCCGCGTGTGTCTGCTTCAGGTACAGCAGCTCTTGGTCGATCGGGCCGGTCAACATCGACCAATCTGGCGGCGCCGGGCTGGCTTCGGCGCGATGCAGGTCGACCGCCAGGCGCGCGGCGGCCACGCGCAACCAGGCGTTGAGCGGCCCGCGCCCGGTGTACGAAGCGATCCGCGGGGGCTGCTCGGTGTCGCCGACCAGGACGCGGATGCGCAGCCGTTGCGCTAGCTCTTCGGCGTCGCGGACCCGTGGCACCGAGCCAAACGGAGCCAGCGCGATGCGGCGAATGAAGTGCGTGTCGAGCGCCGCCACGGCGGCTGGATCACCGAGCGTGCAGCCGCAGGCCAAATACAGGTCGGTCAGGGACGCGGTCGTCAGCGCGGCTTTCCAATCGCCATCGCGCGGCAACCGTTCCCCCAGGTAGCGCAGGAACGCTGGTGTCTCGAGGGTGACGTCGGGCCACGCTGCGCGGCATTCGGCGAGCGCGCTTTCCAGCTGCGCTTCGAGCGCCGAATCGCCTTCAGTGCTGGCTGGTTCGGCTTCAGCGGAGGAGGCGGCGCCGGAGGTCATGCCCAACAAGAGCGCTGCGGTTAGCGGCGAGCGTGGCATTCGGCTCTACATCAAATACAATAGTTTGGGTCTGGATGGATTGCCTTAGCGACGACCGCGTGCTCGGCTTCGTGCGGGGAGAGCTCCCGAGCGCGGAGCGCGACGCGGTCGAGACGCACTTGGACGGCTGCCAGTCGTGCTTCAGGCTGGTGGGCACGGCGATGCGGATGGGTGGCGATGTCGCGCCGAAGCGGGCGGGAGCCACGCAGCCGGGCGAGCCCTACGACGTCGACGACGCCGGCGTGGGCCTCGTACCGTCGGCGATCGCCGATGGTCGGTACGTGGTGCGCGGTTTGCTGGGCCAAGGCGGGGCGGGTGCGGTGTACCGAGCCTTCGACTCGCAGCTTGGACGGCCGATCGCGCTCAAGATCGTGCGCGCGCCCAAGCTCGCCGCCGACGCGGCGGAGTCGATGCAGGCGCGGCTGCTGCGTGAGGCGCGGGCGATGGCGCGTGTGTCGCACCCGAACGTCGTGGCCGTGTACGACGTCGGCTCGATCGACGATCGCGTGTTCGTGGTGATGGAGCTGGTTGAAGGTCGCACGCTGGCGTCCTGGCAAACCGAGAAGGCGCACAGCTGGCGCGAAGTGATCGAGACGTTCAGTGCTGCCGGCGTCGGGCTCGGGGCCGCGCATCGCGTGGGCCTCGCGCATCGCGATTTCAAGCCGCTGAACGTGTTGGTCGGCGTCGACGGCCGTGTGCGCGTGACCGACTTTGGCTTGGCGCGCCCGGTCGCGGAGGCAGACTCGGGCGAGGGCACTCCGAGCGGCGACTCGGTGCCCGACGGTCACCAAGACTGGACGCTGACGATGACGGGCGGTCTGGTTGGGACACCGCGTTACATGGCTCCGGAGCAGTTCCGCGCCGGGCCCGCCGACGCGCGCTCCGACCAGTTCAGCTTCTGCGTCGCGCTATTCAGCGCCCTGTACGATCAGCACCCTTTCTTCGCGAAAAATACCAAGAAGCCCGCGCTGCCAGAGCTGGCACAGCTAGTGATGGCCGGCCAAGTCGTCACGCCGCCCGAGAGCCCCGGCCTGCCGCGAGGCGTATTGACGGTCCTGCGCCGAGGCCTCAGCGTCGACCCCGCCGCGCGCTACGCAAACATGGATCTGCTGATCCTCGATCTCGAGCAGCAGATCGGACCCAGCAAAGTCGGACCCAACCGCAAGCTCGGCTTCGCCCTCGGCGCATTGGCCGCCGTCGCAGGGCTGACCGGCAGCGTCGTGTTCCTGCGCCCAGCCGCGACCTCGACCTCGAGCCCGACCTCGAGCCCGACCCCGAGCTCAACCCCGACCCCAACCCCGAGCTCAGCCCCGACCCCGACCCCGAGCTCAACCCCGACCCCGACCCCGACTTTGACCCCCGCCTTGTCCACAACGCCGTCCGCCCCGCGACCCCCACGCCTCCGTCCGCCCGGCAAGCCACCGGCGAAGCCAACGCCACCAGCGCGCCCTGCCGCTCCGAACCCGAACGGCTTGAAGAACCCATTCTGAGCGCTCAGAACTTACCGACCAAGCTCAGCTGCGCGCCGTCGGCCAAACCGCTCGCCCGCGACTGCGTCACCACTGGTCGGGACAACACCAAGTAGCCAGCTGCGCCGAGCGAGACCGCACCGACGGCCAGGCCGATGTCGGCGATCAAGAACTTGGTCTTCAGCGGCTGGACTTCACTCGGTGAGCACGCCGGCGAACAGCTGCGCTCGAGATCGCCCCGCTTATTTTCGCCGAGGACCGCCAACGTGCCGAATGTAGCAAACCCGACGATGCCGACAGCGCCCAGCGCGAAGGCTGCCGGTGGGATCGGACGAGCAGCAGCGCGGCTCGGGTCGGCTTCGCGTACTTTCGGAGGCGCGGCGGGCGGCGCGGCGGCGTGCTCTTTGGCGGAGGCAGTAGCGGCGTTCACGCAACCGCGCATCTCGGCGATGTGCACCCCTACTTCCTCACGATCCGCGGCGCTTTCGGGCGCTTGGCGGTAGCGCTCGTAGTAGTCGAGCGCGGCCTGGCAACGCGCGGGACCCAATTGGCGCTCGGCTTGCGCCAAGTTGAACAGAAACGCGGGCGCAGGGTAGGCGGTGTAGGCCCTTTCGAAGGCGGCGATCGCTCCGGCGTAGTCGGCTTGGTCGTAGAGCGCCGAGCCGTCGGCGTAGAGCTTTCGTGCCAGCTCCTTCCGATCTGGTTCCGGGGTGGGCGACGCCACAGCCGACTCTTCCGCGTAACACCTGCGTTCGAGAAAAAACAGCGAGCACACACACAGAATTGAAGCAAGCCTTCGCATACTTGGCTCAGGGCGAGGACAAGAGATTCCAGGATTGGTTGGAGAGGCTGCCGGTGCACGGATAGAGCACGACACGCGCCACGTCGAGCTGGCCGTAGTGCGCTTGCCCGGTTTCTTCGACGCACGAGCTCGCTTGAATCACCGGTGAGAAACGCCAGCGCACCACCGTGCCAAGCAGCTCTTCGAAGCGCAGGTGAAACAGCATCGACGGTTCGTAGTTGGTGGCGGCGGCGACGTACGGCACCGAATACAACGGCGTGCCGACCGCGGCCTGATCTTTGATCGCTAGTTGCCGTTCGGTGTCGGTGCCGTGGTGCGTGGTGAACCGATACACGTCGCTGCACAGGTGCTCGAGGTGCCACACGTCATCGACCGTTACCGTGAGTGCGTCGGGAGCACCGCAGTCGTGGGCGATCGCCCAGTAACGGTGGTCTTCGAGCTCGGGCCAGTCGGGCGTGATCAGGCACGTGAGCCGTGGGCCTTGCCGGTGGACCACGTAGTCGCCGGTCTCGGGCAGGTCGACGGGGGGCGCGCCGCCAGCGGCGGCGTCGAATACGGCGTACTTCGGATCGCAAAAGAACTGACTCTCGACGTCGCTACTACCCGTGCCAGCCGTCGCGGCGCTGCCGCCCGCTGCAGCGCCTGCATTCGGCAGCGAGCCGCCTTGCGCTTCACCGCTGGTCGCGTTGCCGCTCGCGCCGCCGTCACCACCACGGCTGGCACCAGCAGCACCGCCCAACGCCGTATCGCCGGAGTGACCGTGGCCGAAGTCGGCCGACAAGTAGCCGAAGTCGCCCAAGCTGCAGCCAAGGCTGATCAGCGCGACGAACGCGAGTGAGCGCGTGCTGCTACGCGAACCCAACATGAGACCCAGCCGGCAAAGCGGTTGCAACCCATGTTAGCGCGCAAACGTGGCCGGCTACATCCCGCGTTCCACCGCGGCATGTGGGTCGCGGTGGGTGCCGCCGCTACGGGGCCGCTCCGCCAGCGCCACCGGCGCCGTCGTCGAAGCGACTGAGCGCGCTGCCCGGCACGATTTCGCATGGCAAGAGGCCCGACTCACCCGGCAGCTGCCAGCCGACACTGACGTGGTCGAGGTTGACACCTTCTTTCCACGGCGGACGCGAAAGTCACGACACCAGGCGATGCGATTCTGAACGTCATATTTCTTCAGTCTCCTCGGCGCAAACGACGTAGCCACAACAGCGCGGTCAGGCCGAGCGCCCACAGCCCCCCGCGCGAAGATGAATTCGACGACGTCGGCAACGCGCACGCGCAGCCCGGATCCGTTTGCGGCTGCCCGCTGTTAGGCCCCGCAACACCGCCCGTCGCCATGAGCGGCGCGGCGCCGCCACCCGGCAGCATCGCCACGGCGCCGCCGTTCGCCGTCATTAGGCCGCCCGTCGCGGTCATTGCGCCCGCACTCCCCACGCTGCCGCTGCCCGCTCCGCCGCTCGCGGACGCGCCCGCGCTAGCGCTGCCGCCCGCGCCGCTCGGCACCTCAACAGTACCCGGCGGATTCAACTCCACAATCAATGGGTGGTCGGGCACCTGCAGCGTGAGCTCGGTCGGATTCTGAAACGTAGCGATTGCGTCCGCGCTGGCCAGCGGCCGAAACGTCCTGGCTCGCTCGATCGGCGCTTTGAAGCTGAGCGTCACCTGCTGATCGGCGACCGGAAGATCGACCTCGGCCTGGTTGTCGTAGCTGAGCGCTTCGTTCCACATCACTAGGTAAAAGACGCCGTTTCGCTTCTGCAGCAGCAGGTGATGAATGTCGGCGGTCTTGTACTCGTGGTCGTCGACCAGCGATTCGCTGGCGCTCGTCAACGTGAAGTCGAGCGAGTCGGGCGCGAACTTCGCGCCTTGGTCGCTCAGCAAACCGATCAGGTTTTTTAGCGCCACCGCGTGCGGCTTGAGCGTGCCGTCGATCGTCAGCATGCCCTGGTGCTGCTTGACCGGATCTTGCGTGGTCGGCTCGTCGAGCAGCTCGTAGATGAAGGCTTTTCGCACGCCGTTATTGAACAGCTCCAGCATGACGCGCGTCGCGTAACGCGCAGCCGCGCCTTCCGAAACACCCGGATCCCACCCGCCACCGGCGGTCGGCGTCACCTGCGTCGTAGACCAACCCGTCTCGGTGGCGATCAACGGCTTGGTCGACGCGATCGTGCGCGCCATCATCAAGAGCCCGCTCGCCTCTTTGCCGTCGCGCCCCTTGTACAAGCCGTCGGTCGGCGCGGTGCCCTTGTACGGCACCTCACCGGTCGAAGGCGGCCAGTGGTGAAAATTGCCGTAGTCGGTCCACTGATCCAAATCACCGACCGACGCATACGCCGGGAACCAATCGATGCCGGGCGTCGCCACCTTCACGTCCGCCAACAGCGGCTCAGCGTGCACGGCCGCGTACAGGTCCTGCTGATACGGCTTCAGCGAAGCCATCGTCGACAGGCCCTTGTACGACTCGGGCTCGTTGTGGGGTTCGTTCGGCCCTTCCAGCGTGTCGACACACTCCGCCACGCTCTTGGCCCAGTCGACCAGCGCCGGAAACTGCTTCGGTCGCGTGATGAACGTGCCTTTGACGCCCACTGCCCGCACCGCGCGCAGCCGCTGATTAAACGGCTCGTCATCGAGCAGAATGCCGTCGCGGATGTTCCGAATACCAATCTCTTTCAGTCGCGGCACCACCACCGTGTCGAAGTTGTCGATGTAGTTCGAATACAAAAAATGCACGTTGGTGCCGATCGACGCGACGAAGTCGTCCGCCGGCTTGGCGGTCTCGGCGCCGGCCGGCGTCGTCAAAAAACTCGTCGCGAAACCGAGCGCGAGAGCAACCGGGAGGCCTGGGCGGAAAAGGCGAGCCATGGGGTCACTCGCTAGGACCAGGCCACCCCGTCAACGCGACAAAAAGAGCTGCCAAATGACAGGTTTCTGCGCGCCGCAACCCGCCGTCGCACGAATTGCGGAAGGCCCGCCACCGCCCAACGCGGATCCACGCGGGGGCTGCCACCCCGCAGCCCCTGAGGATTCATCACATCTTTGGCTGCCGCGCCGCAGCCCCCCTCGCAGAAGCTACCGTGGCACAAACAGGCAGAATCACACGAGCGAGATTTTTTCACAGGAGATCGAGAGATCAGAAGTTTTTTGGGGGGCCGCTGCGCCTGCGGCGCACATCGCCGCGGCATGGCGGCCCGGCAGTAAGCGCTCTTGAGAAGATTTTGAGCTCAAAGGCGACAGCGCGAACCGCAAGATCACGCTCTGCTCGACCTCCCGATCTCGCGATCTCCTGTGAAAAAATCTGGGCGCCAAGCGAGACCTGAGGTCGCCCCGACAGCCTCTGCGAGGTGAGCCGCGATGCGGCAGCCCAATTGAGGGCCGAATTGAGGCGACAGATGTGATGAAT
>JBBRMI010000056.1:0-38777 GCA_038230915.1 Polyangiales bacterium | reverse complement strand
GGGTACCGCCTGACTCGGCCATCTGCTTCACACCAGGGGTCGCCAATCCGCCTGCATGCCAAACATCGAGAGCGGCCGAATGCACAGCGCCGATCAACGTCGTGAAGTGCTTGCCCGCTACAGCTTTGTCCGCCCAGGTGATGTTCACGGTAACGCTGTACGTGGCCTCGCCAGTGCAGGCGACGCCACCCCCAATCCCGCCGGCACCGCCGGCACCGGCCGCGCCGGGCGCTCCTGCCGTGCCCGCGAACGACGCACCACCATCGACGCCGGGCTTGCCCGCGGTTGACGAAGGAACGCCTGCGCCGCTCGCTCCGGATGCCGCCACTCCCGGCCCGCCCGCATTTACCGCTGAACCGCCCCCGCTCACGTCTGCCGCCCCGGCGGCACCCGCCGGCCCCGCTGCGGTCGTCGAGTCGGGCGTGTTGTCGTTGCTCGAACAGCCGAACCACCCGAGCAGGCCTAAAGTTACGAGCCATTCACGTCGCATGTGCATTTCCTTCGCTTTCCATGCCGATTGGCGCGCGGACCATGGCAACCGTTGACTCGCCGGTACGCTACTCGATGAGCGCGGTTACACGCAGCGATGATTCAGCGTTTGGTCTCCGCGTGCCGTGACCACGAGTCCTTTCACTACCAGGATCGCCCTGGTACCCGTCTCCCCGAGGCGATTTAAGCTGCCGGCGGCCGTTTCCTGCACTGCCTTCCGCGAAAAATCGCGCATGAGTCCCGTTTCCGGCAACTCCCACGGCCGGGCTAGGCGCGCGCGAGGCGAGCTAGGCGGCGGTTGCCTTCGGCGTTGCCTGCGCGATCGCCTGTCCGGATAACCGAACCTCGAGGGGTCGATGCGCACGGAGCGCAGCTAGCGGCTTCCATCGAACACTGTCAGGATCGACAGGTCTTGTCCGTCGGTTCGATACACGATGCGGTAGCTGCGCAAGTAGGTTTCGCGAAGGTCCGCCTGCCCGCGCTCCGGAACGACTCAGGTGTCGCATGAAAGCCCGATCGACCGGCGCGTCGTTCACCCTTCTCGCCGCTGCCTTAGTCGCCCCGTCTTTCAGTTGTTCGAGCAACGAGCCAGGCTCGGGCGCCGTCGGCCACTCAAGCGCGGGCGACGGTGGCGTAAGTGGCGCCGGTCATCCGAGCAACGCGGGCGCAACCAGCGGCGGTCGTCCGAATGACGGTGGCGCAAGCGGCGCCGCCAGCGGGGTCGCACCCTCGGCTTGCAAAGTCACGGATCAGGCGATCCCCGCCGATGCCTTTCTGGTGCCGCTCGCCGAGCGCGCCAATCTGCAGGCCTTACTCGACGCGCACGCCAACGTGCGACTCGACGGGGGCAACTACAGCAAGGGAGGACCTGCCCAGCTGACGATCGCCAGCGATCACGGCATCTATGGCAATGGCCAATCGGGCTTACCGCTGGTCGTCGTTCCCGCGGGTACCACGGGCGCCGTCTTGTCGGGCACGAACGGGCCGGTGCGGTTCGACGCCGGCGGCGATCAGGTCACACACGACAATTGCTTCCAACATCTGTCGTCGAGCGTGACGGGCGAAGGAGTATCGCTCGAGCGCAACGAATTTCTCGATTTCCATGAGTCGAGCCTATCGTTCGACACGCAAGCGGCGGGCTTCGTCCGCAACAACCGATTCGTGCGGCTCATGCTGCACGGCGGGGGCGACGCCGTCATTCGGCTCGTTGGCGACGCCGGCCACAAGTCCTACGGCAACGTCGTCTTCTGGCTCAACGCGCTCGGAGCGCCGCTCGACACCATCGTGGGCGAGCACCAACGCGACTTCACGGTGGTCGGCGCCGACGGCGAGAGCTATGGCACCGCCGCCCCGGGCGCCAAGGCCATGTTCTATACGCGCGACGTCGATTCGCTGCGCATCCACACCGCCTCGGGTAGGGTGATCACGCCTGCGTTCGATCTCGGCGCCACCGATATCAGCCTGTTCAATGCCTACACGGGCACGACCGGTCCGGACTCCAACTTCGTTTTGCAGCCAGGCGTCGCGCGGGCTGGACTCTTCGCGTCACCCCAGGTCCAAGGCGCCAACCCGCCGACGCTGCGCGTCGAAGGTCCCGGCAACCTGCAACCGTTCAGCCTGACCCTCGACGGATCTCCGTGGACGGCAGCTCCGACCGGCGAAAAGGCCGCCCTGCTTCGCGGCCTGCTCGCACCCGCCCGCGCGGGCCGTCCGTGGGCGCGCCCGACGTTGCCGCCGATCGCCGATCCTGCTGGCTCGAGCTGGTCCGAAGGCCTCGCCGACAAGCCCGACGACGCGCCCCTGCTTCAGCAATTGCTCGACACCCAGCACGTGGTCGAGCTCGAGGCCCGCGCCTACTACCTGGGTAGCGCCCTTGCACTCGGCACGCGCGATGGCCTGATCGGAAAGGGCGCCGAGCGCACGGTGCTGATCGCGAAGACGCCCACGATCGATCTGCTCACGACCAAGCTTCCGCCGCTGATGGCTGGTGCCAACGCGCAGTCGTTTATGCCGACGCTCGTCGACCTCACACTGCAGGGAGGTCAGAACGGGCTCCACATGAACCAGCCGGGTACGCAGATGACGATCGCATACATCGATCACGTCACCTTTCGAAATATGAGCAACGCCGGCATTTTTGCCGACCACGTGTACGGCGTCGACAACGACATGTTCGCGTACGCGCAGTTTTACCAGTGCGGCGCGGGCTACAAGGCGAGGACGGACACCGGGCCTGCCAACGACTCGACGCCCGACCTCGGCTACACCGACAAGACAGTCTTCTACCGTTCGCAATTCGTGCGCTGCGGCTTGGGCATCGACAGTGTGGGCCGGCGTCAGAACAATCTGAACGCGTATTTCGAGTCGTCGTTCCGCGAGAACACCAAGGCGGCCTTTCATTCCGAGCCCGACGCTTCAACCATCATCGCCAGCTCGGAGTTCATCGACAACCGGGGCGATCCGGTGATTGAAACCGCGACCACGGTCATCAACTGCTATTTCCGCGCGGGGGAAGCCGGCGTCACCATGCTCGGGCCGAGCGGAACCGTCGAAGGTTCGACCTTCCAGCGCGGTGCATCGACCACGGCGCAAGTGCTTTCGACCAAGCTGAGAGGCGACGCGCGCGACGCCCCCATCTTGACCATGTCGAACAGCCGCTCGGAATTACCGCTGGGAGCGATCGAGTCGTCGGAGATCATCGCGCTCTTGATCGGTAACTCGCTCGCAGCGGACCCGCCACTCAGCGGAGCCGTCATTCTCAACGCCTACGACACCAAGCGAACGCCGGCCATCGGCGATGACACGCACGAGCTCTTGCGCCTCCTCGACGACGTCGCCCCAACAGCGGGCTCGCAGCTTCTCTTCGAAGCCGACTAACCCGCACCTCACTGACCACCGCGCCCTGACTTAGGGTCGCTTTCATGGAGGTAAGCGTTGGCGATCGTCGCTTCGTCGATGAAGCCCACTACCCGACCGTCGAGCCCGAGAACCGGCAGCTCGGACAAGCGCTCCGACCGCATCAAGTCCAGAGCCGTCAGCAGGCTATCGTTGAGGTTCACGCTCGCTGGCGGCCGCATGATGTCCGAGGCGGTCACGAGGTTGGCCAGCGAAGGCTCCGCCTCAAGCAGTGCTAGCTCGTCGCTGGTGACGAGCCCGACCATCTTGTAGTTGGCGTTGAGGACGGCGAACACGTGCTGTCCGGGCGGCCGTGGCGTCTGCAACAGGTCACTCGGCTTCCCGCGATCGCTCAGACTGATGCGATCCCCTCCCTGGACCCGCAGGCCTTCCAGCTTGAGATGCTCCAGCGCCTGAAGCGAGCCGCGATTCTTGAGATGAATGTCGTCCTGCTCGAGAAGCGCCTCGTAGATCGGCTTCGGGCGCAAGTAGCGAGCGAGCGCGTAGGCGCTCATGTTGGCGATCATCAGCGGCAAGATCAGCCCGTACCCGGATGTCAGCTCGACGATGATCAGCACGCTCGTCATCGGTGCCCGGATCGTCCCGCAGAAAGTCGCTCCCATACCTACCAGCGCGAAGGCGCCCATCGCCTCGGGGCCGTGCCCGAAAGCGAAACGATCCAGCGCACCGAAGGCGCCACCGAGCATTGCGCCCATGAACAGCGACGGGGCGAAAATGCCGCCGGCGCCGCCGCTCGAGTACGAGAACACCGTTGCGACGAGCTTGGCGACGCACAGAATCAACATGACGCGGATTGGCAGCAGCCCGGACAGCGAGCTCTCGACGACTTGGTACCCGCCGCCGTTTACGCCGCCCACGCCGAGCCAGTAGTGGGCAGCGACCGCGAGCGCTCCGGTCACGAGCCCTCCGATTGCTGGCTGGCCCCAGTCCGGGATGCGCTTCTGGTCGCGGAATCTTCGGCGAAGCCAGAGCAAGCCATCAGTGAAGGCTACTGATACGAGTCCCGCCGCGAGACCTAGCGCCGCGTAAATCAGTAGCGAGCGGGCGTCGTCGAGGCCGAATACTCGGGGCACCGAGAAGACGGGGTGCGTTCCCAGAACGCTGCGTTCGATAACGGCCGCCAAAGCCGCCGCCACGATGACTCCGGACAAGACGGTCTGATCGAGGTTGCCGACCACTTCCTCGATCGTGAAGGTCACGGCTGCGATCGGCGCGTTGAACGCCGCAGCGATGCCCGCGGCGGCACCTACAGGTATCAGGCGACGGCGATTGCTCGCGGAAAGTCTGCCAAAGCGGCCGAGCGCGCTGGCCAAGCCGCTGCAAATCTGCACCGTCGGTCCTTCCCTGCCCAATGACGCCCCCGAACCGATCTGAAGGCTAGCCACGATCAATTTCCCAAGTGCGTCGCGCAAACGCACGATGCCTTCACGCGAAGCGTAGGCCACCTTCACCTGTGGCACTCCGCTGCCGCGAGCGTTGGGGAAAACGTATTTCAGGAGGATACCCGCGGCCAACCCGCCCAGGGCGGGCGTCGCGATGCCCCAAACAACCCAGTATCCCCCGGCAGCGTTCATGGCGCGGTCGAACAGTAGTCGTTCAGCGAAACGAATCGAGAAGTGGAATACCACGGCCGCAAGCCCGCAGACGATGCCGATCGCGACCGTCAGCGCGAAGAGTCGTTGCGACTCGGTCGGGGCCACCCGCAGCTCGAAGCGGAGCGCCCAAACTCTAAATTCGTTGAACCTCTTTATCAGCGCCGAAGGGACGTTCATGGTGGCACTGCAAGGCGAAGCCGTGAAGGCCTCCCACGTGACTGCTTTGATGTCAAACAACCTCCGCGATCCACCCAACTTGGCTGGTTGCCCGAAGGACTTCCATGGCTTGCGGCCTGACTCGCCTCTCGCCTCCGATGGCGGCCGCCAACCCGCGGTCGTGATTTATCGCACTGCCGGAACTGGGCCGTAAAGTCCCCGCTACGTCGCTTCGGAAGCCGCTTCTTCGAGCGAGGCGGCGAGCGCCTTCAGCACCGCCTTGGCGCCGGCCACCTTCTCCTTCGACAACTTCGCGAGGGCGGCATCGATGCTCGCTTCGACCGTGCCGGTTCGTTCGTCATTGAGACGCATGCCGCGGCGAGTGAGCTCGATGAGCGCGCGGCGGCGATCGAACGGATCGCTCTCGCGCCGGATCAGCGCCGCCTGTTCGAGCCGCTGAAGCATGCCGGTGAGCGAGCTCGGATGAATGTGCAACACATCTGCCAGCGCGCCTGCCGCAATGCGGCCGTGATGACCGACAATGCGCAGCACCAGCCGTTGGGGTCCGGTCACGCCGAGCTCGGCATGCATCCGTTTGGAAGCCGACTCCAGCCCGTGCGTGACCGCCCACAGCAGCTGCATGAAACTGAGCGTTTCCCCCAACGGCTTCACGTCGGTGACAGGGGTCGGGGCGACGGCCTTAGGCTGCGACTGACTCACTCGCTCCGATCAAGCCAGAATGAGTCAGCTTCGGCAAGCAGATTTAGTCGACGAATGCCGCGCCGATTCAGCTCGCCCAGCTTGCTAGACCGCAGCGCGCGCGTGCCAAGGCGATGAAACAACCGAACCCACATGCCCCCCACATGCGGCCAAATACCGCCGTTGTGGTAATGATTCCGCAGATTCAGAAGTTGACGACTTAGTTTTCCCTCCGCAATGTTCATGACGCTTCTCGTTGTCGACGATTCTTGTCGAGCACCGCGAGCGCGATGACGATGAAGGCGAGAAAGCGAAAAACATGAGCATTGTCGGCAAGCAGCCCGCCGACCGTCGCCAACGTCCAGTCGAGAGCCAGCAGCCAAAACGCCGCGCAAAACAGCAAGAACAGCCGGTCTCGCGACGTCCGCCAGTAGCGCAAAAAAAACATGCCAACGGCGAAGCTCGCCATCACGACCGCACCGCGCAAGAAGTCGTTCAAGCTTCCTCCCAAATCAGTCCGATCAGCATCAGAACCAACGAGATGAGCGCCGTCGCGTTTCGCCAAACCTCGAGGTTGATTTCAGGGACGACGAATAGATCCGTGAACAGGAGCACGTTGTTCAGCGCCAGCCCAACGAAGCACAAGCTGCACCAAAGAAGCAACGGCGTGCGTCGGGCTCGGTAGCTTCGAATCAAGAGAAAGGCGCAGAAAACGCTGGTCAGAACGCCGATCGCATAAGCGGTCTGGGCCATCATTTTTTCGACCTTTCGAAACGAAATGCGTCGGCAAGACGCCGAGCAGCCGCCCCGCGAATGCGCTCCATTGCGTTGGCGCTCATCACCTGCACGATCGCAAAACGTTGCTCGACATACGCGCGCTGGAGCTCCGTTACGCGGGCTCGGACGTCTTCATCGCTGGGGGCGAATCTAAAAGTCGTCGGCCTTGGTCGCGGCTCGGCCTGCACCAGGGTGCCAATGGCGACCAGCTCGCTCAAGGCCGAATCAATTGTGTCCTGCGTAGCACTTAGCGACTCTGAGATCTCTCGACTTGACCAGGCCCGCGTCGGAGAGCGCGCAAGCAGCAACAATGTCTCGAGCCCTTCGTAGCTCGACATGCAATCGCGAAGAAACCGAAGGAGCTCGGCAGACAGCTCACTCATCAAGCCTCACTCCTAGTGCGGAAGTACTTTGAGGTCAAATCGTGGTACCGCAGCGAAACGCGCCGTGGCTCACCGACAACAGCGCTGCCGCGGGCCGAGTTTACGCGGACGTACGCGCGGCGCTCTGCGCAATCGGTTGGCTAGTGAGCTTCGGACGCCCGAAATTCGGCTGGGATCGATAGCTCGCGGCGTACGAAATCGGCTTGCAGCTGACAGCCGCTGGGGACCGCTACGCAGCGGCCCGAAATCGTCGTCAGCTGCACGGCTACCGGCCGCGCTTCCGCCACGCGCAGGGCGGTCGACTGATCTTGCCAGCTTAGCAGCCACCGCCCCGGCTCGAGCCGCGTTTCAGCGGACGAAGAACCGATTGCGCTGGGAAGCGCCAGCCTCCGTTGGCCGCGAGGCTCGGTGGGTTTGCTGACCAAGCCGGCTGGCAACGGCGTCAGCGTGAGCTCGGTCGCCGCTGGCGCCGGGCTTCGCTTTTCAAGGCAGGAAGAAATCGCCGGATTGGGCGCACAGCCTTTGACCAGCTGATGCGAGTGAGTGACGCGCACGACCGACCCCGGCCTCTTGAGTGACGAGGGCGGGGGCTTTTGGGCGAACGCGCCGCTGGCGGAGCTCAGTAAAGCGGTCGTCGCCAACGTGAAGACTGCGCGGAGTCGCGAAACCATCCAGAGACCGTAGCACTCCGCGGAACTTCACGCTCCCAGGTTTGCCGCGCCAGGTAGCACCTGGTATCGCGGCCCATGTCCCATCGGAGCCCACTCGACGTGACGGGCGCCATCACGAAGCTCTTCGGCAAGCTGCAGGGCTGGGCCGAGACCGTGATCGTCATGTTGCCCAATCTCGTCTTGGCCGCGCTGGCCGTGGCGCTCGCGCTTTTTGCCTCACGTTGGCTGCCGCGAGCAGCCGAGCGCGTGTTTCACCGCGCCACCAGCAACCCGGCGGTTAGCCGCCTGATGGCGTCGGTATTGCGCGTTGGCATCGTCGTGCTGGGGAGCATGTGGGCCTTGAGCCTGCTCAATCTCGATAAAGCGGTGACATCGATGCTGGCCGGCGTCGGCGTCATTGGCCTGGCGCTCGGCTTCGCTTTTCAGGACATTGCTGCCAATTTCATGTCTGGCTTCATGATGACGCTCAACCGACCGTTCGAAGTGGGCGATCTGGTCGAGCTAGCGGGACGACAGTGCCGTGTGCTGCGCGTCGAGCTGCGCGCCACCGAGGTCGAGACGCTGGATGGACTGACGATTCTGATTCCCAACAAGCAGGTGTTTCAAAATGCGATCGTGAACTACACGCGCACCCAGCAACGTCGGATGGACCTGCGGGTCGGCGTGGCGTATTGCGACGACATGGTTGCCGTGCGGCGCGTCGTCATCGAAGCGGTCGAGAACGTGCCGCACCGCGATCCGGCGCGTGCCGTGGAGCTGTTCTTCGAACAGTTCGGCGAGAGCTCGATCGACTTTCAGCTCAGAATTTGGCTGGCCGAATCGAAACAGCTAGCGTACCTGCAAGCCCGCTCTGAAGCGATGATCGCCGTCAAAAGTGCCTTGGATGCGCACGGCATGACGATTCCATTTCCGATCAGGACGCTGGATTTCGGCGCGAAAGTCGTCGGCGGAACGCCGCTCGACGAAGTCCGCCAGACACGCTCGCTGAACAGCCGCGAGCTTCGCGGCTGATGGCGCATGTCTCTCATCGACTCGGCGGCGCAGTGCAGGGAGCGCTCGCCGGTGGTGGCGATCCAGCCAGCTCGCCGCTCTACGTATTCGGTCCTTTTTTGAGGCTGCTCGTAGTGACCGGTGCGGGCGCCGCTTCATTCGGAACCCCAATTTGGATGGTGGTCGCAACCGTCGTCGTCGTCAGCCTGATGTACCGGCACGTGATGCGCTGGATCACGGACGGCAGTGGTGGCAGCGGCCTCTGCGAAGAGGAGTTCGGCGGTTGGGCCGTGAAGGTCAACGCCAGCATCACGGCCATCGAATACACGCTCACGTTTCTGGTCAGCATCGCTGCGCTCGTCACTTTCGTGGCCGATCGCGCGTCTGGCCTCGGGTACTGGCAACGGGCCGGTCTCGCCGTCCTGCTCACCGCGGCGGTTGGATTTGTCGTCAATCGCGGGCCTCGGCTAGCTGCTGCGGTGTTTGGACCGGCGACGGCGGCCGTGTTGGCGCTGCTTTGGGTCTTGGTGATCGCCGTCGTCGCCCGTGATGGATTGAGGCTGCCGACGCTGACGAGCGACGCTTTCGCAGGTGCCCACCTCCACGCGACGTTCGGTGGCTACGTCAGGCTACTGGCACTGATGACGGGCATCGAAGTCTTCGCGAATTTGGTCGCGGCCTACGACGGTTCGCCCGAGGTACGCTCGCGCAGGGCGTTCGGCAGCCTGCTGATCGTCATGACGACCACGCTCGTGACGATGGTGATCGTCGGCCCGGCGATCTTCGAGCTTTCGGATCCGATGCGCAACGACGTGTCGGTGTTCACGCAGACGATGGACCGACTGTTGCCCGCACCCGTGGCGTACGTCGGCACGTTGGTCGGCATCGTCGTGCTTTTGTCAGCGGCGGCTGCCAGCGCGCAAGGCCTGCAAAATCTTTCGTTGGGTTTGCGCCATCGCCACTACGTGCCGGCGGCCTTCGGTCAACGCAACCGTTTCGACGTTGCCGATCGCCCGGTCATGGCGCAAGCGCTGCTGGTGGCGATTTGCTTCGTCGCCTTCGGAACGCATGAAGAAACCTACCTGACGCTCTACGCCGCCGGCGTTTTCGTCCTGCTGGGGCTCACTGGTTGGGCCGCCGTGAAGCGGCTTTGGCGAGAGCAACGGACTGGCCATGCCAGTGGGCTCTCGGTGCTCGGTACCGCCCTGGCCGCGTTCATCACATCGGCTGCTGCTGCGCTGATCTTCATCGAGCGCTTCACGGAAGGAGCTTGGGCGTACCTGCTACTAGTCCCTGCGCTGTACTACGTTTTTTCCAGGTTCCGGCGTCGGCTGGGCGCACCGGCCCTGATCCAAGAACGCCTGGGAGCGGTATTAGCCGAGCACAAATCATTCGTACCCACGCAGGTCACGAGCTGGCCGCAGAGCGTCCTCGCGGTAAGTGACGGTTCTCCCGACGCGGAGGCCGCGCTGGTCGCCGGGGCAGACGTTGCCAAGACGCTCGCGGCCGAGCTCTCGTTTTGCCTCGTCTCGGACGCCGGCAGCGCGCTTGCCCCGTACCTCGAGATGGTCCAACGCACCTTCCTCGACGGAGGCGAAGCCGCGATCGCGACCTCGCCCGAGCACATCATCGATATCGCTCGCGTGGCCCGTGCCGATCTGTTCGTTGTCGTGAGCGAGATGGCCGTCGCCAGGACCTTAGCGCTCGCCAGTGAGTATCCGGTCCTGATCGTTCGGGCCGAGGCCGAGCCGAGTCGTCGCTACCCGACGTTCAGACGAGCCTTGGTCGGTCTCGATGGCTCGAGTGAGGCCGAGGCGCTATTGCCCTACTGCGTGAGTCTGCTGCGATTTGGCACAGCCATCACCCTCTTGGCCGTTCCCGAGGGTGATACGACCGCGGAGACCTTGGTCCCCTACCTGGAGCACGTCGCTCAGGCGCTGCGCGACCACGGTACCGTGCTGACGATCGTGACGGGCTCGGGGCCAGTTCGAACGATCCTGCAGCAAGCCCAGCAAGATCAATGCGATTTGGTGATCGTTTGCAGCCACGGAGGGGGTGGCGTCGCGCGCGCAGCAGCGGTGCCGTTGGGAAACGTTCCCGAACGGCTGTTGGCGGACCTGCCCTGCTCGTTGCTTCTAGTGCCCGCTGCCTTGACGCCGAGTCCGGCCTAGGCAGAACCGACGAACGGCACTGACCATGGCAGGCTTTCACACCATCGACTCCGACAGCATCCGCCATCTGCGTGACGGCGAAGCCGCTTTTCCGGCGATGCTCGACGCTATCGACCAAGCCCAGCGCGAGATCTTGCTCGAGATGTACTGGGTCGGTCATGACTCCGTCGGCAAGCAGTTCCGGGATCGGCTCGTCGCACGCGCGCTCGCTGGTGTGCGCGTCTTCGTCACCTACGACGGCGTCGGCAGCCTCGGGCTCTTCCGCAGCTTTTGGACAAGGTTGGTCCAAGCCGGTGGCCACGTGTCGGAGATCGGCCCTGTCGCCCCTTGGCGCCGCGGGTTCAGCGTCGCGCGTCTGTTCTTTAGAGACCACCGCAAGCTGCTCGTGGTCGATGGGGAGGTCGGATTCTGTGGCGGACTCAACCTCGCGTTACCATGGTTGCCGCTTGCCGCAGGCGGAGCAAATTGGCGCGACGACGCGCTGGAAATTCGCGGTCCGGCGGTGCTGCGCCTGCGAGCTCTGATCTGCGATGCGTGGGCGCGACTAGGGCGTGCAGGGCCGCTGGCCGGTGTTCCGGCCGTGCCCGAGTCGCCAACCCGAACATCAATCATTGCCAACACGATTGCCTTGCGACCCAATCGCCGCATTCGCCGCGCCTACCTGTTGGCGATCGCGCGGGCTCGCGCCAGTATCGACATCGCCAATCCGTATTTTCTGCCGGGCCCGCGCTTCTTGCGCGCGTTACGCAAAGCCCACCGACGGGGCGTGCGCATCAGGCTCCTCATCCCGGGTATTCCCGATGTGTGGCTGGTGAGCGTCGCCATGCAAAGCGTCGTCGATCAGCTCGTTCGCGACGGCATCCACGTCTACATGTACGCGCGCTCGGTGCTGCACGCCAAGACGATGGTTCTCGATCAGCACACCGTCATCATCGGCAGTCACAACCTCGATTCACTCTCGTGGCGCTTCAATCTCGAAGCGAATGTGCTGGTCGACGACGCCGCGTTCGCCGCTGACGTCAGCGGTTCTTTCGAACGAGATCTGACCGACTCAGTCGAGCTATTGCCCAGCAGTTCACGGCGCCCGTGGTACCTCGTTGCGCTTGGCTGGCTGGTTTCGCATTTCCGGACCTTTCTATAGGAATCGAGGTGCCGGTCGGCGTTGACGCGCGTGACGCTGCTTCTCAAGCCCAATCGGTTGCAGCCGCGCCGTGAAGCGCAACCCATTCGGCAGTGCTGCCGAGCCATCAAAAAAGTCGACCGACGCATTCCGTCGTTCGGCTACCTCACCCTAGCGAGCATGGACGCCGTAGATGCGCGTGGCGTTGCCCGCAAAAAAAGCGTTCGCCTGCCTATCACCTCGGGCGTCGAAATAGCGCCGCATGATCGCCACGCCGTCACCCAGTGAGCCGGCTTTTTCCGACAAGGGCCAATTGGTTCCAAACAGCAGCCGCTCTTCGCCGAATGTGGCGAGCAGAAAATCCAGCACCCTGGCGTACGTGACTGTGTCAGCCTCGGTGAGGCCGGTCGCACCTTGCTCCTGAAACCGTGAAACCTTGCAGTAGACGTTGGGAGCTTGGGCGGCGGCCTCGAGAGCTTTGGCCATCTCACCCGCTGGCTCACTGACGAAGCTGAGGCCCCCCGCGTGATCGAGCACGACAGCCAGCTTCGGCACGGCCGCTGCCTGGCTTGCCACTGCCCGCACAAGCTCGGCCGAGCCGGCGGTATCGACGTCGGCGACGAGTCCGTGCTCCGCGAGCAGCTGGGCGTTGGGCGATGCGAGCTCCTCGACTCTGATGCGCAGGCCACGAAAGAGCGGGTGTGACTCGAGCACGGCTAAATCGCTCGCAAATTTGGGCGAATCCAGCGACAGCTTCCCAACGACCCCGACGATGATTGGACTGTTCTCCGCCAGCTCTAGGCCCCATAAATTGTCAGCGAGGTCTCGCCAGACGGCCTCGATCATGATCGCGCCGCCGATGCCCGCTGGGCGGGCCACGACGTCGTAGTCAGAGGGCAGCAGCGTCACGCCGTTACTGAAACCTGGATCGCGGCTGAGGTCCCAGTAGTGCGTGTGGGTGTCGATGACTGCCAGAGGGGGACTTGGGGCACCTGCCGCTGGCGACCCCGCTGCTCCGCCAACGCCGCCCAGCGCCGGTCCCAATTCGGGCGCGGCTTCCATGCCGCCGCTGCCCCCGCCTGCCATGCTCGAGCCGCCGAGGCTTGCGCCGGCTGAGTTTCCGCCTGTGGTGGCGGCAGCGCTGGACGAGGTCGTTCCGGCGCCCCCTGCGAGCGACGCGATAGCAACGCCAGCGTCCCCCTGACTACAGCCGACGAACGCATGCACGAACACCAAGCCAGCGGCCGCCATACGGTCCGCCCAGATCGCGGTGACCATAGCCTTCAGGCATCGCCAGCTCATCACCGGCTAGTGCTCCGCTCCCTGAGCATTCGGCTCAAAAATGTCGACCGTGACGCGGCGTGGGTCGCAGCACGGCGTCGAAGCACCACGGCCGTAGCCATCCGAGAATCTCAAGCATTCGTCCTTAAAGCCTGCCGGGCCCGCGGCTGTGCGCCTTAAGCTCGGTTTCGTGCGCGCTGGCGAGCGCCTGCATCTGCTTGACAATGTCGGGATGAGCGGCGGCAACATCGGTAGTTTCGCCCGGATCGGTCTCGAGATCGAAGAGTGACGCAGCCAATTGCAAGGTTTGCGCCTTGCCGGGCGCGCCGTCGACGCCTGGCAGGGTGACATGCTCGTAACCGTGTGCGCGAGGCTGCGCCACATGAAAGGCGCGGTAGACGCCGCCTTCAGCGCTGAGTTTAGCACTCAGGGCGGCTGCGGACGATGCGACAAGTCAGACAGTCATTCCGTCGAGCTCGCTCGATCAGCGAGTGCGGCGCGGAGTGGGAGCTACTTCTCGAGTCTGCGCAGCAACGCAGCGGCAGCGGCACCGACAACCGCGTACGGCAAGAGCGCCTGACCGCGCAGCCCGGGTACGGCGCAGCCGCAGCCTGACGGGGCAGCCGCGGGAGCTTGTCGCTCAGGCGTAGCGCTCGTCGAATCACCCCCAACCGAAGTCGCTGGGCCAGCTCCGGCGCCCGCGCCGGGCACGTTGCCGGCGCCCGCGCCGGGCATGTTGCCGGCGCCCGCGTTGGTCCCCGTGCCGGCCTCAGGTCCGCCACCGCCCGCGCTTGCGCCGCCGCGGGATGGTTCACCCAATGGTGGGTCTGCGCGGGCCACGGGTCGGTGTGCGGGATGTCCGCGACCTCAGCCAGCGACTCAAAGAGCCGCAGCTTTCCAGTCGTGAGATCGATCCGCCAGATACCGGCGTCGGTCGGAGCACCGACTGCTGCATTGGGATCGGCAAAGCCGGCGTAGCCATAGCCTGGCCTTAGATCCTGCAGGCGTCGGAAGTCTGGCGCGAGCGCCATGGTAGCGTCGGGGCTGATCGCGCAGATCGGCCCATCAAGGGTGACCGCAGTCTTGGTCCGGGTGTCGAGGATCTCACGGATGCAATTGACGTCAGAGTCCGATTTGCCCCGTTGCCGACCGAGCGGGCCAGGGAGCCCAGGTCCCCTCATTGTTGGACATCCAACTAACTAGCCGGGTTCAGACGACGACAGCGACCGCGCGGGCAGCTGCCCGCGGCGCGCGCGTGCCCGGCAGGCGCCACGAACCCAGGCCTGTCACCCACTAAATACGGCCGACCTTGACTCACCGACCGTCGGGCCCGGGCACGCGAGAGCAGCGCGGATTCAGGGACAGACCCTGACGTCGCGGCGTTTCCCCTCCGCGCGCGAACGCCGGGCCTGCAAGCGGCGAAGCTGGCGCTCTCTACGCCGAAAACGATCTTCTGCTGCCAGCTGGGCGGCGTTCTCTTCGGCGGCCCAGCTCGCCGCGGCGCCGACGCCCACGCCGACCAGTATGCCGACGAAGGCGCCAAGCGGCCCGCCGACAGCACCGCCGACCCCCGCTCCGCCGATCGCACCCATGGCTCCGCCAATCATCTCGTGCAGCGGCTGATGCGACTTGTGGCCTTCGTGCCGCGTGTTGGACTTCATGGCTATCCTTTCAGGGCTCGCGCTGGGTAACTCAGGGCTCGCGATAGGTAACGTTCAAACTGACGCTCAGCGCGAGCCGCCGACGAAAGTCGATCGATTGCTCTTACAACCGGGGGACACGGGCTATTCCCCCGGGGCTGGTCGACAATTACTTTGTGCTCCAACTATTTTTTAGCTACAAAGCGGGCCCGTCGCGAGATTTGGGTTGTGACCGGGCATGGATGGTGCACGCCGCTGGTTAGCGCATCGCACGACTAGGTGATCCGTCGAGCGCCGACGCGCAAGAAAAGCCCCAATCTGGGATCGGAGACCAAGCCATGATCGAAAATAATGTTTTGCTCGGCGTGAGCAGCGAGGGCACATGACAAAAGCACAAAAGCCTCAAATAATCGTAGTCGGCGTCGATTTCTCGTCGACCTCGGAGCTGGCACTCGATCGCGCGTTCGACCTCGCGGCGGAGCGTCCGCAAGCCGTCGTGCACGTCGTGCACATCGCGCTGGTCGGCAACCCCGACAGCGCGACCGATGGAGCTCGAACCGAAGCCGGAAAAGAGCTGCGCCGCTACGTCGACGACCGCGTCGCACGGTACGCGCAAACTTCCGAGCTCCCGGCCGATGCCTTGGCTCGCGTGGTCGTGCATGTTCGGTGCGCGTCGCCAGCCGAAGAAATCGCCCAGATCGCAGCGGATTTGCAGGCTGATCTCGTGGTCGTCGGCACCCACGGTCGGCGCGGGCTCGCGCGCTTGCTGATCGGCTCGGTGGCGGAGGGAGTCGTTCGGCTCGCGCCGTGCCCCGTGCTGATCGTGAGGCCGACAGCGATCCCGAAAGCTCCTAAGATCGAGCCGCCCTGCCCGCGCTGCGTCGAGACGCGCGTGGCGACGGCCGGTAAAGAGTACTGGTGCGAACAACATCGCGAGCACCACGGGCAGCGCCACACGTACCATCAAGATGATCGCGGTTCACGCGAGGTCAACCTTCCGCTGGTCTTCCACCGATGACCTGACGCGCGCTTGGGACAAATAGCGGCGCCCTACCGATTCTGTCGCCACACGTTGCAAAGCGCGCGCAACATTTACTGACCGACTCGGAGGCTTCCACAACCTTGCGAGGCTCTTAACGGCGGATCCAGCGCTATCCCGAGCATCGTCGTTGGCGCGCATCTCGGCGCGCGCCGAGGCATGGGCGATGCATGCTCAATTCCTGCAAGATCAATGACGAATACCCCAGTGATAGGAGCTTTCATGAAACGTTCGAGAAGTAGAATTCTGCCGCTAGGAGCGTTGCTCGCGCTAGGCGCAGCGACCGGCTGCCACAAGTCCCTCCCCAGTGAAGGCCAGCCAATGGCAACTCCGGTCAATCCGCCCGCGGCGCCTACTCCTACCCGTCCGACGGACCCTGCAGTAGCAACCGCAGTTCGAGTCACCCTCGAGCACGATCCGGGCGTCGACGCTGCAGCTCTGCGTGTCGCCAGCACTGATGGCGTGGTGGAGCTTACCGGCACCACCAAAGACATTTTGACCAAGCGGCGAGCCGTGCGCGTGGCCGAGGCCGTCAAGGGTGTCCGCGCGGTGAGCGACCGCATCGAGCTGATGCTCAAGGGGCGCCCGGACGCTGACGTCCAAAAAGACGTACAAAGCGCGCTCCTGCTCAATCCCGGCACGGATGCCTACGAACTTCACAGTCAGGCCAAGGCTGGCGCGGTCACGCTCACGGGCAAGGTGCAATCTTACCAAGGGCGTCTCATGGCGGAGCGCGTCGCCGAGGGAGTGCTGGGCGTGCGCAGCGTGCAAGACGACATTCAGGTCCAGCTTGGCGTCGAGCGCAGCGATGCCGCCATCGCCACGGACATCAAGGGCGCGTTGCGCTGGGACGCCCTGATCAACGACGGTCTGATCAACGTCGACGTGCATCAGGGCCGCGTCAAGCTGACGGGCGAGGTCGCGAGCGCCGCGGAAATGAGGCGCGCCGGGCTCGACGCCTGGGTTCTCGGCGCAAGCCAGGTCGACTCGTCGGCATTGCAGGTGAGCGCTGCTGCGCAACAGAGCGAGCTGATGAAGAACAAGCTTGCTGCCAAGACCGACGCGGACATTTCGAAAGCCGTTCACGACGCCGCCGCTTACGATCCGCGCGTCAGCGCCGCGGACCTGAAGGTGAGCGTGGCGGCCGGCACCGCGACGCTCAGTGGCAGCGTGGGTAGCGTCAGCGGGAAGATGGCTGCCGAAGACTTAGCCAGGCATACGTTCGGTGTTGTCAGCGTAAAGAACGACCTGGCGATCAAGCCGCACAAGCTCGTCAACGACGCAGTCTTGCAAACGAGCGTTCGAAGCGCCCTGTTTTGGAATCCGTATACCAACTTCTATGCGCTCGACGCTAAGGTCCAAGCAGGCAAGGTCACGCTGAGCGGAAGCGTCGACACGCCGTTCGAACGCGCTCAGGCCACAGATATCGCGGCAAACACCGTCGGGGTCAAGGACATCGACAACGACATCGTGGTGCGGCGTAGCGAGCTCGTCTACGTGTACAACCCGTACTACTTTCCGTACGCCCCGTTATGGGAGGCTTGGTATTACGCTCCCGCGAAGCCAGCGCGTTCGGATGCTGCCATCGCCACGGATATTCGTGACGAGCTCCTGTGGAGCCCATTCGTTGATGAGAGCCAGGTCAAGGTCAGCGTCAGTAACGGCACCGCCACCCTGACTGGCCAGGTAAGCTCGCAGGTAGAGCGCATGGCGGCGACCCAGGATGCGTTCGAGGGCGGCGCCACCGTCGTCGACGACAAGCTGGTCATCAAGGGAGGCTGATCACACCTTGTGCAGCGCGAGCTCCACTCCCCGGGCCGACAGGGCATGCGCCCCCTGACCGAGCCACAGGTATCGCCGAAGTCGAGAGCTTCCGTCATTGTATCGATCATCTCGGATGCCGGCATCGCGGTCGTGAAGATCGCTGCAGCTATTTTTTCCGGCAGCTCGGCGATGACCTCGGAGGCGATCCACTCCTCGGTGGATGCCGTCAATTCGTTCTTCCTTCTCGTCGGTGAGCGCCGCAGTAAACGTGCGCCCGATTCGGAGCACCCCTTCGGTTATGGGCGAGAAATGTATTTCTGGACGCTGCTCGTCGCGATATCGATGTTCGCTGGCGGCGGCGCGATGTCCTTTTACGAGGGCGTTCACCACCTGATGACGCCGAAACCGCTCCAGGCTTCGACGTGGAATTACGTCGTCCTAGCCGTGGCCGGGGCGTTCGAAAGTTGGGCAACGGTGAGCGCCTACCGCGAACACCGAGCAGTCAAGCGCGCGAGAGAGGTAGGCCTCTGGGCAGCGTTCCGCGCGTCGAAAGACCTGACAACTTTTACCGTGCTCTTCGAGAATGGCGCGGCCCTGGTCGGCGTGGTGCTGGCCTTCGCCGGCATTGGCTTGAGCCACGCCTTGGGCAAGACTTACCCTGACGGGATCGCGTCGATCCTGATCGGCCTGGTCCTGCTCCTGGTCGCCTGGCTGCTGATTCGCGAAAGCAAGGGGCTCTTGATCGGCGAGGGCGTCGACCCAAAGGTGGACCTGGAAATGCGCGCCCTGACCGTCGCCCAGACCGACGTCGAAGAGGTCATCGATCTTCTCACCCTCCAGACAGGTCCGAAAGAGGTGCTGGTGGTGATGAATGTGCGTTTCCGCGCTGAGCTCAACACGGCGCAGGTCGTGGCCTCCGTCGGCAACGTGGAGCGCTCGCTCCGGGGGCGCTTTCCAGACCTGAAACGGATTTTCGTCGAGGCTAGTAACCTCACCAGAGCCGCCCAATCCGACCCCGGGAATCCGATCAAGGCCTGATAGCGTGAGCGCCTGATAGCGCGAGCCATCATTCGGCGTTTGCGTTGAGCAACGGCAACGCAGGCGCGCTGACCGGCAGGAGCAAGTGGGGCGCTGCGAGCGCGAGCTACGCATGAAGCAGGGGATGTGACCCTCGGAATTGCCAAACATGCCTTCCGATCGCGTCAGCCACCGGAGCGGAGATCACTCCTTTTCGGTGTGAACGTCGACGATGACGCCGGAGTCGGCATCCACGTTAACCTCGGTGACCGCCTTGCCCTTCTGGCCGACGGCACGGATTTCAAACGAGTAGATCCAGCGGTGCGCCTCATGCTCGAGCTCTTCGTCGACCACCTTGCCGGGCACTTTGCCCAGCGCGGTCCGGCGCGCGTCTGCCATGGACACTTTCGCGTCGTGTTTGGCTCCGCTCGCGGCGTAAGCCGGTAGAGCGCTCGAACAGGCAGCAGCGACGGCAAACGCCGCGAAATGGCGACAAATACTCACCAGAATAGTCTCCTTCGTAGGGTCTGGTCCGACAGCTCAACCTGAGGCTTCACGTCAGGCGTGCAACCCAGAAAACCGATTGACGCAGAAATAAATGGAGTACGAGTCAAAAGGCACCGATTGAATCGACGCCGTGCAGTCTGGACCGAGTCAGCTGACTCGAGTCGCTGGAAAGACCTCGGCGCCGGTGTCGACCCAGGCATCTGCGCCGTCGAGCTCACTGGAATAGGCACGGCACGCAGCGCGTTCCGCGCCCGTCAGTACCGCGCCGTCGGACAAGCGGAATTGGGACCCGCTGCTTCGACTGTAAGCAATAGGTATTGTGGTCTCACTCGGCAGGACTTGCCCATGGCGACGATTCGCCGCAGGCAGAAATGACCGAGCAGACGCTGCGTGCGCGTCGTCAGCCCAACGCGGGAGCGCCACGCTCGCGCCGCGCTGCTCGCAATGTGCAACGGCTTCTCGCCTTTCGGAGAACGTCCAACACAGCTTGACCCGGCGATCCTCGCCGCGGCACGAGCATTGCTTTGCTCTCGGGGTGGAGATTCACCATGACCACATCTGCAAAGCGAACACTTCAACCAATGCGAGACGCGCACCTGACGACACGCGACCGAGCCGAGGACATCCGGTCGCGCAAGGTCGTCGATGCCGCTGGGAAAGACATCGGAGAGATCGACGCACTCTTGATTGACGATCAGGAAGAGAAAGTCCGCTTTCTTCAAGTGGCGTCGGGAGGTTTTCTCGGCATAGGCCAGTCCAAGGTCCTCATCCCTGTGGAGGCGATCAGTAAGATCGATCGCCACGTCGTTCACGTCGAACAGACGCGGGAACGCATCGCCGGCGCGCCCAACTACGACCCTGAGCTCATCGAAGACCAGTACTACGAAGGCCTCTACGGCTATTACGGATACCAGCCGTACTGGGGAACCGGGTACGTCTATCCATCGTATCCATTTTACCCTCCGACGCAACGCCCCGCTTCGACGCAAGACCGCTCTTCGAGCGCCGCGAGGTAACGAAGCAAAGCCGCTGCTGCGAAAATCGCGACTCCGATTCTCCGCAGCGCTTACGCCGCGGGTGGGGCTTTGGCACGCCTCACTCCGTTGCGCCACAACGATGTCCACTAAGCCGCCGCTCACCCATGAGGGCGTACGTTGCAGGTATGATCGTATGAAAATAGGAATCGTCGGCCTCGGCCGTATGGGCTCGAACATCGCTCGCCGGTTGACGCGCGCCGGACACGCATGCGTCGCCTTCGACACGGCGCCGAGCGCGGTTAGCGACTTGGCCAAGGATGGCCCCGAACCCGCCAGGTCTCTCAAAGACATGATTGAGAAGCTGCCCTCTCCGCGGGCGGTGTGGCTGATGGTCCCCGCCGCCGCCGTCGAACCCACGATCCGAGAACTCTCGCCGATGCTGGATGCCGGGGACACGATCATCGACGGCGGCAACTCGCACTACCACGATGACATTCGCCGTGCGAAGGAGCTCACCCCGCGCGGAATTCACTATGTGGACGTTGGTACCAGCGGCGGCGTATGGGGCCTTGAGCGCGGCTTCTGTCTCATGATCGGGGGTGAGAAAACTACGATCGAAAGACTCGACCCGATCTTCCGCGCGCTGGCACCGCCGATCGAGCAAGCCGCGCGCACGCCTGGTCGTGAAAGGCGCAAAGGTACTGCCGAACACGGATACCTGCACTGTGGTCCGAGCGGCGCCGGTCATTTCGTGAAGATGGTCCACAACGGGATCGAGTACGGCGTGATGGCCGCCTACGCGGAGGGATTGAACATCCTGAAGCACGCCAACATCGGCAAGGAGAAGCAGGCCGACGACGCCGAGACCGCGCCGCTTAGGAACCCCGAGCACTACCAGTACGACCTCGACCTAGTCGACGTCGCGGAGGTGTGGCGGCGCGGCAGCGTGATCCAGTCGTGGCTTCTCGACCTGACCGCCGCGGCGCTGTTGCAAGGGGTCGACAAATTCGAGGGCCGCGTCTCCGACTCCGGCGAGGGGCGATGGACGATGATAGCCGCCATCGACGAAGGAGTGCCTGCGCCCGTCCTGAACATGGCACTCACCGAACGTTTCGCCTCTCGAGGAGCGGAGAACTTCGCGAACAAGCTGCTCTCAGCGCTTCGCTACCAGTTCGGCGGCCACGAAGAAAAGCACTCGTGAGTGCCCAGCGCTGGGACGCGCTCGTCTTCTACGAAGATCTGATGGTCCCTTGTCACAGCTTCAGCTTTGGCGTCGTTAAGGCCGCGCCAGCCCGAGGGCCGCCGAAGAGTTTCAAAACTCCATCGATGTATCGACGCGCTATTCTCGACGGCTGGCTCAGGCTCCAGGAGTTCTTGCAGAGCTTCGAAGAGGTGCTCTATGGCTACTGGCTTCGAGAGATGGCGTCGAGACTCGGGGGCCATGACGTGATGGTGCTGGCTGAACATTTCCTTCAGAAGTTCGCACGCGAGAACCAGCGCCGAATCGACGGCTTCAGTGAGGCGGCCCGCGCCAAAGTGCTCTCGCACAGCTGGCCCGGAAACGTTCGCGAGCTCGAAAACGCCATGGAGCGCGCGGTCGTTTTGAGCGAAGGCGCGCTGGTCGACGCTGAAGCGTTGCCGTTCGATCGCCTGCCCTTCGGCTTCGACGACATCTTGATTCCGGGCGCTTCGCTGGCCGAAATAGAGCGCCATGCGATCACCAAGACATTGCAGGCCGTAGGCGGCTCGACCGGCCGCGCCGCCGAGATTCTAGATATCAGCGTGCGGACGATTCAGTATCGGATCCAGCAATACGGCAGCCCGGAGAATGCGAAGCCGAGCGTTGCAGACTAGGGCGCGGCGTTGACGCGCAAATTCTGCGCTACAAGATCGCTGTATGATTTGTCACGCAGATCGAAATTCAGTATATCGCCCGACTGAGGGATAGCGAACGTAGTTTGGCGGAGCTAAGTTGCTCATCCGACGATGACCAAGCTCGACCCGCTGCAGGCACCCGCGCACGAAGCGCACGGAGCGCACGTCGCTTTGCAGCGCGAGGTCGCCCGCCTCCATCAGTCCGAGCAATCACTGCGCGAAGAGAACGAAGACTTGCTGGAGAATCAGCGACTGCTCGAAGAAGCTCGCGATGATTTCGTCGAACTCTACGACGAGGCGCTGCTGCCGCTACTGACGTTGGGGCCACAGGGAACCATTCGCAGCGCTAACCTGGCAACGGCTGAGCTGTTCGAGCGCGAGCGCTCGTGGCTCGTGGGGCGTTCGTTCCGCATGTTGTTCCAAGTCCTGGATCGGTCGCGGGTGGCGGATTGTTTGAGCGCTGGCGCCACCATCAAAGAGTGCCGGGCGCTGCTGGCCTTGGCCGACGACGTGTTGGTCCCGGTCCAAGTTGCGAGGCGTTTTTCGCTTAGAAAAGTCGGCGTCTCGCACGTCGCGCTGATCGACTTGCGGATGCGGGACGGCGCCCGCAATCGGCACGCGAGCGAGCAAGACTATGCACCGTCGCGGCGACGGATCCTGTTGGTCGAGGACCAAGTAGACACCGCGGAAGCGATGCAAGAGGTGCTCGAGCGCAACGGCTATCGCGTCGTGTCGGCTGATTCGGTCGAGACCGCGGTCGACGTCGATCTCGCGCGCGTCGATGCGATCGTGAGCGATATTCGGCTGCCCGATGGCTCGGGGAACGATCTGCTACGTCAGCTACGCAAAGCGCGCAACGTTCCCGCGATCGCGTTTAGCGGCCTCACCGCCCACGCCGATATCGAAAGCGCGAAAAGCGCTGGCTTCGATGGTTACTTCACCAAACCAGTCGATTTCCCCCGGATGCTCGCCTCGCTCGCGACCCTGCTCAAGCCGCGACCACCGGAAACGTCCGTGGTGACCTGATTGCTAGCGATGGGGACGAACCAAGCGTAGGCTCCGGCTTTCGATTCCTATCGTGTTCGGCGTTAGCGCCACGACGCGACTTCGCGTCGAAAAGCAGACTGCCTTGAACACCACGCAAGAGATCTCGTGTCCAATCGTCGGCATCGGCGCTTCGGCAGGCGGGCTGGTGGCGATGACGACTTCCGGGCTGCTAGCGGCCGCGGCGCGCTAGTCTCGAAGGGCTCCGCTCAAGCGGTCACGTGCATCAACTTGTGCTCGAGCTGGGAGTGTCCGAGCGACACTCGATGATCCTGACCCTCCCAGCCGCCCTCTGCTCGATGAGTGAAGTTTAGCTCGGTCTTCGCTTCGAGCTCCGCGGCTTCGAAGACCACGCCCCAGATCCCGGCTGGGCCCTCGACGGCGCGGCCATCTCGCGCTGCAGGCCGGCGAGGATCGCGGATCTGTGGTTTGCCGGTCGTGGGCCAATAGACTTCGTTGATCACGCCGTGCCCGACCGTCACCCACAGTCTCGACGGACCGAGCGCCGTCGAGACCATGTCCTTGTCGCTGCTCGACCACGTAGGCGAGGTTCCTGGCGCACCAAATGCCTCTTCAGTCACGATTCATCTCTTTCTCATCCAGCAGTTTCGGGTCGCGCGCTCGTCGGAACGTTTTGCGCACCCCCGACTGGACTGTTACTTCCCAATGCCCGTGGGTGCTTGCCCGCTTGCCAGTGTGCTTCGATTTCTTCCAAGGTTTTCCCCTTGGTTTCCGGCACCAGCCGATAAATGAAGACCCAAGCCGCGACAGCAATCACGCCATAAAGCCAGAACGCCCCCGCGCGCCCTAGGAGCGCCACGAGGGTCAAAAATGTTACGGCCACCACCAGGTTCATTCCCCAATTGGTGACTGTCACCGCGCTCATCGCGGCGCTGCGGATCTTCAACGGATAAATTTCGGAGATCAGCAACCAGAAGATCGGCCCGAGCCCGAAGGCGAAACAGGCGACATAGATCACCAAGCCGACAATCGCTATGTCGCTTTTGAAGCTGCCCAATTGATGGAAGTGGAAGGCCGCACCCAAGATCGCCAAGCCGACAATCTGACCGGCAACTCCGGTCAACAACAAAGGCCTCCTGCCAACGCGATCCAGCAAGAAGATCGCCAATACATGAAACAACCACATCACCATCGTCAAGCCCGCTCCGGCCAAGATCGCGGGACCCGCCGTCGCAATACCAACAAACTTGAAAATAGTCGGGGCGTAGTAGATGACGGTGTTGATGCCGGTTATCTGCTGAAAGATGGCAAGCCCCAAGCCGACAATCAAGGGCATCCTGAGCGAAGGCAACAGTAGGCCGACAAGTCCGCCGTGCCCCTGCTTTTTCATGCTGTGCTGGATGTCCGCGATTTCCGCGTTGACGTCTGATGCCGTCCGCACGCGTTGCAAAATCTGCCGAGCTTGATCGATCTTTGACTTGCTGATCAACCAGCGCGGGCTATCGGGCAGCCACCACATGCCGAGAACTAGCGCGACCGAGGGCACAGCCGCCAAGCCGAACATGTAGCGCCACCCCTGACTGCCAGAAAATGCGTAATCGACCAGGTAGGCGACCACGATGCCGGTGGTAATCGCGAGCATGTTCACTGCGACGAGCGCGCCGCGGACTTTTGCCGGCACCAGCTCCGCGATGTACATCGGCGAAATGAATGAAGCGATGCCGATACCGACTCCGCTGACGATTCTGGCAGCGATCAACCAGCTCACCGTCGGCGCCAGGGCCGTGCCGAGGGCGCTCAACGTGAAGATGATGCCGGCCAGCACGATCATGATGCGACGCCCGAATCGGTCAGTCAGTGCGCCGCCGAGCGCAGCACCGATCACCGCACCGACCAAAACGGAGCTGACGACAATCTCCTCCATCGTTGCCGAAAGGGAAAACTGGCTCTTAATGAACAGTATGGCTCCAGAGATGACACCCGTGTCGTAGCCAAACAGGAGGCCGCCGACCGCTGCTATCCCCACGGCGGTGTAGACGAAGGGTTTAACCGCCGTTTTGGCCTGAGCGTCCATTTCCTTTACCTTCGAGCGCGTTCTTCCAAGTGCCTAGACTCGGCGCCTTGTCACTTAGTGCCCCCAGAACAGACTCAATAGTGCGAAGAAAGCGACCAGCATCACGACCCACATCAGGTCGCCGCCCGTGCCCCACGCCAGATGGTTGAACGGCGTACCTCTGCTCAGCGCGGCGGCGTGTCGGCGTCGCTGGATGTAGCGCGGGTAAGGCGGCCCCCAGCTGCGGTAGCCCCAGCCGTAACCCAACGGCGCCAGCAGAAACATGAAGATGAAACCCATCCACAAGATCCACCACATGCTCATCATGTGGCACCGCCGAAACGCGCCGCATTGACGGCGGGCTCGCGCACCGGACGTGACGGCGAAATGGCGAGTGGAAAAAACGTCAGCGGGATTGGGTAGTACACGGGTGTCATCGGGCGTGCTCCAACATGCCCGGGAGCCTGCAAAGGGCGGTCCAGCTCGCCCGTTCGGCAGAAGGTGAATTTTCAACGGCGGTCGATGAGACAGAATCTGTAGAACAGACAGGTTTGCCGCATCCCAAATCGCGCGCCTCGGCTCGCAAGTCGCGCGGGCTCGGCGATAGAACGGGGCCGCTGCAAACGCCGCGGCGAGACACATTGTCTCCGCGGCAAGTCGCAACACCAGCTTTCGGAGATCAATCCGGCGGCGGCAAGATCGGCCCTTCTGCCAGCGTTTCGCCGGTCGTAGCTCCGACGCCGGTCGCCGCTGCCGAGAATGCACCCCTCGTCGCTGGAGGATGCTTCAGGCCCGGAACACCAAGACTACCTTCGGTCACTCCGATTTCGGCGTCGAGCACGTGGTCCATCTCAACGAGCTCGGCAGCGTTGCCCTCCGCCGCCCAGCTCGTCGACGCCCCCATCCCGGCGCCGATCACCGCGCCGGCAACCGCGCCCGCTGGGCCCGCTACCAGCGCGCCCATGCCGGCACCGCTCAGCGCGCCCACGACGCCCCCGATGGCTTCGTGCGCGTGCTGGCGCTTCGCATCCCGTTCGGCTTTGGTCTTTTGCGATCGTTTTGGTTTCATGATTTTGACTCCTGAACCCAAGCCTGCATCAAGCGCACCAGGGCTTGGCGAGCGGCGCAGACCGATGGCATCAATCCTGCAGCCAATCCAGCAGCGACATTGGGACAACCCTGTGGTCGTCGACGCGAATGCTGGCGCGCACTTCGTCGTCGTAACCGATCCTGGCTCTCCGCTGGAAGCGATCTGCCGATCGCGGGACCTTGGGCGCCGCTTTCTCGGTGAGGCGCGTCCGCGCTAGGTGTGAACCATGGACACGACGCTGAAAAAGTCGCTCAGTAAAGTGCCGGCAGTGACGCTGGGGTTTTGGGTGATCAAAATCGCCGCAACGACGCTCGGCGAGACTGGCGGTGATGCCGTGACGATGACCTTGAATTGGGGGTACTTGGTCGGCACCGCCATCTTTGGGGCCATCCTTGTCGGCGCCGTCAGCGCTCAGATCAGTGCCAAAAGGTTCCGCCCATTTCTATATTGGGGCGTCATCATCGCGACCACCACCGTCGGGACGACACTCGCGGACTTCCTGGATCGCTCGCTCGGTATCGGCTACGTGGGCGGGTCGTCGATCCTCTTCGCGTTGGTCCTCGGCTCGCTCGCTCTTTGGTACAAGACCTGCGGGTCGGTCTCCGTTGAAACGGTCTCGTCGCCGCGCGTGGAGGCCTTTTACTGGATGACGATCCTTTTCTCTCAGACATTGGGCACGGCGCTCGGAGACTGGATGGCCGATGACACCGGCCTGGGCTACGAACGGGGAGCGATGGTGTTCGCCGCTGCTCTGGCCCTGGTCGTGGTGGCGCACTTCTACACGAAGGTGTCGCGGACGCTGCTGTTTTGGGCTGCCTTCGTCTTGACGCGTCCACTGGGCGCGACAGTTGGTGATCTTCTCGACAAGCCCCGAGCTAAAGGCGGCCTGGCCTTCGGTCGTTTCGAAGCATCAGCCGTGCTGATCGTCTTCATTGTGGTCTGCATTCTGCTGATTCCCCAGCGCGCGGGAGCACATCCGGGTGCCTCGGAGTCCTCGCGCTGAAGTGCGTTCGGCGCGCGGCCTTTCCGCGAACAACAACGCCTCCGCGCCGCGGCAAACCCGTAGTCGATGGGAGAAGATGCTCACTCGTTTTCGGAATGCACGTCGACCACCACACCCGTATCCGCGTCTACGTTGACCTCGCTGATCATCTTGCCCTTCTCAAGGCTCGGGTGAATCTCGAATGAGTAAATCCAACGGTGATTTTCGTGTTCGAGCTCTTCGGCTACTACTTTCCCGGGCACTCGAGCGAGGGCAGTCTGACGGGCGTCGCTCATCGAAATTTTTGCCTGATGCTTATCTTTTGCGGCGGCTTGAGCCCAGGGCGCAGTCGAAATGGCGGCAGCAAGCGACAGAGCAGCGATGTAACGGGTAGTCATGGGTTACTTTCCTTTTTGCGATTGTGGTGTGAGTTGAACATGACCCTTTGGTTCGCCCGCGCAAGTTAAGAATCGATGAATTACCCCCGGATGAACTGAGTGCGGCGCTGCCGCGCGCATCCTCGGCATCATTCGCGTCGCAGCCGAAGCGCGGCGGCGACGCGGCTGAGCTAGGCTCCGCGAACGTGGCCAACAGACGCCCCAGTCGAACGGAAACGCAGCATGAATGATGCAGACGCTTTCGCGGTCGGATCGGGATTCCGAACAATGAACAAACTCAAACAAGGAAGCTGAATCGCTCAAATCAGCCGGCGAGTTGCCGCGCTCGGAAGGATTGGACGCAGTCTCCACGAAGGCCGAAGCGGGGTTGTCCAACGAGGCCGGCATCCTTGAGCAGCAGGCCCGTCAGGCCAAGCCGATGGACGAGGGGGAGAATCTTTTGCGGGCCACGTAAGCCATCCGCTAACGGTATGCGGCTCGGCAGTTCGTGGCCGAGCGCATCGTGAGGCATAAAAGTCACTCCGTAACTCGTGAAAACGGCCGCTGAGCCGCGCTCGACCCCGCTGCCTACTTGGCCGACAGGAGGTCGGGCGCTGCGCTGGCGCGACCCGCCGACGCCGATCGCGCGATGCGAGCCTGGGCCCAAAACTTACCTGCAGACGCTGAGCCGCGCGCTGTTCGGCGTCGCGACGCCCGGTGCCCCCGGGCGGGTTTGACTTTGGGGACCCGTGGCGGCAAACGAGTGGGGCCTGTGCCGCACTCCGTGAGTGAGCGGACGGGACCGAGCTCCTATGGCAGTAGCGAAATTTCCGACACAGGTCAGCTTTCCTTCGTTTTCATTTCGCTGGATCACGACGGGCCTGTTGGTCGTCGGACTCCTGCTGTTCGCTTGGACGGGCTTCTACACGGTGCCCGCCGAGTCAGAAGGCGTGGTGCTGCGCTTTGGACGGTTCGATCACATCGTGCCTTCGGGCCTGCACTTCAAGCTGCCGCTCGGCATCGACACCGCGCAAATCGTGCCGGTCAAACGCCAGCTGAAGGTGGAGTTTGGGTTTGGTACCGAGGGCGCCACGGCACCATTCCAGACCGGTCCACAGGCGGAGTGGACCGAGGTCAAAGCCATGGTCACGGGAGACCTGAACGCTGTGATGGTCGAGTGGGTGATTCAGTACCGCATCGAACGGGCTGATAGGTATCTGTTCAACGTGCGCAGTCCGGACGAGACCCTGCGCGATGCTTCCGAGAGCGTGATGCGCGAGGTGGTGGGTGATCGCACCGTCGACGAGGTCATCACGATCGGGCGGCAAGAGGTCGAGGACGAGGCGCTGCAGAAGCTGCGCGCGCTGGTTCGCAGCTACGCCATGGGCATCAACGTGGACCAGGTACAGCTCAAGAACGTCAACCCACCAGAAAGGGTGCAGGCCTCGTTCAACGAAGTGAACCAAGCCCAGCAAGAGCGCGAGCGAGCGATCAACATCGCGAACGGCGAGTACAATAAAGAGATCCCACGCGCTCGAGGCCGCGCGACTCAGACGATTCGCGCCGCCGAGGGCTACGCCAAGCAGCGCGTGAACGAGGCCGAAGGCGAGGTCGCGGCATTCAACGCCCTGCTTGCCGAATACAACAAGGCGCCAGAGGTGACCCGCCGCCGCCTCTACCTCGAGACGATGGCCGAGGTTCTGCCGAAGGTGAAAAACAAAGTGATCGTGGGCAACGATGTGAAGGGCCTGTTGCCGCTCTTGAACCTGAACGCTCTATCGAGCTCGAACACCGCGAAGGCACCATGAAGCGACTTAAACTGGGTTTCGTGCTTTGGGTCCTGATCGTGGTCGGGTTCTTCACCGCCTCCGCGTCGTTCTACACGCTGCAAGAGACGGAGCAGGCGATCATCACCGAGTTCGGCAAGCCCGTGGGGCAGCCGGTGACGGCCGCGGGCCTTCATTTCAAAGTGCCGATTATCCAAGAGGTCAATTTGCTCGAGAAGCAAATCCTCGAGTGGGACGGGCAACGCAGCGAGATGCCGACCCGCGACAAGCTGTACATCTCGGTGGACATATTCGCGCGTTGGCGCATCGCCCAGCCGCTCGAATACTTCCGTCGGCTGCGCGACGAGCGCAGCGCGCAATCACGGCTGGACGATATCCTGGGCAGTGAGGTCCGCAATTCCGTCGCCAAGCATGACTTGATCGAGGTGATTCGCACCACCAAGGACCGAACGCCCATGCACGACGAGACGCTGACCCCGGCCAGCGGCGGCTACGGCACGATCGGCGTGCTGCAGCCCATTCAGAAGGGTCGCGCCGCCATCGAGCACGAGATTCGAGACGCCGCCAAGACCAAGCTGGCCGAGCTGGGTGTGGAGCTGCTGGACGTCCGTTTCAAGCGCATCAACTACAACCCCAGCGTCGTCGAGAAAATCTACGAGCGCATGGTCTCCGAACGCCAGCAAATTGCCTCGCGCTTTCGCTCCGAGGGTGAGGGCGAAGCCGCAAAGATCCTCGGCGATCGCGAGCGCGACCTGAGCGTCATCGAGTCCGAAGCCTACAAGACCGTGCAGCAAGTCAAGGGCGAAGCCGACGCAAAGGCCACCAGCATCTACGCCGCCGCTTACTCCCAGAGCGCGGAAGCCCGCGGTCTGTACGCGTTCGTCAAGACCATGGGCACCTACAAAAAGGTCATCTCCGAGAACGACACGCTCGTGCTCTCCACCCAGGGCGATTTGTACCGCTTCTTGAACGACGCTTCCGGCGGCACCAAGTAGTCAGGCGACCGCGAGCTTGCCGCCACCACCAGCGCCCGCGCGGTTTGCGGTGGCGCCGACGGGCGCGACATCGAAATCCGCATTCAGCGTGCCCAAACTGCACGCGCCAGGCTTGACGTCATTTGCAGAGGCAGTCGTAGACCTTCTGAGCGATCGGATAGCCGGCGGTGCCTTTGCCGATCTTGTTGGCGCCGCACTTGTCGTCGTTGTTGCCACAGGTGGCAGGGCCGCAGGCGTTCGCCGAGTAACAATTGAGGATATCGACGCACGCCAAGTGGTCGCTCTGCGTCTCTGTGCTGCAGACGTCGCACGCGCTGTTCTTCCAGCTGTTGAGACAGGCGAGGTTGGCGCCGCCGCCAGCACCGGCGCTGCCGCCGTTGGCACTACCGGCTTGCGCAGTGCCACCGGCTCCGGCTTGACCTCCGGCACCGCCGTTCTTCGCGCCGGCCGCGCCGCCGTTTCCACTGGCACCGCCTTGCGCTTTGCCACCGGCGCCGCCGCTTCCGCTGGCACCGCCTTGCGCTTTGCCACCCGCGCCGCTGCTTGCGCCGGCACCGCCTCCGTTCGAAGGCGTGCCGCCCACGCTACCGGTGCCGCCGAACGCGTTCACGACCTTGCCGCCCGACGCGCCCGCCATCACCGCCGCGCCGCCGGCCGAGGCCTTGCCGCCTTGGGTTCCGCTCTCCCCGGCGACGGCATTGTCGGCCGGTTCCAAGGTGTTGACCTCGGCCGCGCAACCACTGGCGCAAGCTGCCAAGCAAGCGGCGGCGACGCCAAGCTTGGCCAAGAGCTGCACCGGTCGAAACCCTCCAGCAGTCGAGCGGCGTTCGCGCATCACCCTTGAGTGTACACGCTGGGAGCGGTCCCATGCGCCCGCTCGTCATGCCGCGGTGCGTAACCTGCGCCGATTTGTCGTCGCTTTCGCTACACTCGGCGACACGTTCAGTGCGCGACGGAGACAACGCGGCCGCCGTCGCGCGGTAGCTACGTGCGCTGATGCCGACTACGGCTGGCTGAGCAGCTCGCGCAAACGCGGTTCGGCGATGTCGATGACGTCACCGTGATCAGCGCCGGGCACGAGCTCGAAGTGGCTGCCTGGTGCCGCGCGGGCCAAGGCTTCACCCATCTCGTGCGGAATGAACGAGTCTTGCGCACCGTGCAAGATCGTGAGCGGCGGCTGGCCTTTGGCTTGGATCGTGCGCAGGGCGGCCAGGTTGTCGTAGCGGTGCGACAGCAAATAGCAAAACGGTGAACCGACTACGCGCCGCGCCATGTCGAGCATGCTCGTGAACGGCGCGAATAAAATGATGCGCTGCACGGGATGGCGAGCGGCGTACTGGAGCGCGGCCGCACTACCGATCGAGAAACCGAGCACCGACGTGTGAGCTTCGAGCTCGGCCGCGCCCGTGTTCAATTGCTTGGCCAAGGCTTTCAGCGTGGCTTCGGTGCCGGACAATAGGCTTGCGGGCGATGGCGTGCCGGTGCGCGCGCCGTAGCCCGGGTACTCGATCATCAAGAAACCGGTGTCGGCCGTGACGCTCGGCGACACCAACGCGGCCCAACGCAGCGCCACGTCGCCGTTGCCACCGAAGGTCAGCCACAGTTTGCGCGGCACGCCACCGGCCAGCGGCGCGCGGTAAAACCCGACGACTGAGGCCGGATCGGCCGGATCGCGCAGCGCCAACAGCCCCGCTGGCAGACTCTGCAGCTCTTGTTCGGTGTAGTGCGGCGCCGGATAGATCAGCCAACCCTGAAAGAGCCACAGCGCGCCTACGAGTGCGCAAAGCGCGAGCAGCAGTCCGACGACGATGGCGCGAAGGAGCCGCCAGCGCCGGGGCGCTTTCGTTACAGGATCCACCCGATGCGCAGGTTGATGGTGGGCAAGGTGCTGCGGCCGATCTTCTCGAGTGTATCGCGCACGGACTTGTCGGTCGCGGTGACGATCGGCGCCGCTTGCTTCTCGGCTTCTGCCTGTGCGGCGGCTCCGAGCGGGCCCGGCACTGAAGTGGTGACTTGGTACGCGCTGGCGTACGACACCTGGCTGGGCGCGATCGGGATCTGCGCGCCGGCGTCGACGCCGAAGCTGAAACCAATGCTGGTCGTGTAGAAGTAGCCGATCAGCGCGGTCAGCATCAGCGTGCGCACGGAGCCTTTGCTGTTGTAGTCGACGGTGCCGCTGAACCCGCTGGCAGAGACGGTCTTGCGGCTCGACAGCGTGCCGTCGACAGTCGCGTAGCCGGCGCCGCCGCTCAAGAAGAAGCCGCCGCCGAACGGATACAAGCGTCCGTAAATATCGTAGTGCTGGTACGACAACGTCGCGTCGCCGTAGTAGCTCAGCTTCACCTTCGGAATCAGCCCGATGTTGACGCCGCCGCCCAAAAACCGCGTCAGCTTCAAGGTGCCGCCAAAGCTCACGATGCTGGGGATGCCGACGCCGACGACTGGACCGATCTTGAATTGATCGGTGCCTTCGTCTTTGGCGTCGTCGGCGTGCGGGTGGTTGTCGGCGCCGGGTTTGGCTTCGAACAAGCCGTCGCTCGGCTTCTTGGCGGGGTCCCGCTCGGCGGGTGCAGGCGGCGCGCTCGTCGGTGCCGGCGGGGGCCTTGCTGCGGGAGGCGGCGCTGCGGCGGCCGGGTGCGGGCGCTGCTTGCCGCTCGGCGGAGGCGTCGGCGGCAGCGGAAATGCGCCGGAAGGCGGCGCGGCGTCGGGCGGAGGTGGCGCCGGAGCTGCGGGCGGAGGCGGCGTCGGTGCAGGCGGCGGCTCGGCGCCGGGCGGTTCAGTGGGTGCAGCGGGCGGCGCGGCTGGCGGCTCAGCTGGTGTCGGCTCGGTCGGGGTTGGCGCGGCGGGCGGCTCCGGCGGCGGCGGCATCGGCGCGCCATCGGTTTGCGCAGCGGCGACTAGTGTCCACGACGTTACGACCGACAGCGAAACCGCACACGAGACGAGCGCTTTCCACCTGGGCATTCCCCCAAATCTAACACGAACCATCGCGCCAATCCCGCTGGCTACAGTGGCGCGTTTTCCACGTCGGTGAGGCTCACCCCGAGCACCTTGACAGCGATGGCCTCGAGCGCTTCGCGTGGGCCGGTGAAATGGTAGGTCTCGTGCGTGTGGACGACCTTGGCGGCGGGTGCGAGTGCGGCCGCCGGCGAGCTGCTCTCCAGCTCGTAGAAGCCGCCGAGCGAGGGCTTGCCAGGCTCGACCGGGCCGTCGTTGTAAGCGTTGGCGACGTCCCCGCCGTACGGCTCCTTCGACACCTCCCACAGGTTGTTGACGTAACGCTTGGCGGAGGCAGGTTTGGTGAAACGTACGATCGTCAGCATTCGACCGGTCGCGCTGTAGCTACCGAGCACCGATTTGGCGCGCGTGGGCGACAGGCCAATCTTGCCGCGCGACTGACCGTCGGCCCTGAACAGCACGAAGCCTTTGTCCTGAAATACCAGCAAACGGTCGGCGGCAATCTTACCGAAGTAGCGATCATTCACGACCTCACCGCTGCCCGATTTTTCGAACGGTGCGATGACGCGCGTGCCCGGTGCGGGGCTGAACATGCCCAAGATCCAAACGCTTGGCAGACCTTTGTCTTCGGTCCAGGCCTTCGTGCCTTTGTTGGTGAGTACGTTCTCGGTCGAAAAACCGATCCATTTTACGCCCGCCGGCACGTCGAGCCCGAGCGCGGCTTTGGCTTGGTCGCCGCTCAACAGCGAGACCTTGCGCTCCACGTCGACGTTGAATTCAGTCTTGGCGTAGTTGGTGACCACGAACGAACGCGTGAACGTGACGCTGGTGGCGCTGGCCGTCTTCTCTTGCCACTCGCCTTCTTGAAAGGCGTGCGGCGTTTGCCAGTTACCGAACTCGAACGGCTTGCCTGCCGGAAAGTACAGTGCGTACTGCCCGCCTTCGGGCCCAAGCCAAAACCGATCTTCCCCGCCAAAGTTGTCGAACGCCGTGCCGGTCTTGCCGGCTTCGATGAAGCTGCGATTGACGAAGCCGAGGCTCGCGCCTTGCGCCTCGACCGCGCTCGTCATCACGCGCGCCTGGTACTTGCCAGAGATGGCGATGCGACTGCCTGACGCGGACTGCAACACTTTGACGCCGGCGCCGTGCTCGGAAAGAAACGCTACGTCATCGTCGAACTTGCGCGCGCTGGGGCTGGGGGCAGGGGTTGCTACCGGCTGCGCGGACGCCGCCGGGACTGCTGGCTCGAGCGCTGGCAGGGAGCTGGCAGCTGTCGCGCGGGCTGGAGCCGACGCTGCCGGTGGCGGGGTGGTAGGTGGTTCCGCCACCTGACACGCAGCCAGCACGCAAACGCACGAAACCACGGCCTGACGATTCAGTCGCATGTCACACCCTTTTGCCGAGCGCCGAAAGGGCGCAGAACCAAACGAAGCTCGATGTTTCTAACGCGGCTGCTCAGCCCCCGCAAGATTGGCTAAGCTCGGCCGACATGGAACCGGCAGCAAGCCTCTTCGCCAGGTTGAGCCGCGTGCGCGGCGCGCTGTTTTTGATGCTCGCAGCGCTGGGCGGTTGCAAGCGTGAGTCCCCGCCGAGCACCACGACTCCCGTCTCCGAGACACCCGCGGGCAGCGTCGCCAAGTCGCAACCCACCGCGATCGTAACGGTCGTGCTCGCGTACGGCAGCGAAAAGAAGAGCTGGCTCACCGACGCCATCGCGCGGTTCAACGACCAGGCCGCGCGGCTACCAAGCGGCGAGCAGGTACGCATCGAGGGGCAAGCCGTGGGTAGCGGCGCCGCGGTCGAAGATCTGGTCGACGGTACCGTCAAGGCGCATGCATGGGCCCCGGCCAGCACGATGTACCGCGAGGTGCTGAACCGCGCCTGGACGGCCCATCAAGGCGCGCTGGGCGCCAAGAAAGAGATCCTGGACGAGGGCAAGTCGCTGGTCCTCAGCCCGGTCGTGCTCGGGATGTGGAAGCCGATGGCGCAGGCGCTCGGTTGGCCCGACAAAGCGATAGGCTGGTCCGACGTGCTGTCGCTCTCGCGCGATCCGAAGGGCTGGGCAACCAAAGGCCACGCCGAGTGGGGCAGCTTCAAGTTCGGGCATACGCACCCCAACTTCAGCAATTCTGGCACGCTCTCGGTGTTGGCGGAGGCGTACGCTGCTCTGGGCTTGACGCGCGGCCTAAGCAAAGAGGCACTAGCCAAGCCGAAGGTCGCGCCGTTCATGGAGAGCATCGAGCAATCGGTCGTCCACTATGGCAAATCTACCGGTTTTTTCTCGGAGAAGATGCTTGGTCGCGGCCCGTCGTTCTTGAGCGCCGCGGTGCTGTACGAGAACCTCGTTGTCGATTCGTACACGCGCCCCGAGTTTCAGACGCGCGACCTCGATTTAGTGTGCGTGTACCCCAAGGAAGGCACGTTCTGGATCGACAACCCGTTCTACGTGCTGGACGCACCTTGGAGCGACGCGCCACATCAGCAAGCCGCCGGCATGTTCCGTAGCTTTCTGCTCAGCTTTGCGGAGCAGACGGTCGCCATGACTAAGTTTGGCTTCCGGCCTTCTGATCCGAAGATCGCGATCGGGGCGCCGCTCGACGCCGCCCATGGCGTCAATCCAAAGGAACCGCAGACGTTGCTCGAAGTGCCTAGCACCGACGTCGTCGAAAGTGCGCTTCAGCTCTGGACTAAGGTCAAGAAGACCGTCGACATTGCGTTCGTCTTCGATCGCTCGGGCTCGATGGCGGGCGAGCCGCTGCGCCAAGCCAAGCAGGGGGCGCTCGACTTCTTGGGCCAGCTCGATGGTCGTGATCGCGTCTCGCTCTTGATGTTCAACGATCAAGTCCCCGACGCTACCGAGCCGCTGCTGTTGGCTGAGGCACGAAACCAGCTGAATCAGGCCGTTTCCGGCACGTTCGCCGACGGGGGCACCGCGCTGTACGACGCGATTGCCAAGGCGCACGACAAGCTGGCCGAGCTCGCCAAGCAGAACCCCAAACGCACCTACGTGGTGGTGGTCCTGACCGACGGCAAGGACGAACACAGCAAGCTACCCCTCGACCAAGTCAAGCAGACGGTCAAGCAGCCGACCGAAATCACCGAGTCGGTCGTGCGCCTGTTCACGATCGCGTACGGCGCCGGCGCCGACACCAAGCTGCTGGCCGATTTGGCCGAGTCGGGCGGAGGCGCGGCGTTCAAAGGCGACGCGAGCTCGATTCGTCAGGTGTATCGCGATCTGGCGGCGTTCTTTTGATGGTAAGGCGCCGCACCGCCCATGGCTGACGACTTTGCTCCGCTGCGCAAGGCGCTGCTGGCCTCTGCCACGCGCAGGCTCCATCTCGGGGTCGTGGGCGCAGCCGTCATCATCGCCACCTTGGCAAGCGCGCTCGAGCTCGGCGGCCACACGTTGTCGGTCGTGACGCTCGGGCTGGGCATGCTGGCCTACGCCGCGATGGTCGCGCTGGACATCACCAATCCGGATTTCATCCGTCGCGCCAACTCGCGCGTGCGCGTGGACGACGCCGACGCCGTTGCCTGGCTGAACCCCAAGACGCTGCGCGATCCGGAAATTCGCGAGGTTTACACCAGCATTTTAGCGGCCATGGAAGAATGCCGCAAGGTCTACGCCGGCACCAGCCAGAGCCTGCGCTCGAGCTTGGAAGACGGCCTGCGGCGCTCGGAGGAGCTGGTCGTCGTGGCCGGCCGCGCTGCCAAGCGCAGCGATGCGATCCGTCGCCACCTCGACAACGATACGCCGGCCAGTTTGAACAGCGACCTCACTCGCCTGCGCGCGCTAGCGGACCGCACGAAAGACGAAACGGCGCGCAAGAGCTTTCTGCTGGCCGCCGACGCCAAAGCCAAAGAGCTAGAGACGTACCAACAGCTTCAGGACTTGCGCGATCGCATCCATGCGCAACTCAAGCTGATCGAAACGTCGCTGGACGGCTTGTCGGCCAAGTTGGTGAAGCTCGAAGCCAGCGACCTGGCGGAGGCGATTTCGATCAACGATTCGATCAGCGAGAACGTGCAAACCATGACCAGCGATGTCGAAATCCTCGAGTCCACCTACGAGGAGACCATGCAGGAGCTACGGCAATGAGCGACGATTCAACCGGCACGAGCAAGCTCGCGATTTTGGGGCTGTTCGCCCTGGCCGTCATCGGTGCGTTCGCGTTCATCTTCCTGCGCAAGGAGAAGAGCGCGACCAACAGCTTAGCCAGCGCGGAGGTGACGGCAGCGCCCGCAGCGGCTAGCGCCCCGCCGGCAAAAGTGACGAAAATTCGCTTCGTTTACAGCACGGAGAAGAAGGCTTGGCTGGTCGAGGCGCTCGGGCGCTTTGGCCGTGCCCACCCTGAAATTGCGGTCGAAACCGTCGAAAAGGGCAGCTTGGACATGATCCAGGCGCTGCTCGACCAGGGTGATCGCCCGACCTTGGTAAGCCCGGCCGACGACGTGGCGCTCAACCTGCTCACCTCCGATTGGAAGCAGAAAAACGGCTCCGATCTGCTGGCGAGCGAGGGCGCCGACAAGCCGCTGCCGCTGGTGCTTACCCCGCTGGTGCTGGTCGCCTGGGACGATCGCGCCAGCGTGCTCGCGGGCAAAGACAAGGTTCTCACCTTCAAACGACTGCACGACGCGATCAAGGATCCGAAGGGCTGGCCCGGCGTCGGCGGCAAGGCCGACTGGGGCTTCGTCAAGCTGGGGCACACCAACCCCACGCGGAGCAACTCAGGCCTGCAGGCGTTGATCTTGATGGCGTACGAGTTTCAGAAGAAGCGCAGCGGGCTCGAGGTGCGCGACGTGCTCGACGAGAAGTTTCAAGACTTCTTGAAGACGATCGAAAAAGGCGTACCGAAATTCGGCGACTCGACCGGCAGCTTCATGGAGGAGATGGTCCTGTATGGGCCGTCCAAGTACGACGTGGTCGTTACCTACGAGAACCTGGCGATCCAACACATTCCGAACGCGCAGGGGCGTTGGGGCAACCTACGCGTCTTCTACCCGCCGCAAACGATGTGGTCGAGTCATCCGATCGCGCTCTTGAAAGGTGACTGGGTGAGCGCCGACCAACGCGCCGCCGCCCAGACGCTAATCGGCTTCTTGCGCGACAAGCCCGAACAGCAGCGAGCGTTGGCGCTTGGGTTCCGCCCGGCGAATCCCGAGGTGCCGGTGCTGTCGGCTGATGGCACCGGGCCGTTCAAAAATGCCGAGGCCTTTGGCGTTCGCGCCGACTTGGGCAGCGTGGTCGAGCCGCCGCCGGGCCCGGTGATTCGCAATCTGATGGAGCTTTGGAGTCGGCAGATCGGTCGCTGACTCGCGCCGGCTAGCTAGATCGCGGCGACAAAAGTCGAAGCGCGCGAAAACAAAAGGGAATTCGCGCGCAGGCGGCGATGGAAATAGAAACAGACGGGTATCCGTTCTCGGGAAGCACGCCAATGCACCCCAAAAAACGGAGACCCGATG
>JBBRMI010000055.1:0-38818 GCA_038230915.1 Polyangiales bacterium | reverse complement strand
GGCAGCGCAGGCCAACCCGTTGGCGGCGCCGGCAACCCTGCGGTCGAAAGCTGCGACGCCGAGTGCTTGCATTCGGTCGTCAACCAGAAGAGCGATTTTGGCACCACGTGGGAGAGCTCGTGGTTCCTGATTGGTTGCAAAATTCAGCAGGGGGACCAGTGCGTCACGGTGGCGACGTGCCCGAATCAGGGGGCGGCCGTGTTCGAGGACAAGGGCGCGCAGGTCTTGGAGACGTTTCCGGTCGGCGGGGTGGCGGGCCAGCACTACAAAGTGACGTTCCAGTTCACGGCGGTCGCAGCGGCCAAGGAATACGAGTTGGGGTCGCGTGACCAAGCGGATCAAGTCCCGGCCGATCCGATCAACACGCCTTTGGACGCCTTCTATCGCGATGGTGCTCCACGCCCTTCGAACTACGAGGTGTGGAAGCTGACCGTGTTCGATGAGACGGGCAAAGAGGCGCGCCACTACTACATGAACGCGTTCCCCGCGGTGCCTGCGCCAGGGAGCTTCGAACGACCCCAGACTTACCTGCTCAGCTACACGAAGAGCATCGTCGTCATCGGCGGTGGTAAGATCACCCATCACCTGGCGGACTCCAACTGCCACGTGGCCGACAACTGCGGCCCGCGTCTCTTCTACGAATCGTGCGACCAACCGCGCAATCTGCCCAACGAGCCGCCGGATCTGCCGTTGCCTGCCATGTATCAAGATCCCGAGGACCAAAAGCTCAAGCCGACGCTCGAGCTGAGCTCGGTCAACACGATGCTGACTCAACCTTGGCACGCGCAGCTGGGTCACCTCACGGTCGTGTCCGTCGAAGTGACGGACCAGCCTGCGACGCACGATTTTCTCTGAGCGCCGGCCGGCGCCGGCTGACGTGGCGGTTCAAGCTTCCGCGGGCCGCCGCGCTTCGATTAACGCGGCGGCGACGATCAGCACGCCTCCGAGCCACTCGATCGGTCGCAGGCGTACGCCGCTGAGCAACGCCGCCGACGCGACAGCGGCTACGAGCTCGACGATGATCAGCACCGAAGATTTTCCGGCTTCCATGTGGGCGACGCCCCACTGGGTGCCGACGGTCGCGATGAACAGCCAGATCAAGCCAAAGCCGGCCAACTCGAGCCAAACCGTCGTCGGCACGAGCGCCGGCAGCGGCTGCACGCCGAGCAACGTGAGCGGGATCGCCCATATTAGGCAGCCGGCGAACATGGCCGCGACCTTGTCGGGCACGGCGACGCCGCCGAGCTTGCGAAACAACACGTTGGTGAGCGCCAGCGCCATGCCGCTGATCACGGCCAGCAAATCCGCAAGGCTCGGTGTCTCCGCCAAGATGCGCACGCCGCCCAAGATCAAAAACGCGCCGCTGAGCGCTGCGGCGACCGTCAGCTTGCGCAACGCATCGACCCGCTCGCCGAGCAACAGCCAGCCACCGAGCACGCCCCACGCCGGCAGTAGGTAGAACAGCACCATCACCCGCACCACGTCACCGCTGACGATCGCGCTAGCGAACGCCAGATTCGCGAGGCCCCCGAACGTGGACAACAGCAACATGCCACGCCACTCGCGGCGCCAGGCGGTCAGGCGGTACGCCAGCCACGGCAACGACAGCGCACCGACCGAGCCGTGGGCGACGAGCGTGACGTTCACGCCCCGGAGGCCGAAGCCGGCGAAGTACTTCAGCGGTATCCAAGTGAGACCCCACGCCACGGAGGCTGCCAGCAGCGCCAGCACCGGGTAGAGCGGTCGCACGCTGGGATACGGGGTGGGTTCGGACATTTTGGCGCGGGCGGACTCTAGTCGCAGTCGGTTTCAGGACGCGGTCGGACCCGAAAAACCTTGTGCGGGCGCCCAGTGAGAGCTACCGGGGCCTGTCGTGCTGGCTGCCCCCCTCTCCGATCGCTTCACTTTGCTCACGGCGGGGCTGGCCGCGCGCGAGTGGCGCTGGCTGGGCGCGGTCGCGCTGGAGCATGGGTTGTCGCGCGGCGTGCTGCTCGCTTTGGCCGGCGAGGGCTTCGACGGCCGCGTGCTCGACGCCTGGCTGAAGCAGAGCGTAGCGGCCGGGTTGCTGATGACGGTCGGTCCGACGCGCGCCTTGAGCCTGACCAGCGCGCCCAGTCGCGAGCCAGGCTACGCGGCGCAACCCGAGCTAGGCCAGTTGGTGTTGCGCGAGCTCAAGCGCCGCGATGCCTTGTCGACGATCGCGCTCGCGACACATGGGCTTTTGGGTGGCCGCTCGGTGAGTGATCTCGGGCTGGCGCTCCAGCTCGGTGACTACCGCACGTTCACGCGCCGCTTCTCGGTCGAGCGCTTGCCGCGCCAGATCGCGCTGCGCACGGCTGCTGAATGGCTGCGCGTCAGCATCTGCGAGCCGTTCGACCCAGCTTGGCTTACCGCGACGTGGGGCGACGAGGCCGAGGCCGTCGCCACGCGCGTGCTGCGCGAATCCTTGGAGACCGCCAGCCCGTGCCAGGCGCTTTACGGCTGGCTCACCGGGCGGTTTGCCGAGATGCCCGAGGGCGACGAACGCGCGGAGCTGGCCGGCCTCTTGTGCGAGCACGCGGTGCTGCGCGGTAAAGTCGACGCCATCCCGACCTTCACGCTGCACCTCGGGCGCGGCAGCGCGCTCGGGCACACGGCGGCTTGGGCATTTTTGACCGGCGATCTGCCGCTCGCGCAGGCGCGCCTCGACGAGCTGTTTGGCGTCTCGCTGCGCGGAAAAAGCGACGCCGCAAGCCGGCGCGGTCCGCTGCCGCAGTGCGGCGCCGTAGCGCCGGTGTTGGCGCTGCTCTTGTGCGCGCGCGACACGGAAGTCGCGACTCTGCTGGCTAAGCGCTTGCTCGCCGTCGGTACGACCGAGCCGGAGCGCGCCGCCGGTCGCGCCTTCCGCTTGCTGCTCCGTTACCTCGAGGAGCCGGAAACCGAGCACGAGCGGATCGACGTTCACGACTTGAGCGCCGAGGCCGGGCTGTGGGAGACGTTGCTGTTCGCGCACAACGTCGAGCTACATCAAAAGCAAGCCGAGACGCGCGCGCGTTGGGCGCAGCATCTGGTGCGCCGCGCGCTGCCGTGGCACGCCGCCGGCTACCTGTGGATCGCCCGGCAGGCGCTCTTGCTGGCCAACTCGCTCAGCGCTGACTACGCGCAGCAGGAGCTGGTGCGGCTGGGCGGCGCCGCCGGATTCGATCCGAGCGCGCTTTCATTGTGGGAGCTGGTCGCGCCGAAGCCCGAGTGGCAAAAGACGCTGCAAGCGTTGGCCGCAGTCTCCGACACCGCCTCCGAGGCGGCGGAAGCCAGCCTGCGTGCGGTCTGGTTCGTCGACATGGCCGACGGTGGGCTGAGCCGACCGGCGCTCGCGGAGCTGCGCACCGACAGCGGCGGCTGGAGCGCTGGGCGTCGCCTGTCGCTCAGCGAGCTGTACCAATTTCGCGAGCAGCTACCGAGTGAAGACCAAAGCGTCTTGGATGCGACGCGCGAGCTGGTCGAGGGCCGACGCGAATTTTCGTCGGAAGCCGCCGAGCGGCTGATCGGTCATCCGCGCGTCCAGAACGGCGCCCGTGGCAACGCGCAGGTCGAGGTGGTGCGCGGCAGCTGTCGCGTCGAAGCCGAGGAAGACGCCGGCTACATCCGGATCGTGGTCGAGCCGGCGGGGGCCAAGCTGGGCGTGAACGTGGTGCCGCAGGGCGAAGACCGCCTCGTCGTGTACCGCGTGACCGAAGCCATGCAGCGCGTGATCGGGGTTTTGCCGCACGGCGTGCGCGTGCCCAGCGCGCAGAAAGCCGAAGTCTTGCGCGTGCTCGGCAAGCTGTCGCAGAGCGTGGACGTGCAGAGCCCCGAGCTCGGCGCCGAGCGGCTGGTCGAAGCCGACTCGACGCCGTGTTTGCGCTTTGCGCTGCACGCCGGCGCCTGGCAGGCGCAAGCCGGCGTGCGGCCGTTCGGCAGTCAGGGGCGGTTTTTCGTGGCCGGCATCGGTCGGGTGAGCCTGAGCTTCGTTGGCGCTGGGCAACGGCTGCGCTGCGAGCGCGATTTCGAGCGCGAACGCACCGCCGTCGACCAGCTGATCGCGGCGTGTGCAAAGCTCGCCCGCGCCGCGGAAGAGCTGGACCAAGACCGTCCGCAGCACGAGGTCGACAATTGGGTGCTGGGTGAAGAGGGCGTGCTGGTGCTGCTCTCGGAGCTGCGCGCCTGCGGCGTCAAGCACGAGCTCGAATGGCCCGAGAGCAACCGCATGCGGCTGCGCGGCGACGGTCGCTCGGCGCTGCGCGGGCGGCTGAAGGTCAACAAGGGTTGGTACCTGGCGACCGGAGGGCTACGCGTCGACGACGTGAGCGAGGTCACGCTGAACGAGCTGGTGCACGCCCCAGCGCTGGCCGGCGGTCGCTTCGTGCGGCTGGAGAACGGCGACTACGTCGAGCTCGAAGAGCGCATCCGACGCGTGATTTCCGCGCTGCAGGCCAGCGCCGGCCGCGCCAAGCCGAAGGGCGATCTTCGGGTTCACGCCGGCGCGCTGGCGGCGCTCGACGAGCTTGCCGGCGACGGTTTCGAGCTCGACGACGACGCGAGTAGCTGGCTCGAGCGCGTGAAACGCGTCGCCAACTCGACGTTCGACGCGCCGACCACGCTGAACGCCGAGCTTCGGCCGTACCAGCTCGACGGCTTTCGCTGGTTGTCCCGCCTCACCGAGCTCGGTCTGGGCGCGTGCCTCGCGGACGACATGGGCCTGGGCAAGACAGTGCAAATCTTGGCGCTGCTGCTCACACGGCGCGCCGAAGGCCCGGCGCTGGTGATCGCGCCCACCTCGGTTTGCAGCAACTGGGCGCGCGAAGCCGCGCGCTTCGCGCCGGATTTGAAGGTGCTCGAGTACACCGGCGACGGCCGCGCCGAGCTACTCGAAGAGCTGCGCCAAGACGGCCAGGGCAAGCTGCTCGTGTGCAGCTACGCGCTCTTGCAGCAAGACCAAGCCAAGCTCACCGAGCTTAGTTGGGGCACCGCTGTGCTCGACGAAGCGCAGTTCATCAAGAACGCGCAGTCGTTGCGCGCGCAGGCGGCGTTTCGGCTCGAAGCCAAGCAACGCATCGCCGCCACCGGCACACCGGTCGAAAATCACGCCGCCGACTTGTGGAGCATTTTTCACTTCATCAATCCCGGGCTGCTCGGCGACTTTACCGATTTCAATCGCCGCTTCGTCAAGCCGATCGAGCGGGACGGCGGACAGACTCCCGAGCAGCTGCTGCGGCGCGTGATTCAGCCGTACGTGCTGCGGCGCCTGAAGCGTGACGTGCTGCAAGAGCTGCCGCCGCTGACCGAGTTGTCGCACGAAGTCCAGCTTTCGCCGGACGAGACCGCGCGCTACGCCATCTTGCGCAAGCAAATCCACGACAAACTATTTACGGTGTGGGGCAAGCGCGAGAACAAGATCGAGGTCTTGGCCGAGATCACGCGCCTGCGCCGCTTCTGCTGCCACCCGCGGCTGGTTTTCCCGGACGCTGAGCTGGAGTCGTCGAAGATCCAAGCCTTCTTGGAGCTGGTCGAGGAGCTGCGGGAAAACGGCCACCGTGCGCTGGTTTTCAGCCAGTTCGTCGACTTTTTGGGGCTGGTGCGCGAGCAGCTGGAAGAGCGGTACGTCACGTACGAGTACCTGGACGGCTCGACGCCGCAAGCCGAACGCCAGAAGCGCGTCGATGCCTTTCAAAATGGCAGCGCGAGCTTGTTCCTGATCAGCCTCAAGGCTGGTGGCTTTGGTCTCAACCTGACCGCCGCTGACTACGTGATTCACCTCGACCCGTGGTGGAACCCAGCGGTCGAATCGCAGGCGACCGACCGCGCGCATCGCATCGGTCAAACGCGCCGCGTGACCGTGTATCGACTAATCACCAAGCACACGATCGAAGAGAAGATCGTCGAGCTGCACGCCAAGAAGCGCAGCCTCGCGCGCACGCTGCTGGACGGCGGCGCGCAGGCAGAAAAGCTGAGCGCCGACGAGCTCGTGAAGCTGATCACCGAGAACCCTGAAGGGTAGGTAGGCCGAGTTCCCCGCCCAGCTGGGCGGGGTCGCCCCAAACGAAAACTCGGCCTGCCACCTCAGAGGCCGAGCGTCATCGAGCGGGCGAGATCAAGATCGAGATCGAGCAGCGAGACAACAGGAAGGCGGGAAGGCGGGAAGGTTTTGTTTGTTCGAGCGTGCGATTGAAGCCACGTCGCTGACCTGTTGCGACGGTCTTTGCCCGTACGACTCAACCAAAAATTCTCGTTCTCGCCCTTCCCGCCTTCCCGCCTTCCTCCGCCTTCCTGTTCGCTCGATTCTGCGAGCCGTGCGGCGTCGTTGTCGGGACGAGTCGTACATGGGCATACTGACCGTCTGACGCGAGCGCGGAAATAGCTCTAAAATCTGCGAGGAAAGCCGCCACTAACGCCGGTGGCCGGAAGGCTATGGCTCCGACCAGTAACTTACTCCCGCGCTGAATTGCGGCTCGAGTTGCGACGTATTGCTGTGCTGGGGCGAGTCATCCATCATGATGGGTTCAGTGGATTCTAATACCCGTGCTCTACAGCCGGCGACCGAGCCGCGCGCACCCCAAGCGATTGGGCGGTATTGGATCTATGACGAGATCGCAGCGGGCGGCATGGCGACCGTGCACCTCGGGCGGCTCGTGGGACCAGCTGGCTTCACGCGCACCGTCGCGATCAAACGTCTGCATCCGCAGTTCTCCAAGGACGAAGAATTTTCGTCGATGTTCCTCGACGAAGCGCGGATTGCGGCGCGCATTCGCCACCCCAACGCGCTGACCGCGCTCGACGTGGCGTCCGCCAAGGGCGAGCTCTACATCGTCATGGACTACATCCATGGCGAGTCGCTCGGCAAGCTGTTGCGCGGGGGCCCGCTGCCGCTGGCTGTGGCCAGCAGCATCAACACTCAAGCGTTGCTCGGCCTGCACGCCGCTCACGAAGCGACCGATGATCGCGGCGAGCCGCTCAGCATCGTGCATCGCGACGTCTCGCCCCAGAACATTCTGGTCGGCGTCGACGGCGTGGCGCGCGTCGTGGACTTCGGCATCGCCAAGGCCGCCTCGCGCGTGCACACCACGCAGGCCGGCAAAATCAAGGGCAAGCTGTCGTACATGTCCCCGCAGCAGGTGCAGAGCGAGGACGTGGATCGGCGCGCGGATATTTTCGCGGCCGGCGTCGTGCTGTGGGAATCGGTCGTCGGCCGTAAGCTGCTGGCGCGCGGCGACGCGACGATCACGCGCGTCCTGAACTGGCAAGGCATCCCGCCGGAAGATTTGGCGCTGGTGCCCGGCTTCCTGCAGCCGATCGTCCAGCGCGCGTTGGCGCGCGAACCGGCCGAACGCTTTGCGACCGCGCGCGAGATGGCGATCGCGCTCGCCGACGCCGTGCCGCCAGCAGGCTCGATGGAGGTCGGTGATTGGGTAGAGCAACGCGCTCACCAAATCCTGGCTGACCGCGCGCGCGCCGTCTCGGACGTCGAGCGCCAGACGACCAGCTCGGACGTGCGCCCAGCGTTCGCGTCCGGCTTCCCGCGTCTGTCGAGCAGTGACGAGACGCGCACCGCTTTGTCTTCGGCTGATCTCGGAGTCGTGCCGGCAACGCCGGCGACCCGGCGCACGCGGCTGGCTGCGATCGTCGTGGCCGCCGCGCTACTGGTGATCGTGGGCGCTTGGGGCTGGCTGCGCCGCATGCCAGCAGCTGGAGGTCCGGCCGCTGCTGCTCAAGTCGCGCCCGCGGTCGCGGCTCCGCTGCCGGCCGTTGAGCGCAAGGCGGCTCCTCCCGCCGACCCGCCGCCCCTGCAGGTGGGGGCGCTCACGCCGGAAACGCCAGCAACGCCGCGTCCGTCCGCCCCCGTGGTTGCCAACCGTCAGAAGCACGCCGCCGCGACGCCACTCAAGCCCGACACGAATAAGAACTGCAATCCGCCGTTCGATATCGGCAAGGACGGCATCAAGCACTTCAAGCCAGAATGTTTCCAGTGATCGGCAAGAGTCAGTTTCGTCGTGGAGCCTCGCGTGCCCGTCTGCGAATCGCCGCGACGCTTTTGCCGCTGAGCACGCTGCTCGCCGCTGGCCAGGCGCGCGCTGACGTGGCGGCGTGTGTGGCCGCACACTCGCACGGTCAATCCGAGAAAAACGCTGGCCGGCTGCAGAGCGCCAAGGCCGACTTCATCAGCTGCTCGGCGGCCGCGTGTCCGGGCGCAATTCAGAGCGAGTGCGTAGCGTTCCTGGCCGAGGTCGAAGGCTTCTCGGCCAGCGTCGTGTTCGCCGCCGTCGACGCCGACGGCAACGACGCGACCGACGTGAAGGTCACGGTCGATTCACAGCCGCTGCTCGACAAGCTGACCGGGTTAGCCACGACGCTCGACCCAGGCAGCCACGACATCGTCTACACCTGGCCCGACGGCTTCGAGCAGAAGCAGACGGTGGTGGTCGCGCAAGGCGAGAAGAATCGCCGAGTCGAGCTGCGCCGTGAGCCGAAGCAAGCCGCGGCCGCGCCCGAGCAGCCGCCGCCCGCCGTGCACGCCAAGAAGCCGCCGGTCGCCGCCTACGTTTTGGCTGGCGTGGGCGTAGCGGCGCTCGGCAGCTTCGCGGCGTTCGCGATCACAGGGAAATCGGCCCAGTCTGCGATGGATGGCTGCAAGCCGGATTGCACCCGTGCGCAGGTCGACAAGATGCGCCTACGCTACTTGCTGGCAGATGTTTCGCTCGGCGTTGGCGTCGTGGCGCTGGGTGCGGGTGGTTATCTTTACTTCAGCGCAACGCCTGAACCGAGCGGCAGCGCTTGGCGGGACGGTAGTGTTGGCGTGAGAGGAAGCTTTTAGTGAGTCGTCGTTCTTCAGTCTGGGCGCGGCGACGCGGCCGCACCGTGGTACTGGGCTTGTCGGTGGCTCTGCCGCTCGGTTGCAGTCTGCTGGCGCCGCCTGATTCCGAGCTCATCGGTGGGCACAAAGCTGGCTCGGCCGGAGCCGGTGCCACGGCTGGTGTTGGGGTTGGTACTGGCGGTAACGCCGGGATGACCACGGGCATGGCTGGCCAAACCATGGCGGACGGCGGCGTCGGCGTGGGCGGCGCGGGCGAAGAAGACACCGGCGGTAACCATCCGGGCAAACCTGTCTCGGTCGGCACCCCGACGGGCAATTGGGCTGCGGGCGCAGGGCTCAAGACGCGGTTCGCGGCCGACGTCGACCCAGCCAAGACGCACCAAGATTACCCACGCCCGCGTCTCACGCGGCATGTCTGGGCGACGCTGAACGGCCTTTGGGACTATGCGATCGCCTCGTCTGGCGCCAAGCCACCGCCGTTCACCGATGCCAAATTGCTCGTGCCGTTTCCGCTCGAATCGCAGTTGTCGGGCGTGCAAGGCGCGCTGATCAAAGCTGACGACTACCTCTGGTATCACCGGACCTTCACCTTACCCGCAGCCTGGCGGACCCAGCGCGTGCTCTTGCACTTGGGCGCGGTCGACTGGGACACCAGCGTGCGCATCAACGACACCGAAGTCGTGACGCATCAAGGTGGCTACGACGGCTTCAGCGTCGACATTACCGATCAGCTGGCGACTGCCGACGAGCAAGACATCGCCGTGCGCGTGGCGGATCCCGCCGACTCGGGCACGCAGCCGCGCGGGAAGCAGGCGCGGGTCCCGACCGCCGGCGTGACCTTCACGTCTGTTTCCGGCATCTGGCAGTCGGTGTGGATCGAGCCGGTGCCGACGCTCAGCATCCAAGACGTCAGCTTCGACGGTGACCCCAAGACCGGCGTAGTGACGGTCACGCCCACGCTCAGCGGCGCCGCGAAGGGCGCGAAGTTTCGCGCGATCGTGCTCGACAACGGCGCTGAGGTGGCGCGCGCGGAGGGCAAGGAAGGCGCCGCGTTCGAGGTGACGGTGCCGTCGCCGAAGCCGTGGAACCCCGACTCGCCCTTCCTCTACGACGTTACGCTCGAGCTCGAGCAGGGCGGCGCGGTGGTCGACACTGCCGACAGCTACTTGGGTCTACGCAAAGTCGCGCTCGGCGCGGATGCGGGTGTGACCAAGGTGCTGCTGAACGACGCTCCGTTCGTCGGCGTTGGCGTGTTGGCCCAAGGTTATTGGCCTGATGGGCTGTACACCCCGCCCACCGACGCGGCGTTGAAAGCCGATCTCACGCTCGTCAAGAGCCTGGGCTTCAACACGATCCGCGTGCACCAAAAGCTGGAGTCGGAGCGCTTCTACTACTGGGCTGATCGGCTCGGTCTGCTGGTTTGGCAAGACATTCCGGCGGGTGTGACCACCACCGAGGCCGCCCGCATGGTGTTCAGCGCCGAATTGTCCGCGATGGTAGATGCTCGCAAGGCGCACCCGAGTCTAGCTGTGTGGTCGCTGTTTACAGCGGACTTGGGCCAAAAGGGCGCTGAAGTGCCCAAGTTGGTGGACAGCGTCAAAGCGCTCACCACGACCCAGTTGGTGATCGGCGCGAGCGGCGTCGGCGACGACGGCAGCGGCGATATCCGTGACCGTCCCGATAGCGGCGCTGTGACGTGTCCGGTGCCGGACAAGCGGGCCGTCGCGCTCGGCCAGTACGGGTCGTTCACGCGCGCGATTCAAGACCACACCTACGCCGGCACCGGCGCTGCGGCCCAACCCGCGCTGGACACCGATCGTTACGTGAGGCTGGCGCGGCGCGCGCGTGGCCTCGCGGTACGCCCGGGGCTTTCGACGTCGATCTACCGTCAGTTGACCGACGTCGAGGGGGAGCTCGACGGCCTGGTCACTTACGATCGCCAAATCAACAAGGTTGTCGCCAAATCGGTGTCCGACGCCAACACGATCGCCACGAGCGCGATCGTGCCGTTGATCCAAGCCTCCGAATTCGAGGTCACACCCGAATACCTGAAAGACGCGCAGATCTTTCGCTATACGACGATCGCGCCCCCCGCGCAGTTCATCGATCCAGCTTTCAAGGATACCGCGTGGACCGCGGCGCCCGCCGGCATCGGTGAGACTGGCGACGCTGGCGCGCGGATCCGCACTCACCTCAACTTCAACGAGATTTGGCTACGCACCACCTTCACGCTCGACAAAAAGCCGACCGGGCGGTTGATCGTGCGGGCGATGTACGACGAAGAAACGCAAGTCTTCGTCAACGGCGTGATCGCCGCCGATCTATACGGCTACACCAATAAGTACGGCGACTACATGGGCAGCGACCTTGCCATCCAGGCGCTGGTGAAGGGCCAAAATACGATCGCGGTTCACACCTTAAATACCAACGGCGGCCGTTACTCGGACGTCGGTTTGTGGGTAACTAGCGACTCGCCCGACGACCGCGCGGAGGACGCCCCGGCGGCCACGACGCCCGGCCTCGACTACTCTGACTACGGCGATGCAACGTTGACCTGGTTGCCGGCTGACCTCAGCCTTGGCAACATGGCAACGGCGACCGGAATCGCGACCACGGTGGGTACCTACGCCCCGGCGCTCACGGTCGACAACGCCCGCGCCTTGCGGCTGCACGGCTACGTCGAAATCGCGCAGGAAGGCATCTACACGTTCTTCGTCGATACCGACGACGGCGCGCGGCTCAAAATCGGCACGCAAACCGTAGCCGAATCCACCCGCAACGACGGCAGCAACGTCACCAAGCGCACCGGTAACATCGCGCTCGCGGTGGGCAAGCACGAGATCACGATCGACTACTTTGCCAACGACGATAAGGGCGCCAACGTCTTCAGCGTCGGTTGGTCTGGTCCGGGATTTGGAGAGCAGAGCATTCCCGCCGCCAATCTCTCGCATTAGAACGCTGTTCCGTTGCCGTCGCTGCTTCCTAGCCTTCCTCTATCGTTCGCGATGTTTGAGCGCCAGCGCCGGCTGTGCTGGCTTGCTTTGGTCACGCTCTCGATCGCGACGAGCGGTGCTTGTCGCAAAGCGTCAAGCACCGTTACCGCCACGAGTCCCGATCCCAGCCTCCAGCCGGCTTCGGGCGCCCCGCATGTGATCGCCGCGGATGAGCTGAGCTCGCCCTCGGCGTTCGAGCTGGTGGCGCGTCCGAGTGGGCTCAGCCTACTGTGGGCCAGCGCTCGCCAGGGGGCGGATTGGCTGTTCGAGGCCAAGCTCGCGCAGGACGGCACCCTGCAAGCTCCGGCAAAGCGCCTGCCGTTGCCCGCTCACACGCTGAGCAAGGTGACCGATCTCTCGGCCACGCTACTGGGCGAGCAGCTGGCGTTGGCTTGGGTCGAGCAGGGCCGTGACGAGGCACGCGCGGTCGCGACGGTATTGGTCGGTACGGCGCGGCCTGCGCTGGTGGATTTGGGACCGGCGGCGCTGTCGGCGGAGTCGGCGCGCGGCAACATCGCGATCGCCGCCGAGCAGTCGCGCGAGCGGGCGCTGTTGATGTGGCGTGGGCTCGCGGCGCCGTGTGTCGAGCCCCAGTCGGCGCCGTGCGTGGGCTTCACGTTTCGAAGGCTGCGGGCGGGCGCAGCGGAGACGACTGGGTTGCCGCTCTCGGTGCCGGTGCCGTGCGCCTCGCACTCGGTCGAGCTCGGGGTGTCGGCGGGGCGCTTTCATTACGGCGTTTGCACGCGCGAAGGCGCTGATCCGGTCACGACGATGTTCAGCATCCAGTACGATCCCGCGTACGCTCGGGCCGAGCCGCTGCTCAAAGGCTGCCTGCCGCTCGGTACCTTCGACGTCGCTGGTCGGCCGTGGCTGGTCGGTGATTGCCACGGCAAGCGCAAGGCGGTGCCGGTGCCGTTGACCGACGAGAAGGTCGAGCCAAGCTACATCGATGCGCTGCAGGTCACCTGCACACCCGAGCACGCCGAGCTGCGCCAAGGCCGTTTCAGCGTCACGTTGCGCGAGCCGCGCGCCGATTTGCAGCCGATTTTGCCGGCCAATCTGCTGCCGAGCGGAGCGCGCGCGGGCTGGACGGGCAAGAGCCTGGTGGTTGCGTACTTGGCCGCGTCACGACTCGAGACGCGGGCGTTCGCGTGCCGCGCCGCTTCCTTGCAACCGCTGTGAGCCGCTCAGCCGGCGGAGGAGCGTGCACGCTCACGCTCGACGCGGATCTGTTCCATGACTTCCGTCGGATCTTTGCCGACCTCGGCCAGCTTGGCATCCACGCTGCCCAAGATGCGCGCGACCAACGCCAGGTGCTCGGGAGCGCGCAGCGCTGCGAGACCAGCGGGCGTGCCGACCGGCTTGCCGAAGCGCGAGCGCACGCTCTCGAAGCGACGCGTGGCGGTGTCCAGGATCTGCTGGCTCAGCTTGCCGGTTTGCACTGCGCGCACGATGGCATCGATCGCCTGGTGCGCGAGCGCCGCGGTGTGGCAGCACAAGAAATGGTCGACGCCGGCGCTCAAGCCGAGCAGTACCGCTTCTTCGACGCCGTAGTTGTCGGCGATCGCCTTCATCTCGACGTCGTCGGTGACGACCATGCCGTCGTAACCGAGCTTTTCGCGTAAAATACCGGTCAAAACCGCGCGGCTCATCGTCGCCGGATACTTCGAGTCGACGGCTTCGAAGATCACGTGTGCGGTCATGAACGAAGCGACGCCGGCCTTGGCCGCAGCCTTGAACGGCAAAAGCTCGACGCGCTCGAGGCGATCCATGGCGTGCGGTAGTCGCGGCAGCTCGAGGTGCGAATCCTGGCTGGTGTCGCCGTGGCCTGGAAAATGTTTGCCGCACGCGGCGACGCCCGCCTCTTGCAAGCCGGCTGCCAGTGCCAGGCCCAGCTCGGTGACCAGCTCTGGCGTGCGGCCGAACGAACGCGCCGCGATGATCGGGTTGGCAGGGTTGGTGTCGATGTCGAGCACCGGCGCGAAGTTCATGTCGAAGCCGACCGCGCGCAGCTCGCGACCGATCAACCCGCCCAGCTCCCGCGCGAGAACAGCGCTGCCAGTGGCGCCGACCGCGCGCATTGGCGGGATCTCGGTGAAGCCGCTGCGCAGCCGCGCGACTGGGCCGCCTTCCTGGTCGATCGCGAGCAGCAGCGGACGGCCCGCGGTCTCTTTGATGTCGCGATTCAACTCCAGCACCTCCTCGGGGGTGCCGACGTTGCGCGCGAAGTAGATCACCCCGCCTACGCCGCGCGCGAGCAGGCCTTTGAGGTCGTCCGTGACGGCTTTGCCGTAGAAACCGACGGTAAAAAGGCTCGCGGCTTGCCTCTCGAGGTCGCTCATCATGGGATTCAGCCTCAAAGTAGCACGGGGACCGTTCCCACCTCTGGACGGTTCTTATCGCACCGTGGCGCAAAAACGTCAGTTCTGCGGTTCGGCACCTCGCAGCTGAGCGCCATGCAGACGTTGGATGGCTGCTAGCTGTTAAACTGCTAACTCCAAACCTTCGCGGTAGGTTGGAAAGCGCAGGGTTACGCCAAGCCGCTGCAGGGCTCGAGAGGAGTCTACCCGGCGATTGCGGCGGAGTGTCTCGTGGACTTCGCTGAGCGGAGCCGAAGCGGGGAGGGGCAGGTTCAGTTGCGCACACAGCCACTTGACCATGTCGAGTTGGCGGCAGGGCTCAAGATCGCCGACGACCAAGGTTTCACCTGGGGTGGTGGCGCTGGCCAAGAGCAACTCGGCTAAATCTTCGACGTGGATGCGCGAGCCGTAGCGGCTGCCGTCGCCGGAAAGCTTGAAATCACCACGCTTCAAGCGAACGTGGATACCTCGCTCGGTGCCGTAGATGCCAGGCGAACGCAGCACCGCGGCGCCGACGGCGCGATACTGCGCTTCCGCCGCCAATACGCCCGCATACTTCGGCGAAGGCTGCGCCGGCAGCGACGTCGCATCGTCGATCACTCCCTCCAAGTTTTCGTACACGCCCGTCGTCGACAGGTACGAAACCGCACGCGCCTCCGCCAAGAGCGGCGCCAGCGCGGCATCCGTCGCGGCCGCTGGCGGAAACGTAACCAACGCGTGAGTCGCTGGCCCCACCGCGTGCCGCGCTACCAGCGCCGCGTCGGCCGTCGTCACCTCCACACCGCGCGCCCGCAACGCCGCCGCGCTCTCCTCGCTCCGCACCACCCCCAGCACTGTCAACCCGCGCGCGAGCGCCGCTTCACAAACCTTGCCGCCAGTGAACCCAGCTCCAAAAACTACAACGTCGACCGTGGGCACACGCCCACCGTACCAGGAGTCACTTCGTGGCGTGTTGCGGTGGTGTTTGACCCCGATTGCGGAAAGATGAGCCTGCGCCGATTTTTCCAGCGGTGAGACAGTGCTTGAGGCGGTGGCGGCGTCTGCTACGATGGCGCTGATGGATGACGCGCACCGCGAGGAGCATTTGGCGCGCGCGGTCCGCGACGGCGGGGAGTCCGGTGCTGACGCGGAGCAAAGCTTGTGCCGCTTGCTCGGACCCCGCATTCACCTGTACGCGCTTCGCCGGCTGCGTTCCTATGCGGACGCGGCCGACGTGATGCAGGAGGCGCTGGCTCTGGTGGTCGATGCGTTGCGCAAGGGCAAGGTCGAAGACCTCGCGCGAATCAGCCATTTCGCGCTCGGCACGAGTCGCTATCTGGTGTCGCGCGTGCGCCGCGGCGAGCGAGCGCGCCGCGGCCTCAAGGATGCGATCGGCGAACCCTTCAACGTGTGTCCCGGGCCCGAGGTCTGGAAACTGGACATGCCAGCGCTGCTGAATTGCCTTGAAAAGCTGGCCGAACGCGATCGGCGCATCATCGGCATGACGTTCTACGACGACCATAGTTCCGACGAGATCGCCACCACGGTTGGCCTGACGAGCGCGAATGTACGAGTCATTCGACACCGGGCATTGGTCCAGCTCCGGTCGTGCGTCGACGGCCAGCACGGCGGTGCGAAATGAAGTGCGCCTTGTCGATCCCTGCCGAAAATCTCGCGCGGTTCTGGCTCGATGACCTCTCCGAAAGCGAAGCGGCTGCGCTCGAGGATCACGTCTTCGAGTGCGGCGCGTGCGACGATTCCCTTCGGCGGTTCGCCCGCATCGCACAAGGAATTCGGATCGCGCAGGCGATGTACAGCGTGCCGCCGCTCCCGACGCCGGAACAATTGTCAGACTTCCAGGCACGCGGCCTGCGGATCACGGTGACGCACGTTGCGGCCGGGTCCACGACGACGAGTCCCATGGACCCTTCGTTGGGCGGTGTCGTCTTCGTCCTACATGCAGATTTATCCGCCGTCGAGCAAGTGGACCTAGAGATCTGCAGTCCGGAAGGGGCGCGCTTTCTTCTGATGCCTGCTGTGCCTTTCAATCGCATCAGCGGGGAGGTCGTACTCGCGTGCTCCCGCCACGTAGCACAAGTCGCGCCGGTGTCGCGAATCCGGCTGCTCTCTGGCGATGCGACGGTCGGTGAGTATCACCTCGTCCACCCCGCCGTCGATTCTTTGTAACGGCAGACCCGCTCGCTGGCACTAAGGGCGAGGTCCCGTGCAAACAGCCGAGAAGCACAAAACGCCCATGGCTCAGCGGGCCAGCTGCAGTCGCATCATGCATGATTTTTTCGCTGGAATGCGGCCAGCTCTGCAAAGCATGACGATGCGTGCGCGGCGCTCGGGGCTCGCGCAGGGGTTGGGGGTGGTGGGGGCGGTTTGGCTCGCCGGGTGTAGCAGCAGCCAGCCTCCCGAAACTCCCGACCCTGAGCCGCAGGGCAGTGGGAGCGCCGTGCTGGCCGCAAGGGCCAAGGTGCTGGACAAGGCGGGTGCCGCGGCGCTCCGCAGCGTCAACGTCGTACATCATGTGTCCGAGCTCGTGTTTGCTTCCATGAGCCCGGTGCTGGACGAGCTCGCTGCAGGCGACGTGTTGATCGTTGGCTCTACCACGCAAACTCCGAACGGAGCGTTGTTGAAAGTCGAAGATGTCGCTGCGGCCGATGCTGGGCTGGTCGTCCGCGCGCGCGCGGCGGAGCTGGGCGACGCCTTCGACGAATTGCACATCAGCCTCAGCGCGCTCCTCAACCCGCATGAGTCCTCGACGACGCGCAGCCTCGACAATTCGAGCGGACTTGGCATCGAGCAGCAAGCGCTGGGCATTTCATTTCCGTTCTCGTTCGGGAGCTCGGGCAAAAACGCGATCTCGCTGGAGGGCTCGCTGGCACTCGATTCGAGCGTCGACTTGAATCTGAATTTCGACTTCGCGGCGTTCAAGCTCAAAGAGTTGAGTCTAACCTTCGAGGCCAAGGATACGTTCACGGCCAATTTGCTCGGTCACGGCAGCGCGGAACTGGACAAGACGCTAACGCTGGGTTCGATCGCGTTTTCCCCCATCATTGTCCAGATTGGCAACTTGCCGGTGGTGTTCACGCCCGGCGTCACGCTGGAAGCCAACATCAACGGCAGCATTCAGGGTGACTTCGCGACGGGCGTCACGCAGCGAGCACACTTCACGGCGGGTGTCGGCTATCACGACGGCACGTTCGGCGGCTTTTCGGACGATGACAGCAACTTCGACGCAGAGCCGCCCACGTACGGGGCTAGCGCAAGCCTCACGGCTTGGGCAGGACCGAAGCTCGAGGTGCTGCTCTACGGCGCCCTCGGCCCGTACGCAGGGGTGCAGGGCTTCGTCGAGGCTGCTGCCAGTATTCAGGCACCACCAGTTTGCGTCGTCGGTACCGTCGACGCTGGCCTGACAGCCACGGCGGGCATACAGTTCCTCGCCGACTATTCGACGACACTATTCCAGAAGCGCTATCCGCTCGGAAGCTTCGACAGCTGTAACCAGGATCCCAAGGCTCCGCGACCGGCGCTGACCTGGGCCCGCACCTTTGGACGCGCCGGCAGCCCGGGCGAGACGGCACAGGCCGTGCTCCAAGCTTCCGACGGTGGTTATTTCGTGCTCGGCCAAAGCGATTTGTTCGACGGCGTCACTGGCTTCGCCGCGTCGACTTGGGCGCTGCGCTTGGATGCCCTGGGCAACGTGATTTGGCAGAAGGCGTACCAGCGCACTGACCAGGGGTTGACACGCGCAGCGGCTGAGCTGCCCGATGGCTTTCTGGTAGCCGGCACGAGCGGCGTGCTCAAGCTGGACAGCGGTGGCAACCTGGTCTGGTCCAAGCACTACACGGCCGATGACGGGTTGGAGATCGCGTCGATCGCCGCGCAGGCCGACGGCAGCTTCGTGCTGGCGGGAACGCTGGCTTTGGCGGCCAAAGCTTGGGCGATGAAGATCGATGCGCAGGGCGACGTCGTCTGGTCCCACAGCTACGCCGGTGACCACTTCACGCACGTGCGCACGACCAGTGATGGCGGCGCCGTCCTGTCCGGACAAATCGACGCCAGTGACTTTTACGTCGTCAAGCTGGATGCCGACGGAGCAGTCGCCTGGCAACGCGGTCTCGACAACCTGTTCGACAACTCAGACGGCGGAGCGAGCCCTTCGAGCTTTGCTTCGAGTGACGACGACGCCTACGACGTGATCGAGAAACCCGACGGAAACTATGTTTTAGTCGGGGAAAGCTATGGCAATTTCCCAATACCGACGCCGACGCCTGTCGGTTACTATGCGAGCGCGGTGCTCGAGCTCGATGCCGACGGCGCTCTGGCGGGCGAGGGCAGCAGATTGCACCGTGCACCGAGCGACGCGCTCTACGGCGCCGCCTACTCCGTCGCGGTTCGTCCCAACGGCAGCACCATCGTCGTCGGGCGCCGCGCTGACACTTCGACCGATCTGCTGGGCAACGAGGACGTGTTGCTGATTCAAGATGGAACCTTCAACGTCTTCGGCGGCCCCGGCAATGACTCCGTAGACAGCGGTACCCTGGCAGGCGCCGGCCGCGGTATGCCGCTTCAAGTCACGAGCGATGGCGGCGCCGTGCTCGCAATGACCAGCAACTCTTTCGCAGGCAAAAATCAGATCTGGCTCTTGAAGCTCAACCACACCGCCAGCATCGATTCGCCCTACCGCAGTAGCCTGCCCGGCGATTTCTACACCAACGAGAGCGCCGTCTCGGTAGCAGTCAGCCTTCCCCCAGACGATGTAGAGGTAACGGTCGAAGCATTCACGCTGCCAGTCGCCGTCGAGACCACCGAGCTGACGCCCGACCCTCCCTTGTGAGTCGAAATTTGCGAAGCCGAAGTCGGCCGCGCAATTGCACCGAAAGAAAATCATGATCCATTTCAACGCCGTGCCGTGGGCCAATGCTGCAGTCGTGGGCGCTCTGTTGTGTCTGGGCTGCAGCTCGAGCAATCTCACCAAGGCCAGCCAGGGCGGCGGCGATGCTGGCGCTGATAACGGACCCGGCACGGCCGGCGCGAGCGATATCGCAGTCGGCGGTCAACCTCCGGCCACCGAGGGTGGGGCCGGCGCCAATGCCGGTGGCGACGGTAGCGTTCAAGGCGCCGGCGGCGCACCCGGGACGCTCGGAGCGACCGCGCACGGGCACGTCGATCTCGTTCAGAGCCAGATTGCGAGTGCATTTCACTACACGTTGCAGGGCGGGTTCGTTCGCTACGCCGACGTGGTCGCGCCGGCGAACGGCATCGTGTGTACTACGTCGACCATCGGTAACTGTTTGGTCAGCGCGTGCACGATCTCGGACGTGGCCAATCCAGGAACGCCTCCGGTTGGCACCGTTCTCGACGCCGGACTGCTCACCGTCACCGGCGCGGGGGCGTCGAAAGCCGTGCTCGAATTCGGCACCGGGTCTCCCAAGTCGAAGCAGCCCGGTTATCCGGCGGTGAGCGCGGACAAACAGTTTTTCGGCGGCGGAGATTCGATCGTGCTCGTGGGCGCGGGCGGCGTGGACCTGCCGGCATTCAAGGCACAAAAGCTGATTGCACCTAGTGAGATCGTGCTTACCGCGCCGGCGTGTAGCGGGGCGTCATGTCCCGACGTCGACCGTAGCAAGGACCTCACGGTGGCGTGGACCGCTGGCGGCGCCGGCAACCTGAAGGCCAGCTTCGAGACCGTCGGCGATACCGCGACGGCCTACGTCTTTTGTACTTTCGAGGCGGCCGCCGGTACGGGCACGGTTCCGAAAGCCGCGCTGGCGCAGCTCGGCGATACGCGAGACGGCACCACCACGGGTATCGAGCTGTTCGCATCCGAAAACGAGGCGACGTTCGACGTGGCGAACGTGCCGACCACCTTCTCGTTGCAGACCTCCGGTATCCAGGCGCTCATGACCATCTCGAAATAGCGCACGGGTCGCCAAGGGCGTGAGCCCGCCGCATCGCGCCGCTACTCCCCGAGTGATCGCCCAGCTCTGCAGGGAGACGAGCTGTTCGCGCTGGCCGTTAGAGATCTTGCATCGCGCTGCTGATCGCACGCGACAGTTCCGTGCGGATGCTGCGCTCGAGCACCTTGGCGCGTAGCTCGCTGCCATCCCAACGCGCTTCGCAGACGAAGGACCAATCCCACGAGCCGGTTGGCCGCGTCGACACGCAAATGGCCGTGCCTTCTTTGCCGGCGTCGATGCGGTAATCGGTCTCGCCGATCGCCGTTTCAGCCACTGGGGTGCTCTCGTAATTCACGCCTCCATTAGCGCTGCTCATACGTTCAGTATACGTATTCTACCGCCCAAATCAACCCCGCTTTCCGTCGCCAGCTCTCGTTCTCGCCCCAACCCCTAACCCCTCATTCCTCACCCCTTCCTAGAGCGTCGCCTGGTAGCTCGCCCACAGCGTGTCGACGTCGCTGCCGAGCAGCGTGGTGAAGACGTCGCTGGTCCACACAGCCGCCGTGGGTAAAAGTCGCTGATTGAGCTCGTACACGATGTTCGGGTCCTTCGTTGCCAGGTAGTCGAGGAAGAACGCGGTCGTTTGCGAGCCGCTCCCGTCGTAGGAGCCGCCCTTCGCGCGGTCGCGACGGGCGAGATAGCCGGCTTCCAGTCGCACGTAGTCGGCGATGCCGACGATCAACCACTCGGGCGGCGCGGGGTCGGCGTCGCTGCCCGTGCTCTGATAAATGAGCGACGTGTTAAAGTGGAAAATGCCGGCAATTTCTTGGCGTAAATCGACGCCGCGATCGGACTCGGTCTTCAAGTAGCGCGTGCTGAGGTGAAGCGCGGTGCCGACCGTCTTGGCGATGCCGTTGTAGTCTTCGACGATCAAAGAAATCTTGGGGACGGCCTTCACTTCGCTCGCGCTGCGGAACAACACGCGACACGCGTCGTGCGCTGCGTCCCACACCAGCTTGTAGGGGTCGGGCACGGCGTCGGTGAACAGCTGGCCTTGCGCGGTGGTGTCGCGATTGATGAAGCTGAGCGTCGGTGTGCAGGCATCGGCGACCCATGCCGGCTCGCCCGAGTCGCCCGCCGCGCCGGCCACGCTAGGCTCGCCCGCGATGCTGGAGCCGCCCACCACGAGCGGCTCGCCGGAGCCGGCGGCGGCCGCGGCTCCGGCGGTTCCGCCGCCGTTGCCGCCGTGCGGCTGAGTGAGCGGGTCGCCCAGCACGAGCCCGCTTTCGCCGCTGCTACACGCCCCCGAAAGGCTGCCCGCACCGAGGCCGGTGACCACCAAAAAGACCCGTAAAATCGGAACGATGGGTCCAGGGGACGAGCGTGCCGGCAGCATGACCCCGCAGCGATTGCCCTGAGCCGTTCGGGCGGGCTGCGCCATTATAGGCTTTGGATGTCGCATCGTCTGCCCTCCTCCGCCGCGCTCCGGGTGGTGCCGGCTCCCGGGCAGGGGCAGGTGCTCGACTTCCCGACGGGTGAGCTCGCGAGCGGTCCCCAGCGTAGCGACGCGCCGCCCGAAAGCGCCGCCGACATTCCGCTTGAAGCTTTGTACAAGCGCTTTGCGCCGTACGTCGCCGCCATCGCCAGCCGCATCTTGGGTCGCGAGAGCGAGGTCGAGGACGTGGTGCAGGACGTGTTCATCGCGGCGCTCAAGGGTTTGAAGAAACGCGACCAGCTGCTGCAAGCCAAGAGCTGGTTCGCCACAGTGACCGTGCGCAGCTCGATGCGCAAGCTGCGCGTGCGCTCGCTGTGGAACGTTTTCGATCTGGCCGAGCCGCCGCAGTACGAACGACTGTCAGATGCGTCGGCGGGGCCGGAGGAGCGACGCATGGTCGCCGAGGTGTACCGCGCGCTCGACGGTGTCTCCGCCAAAGAGCGCGTTGCCTGGGTGCTGCGTCACGTGCAGGGCGAGAGCCTGGAAGACACGGCGTTGCTGTGTGAATGTTCGCTCGCGACGGCCAAGCGGCGCATCGCCGCCGCACACGCCGTCGTCAAGCAGCGCCTGGACGGAGGCGAGCATGGATATTGATCGTCGCCTGAATGAAGGCCCGCTGTCGGTCGCGCCGCTGTGGAGCGACGAGCAGACCGAGCGGTTGCCGCAGCGACTGTTGGCGGTGCGGCGTCGCCGCGCGCTGGCTCGCGGGGCGGCTGCGGTGTCGGCAGTCGTCGCGGTGGCGGCTATTTTCTGGCTGTGGAGCCCCAAAACAGCCAAGTTTGCTGGCGGCGCGCCGACGTTAGCGAGCGCGGTCGTGAACGCCGGTCAGCGTGACTTCGCCCTGCCCGACGGTTCGCACGTGAGCTTGCTCAGCCTTGGCAGCCGTTTCGAAGTCTTGGAGCAAACCGCGGTGTTGGTGCGCACGCAGCTGGCCGCCGGTGCGGCGCACTTCGACGTGCGTCACGACGCCTCGCGTCTGTTCGAGGTCGAGAGTGGGGACGTGAAGGTGCGCGTGCTCGGCACCGCGTTCAGCATGGTGCGCCAAGGTCTGCTGACGCGGGTGGCGGTTGAGCGCGGCGCAGTGCGGGTGCAATGGACCGGCGGCGAAGCGTTTCTGTCTGCCGGCCAGTCGGGCCTGTACCCGCCGCCGAGCGCGACCGACGCGAGCAAGCCGCCGGCAGAGCCGTTATCCGACCTGGCCGGTAACGTGGCAGAGGAAGCGTCGAGCTGGCGCAAGCTCGCCAAGCGCGGCGCGTATGCCGACGCGTTCAAGGCGCTCGGTCCGGTCGCCAGCAAGAGCGTCCGCGATGAGCCGAGTGACTTGATGCTGGCCGCCGACGTGGCGCGCCTCAGTCGTCACCCGGGTGAAGCCACGCGCTACCTGTCGCGGGTGTCGGATGGCTTCCCGCGCGACAAGCGGGCGGCGCTGGCGGCGTTCACGCTCGGCCGCGTCTTGCTCGAAGATTTGGCGCAGCCGGGGCGTGCGGCCGATGCGTTCCGGCGTGCGCAGCAGCTAGCGCCGCGTGGTCCGCTGGCCTCTGACGCGCTGGCGCGCGAAGTCGACGCCGCCCAGCGAGCCAGTCAACCCGACCGGGCCAGACAGCTCGCGGCGCGCTACGTCGAGCTCTATCCAGAGGGCCCACAAGCCCAGCGATTGCGTAAGCTGTAGCGGTGCGGTTCGTGCCCCAGCTCTGCGCCATGGCCTTGGGCCTGGCGGGCACGCGCGCGGTCTTGGCTGCGCCACGCGACGAAAGCGTGGAGGTGGTCGTGGCGGATGCGTGTGCGCGCGTGGATCGCCCACAACTCACGCGTCTGCTCAACGTCGAGCAGCGGCGTGATGCGAGCGCGGGTGTGCAGCAGGCGCGCGTCAGCCTGACCTGCGAAGGCGACATCGTGCGGCTCCAGGTCGAGCGACGTGGCGAGCTTTCGTTGCCGCGCGCGCGCGCGTTCGCGGCAGCCGAGGTCGCGGGTGAGGTGGGTGCGCGCGTGTTGGCGCTGTCGGCGATCGAGCTGCTCAACGCGCGCTCACCCCAAGCCGAGCCAGAACCGGAACCCGTCCGTGTACCTCCTGCTCGGCCGCCGCTGCCGCGTTCGCCTGTTCCCTCGGTTCGACTCATGGCGCTCGGAACCGTGCGTAGCTTCGGCTTCGCGCATCCGCTTGCTGGCGGCGGGTTATCGGTCGACTACTTGCGGCTCTCGAAGCTCGGACTGCGACTCGAGTTCGACGTCGCGGTTGCTCAGCGGACCTATGAGCACGGCAGTGCGCACTTGCAGCTCACGACGCTCTCAGCCCAAGCCGGCTACTGGGGGCTACACGACGCCTGGTCGACGCGGCTCTTCGCCGGCTACCGTTTCGGCTCCGCGCGCATCTCGGGTGAAACGGCGCCGGGCGTGCTGGCGCCGGTCGGCACGGTTGCCGGCGCTTGCGGGGGCCCGCTCGTCTCCGCAGGGCTTGGTCTGCGCTCGGGCAGCTGGGTCGCGGAACTCGGCGCCGAAGCTGGTTTGGTTTCGTTTCCGCTCGAAGGTCGCGTCCAAGGGCACGACTCGATTGCGCTCGATGGCTATTGGGTTGGGCTGAGCCTGAACGTCGGCGTGCTCTTGTGAGCAGTTACGGGGCCACCGATATCTAAGGGGAGAACCCGCCCGCCGATTTCGGGATTTGGCTTCGTTTTCGCTGCGGTCCGATGCTCACGTACAGGAGTACGCTCCGCTTCGGTCCTCGCTAAAGCCTCGCCAAATCCCGAACTTGGCGGGCGGGTGTTCCCTAGGCGTCTGCCGATGGCCGTTACGGCGAGAGCGTGAGGTCGCCGAACTGCTTGGAGTCTCGGTAGGCGTTTTCGTCGCCGTACAACATGACCTGCGTCTCGCGCGGGCCGCCGTCGCGGTCGTCATTCAAGGCGAGATCGAAGCCGATTGTCTTACCGACCTGTGAGCCTGCGCCGTTCAACGCGCTCCAGGGCACGCTGAGTTTGAGCTGGTAGCCGTTGGCGTTCTCGGTGCGCACGACGGTGATGGCGCCAAGGTTGAGGTTGGTGCCGGTGCCGACCAAGGTACCCGGATCGCGCGGAATGATCAGCTGAAAATCGTCGGCGTCGTAGGCGCCCGCGCGCGCGTGGTTCAGATCGAGATACATCTCGACCGAGTCGTCGTCCCAATTGTCTGCCGAGTCGTTTTCTGCGGTCTTGTCGAGGATCTGCAAGTCGACGTTGAAGTTGGTGGCGTCCCACGTCACGAAGGCTTGCCCACGCGCGCTGGCCGCGACCGGCGTGCCGAGGACGAAGTTGGTCAGATCGTAGGCGCAGTTGCTGGCATTGCAGCCGCGCGCGCGGCACTTGCCGGCGTCGCACACGCTTTGCACGGCGCAGTCGGTGACGACCGAGCAGTTGGTGCCGCTCGCGCCGCCTGTTCCACCGCTGCCGGCTGTTCCTCCGGCGCCGCTGGTGCCACCTGCACCACCGCCGCCCGTGCCACCAGCGCCGCCTTTGCCACCGGCGCCGCCTTTGCCACCGGCACCCGCCACACCGCCCGAGCCGGCAGCGCCCGCGGCGCCACCACTGCCGGCCATCGCCATGCCTCCGCTGCCACTCGAGGCTTGGCTCCCAGCCGCACCAGCAGTCGCGTTGCCGCCGGTGGTCGAGCCGGCGACGGTGTTCGAGCTGCCCGCGCTGCCGCCGCCGTTGGCCGTGCCCGCGCCGTGCGTCGAGTCGCCGTGGTTCGACACCACGTCGTTGGCCTCCTGCGCCGCGCAGCCCGCGACAATCACTCCCCAGAGTGACAATACCAAACTGGAGCGAACGAAAATTCGCCCGATACGGTTGGGTCCGAGCTCGCGTCTCTTCGTCCCACCGCCTTGGGTCGATCCACGCATGGTGATCCAAATAAGGTACCACCGCAGGCGCACGCCACCGGAACCGTGGTCAAATTCTTATTTTTCGAGCGAAAAGCGACAAATCTGGGTCAGGTGCCGCTCGGGGACGCCGCTGCCGGAGGCGTGAAAGGCGTAGAGATCGCGCTCGCCCGCAACCCGCGGGGCATCTCCGATAGATAAGAAATGGCCAAAAGGCGGAGAAGTTGTCGCCATCTTAGGCGTCGGCGTTGGAGCTACAACGGAAGGGCCTGGTTCGTTGTCCGGAGGTTCCCGATGAAGCTTCAAGTCATTGCTTGTTTGGCGGCACTTCTGATTGGCTCGATTGGCTGCAGTGCCAGCGGCGCTGATGGCGGCTCGAATCGCGGCTCCGGTGCCACCACCGGCCACGGTGCGACGAGCAGCGTGGGCGCGCAGCCCAACCTCGGGCTTGGTGGTACCAGCAACCTGGCCTTCGGCGGCAGCGTCGGCGCAGGGGCCACCGACGGCGGCGACGGCACGCCCGAGACGTGCGCCGACGCGGCGCTCGGCCACACCTATGTCGGCTGCGACTTCTGGCCGACCGTCACGGCCAACCCGGTATGGCAGGAGTTCGAGCCAGCAGTGGTGGTCGCGAACGGCACGATGACCGACGCGCAGGTCACGGTCGACGGCCCTGCCGGGTTTCACCAGAGCGTGACGGTGAAGGCCGGTGGGCTCGAGACCGTGATGCTCAAGTGGGTAATGGACTTGAAGGGGCCGGAGTTCTCGCTCACGAATACCTCGGGTGGACGCTTGGCGGCGTCGTCGCGCGTGAACGGCGGCGCGTACCACATGGTCAGCTCGGTGCCGGTCACCGCCTGGCAGTTCAATCCGCTCCAGTACACGCTCGACGCCGCTGCGTGCACGCGCATCACGCACGGCGCTGGCGGCTGCAAATCAGCGACCAACGACGCTTCGCTGTTGATTCCGTCGACCGCGATGACCGAGAGCTACCGTGTCTTCGGCTATTCATCGAAGAACGAGGGTACGGATTGGGGCACCGTGCCCGGCGGTATCACCATCACTGCCACCAAAGACGGCACCGACGTGCAAGTGCAGCTGGGGCCAAAATGCGGCGTCGAAATCTTTCCAACGACCGATCTCGGCACGTGCGTTGCGGCGGGTCCGGCGGGCAGCGGCATCGACGCGAAGATGCCCGGCGCCTCTTACCAGCTGCAAATGAACGCCGGCGACGTCGTCGAGCTGGTCGGGGCTTGGGCCAAGGATCCGCAGACGCACAACGCGGACATCAGCGGCACGATCGTCCAGGCGAACAAGGACCACAACGTGCAGGTGATCTCGTTCAACGCGATCTCGCAGCTGCCCGACGTGTCGGTCGCCAACGCCGACCACATGGAAGAAACCGTGCTCCCCGGCGAGGTGCTGGGCAAGAAATACATCGTGACGCCGCCGGCCACCCCGCTTGGCCAGAGCGTCGGTCACGTGGTGCGCATCTACGGTAACGTCGACGGCACCAAGCTCACGTATCCCGAAGGCAAGCCCACCGGCGCGCCCGACATGATCAACGCTGGCGACGTCGTGCAAATTCCGGCCCTGCCGGTCGGGCAGCCAGCGGCGTCATGCATGTCGACCGCCGACCACTGCATGATCAACACGCCGTTCGTCGTCGAGGGCACCGCGGCCTTCGCGGTGGCCTCGTTCATGGTCGGCGGCGTGCTGCAGATGCCGGGCACCGACGCGACGACGTCGCAGGGTGATCCGAGCTTCAGCATGGAAGTGACGCCGGAGCAGTTCCGCAAGGATTACACCTTCCTCGCGCCGATCGATTACATGGAAAACTACGCCGACGTGCTGTTGCCGACCGGCGCGAAAGTGCTGCTCGACGGCAAGCCGATTACCGTCGCGCCGTCCGCGATTGGAGCCAGCGGCTGGTCGACGGTGCGGCTGCCGCTCGACGCTGCGACGGGCGGCGTGCACAAGCTGTCGACCGATCACGAGCTTGGCCTGGGCCTACAAGTCATGGGCTTCGGCTTTGCGACCTCGTACTATTACCCCGGCGGCTTGAACCTGCACCGCATCTCCGCGCCGCCGGTGATCGTGAAGTGAGCTGCCGGCCGCCGCGAACAACGCCTGCGCGGTTCGCCAAAAACGCCGCGCGCAGCTTTGAGAAGAGTTACCCGAGCGACTGCCGCTTCGAAATCAGAGCGTGTCGGCCAATTGTGTAGACGATCTTCGAGGCAGCCTTGACGCTGCCTCCCACGGTTCCCGAGACCTTCGAAAGACCTGCGGCGCGAGGCAGGCACGCGACGTCAACCTCGACGATCTTGAGGCCTTGGGCGTGCGCGCGGATCAGAAGCTCAATCGTGAATCCGTACCCCGTGTCGGAAAGCTGGAGAGCATCCAGCGCCGTGAGTCGGATCGCCTTGTATGGAGGCATGTCGTGGTAAGGCGCTCGGAGAAGGACGCGCATGAGCCAAGGCGCGAACCAATTTCCGAACCGCTGGACAGGCGTCATGGCCGCTCGATTCGCGGGGTTCCGTGTGCGCACGCCGACCACCAAGTCGGCTCGGTCTGCCAAGATCGGCTCGATCAGCTTGCCTGCCTCACCGGGATCGTCGCTGCCATCGCCATCGAGGAACAGAATGACGCTCGCTCCCAGTTCTCGGGCCCGTCGCACGCCCGCGAGACACGCATGCCCGTAACCCCTGCGTGGCTCTGACTCCACGATCGCTCCGGCCTCGCGCGCGACGCGTGCCGTATCGTCGACGCTGCCGTTGTCAACAACGATCACGGCAGCAACACTGACTTTCAGGTCGCGGACGACGCGACCCACGCTGCCTTCCTCGTCAAGAGCTGGAATGACCGCTGCGATCACGTCTGAATTCCCAACAGCTTCGCGCACCGGAGCGCGTGGCCTGGCCGGCGAGACAGCTCGGCGCGCAGGCGATCCAGGTCAGCGGGAGTGTCGATATCGATAGCGAGCGGCAGCTCGTCCCAGGGTAGCGCAAGCTCGCGCAAGCGAGCGCGGGTCTGCTCTGCCACGATCGGTGTGCTCCAAGAGATGCCGTTGAAGACGCCGAGCTCAAGCACGTTCATGGCGATCAAATAATAGCCGCCGTCCTCGCACGCGCCGAGAAGAGCGCGCGGCGAACGACCCAAGCTCGCAAGGGCTGTAGAAATGGCTGAAATCGGTATTGTTGGCGCGTCGCTACTTATCAACGCCAGCGCCTTCTCCGGCTGGCTAAGGTCGCACATTCCATTGGCCAGCCGCTCTCCCAAGTCGGCTCCCCGCTGAGTCATCACCTCCCATACGCTGGGCACCAACTCTCGGAGCCTAGCCACGCCGTCGTCTTCTGGGGCCGCGAGCACGACTCGGCGACCACAGGTCACCTCGCTGAGTGCGTCGAGCGTGTCGAGGAGCATCGCCTCGTAGAAGGTAGCGGCCTCCTGCGGACTGAGCCGAGGATTGAGTCGCGTCTTGCACCTCCCCGGTGTGGGAGCGCGCGCCACGACCGCCAGGGTTGCATCAGTGGGCGAATCAGAGGTCATAACCAATTGCGGCTTTCGTAACAGCGCCGTTGGCGATGCGTTCCACCAGCAAGACACCCGCCTCGTCGAGGCGAATGGTGAACCTCGGATCGCTTCGCAGCCGAGCTATGGCGGCCTTGGCGATCGCAAGCTCGTCCGGGTGCGCGCTCATGCCACCCACTTCCAAAACGACGAAACGATCGGCGTCTTCTCCGTCCGGCCACCTGTGCACCTCAGGTCGGTGCGCCAAATGAGGGGCGATGCGATCGAACGCGCTCACCGAAGCATCACCCGGCAATAGTGTCAGCACTCGTCCGAGCGCAGTGGCCCGCCTTGACCCGGAGAACTGTGGGTCGAGTGGGCGACCTTCGCCGTAGAGCTTTCCGGCGAGCGGGACGCACGCCACGATTGCCGTCGCGCCGATCCAGACAGCTGCGAACCAGCGCCGCTTGTCCGGACGGACACAACGCGTGTCCGAAAGCGCCAGAGCCGCACAGGCGGCCAGAAGCGGTACTACTGCCGCGCCATACTGGGAATGGATGCTCCAGACCACGGAACGATCATTCAGCAGCTGCACCAAAAGCAGCGGCGCCGCGACGAGGAGCGGCCAGGCTGCAGTGCGGGCCGATCGAAACGAAGCGATCAGCAGCGGAATCGCGCCGCTGGCGAGCAACACGAGGTAGAGAGGTCGTTTGCCTTCGAAGGGCAGAAACAAAAGATGAAAAGGACGGTGTAGCGCGAAGCGCAGTGCCGCATCTGGCGAGCCCCCCAGCCGGCCGTACTGATTCACATACCGAAAGGCGCCACCGTCGGCGTAGTGGGGAATGAGCCACAACACCTCGAGCAGAAACCCACCGATGCCGAAGGTGGCGAATGCCAGCGCCACCGGCCAACGTCTGCGCCAGCCATGGCATAGCAGCCAGGCAACGGCCGCCGCGGCCAACGCAAGCCCCATCTGCTCACGCACTGACATCGCCAAGAGCGCGCCTCCGATCATGCGGCGCGGAGAATCAGAGGCAACCCCCCAGACCAAGAGCGCCATCGGAAACGCGCAAGCGGTGATACTATGAAAGTCGTTGATCTCGGCCAAGAGCAGCTGCGGAGAAACGAGCGTCGCCAGCGCCGCAACCAAGCCGACTCGCCGATCACCAGATGCATGCCGAGCCATCGCTTCGATCGGCAGCGCCGCTGCCGCGCAGGAGATCTGCTGCACCAGAAAAAGCCAGACGGGGCTCGGGGCGAACCGGAAAGGCAGCCAGAGCCAGAGCAGCCCCACCTCGAAATGATTCGACCATTGGTGGTGGTGCTCGATCGAGTCCCACGGCACACCTCGATGCGCCAGGTTCCAGAAGATATTCTCGTAAGCCGCTAGGTCGAACGCGGTGGAGCCGTAGTGTGCGTGCCGAAGCGTCGACCAAAGCACCATGATCGTCGCGTGCGCAACAACCATCGGCGCGACCAGCGGATGTCGTGACGCCGACGAATCAGGCATATTCAAAGATCTCGGCAACGCTGGCGCGAGCCGCTATGAAGATGCGCCAGGCGCGGTTTCGCCGGAGTTCCGCGAGGCGACGTGGATCACCCCGCGCTCCTTCAACTCTTGATTCGCGCGATCGCTGCTGTCGACTACATCGCCGGGCCGCTCCGACGAAGCCCAAGCGGCTAGCTCCGCGATACCCTGTTCCAGGCTGACATTTGCGCTCCAGCCCAGCGACGTCTTTGCTTTGGAGACGTCTGCGAAGCAATGCCTGATATCCCCATCGCGATAATCACCGCTGATGTCGGGTGAAATGGGGCGCCCCATCGCCAGAGCGAGCTTACCGGCCAATTCCGCAACGGTAATGCTCTGTCCAGTTGCCACGTTGAAGGCCTCGTAGTCCGCGGCGCGGGGCGCGGCACTGGCGGCCAAGTTGGCTCTCACGACATCGGAGACATGAATGAAGTCGCGTTTTTGAGCCCCATCTTCGAACACGATCGGAGCTTTGCCGTGGATCAGTCGATTCGCCCAGATTGCGGCAACCCCCGTGTAGGGGTTGCTCAATGCCTGCCGCGAACCGTAGGTGCACAGGTAACGCAGAGCGATGGTGGGGATGGCATAGCTCCTACCGATGGTGAGGCACAGCTCCTCTTGATCGCGTTTTGAGATGCCGTACGTACTCGTGGGCCGGAGTGGATGTCCTTCGGAGGTCGCGATGGCGACCAGCTCGCGTTCGCAACGGGGGCAGATAGGCTCCCAGAGGCGGGCCCGCAGCCGCGCGGCGGGCCTGAGCGCCTGGGCCACGACGCCGTGCTCGCTGCACGTGTAGGCGCCATCGCCGTACACGACCATTGAGGAAGCCACAATCAGCCGTCGGAACTGAGCCCGGCGCTCGACCATGGCTTCAAGCAGGGTAGCTGTGCCGACTGCGTTCACGTCGATGTACTCGCGAATCTCGACCATCGACTGCCCGTTACCCACCATGCCGCCAAGGTGATAGACGACGTCGATGTCCGAAAGCGCACGCTTGACGCTTTCCGGATCGCGCAGGTCGCCGCGCCAAAGCTCTGCCTCTGGTGCCAGGAACCGAGGCACGCCACCTGGGTGGGCTTGCAGCGTCAGATTGTCGAAAACGCGAACGCTGTCACCTTGCGCCAGCAGGGCGTCGACGAGGTGAGAACCGATGAAGCCGGCACCTCCCGTTACTAGCACGCGTTCCGTCAAGACTGACCTCGCAGCTGCCTAGGGCGCCGTGCCCGAGGAGCGCGAGGTTGACACGACGGAACGGGAGTCACAACCGATTTGCAAAGCCCGGTAACCGAAACGATGGGGCGGCATAAACCGCAAATGGAGGACTGCTTGCCCGAGCTCTGCCGTCTGGCTCTCGACCGAAAATCCCATAAAGATCGAGATGGCGACCGGCACTTCTTAAACGGAGTGGCAACGGACCTGTTGTCAACGGGATCCGAGCATCGGAGCGGATTGGCCGTGGCACGCGTTGCAAGAACCGTGCGGGGCCGTGGATTTCATGCGGCGTCGTTCGCCATCGCTGAAGGTGATCGTTGCCGTCAGCGGGGGCGTGAGCTTCTGATGGCGGAAAAAGTTGTCGAAGAAGTCGGGCGACATCTCCGCGCTGCGCCCGCTTGGATCGGTGACGAGGATCGTCTTCACCGCAGAATCGGAGACCACCGAACCTGCCACGCCGAATTCCGTCTGGTGGCAACACAGACAATTCGATCCCCAGCGTTCACGATCATGATCTCCGTCGACGCACGCGCCCAAGTCGACGATGGCCGCTCCGCCTCCGGCCGCGCTACCGTCCGCATTGCCGCCGTCGAAGCAGCCTTCGAGCGATGTTGCTGCCAGCACCAGGCACCACATGCGGCAGTCGAGCTTCGCCCGCATCGCCACCCGTGCTAAGGCCGTTGTCCGCATGCTGCGATCGATCGGTTACCACGTGATCTCGACATTCGCCATCATCGCCGGAGTGTCGCTCGGCCTTGCGTCTTGCTATTCACACGGCGTAACGACCTGCGGCCAAGAGGACTCGGCGACGTCCGCGCTGCGCGGTAGCGTTATGGTCAAATACGGGATTGACGAGACGCCGCCGCCCGGCGAGAGCGTAAAGCCTGGCGCTGACTCGCTCGTCTTCGTCGAGCTTTGCGATCTCTACAGCGAGAATCCCGACCCGTCCAAGGCGCACCCGAACTATCGCTACTCGGCCTTGGTGGACGACGCAGGGAAATTCAGCGTGGATGTGCCGAAGGGGAGGGTCGGACTACATACGTTACTAGACGGGTATTTGTATGGATTCAAGCTGGCAACCGACAGCACCACCAGCGACATCGTCGTGACCGCCGAGGCGCTCAACGGTCGGCCAACTCCCACAGTGAGCGCATTCGCGGTCACGCCGACGGACGCTAGCGAGGGAAGCGAGCTGCGTTTCACGCTCACGGCTAAGTCGGCCGCCAATGACCCGCTCTCGGACGAAGTTCTTCTAGCCGAGCCGGTGAGCGGGCTCGCGCGGGCGTTTGCTCCGCCCCGACGCGGGCAGCAAGGCAAGGGGTTCCCGGATGGGCAATGGACCGCAACGCTTACGGCGCCGGCGCCAGGAACCTACACCTATTACGCGCAGGCGGTCAGCGAGGGGTGTGCGGTATCCAACCGCCTTGATGTGCAGGTAGTCGTACGATGAGGAAGCGCCTCGTTCTGCTGGCGGTGGTTGCTCTCGGCTTTTTGGTTCCCTCCAAAGCTTTTGCCTACGGCTGGATGATCCGCCACGCCTACGCGCAGTGCTCAAACTGCCACGCCGATCCCGCTGGCGGTGGCCTGCTCAATTCCTACGGCCGCGCACAAGGCGAAATCCTGATGCGCATGCGCTACGATTCACCACCGCTTCGCGAACCCGGACCTTTGGCGGAGCCGCTGTTCGGGCTCCTCCGCCTACCTGACAGCCTGCTTGTCGGCGGCGACGTGCGCTACGCGAACGTGCGAGTGATGCCGGCTGGTGGTTCCGCACAGAGTCGATTCATCCTGATGCAGGCCGATGCTCTCGGCCAATTCTCGCTAGGGAGATGGCGGGTCAACGGCTCGTTGGGCTATGTGAGCGAAGGAGCCAACGGGGCTGCCATTACGCGAGGAACGTCGATGAGCTCAAAGCTCGTCTCTCGCTCGCATTGGCTGGGTATCGACCTCGGCGCGCACAAAGAATGGCTGCTGCGGGCCGGGCGTATCAACATCCCCTACGGCCTCCGCTCAATCGAGCACACGCTGTTCGTCAGGACGCTCACCCGCACTGACACCAATGCGTCCCAAAGCTACGGCGTCGACGTCGACTACCACCATCAGCGGTTTCGCGGCGCGGCGATGTTGCTCGCCGGTAACCTAGCGGTGGCACCCGACCATTTTCGGTCGCGCGGCTATGCGGCATTCGCTGAATACGCTCTCGATTCCACGGCTGCCGTTGGAGTGTCGAGCAAGGTGACGTGGAGCAAGCTCGATCTGACTACCCTCACCCCAGCGTTCCGGCACGCTCATGGCGCTTTTGCCCGCTACTCGCCGGTTCGCCAGGCGGTAATCAGCGGAGAGTGGGACTTCTTGTTCACTTCCCAACCCACCCCCGATCAGAATCATGCAGGCCAGGCAGGAGTACTCAGCGTCGACATCGAGCCGATCCAAGGATTGCATCTGGGTCCGACGGGCGAGCTCGGTATCCCGGAGTTCGGGGGACCAAAATCGTACGGATATTGGCTCAGCGCATGGTGGTTCTTCGCTCCTCACGCCGACCTGAGGCTTGACTTCGTCGACCAGAGCCTGGGATCGCCCGTCGGCGCAATACGTGTGACCGCAGTAGTCGCTCAGGTGCACGGTTACCTATGACACGGTTGCTCCGCTTTCTTGCTCCGCTTCTCGGTGTGCTGGCCGGCTTGCTCTTCACGCGCGTCGCGTACTCCACGCCGAATTTCCCGGGTGCCGTGCAGCGGATCCTCGGCGCCTCTGCGGCCCCGCAGTGCCGCATCTGCCACCTGTGCGGGATCACTGGTCGCGGCACGGTCAATACGCCGTGGGGCGTAGCGATGCGCAGCCGCGGGCTCCAAGAGTTCGACGAAAGCTCGCTCGCTAACGCCTTGGCGGCAATGGAGCGCGACAGCGTCGACAGCGATTCCGACGGGGTCATCGACGTAGACGCCGTACGGATGGGTAACGATCCCAACCCGTCTGGCCTTTGCAGCGCCCAGGATGACACGATTCCGAGGTACGGTTGCGTCGGGCAAATCTCGCCGGTGGGACCACCACCGAATAACTTCATCCTCTGTACGGGCGCTTTGGTTGCTCTGCTCGTGAGGCGCTCGCGGCGACGCTTCCGCGTTGGTTGGCTGCTGTTAGTGGCAATGACGCTCGCCGCCGGTCTGGCCGCAGGATGTGCGTCCGGGACTGCGCTCGCCCCGCGGCCTCCAGGCGCACACGCGAGTCACGCTCCGCAAATGCGACCAGTGGTCGCGTCGCGAATGGCGGACGAGCTACGAGCCATGCAGCTCGATCCGGCGAATCTGCCGGTATTCGACCAGGTTTCATCCTGGCAGCGGCGCAGGCTGATGAGCACTTTCACGAGGGCGCTCGGAATCGGCTGCACCGGCTGCCACGATGCCAGCGACTACCGTACCGCGACGAAGGCGAAGTCGATCACGGTTCAGATGTGGAACGAATTCACGCGCCCCTACGCTGTCGCAGGCGGTGCTCTGTTCTGCGACTCTTGCCATCAAGGTAGCGATCGCTACCTCAATCGCCGCAATTCCGAAGCGACCTCGCGCTACATGACTGAAAGCTTTACCGGCAAGCTCCAGCGACACGACTCGAAAAACGTGCGCTGCGAAACATGTCATGGCGATCCTTTTGAGTACGAGATCCTCGCGCGCAAGTAGCCTCGCGGACGAAGAGTCGCGGACGCTTGGTCGAGGGTACCGAACGTGCTCTAATACGCGTGTGTCAAAGCTTGCGGTCATCTCGCAGCTCAGTTCCCAGAGCATCGCCGCCATTCATCAAAGAATCGCGGGGACGCCCGACGCTTGGACCGTGGAAGAGATCGGGGACGGCAACGTCAACCTGGTCTTTCTCGTTAGTGGCCCCGACGGTCAAGTCGTGGTTAAGCAGGCCCTGCCCTATGTACGTAGCGTGGGCGAAAGCTGGCCGCTGACGATGCGCCGCAGCTTCTTCGAAAGGAAGGCGCTCGAAGAGCACGCTGCCGTCGCGCAAGAATACGTACCGCGCATACTGGCATTCGAGGAGCCAGCCGCGATCACGGTGATGGAATCTCTAGGCAGCCACATCGTTCTCCGGAACGGGCTGATGCAGAGCACTCGATACCCGAGGTTCTCCGACCAGATCACGGACTTCCTGGCGAAGACACTATTCTTTACCTCGGATCTCTTTCTTTCCGCCGGCGAAAAGAAAGCGAAAGTGATCCTGTTTAGTGACAACGTCGAGCTCTGCAAGATCACGGAAGATCTGATCTTTACGGATCCCTATCTGGTCGATTCCAGAAATCGCTGGACCAGCCCACAACTGGATTCATTGGCCAAAGCCTTCGCGACTGACCGAGAGCTGAAGGTTGCCATCACGGAGCTCAAGGCCAAATTCCTGACCGCCTCCGAAGCGCTGCTCCATGGGGATCTTCACACCGGCTCGATCATGGTCAACCAACAAGAGACCAAGGTGATAGATCCCGAGTTCGCTTGCTATGGTCCGATGGGCTTCGATGTGGGTTTGCTCCTGGCCAATTTTATTCTCAGTTACTTCAGCCAAGCCGGGCTGGGGGGGAACCCTGACTATGAGCAGTGGCTTTTGGAACAAATCGCTGAAATTTGGAGCGGGTTTGCCCGCAAGTTTTCAGCGCTTTGGGACAACCACTTGCAGGGCGACTATCTGCCTCAAAGGCTCCTCACCAATGACTCGCGAGGCTACGTGATAGACCAAGTTCGGACCGACTATTTGGCGCGAGTTTTTGACGATGCGTTGGGCTTTGCGGCGACTGAAGTGATCCGGCGTGTGCTGGGCTTTGCCCACGTCCCGGACATGGAGAGGATTGAAGAGCCCGAGCGCAGAGCCGTTTGCGAATCTCGCGCGCTGCATGCGGCCCGAGAGCTCTTAGTCAGTCACCGAAAGTACACGGACATCACGACCGTGCTTGACATGATTCGCGCCCAGCGTACGGGTGCATAGGTGGGTGGAGTAATCAATGTTGAGTGCTGAGCATGAAATCGGTCCGACTGACTTGGGATTCTCGAACGGACTCTTGCTTCAAATTGTAGGTGCCCTACGTGAGACGACGCCGGGTGCGCTTTTGGCGGTGACTTCGCGCCACCCGGACGTGCGCGAAAACCTCGAGCGATGGGCCCGCTTTACCGGCAACACGTTGATCGAGGCGACAGCGCACGACGGTGGCACGCGTTGGGTGATCCGAAATGGACCGGCGCCGATGCACGACGCCCCGCCGATCGGATCGAGGATGTGGGTTTATTCAAATTTCGACTGCAATCTAGCCTGCGGATATTGCTGCGTGCGTTCGAGCCCGAAGGCCGAACGTCGGACCCTCCCGCTCGACGTTGCCGTCCTGCTTGCGCAGCAAGCCGTGGACGCTGGCGTCCGAGAGGTGTTCGTTACAGGAGGCGAGCCCTTCCTGCGTGAGGACATCGCCGCGTTCGTCTCGACGTTCTCCGAAGTCGCCAAGACGACGGTCCTCACGAACGGCGCGCTCTTTTCTGGTCGTCGTCGGGTCGCCCTCGAGCAACTCTCGCGCGCCAATGTGGCGCTTCAAATCAGCCTCGATAGCGCCAAACCGGCGCGCCACGATCTCATGCGCGGTGCTGGGACCTGGGCGAAGGCGTGGGATGGAATTCGAACGGCGCGCGCCCTCGGCTTTCGCGTGCGGATCGCGGCGACCGTGACGACCGCGGACGAGGAAGCCGAGCTGTCGTCCTATTTCGATGATGAGAAGGTCGCGGCGGAGGACCGTGTCATTCGGCGGGTCGCCCTCCGCGGCTTCGCAGACGCCGGTGTTGCGCTTGCGCGCTCCGACCTTTATCCGGAGCTCACCGTGACGGCCAAGGGTGTCTACTTCCACCCTGTCGGTGCGGACGACGACGACTTCTTGATCGTACGGGAGATCCTGCCGCTCGCAGCCGCAGTGTCTGCGTTGAAGGAAGCCTACGAGCAAGAGCGAGCCCACGCCGACTCACTCTCGTCCGTGTTCCACTGCGCCTGACCCCTCTCGTCACCGGTAGCATAAGCGGAGACCACGCCCGCCAAGTTTGCGATGACCGCTCAGAAGAGACCCTGAAGCTTGCATGCTTCGCGGAGCGAGGCATAGCCATCGGTCGGAGCGATCCACTGCTTGAGACCCTCGGCTTCGAGGATCGGGCGGTGCTTCGGATTGGCAAAGCTCATCGCAAACAGCGCCTGGGTGAAGGCCGAGCGCTGTTCGGCTGGCAGCCCGGCGCGCGCCGTGAACATGCAGTGGGTGAACTCTGGCGAGGCCCAAACCTCGGCCAGCCCCGCCGTCGGAACGAGCTGTTTTTCACGAACTCCGTCCCAAAAAGGGCTTCCCACGAACCCGGCGTCAGCTCGTCCGTCGAGGACCGCGCGAAGCACGTCGACCTCGCTGGTGCCGGTGTCCCCATGCTTGCCGACGTCGAGGTTGAAGCGCACCGAGGAGTAGTCCGTGTTTTCTACGATGCCTTTTTGCGCGAGAAAGTGGACAGGAAGGATCGCAGCGTGTCCGCTATCTCTGCTTCCGAGTGCGATCTTTTTTCCGCGTACGTCATCGAGCGTCTTGACGCTGCCACCCGCAAGGGCGACCAGCACTGACTTCCAGCCGAGATCGGTGTCGCGCATCGCCAGCGGTTCCGCCCGCCCCTCGGTTTGGTGTTGTGCCTGCACGTAGGCGAAGTTCGTGTTCCACCCGATGTCGATCTTCGAGTCGAGCAGGGCCCGCACCTGAGCCTCGTAGCTGAGAAAAAGGACGATCTCGAGCGGCAGCTTGGCTTCGTCGCGAAAGTACTCGCGCATACCCTCCCAGATCGTCACGACCTTCGGCTCATACGCGACCGCCCCGAGCAACATGTCTTTCATGTGAGCCTTTCAGAAAAGCGGGATACCGAGAATGGCTTTGCCGATGAACTCGCGCAAAACCTCGACGGTCGGCGCCATGACAGCGCCCGCCTGCGCATCGCGGAAAAATCGTTCGATCGAAGTGTGGCGGGAGAACGCCGCGCCGCCGCAGGTTCGCATCGCGAGCTGCGTCACACTGATCGCCGTCTCACCCGCGGCGGCCTTCACTTCGAGGACACGAAGCATCGTGAGCTCGCCCGGGTTCTCGAGGTGGGTGCACGTATCGGCGATGCGCGC
>JBBRMI010000054.1:0-39040 GCA_038230915.1 Polyangiales bacterium | reverse complement strand
AGCGCCTCCCGCGCCTCAGCCTCCGTCCAACGCTTCGCCCGACCGCTGCCTGCCTTCTCGCTTTGCTCTGACATCGCTTCTCGCCGCCACTGTACGCAGCCGGGCAGCCCTCAGGCGCACGCCGTTGGCGGATGGGTTACGCTGAGCTCGCCAAGATGTAGCGGTAAAGGTGCGACAGCTTGACGATTGCCGTCTCTGCTTTGGTGCCATCCACGGTCGCCAGCTCGGCGATCGAGCTGAGCGCGTTGAATAGGAAATGCGGGCTGATCTTAGCCTGCTGGGCCTCCAACTGGAGCGCGTGGAAGCGAGCGTTCGTAATCGAGATCGCAGCTTGGCTCGCGAGCAGGCTGACCATCTCGAGCCGCCCGCGATTGAACACGTGACCTACCCGGTTGTTCTCCAAGTAGATCAAGCCCAACACTTTCGCCTGATACGTGATCGGAGTGCACAGGACCGAGCGAGTACGCTGCGCCTGAACGTAGGGGTCACGACCGAAGGTTGGATCCTCCGTCGCCTCGCCGAGGACCACGGTTTTGTCGAGGCGGGTTACGTAGCGAACGATTGCTCGGCTCACCCGCTCGGTATTTTCGATGGTTTCATCGGCAATCAGCTGCACTTGCGGTTGGTCGACGTCGGCGGACGCTGCGACCACTAGCTCGCCGCGCTGCTCGAGCAAGAGCACGCCACGTTGCGCGGCCGTGTGTTCCATCATGGTTTGAAGCAAGAGCTCGAGTAGCCGAGGCTGAAGCACTTCACCGGAGATGGCCTGCGAAGCCTTAATCAACGCGCGGTAGTCGAGGTTCTCCGCAGGCCGTGTCGAATCGTTTGGTCCGAGGAGACGCGACGGCAGGAGCGAAACGTGTTGAGGGTGCGTCGCGCTCAGCCGTTCTGCGGCGCCGAGCGCGCCCCAGTGTTGATAGAGGCTGTGGGCGTCCCGCACGTGTTGTCCCGCGATGCGTGAAAAACCGCGCTCGAGCCACAACGTCGCCGCGCGCTCGTGGGCGAGAGCCGCCTCGTGAAAATAGCTCTGTGCGCGCGCTTCCTCGATCGCCAACTCGTAACTACGCGCCGCTGCATCGAAGCGGCCGGCTAGGCGGAAGCGCTCAGCTTCCACGAACCGAAGCTTGGAAAGGAAGTTGACGGGTGCCGCTTTGCACCAGGCGCGCAGCTGCTTGTACCGCTGGCGCAGCTGGCGGCTGGCCTTGGAAAAGCGGTTGTTTGAGGCGCTTCCGCTCACCCCGAACGTCCAAGCCTCGTAGAAACAGTAGACGGCCAGTAGGTAGCTGCCAAACGCGCCATTGGCGATATGGGGTTGAACACGCTCGACCGCCCTCTCGGCGGTGACCACGTCGCCGAGGTGCGCCGCGACACACAGCTCCGCTAGGTAATGGTGGAACACCAGGGTGTGATCCATGGGGTTTTGACATCCGACGAGGCCGGCGTCCCGTTCGTAGAAGGGCCCCGACATCGGGCCGTGCGGCGCGCCATGACGGAGCTCATGAGCGGCTTCGCACATTAAGCTCTGCATCAGTACGCAGCGCTCTTGGCTGAGCGCCCGAAGTTGCGTCAGGTTTTGGTCGAACTCTGCAGTGAGATCCGCGAGGCCGCTCGCAGTGTAGAGCTGGCCTAGACCGCGCATCGTGATCGCGTAGCCAAAGTACTCGAAGTCGCCGTTCTCAATCGCACCCTGTGCGGCGCGTGCTAGTTGGGGAAATGTCTCGCGCGCGGGCCGCAGCCAAGGTTCGACGAACGAGGCAACGGTGAATTGGGAGCGGCAGCGCAATTTGTCGCCCGCCGGCGTTGACGGCAAGGTTAGACTTACTTTGCCCACCTCACGCGCCAGCTCGACCTCGCCGAGCCCTGCCAAGATCATCGAGATAGCGCTGTAGGTCTGGGACGAGTACGCATCGTTACCGTGAGTCGCGCACTGCTCGATTTGCCGATAGACGAAGAGTGGGTACAGCTCGGGCTTGTGAAAGTGCGTGATTGCGAAGGCGGCTTGCATCAGACGCGAGGCTGCCGTGCTCTCCTCGTCGCGGCGTGGTGGCAGCTGTAACAAACGCTGCGTGCCGAGCGCTTTCACGCGGCGCAGGGTCCAGATGTAACCCCAGATCACGTGCGCCATCTTGGGATTGCTGGGGAAGTGATTCTTGAACTCACTCTGAACTTGGAGAGCCTTCTCCACCGCCTCTCCGAAGCGCCTTTGCGCAGCCAGCGCACGGATCAAAAATTCGTTGGCAGGGGCCTTCGCCAACGCCGTGCTCGAGTGAGCCAAGACTTCGTCACACAACTCCGCAGTCAGCTCGAAGCGGTTGCACAGCAGCGCGGCTTCCGCAGCCTGACAGTAAACGACGCGAGTGAGCGCGGACTGAGCGGTCCAACGTTCCTCGTCGGGCAACAGGCGTAGACCTTCGACGGCCTTCACCAAGTGATAGTGGGCCTGCGAGTAGGCGCCTTTCGACTTGGCCGCCTCACCCGCCGCTTGATTCACGAACACGCCCGCCAAGCGTTCGGCTTTGGTCGCGCTCTTCGCGCTGCCAGCATTGAACAGGTTGGCGAGCGTGAAGGTCAGGACTCGACCGGCGGAATTGGCTTCCACGGCGAGCAAATTGAACAGCCGGATGCTGAGCGCGGCGCGCTCCGCTTCGGAGGCCAACATCAATGCAGCCTCCAGAATGCGGTCGTGAGCGAAAGCGTACGTCGAGTTGTCCCCAGCTTGCTGCTGACTAATCAGGCCCGCTGCGACGACTGCTTCCATACAGGCGCTCACCCTGGCTGCATTGAAGCCAGTGGCCACGCAGAGATCCGAGCGCCTTACTCCCTCGCCGATGCAGGCTGCCGCGACCAACAGTGCCTTTGTCTCGTCAGAGAATTGGTGAACACGCCGCGTCAACAGATCGAGCAAGCTGTCGGGAAGGGCGACCCGTGACGCCGAAGCAGTCCAACGCCAACGTCCGCCGGCACGCTCGAGCACGCCCTCGCGAACGAGCACGTTGAGGAGCTCGCGAACGAAAAACGGATTGCCGCGAGTCTTGTCGAGCAGGTACTCCAGCAAGTCATCCAGCCCCTCGACTGCGGAGACCAGACTATCCGAGACCAACGCGCGCAAATCTGCGGCGCCGAGACCACCCAGCTCGACAACGCCGACGTCGACGCCGCTGCGCTTGAGCGCGCTCATCAACGCCGTGAGCTCGGATTGCTCTTCACCTGGCTCGGGCGAGCGCACCGACGCGAGCACACGCAAATTGGGAGACCTCGGCAGGGTGAGGATCAGCTCGAGGATTCGCAGCGACGACGTGTCCGCCCACTGCAAATCGTCGAGGAATACCCACATTGGCGTTGCCGGATCCGCGTAGCAACTCAACAGGCGCTGTAGTGCGACGGCGGTTCGGTTCAAGCCGCCCTCGAAATGCTCGGCAGGGCCAGGGCCGCAGCACAAGACGGCGTCCCATTCCCGCGCCAACGACACGAGGGCCGGCCCGCTCGCGCCGAGCACTTCTTGGAGGTGCGTGCGCAGGTCCTGAAACTCGCTCGGACCGGAGCTTAGCGCCGCGTCGGCCAACGTACGCGCGAGCTCGCTCCAGCCGCTCAATGGCTGACTGGCACCCGCGCGCACGAATCGGCCCCAGCACGAGGTGTGAACGAACGGCGCCTTGCGCAGCTGCTCGAGCAGCGAGGTTTTGCCCGAACCAGGCTCGCCTTGGACGAAAGTGACGACGCACTTTGTGCTTTCTTCCAAGCTCGAACGCAGGTCGAGAAGGGTGTTTTCTCGTCCGTAGAATCGGCTGTTCCAGCTGGGACTCGCCCGAGCTTCCGTAGCCGGCGAGCGATCGTCGGCGGTCGCGTGCACGGCTGCGAGGGTGGGGAACTCACAAGCTTGGAGAAAGTCATGCGTACTGGCGGGCCGCTCGGAAGCGCTCTTCGCAAGCAACTGCATCACAGCATTGGCGAGCGCTGTCGGCAGCTCCGGTGCCAGCTCGGCTAGGGGCTTCGGCTGACGCGCCAGGTGTGACTGAATCAGCTCGGCGGCATCGAGGCTCTCGAACGGTGGACGCCCGCCCAGTAACTCGTAGAGCACGGCGCCGAGGGCGTACAGATCAGCTCCGCGATCGAGCCGCCGCGGAAGCGCGCGAATCGCCTCTGGCGCCGCGTAGGGCAAAAACGGGCTGCGGATCCAATCAGCCTCGCACTGGGGCTTGGTCCCACCGCTGGCCAGCGCGAACGGAGCATCGACCAGCTGCAGCCGACCGGTGCCATCGAGCAGGAACGACCGCGGCGACAGCCCGAGCAGCAACAGGCCTGCCGCGTGGAAGTCGTCGAGGACTGCGCACATCTCTCGCGTCAGCCGGGTGATCTCGTCCAGGTTTCGAAGGCGCGCGGACGGCAGAGGTCCGCCTGGAAAGTCGACGTAACAGGCACCCAGCTGGTCGCGCACGTGAACGAGCCCGATGGCTCGGGCGAGGCGCAGCGACGCAATCCCAGCGAATGTCGCTTGCTCGCGCTTGAGCAAGTCACTGCCGCCGTTGTCGAAGGCGAGCGATTTGACGAGCAGCTTTTCACCCGTCGGCGTCGTCACCCGGTGCAACTGGAACAGCGAGCACCGCTTGATCTCGCGACTTTGACTGATTTCAAGCTGTTGCATCCCCACCCTCAGTGACTGTTCGGTAGCTGAGCCGGCTGCTGCTGCGACTTTTGGGAGCTCCGCTGCATCAGCCCGATGTAGGCCTTCGCCGAGTCGAGCCGACCGGCGACGAAGCGCAGCTTGATATACCAGTTGCAAGCCACCCATTGCCCGTTCGAATCGGTGATGACGGGCCGCCGCAGCAGCTCGAGCAAAGCGTCGGCTTTGGCAGCGTTGGCGACGCCGCTCAGGATTAATCGCTCGAGGAGCGCTGCGCGGTCTTCGTGGCTAGCCTCGTCCGGCCCCGTGCAGCAGAGCTCCACCTCGAGTGGCAGCTGCTCGGTTGACGAACTAACGACGCAGTTGAGCTGCACGCGCTTTTGCCAGGGGGCGAGCTGAGCCAGTTGCTCGGCAACGCCAGCGGCGTCACCCTGCCAGCCCAACGCGCCAAGGAAGCGTAGCAGCTCGCCCGCGGAAAGCGTTAAATCGAGCTTCAACGTGGGCGGCTGCCTGGCCAGCATCAGCGAAAGCTGCCGCACCTCGATGTCGTCCACGCTTTCGAGCAATTGCTCGGCGCGCTTTCGCAGCGACGGCGTTACCCAATCCGCCTCGAGGGTCGCCTGACACGCATCCAGCAACCGAAGCGAAGAATCGAGCGGTGCCCGCGGCACGGGAAGCCCCAGGCGTCTCATGAAGAAGGCCGGATCGGTGCACAGGCTCAAGCAGGGGACCGGCATGTCGGAGACCTCTGTCGCGAGGTCGAACGCGGTGAACAGGAAAGGGACCCCAGCCAGCGCCGTTGCTTCCCCGTGCGCCCAGCTTGTCAGCAAGCGAATGCAGCGCTGCCAATGCGGGTCGCTGGCGTACTTGCGACCCAGTGACTCTAGTGCGGACCCGAGGCCAGCCGTGTGCGTCGCCAAACACAGCGCCAGGTCCACGCGCTCGTCATCGTCCAATCGACACTCGAGGCAGACGGTTCGCGCTGGCAAATCCAGAGTAGCGGCGCCGCGCAACAGTCGCGCGCGAGCGGTTGCACTAAGCAGTGCGTGCAGCTCATGTCCCGCGCTCTCCAAAAGCTGGGCCGGGGTCGTGTCGAGAAAAAAGGAGACTACGGACATGGGTCAGCGCGAAGCGGCCACAACGCTTTTTCGCGGTGCGACAGGCTTACCCTATCCCCAGATTCTCCTGAGTGGTGGCGAAAATGGCGTCGAAGAAGCCTGCAGAGCTCCGTGACATCCGCGGCTGTCGTTCGTCGCCTTTGGCTGCGTTCGAGCCTACCTATTCCTCCGCTCGTCGGGCGGCGCCTCGCTCATAGTAATTCCATTCGACGCGCCGCAGAAAGGGCTGGAGCGCTCTCCGAAGCGCATGCGCTAGAGTCGCGACATCATGAAGGCGCCCGAGCCGAGCTCGTACCGCGAGCTTCAACAGCACTGCGTTGGTGAAGTTTTGCACTCGCAGGCAGAGCGCGACGCTAGGGCGACCGATTTTGGAGGAATGTACCGCGCCACACCCGCGCTGGTCCTCCGTCCCGCTTGCGTGGCCGACATCCAGGCGGCGCTGCGCTTCGCCGCGGCGAGGGGTTTGACCGTCGGCATTCGCGGCATGGGCCACAGTCAGTCGGGACAAGGTCTTGCCACCGGCCTCCTGCTCGACATGACGTCCCTCGGCGGAATCGTAGCGCTCGATCGGTCCAGTCGCTCGATCGAGGTCGAAGCGGGCATCAGCTGGCGCGCTGTGGTGGACGCCACGTTCGCCCAGGGGTTGCTGCCGGTGGCGTTGACTTATGCTCTGGACACGACGGTCGGCGGAACGTTGAGCGTGGGCGGGATCGGTTCGGCGGCGTGGAGCTACGGGCCTCAGGTTGATAACGTCCTCTACCTGGATGTCGTTACCGCCGACGGGGAGCTCGCTCGTTGCAGCCTGGAGCACGAGCGCGAATTGTTCGACGCCGTGCGGGCCGGCCTCGGCCAGTGCGGAGTCATCGTACGGGCCGGACTGGGCTTGCGAGCGTGTGCTACTCACATCGAGACTCGCGCCTTCGTGTATCGGGACATCGACGATCTGCTGCGTGATGCGGAGCGGTTGGCCGCAGCGTTAGACCCTCAGCGGTTGCTCGCGGTGCGCTTGGGTCCGGATCCGCTGGGCCAGGTCGGCTTGATGGCGGTCCTATTCATCGGTCGAGATTTTCCGAGCCACGCCAGCTCCGGCGACGAGAATTGGCCCACGTTACATCATGGCTTCGAGGCTCCCTCTCGGCGTGACCCCACCTGGGCGCCGGACGGTAATCCGGGCCATCCGTTCTTCCGAGTCTACGGTACGCCGCATCTGGCTCCGTCTGGGAGTCCGCAGAAGCATCCTTGGGTGGACATGCTCTACTCGCTATCCGCGGCGCCAGCCGCGCTCGCTACCTTGGCTGCCAACCCCAATAGGGTTCTCCTCCAGGGGGCCGCTCAGCTGATCTTCGTACGGCGCGCGCCTAGCCCGGCACCTCTATTGGCGACCCCTTCCCGCAATCTGCTTATGGGCCTGGGCATGTTTTCGATTTTCGGCGCGGACGACGCCGAGCGGGCGGCCGCCGTGATGAAGGGCTACGCGCGCGAAATGCTCGCTTGTGGAGGCAAGCGCTACCTCTCAGGGTACTTCGACCTCGACAGTATTGACTGGGTCGAGCACTACGGCGAAGCGTGGCCGACCTTCTGTGCAGCCAAGTCGCTGTACGATCCCGCCCGTCGATTCGAGTCACCGCTCGTGCGTTGGACTTGAGGGCGAGCAATGCCTATCGGATCAATGAACACCACGACGCCGCTTCCGCTCGCCGGTCAGGCCGCGCTCGTCACCGGTGCGGTGCGCGGCATCGGTGCCGCGCAGTATAGCGCGATGGTGCTGGGCGCGACGGGCCATGTGGGCGGGCGCATCGTTCAGTTGCTGGTCGAGAGCCTGATTTGTAAGCGGGTGGTGGTGGTGACGCGTCGTAAGACGGGCGCGTTCGCGAACCCCAAGGTCACGGAGGTGGTCGTCAACATGGACCAGCTCGAGCAGGAGGTCGCGCAGCACGCCCAGGGAGTCGACGTCGCTCTCGCCGCGTTCGGTGTCGGCAAGGGCAGCGCGAAGATGGCCGAGGAAGAGGTGCGCAAGGTCGAGGTCCTCTACCCTCAGGCGTTCTGCCGCGCCGCCAAGGCTGGAGGGGCTCGGGTGTGTGCGCTGATGACGGCTGCGGGTGCGGATGCGGAGTCAGGCACGAAGTACCTCAAGATCATGGCCGAGAAGGAGAAGGCCGTGTGTGCGCTCGAGTTCGACTTCCTGGGGGTCTACCGCCCTGGAGTGATACTCGGCAACTCCAACACTCCGGGGGTCCTCGGCTATGTGATGCCGCTCGTCCATTGGGCCATGCCTGCCAGGTACCACTCTGTCCACAAGAACGACCTGGCACGCGCCATGGTTGCGCAGTCGGAGCAGGCTTTTCAGTCGCTTGCGCAAGGTAACGGGGCCATGCGGGCGGTGAAGATCCTCGAGTTCAAGGAGATGGAGGCTTTCTTCATCAAGGGCGACCGCGACGACAGCTAGCTGCTGCTAGTTGTTCGTGTCGGGCAGGTACTCGATTTCTGTTTCGAGCGGAGCGCCGTCAATGCTCGCTGCGGGGCCGGGCGTCGCGCTACGGCTCGGCGCTGCTTGCGACGAGTTGACAGGCGCGGTAGCGCCGCCCTGACGCTCCGAACCTCTGAGCGCGATGACCGTAGCCAGCACGATCGCCGCGATTCCGCCCAAGACGATCGCTCCAGCCGTCGTCACGCTGAAGTGGGCGGAAGTCGACATGCGCTCAGTATTCTCACGGCTTGCCGGCGCTGCAACAGTGCTCGACGCCGCTTGTCATGGGCGGAGCCATTGGAGTTCAGATGGGGAGAGATGCCACGTGGATCGAGACGCCATCGTGGGCCATGCGGGTAGTGATCGATACGTCGTTGATGACCGAGCTTTCGTACGATGCGCGCTTGCAGGCCTTCGCGATCGAGTCTTGGCGCGCGCCTTGCTTTGCGCACTGCCATGCAAGACGTTGACACGCCGGTGCCGGACACTGGAGAGGGGCCGCCCGTGAAAGAGCCAGAACCCTCTCGCCCGACCGAGCGCGATCCAGATGTTTATCCGGCGCCGGCGCCCATTAACGATCCTCCGCTTGTTCCGCCGGAGCCCGGGGAGCCCGAGCCCCGCATCGATGACCCGCCAGTTCCCGAACGACCGCCAGGCGATGCCGTGGTGACGTAGCCGGAGAGTCACAACGCCCCACTGCGGCATTCGTACCGAGCGGCGTAGTCACCTCTAACTAGGTCGCCTTCCATCCCGGCGGAAAGAACCTGGCGCTGCAGGGCCCGAAGGGAAGGGGTGGCCACGATCGACTCAACGCAAGAAGGTCATGGCGCCGCCGGTCGTCCAATGGATCAGCTCGAACAGGGTCTTGAGCGACGCCTGCGGATCGAAGCCGCTTTTGGCTTTCTCTTTCTCGGGCTTCCACGTCGAATCTTGATACAGGTACGAGGTGTGATCGCTCTCGGCGATGCCGACCAGTACCTCGGCCACGATGCGCCCGCCGACGTCGCCTAAATGGTGGCCGCCCTTCTTGTCGTGGAGGCCGTGCTTTCGCTTCTGCTCGGCCTCCTTCAAGATGTAAAACCAGAGCGGCGCCCGGAACGTGAACGGATTCTGCTTCGGATCTCTGAACGACTGGTCATGCTGGTCGGCGCCGACGTCTGACCAGAGCTTCTCGTGGGTGAGCGGCTCGAACCCGAGCGCGGTGGCGACGCTCTGCCCGGACGGCAGTGAAAACTCGCTGCCGCGGAGCAGGTTGCGGTAGGCGAGCACCGGGATGCCGTCGGCCATGTTGCCGCTCTTGGCCACGTTGGGTGGCAACATCGCCAGCGGATCGACCAGCTTGGTGTCGATGCGGTAGCCGGGTTGAGTTTTGGTGTTAACCACCTCCAGCGTGCCCTGGTCTGGGCCGTCGGCAGCGGGACGGACTGGCAGATCACCCTGGCTGAAGAAGAGATGCCAGTCGATTTCCCAGCGCTCAGGCAGCGGACCGAAGCCGCTGAGGTTGGCGCCCCGGGCGCGTTGGTCCGAAAACACCGGGATGCGATTAAAGCGCTTTGGGTCCCCGCTGAACGGCGTTTCGCTCGAGCCGCCGACAGCTTGCTCACCGGGCCGGAGCGCGTAGCTCGGTCGAACCATCGAGTGACCGAAGCGGAAGGCTGCGACCGAGAACTCGACCGGCATGTAGGCCTGGCCCAGCTTCGGTTTGTAGAACTGTAGGAGCGGCTTACCTTGGGCGCCCCCTTTCAGCACGTGGTCTGCCATTTGTCGGCCCACGATGCGCGGCAGGAAGTCGTGCAAGACCAGGTACTGGTAGTGCCAGCGCACGATGCGTTGGGTTTCGAGGAAGAGTTCGTGCCCGCTACGCTGAGGGCGCGCTGCCGCTTTGAGCGTGTCGAAGACCTTGTTGTGAAAATTCAAAAAGACGGCTTGGAGCTGGCAGATCAGCACGTTCTCGTCGTTGCGTGGATCGCCGAGCAGGGCTCGCCCGTCGACGTTGCGCGGCAGCTCGCCGATGCGCGCTTTTTTGCCGGTGTCGTCGCGACCCAGCAAAAAATGGAAGCCGTCGCCGCCCGGACCGTTGTCGTACAAGTACGGTTGGTCGTCTGGGCCGCGACCGTAGACGGAATCGAGATCGAAGCGCGGGGTGCGAAAGTCTTCGAGCGCGTCGGGATCGTTCTGCTTTTGTAGCGAGCTGTTCGGATCGAACGTCAAATCGTGATCGATAAACTGCCCGAAATAGGTAAATCCAGCGGGAATCGTGGGATTTTCGTCGCCGGCCTCGGGTTTGCCGAACGGGGTATCCAAGAGCTCTCCTGGATCGAGATCATCGGGACCCTTGAACTGGATCTCCGGTCCCTCCGAGAAAAACTCGTCGTCGGGTTTGCGCGGCTCGGTTCGGAATTTGGCCGACTCCAGCTGAATCATTTGCTTGGCGAGTTTCTCGAGATCCTTCTTCTCGTAAGTCTCGCCGGGGAGCCAGCGGAACATGCGCCCGAACCGGCCGCCGCTAATGCTCGAGCTGTTGACGAATTTCAATCCACGTAGGCCACCGTGACCTCGGGTTGCGCTTTCCTGCTTCTTGGCCATGTTGACTTCCCCTTTGGCAAAGCTGCGCGCCCGGATCGCGAGACTGCGCTTTGCGTCGCCGAAGAAGCTACGTCGACGCGCTGCGACCGTCGATAGTCATTGCGTACGGGCTTGCCGGTCGGAATTGCGAGCAGTCACGAGTGAATGATGTGCAGAATGCTCGTTGCTATCGCCACATGTCCAACGTCGTCGCGTCACGGCCTCCGTGCTGAGCCGAGGTATTCGACGTGGCGGGGCGTCAGCCCCAATGACCGTCGGAGCATGGTGTGGTGACAACTCGACGTGAGAGCGACGAAACATGGACGACACACGTTGGAAGCCGCCAGGGCCTAGCGTGATAGGCGACGGGCTTCGCCGTTTGCCGCGAGCCCGACGGAAAGGCGCATGCAAAACGCGCTCGTCAATCTCCAAGGTACAGCGAAGCCGAACCACGTTTCAGCGTACCTGAGCTATCACCGGCGCGAGCTGCTCGGCCTGTTGGACGGAGGCACCGACGACGGCGGCGTCTTCGCCGGCCGCCACGCGAAGATCATGGACGGTTTGGTGGCCTCGCTCTTCGACGCCGCGCTCAGTGCCGCGCCGCAACGAACGCGCGTGGTGCTGGGCGCTGTCGGCGGCTACGGGCGCTGCTTCTTGGGTTGGAAGAGCGACCTCGACTTGCGCTTCGTTACCGACGGTTCACCCGAGAGCGTCCAACCATTGGCCGAGGCCATGTTGTACCCGTTGTGGGACGCGGGTGTCAGCGTGGGTCACCAAGTCGCCACCATCACCGATTTGGTCGAAGCCGCGCGCGATGATCTACCGACCGCGACCTCGCTGCTGGATTTTCGGCGCGTAGCGGGCGACCGCGACCTCGCACGGCAACTGGAAATGCGCGCCTTCGACGGCGTGTTCAACGAGCGGGAGCTGCCGGATTTCTTGCGCCGCCTCGAGGAAGAGGTGAGCGAGCGCTACCGGCGATTCGGCGATTCAGTCTACCTGCTGGAGCCCGACATCAAATGCGGCGCCGGGGGCCTACGCGATCTGGACATCGCGCTGTGGGCGGCGCGTGCGCGTTTCCGCACGACGGGCGTCCGGGATCTCCTGCGGGTCGGCCTGCTCTCGCCAGCGGCAACTGAGGAAGTAGCGAGCGCCAAGGAGTTCTTGTGGAAATTACGCAATCAGCTTCACCGCCACGCCAACCGTCGCAGTGATCGACTGACCTTCGACGAGCAAGAGTCGCTGGCGGAGCGGTTGGGCTACCGAGCCCGGCTCGACCGGGTGCCGGAGGACGAAGAAGAAGCGTGTGGGGCGATGGTCGAGGCCTTCATGTCTGACTACTACCGCCACGCGCGAGTCGTGTTGCGCGTTCGCGACCAAATCAGCGCGCACGCCACACCGCTGCTTGCGCGGCGCCCCCCACGCGTGATCGAGCTGGGCGAAGGGCTACAATCGTTCAACGGCCAGCTCACCTTTTCGAGGATTGCGGAGCTGGAGACGACGCCGGTGTTGGCCTTCCGGCTGTACCGTGGAGCTGTCGACCGCGGCATGACGCTGCTGCCGTTCGCGCGTGACCAGATCATCCGCGCGACCGCGACGCCCGCGTTTTGCGAGGCGCTGCGACGAAGTCCCGAGGCCGCGGAGCTCTTCGTGCAGTTGGTCGAGGAGCCGCGCATGTCGCCCTTTCGCACCGGCTCTATTTTGGCGGAGCTACACGACGTTGGCCTGCTGCTCGCGATGATTCCGGAATTTTTGCCCGTGGTCGGCCGCGTGCACCACGACATCTATCACGTGTACACGGTCGACGTGCACTCCGTGGCGGCGGTGGATCGCCTGCGAGCGCTTGCGCGCGGGGACCTGCTGGGCGAGCAACCCCTGGCGTCGCGTCTGGCCGCGGAAGCGACGCGCCCGCACGTGCTCTACCTCGCGACGTTGCTGCATGACGTCGGCAAAGCCATCGGCGGCCGCGACCACTCCCAACGCGGCGCCGAGATGGCCCGCACCATTCTGACCCGATTGGGCTTCTCGGAGCGCGATATCGAGGACAGCTGCCACCTGATTTTCCAGCACTTGGTGATGTACCGCGTGGCGGCACGCCGAAACTTGGAGGACCCGGCGACGGTCTCGGAGTTTGCCAAAGAGGTGCACGGCCCGGAGGGCTTGCGACACCTGTTCCTGCTGACCGTCGTCGACCTGTCGACCACCAGCCCGACCTCCATGACCAAGTGGAAGTCGCACATGATGGACGAGCTGTTCCTGATCACCGAGCAGACGCTGACCGGCTCGCAAGCGTCCGAATCGGCGCGTTTGTCGACGATTAAGGCGGCCGTCGCCCGCTGCTGGGGTGCTGGAGACGGCGATGATATCGCCTTCCTCGCGGACTACCTGCGCTCGATGCCCGAGGGCTACCTGCTCTCCAACGGCCCGGAAGAGATCGCTTGTCATGCGCGCGTGGCGCTGCGCGGCAAGCAAACCACCGTGACAGCGGCCATGGTGCCTTCGCGAAGGGCCGACGTCACCGAGCTGTGCGTCGTCACCGGTGATCGCTTTGCGGATCCGCTGTGTGTCGTCACGCCCGATCGCCCTGGCATTTTGGCCTCGATTTCTGCCGCCATCACCGCCAACGGCTTCGACGTTCACGCCGCGCAGATCCATTCCCGCCGAGCCTGCGACGGCACCGTGCAGGCCGTGGATCTATTTTGGATCACCGACAGGCGCCACGACGATGACGAGTCCGGGGCGGCGCTGAAGAAGCTCGAGCGGGACTTAGAGAGCGTCATCACGGGCGCCGTCGCGCCGGAGGACCTATTGAAGAGGCGCACTTCTGGGCGCCACAGCGAGCGACCTGCCCCTGCTGTGCCGACGGAGGTGGTGGTAGACAATCGCGCCTCGACGAGCCAAACGCTCGTCGAGGTAGCCACGCGCGACCGGCCGGGGCTGCTCTTCACGCTGTCGCGAGCGTTCCACGCCCTCGGCCTTACCATCGCGGTGGCTAAGATCAACACCGAGGGCACGCGCGTGATCGACGTGTTTTATGTCACCGAGCTCGACGGGAAAAAGGTGGAGGCCGAGGCTCGCATGGCCGAGGTGCGCGAGGCGCTACTCGGCGTGCTGCAAGCGCCCGCTCGAGCTTAGAAATAGCAGCCGCGCCGCGTCGCTCGGCCGCCCCTTGCATGTCGCCAATCCGTGCGCTACATACTGAACCACATGGTTCAGTATGCGGGAGCCCGCCTCGATGCCGCTTTCTCCGCGCTTTCCGACGCCACCCGTCGCGGCGTGTTGGAGCAGCTCGGACGTGAAGACGCTTCGATCACGGACCTTGCCGAGAAATTCCACATGACCCTGACGGGCATGAAGAAGCACGTCGGCGTCTTGGAGCAGGCCGGTCTCGTCGCCACAGAAAAGGTCGGTCGCGTGCGGACCTGCAAGTTGGGGCCGCGCCGGCTGCAGGATGAAACGGCGTGGCTTGAGCGGTACCGCCTGCTCTGGGACGCACGCTTCGACGAATTGGACAACGTTGTGCAGGAACTGAAACGAAAGGAAGCGATCGATGGACGCAGCAAAAAAAAATGAGCCCACCCCGATGAAGAACCACACGACGGTCGAACGGAAGTCCGAGCGTGAGCTAGTCGTCACGCGAACCGTCAACGGCCCGGCGCGCCTCGTGTTCGAGGCATGGACCAAGCCCGAGCTGTTCAAGCAGTGGTGGGTGCCCAGGTCGTTCCCGATTTCCCTGCTTTCCTACGAGGCGGATGTTCGTGCCGGGGGCAAGTACCGTTTGGTGTTCGACGTCGGTGCCGCAGAACCTATGGAGTTCTTCGGTAGGTACATCGAAGTGACACCGCATTCGCGCCTCGTCTGGACCAACGACGAAGCTGATGACGGTGGGCCCGTCACCACGGTGACCTTCGAGGAAAAAGCTGGCAAGACGCTGCTGGTCATGCACGAGCTCTATCCTTCGAAGGAAGCTCTCGACGCTGCTATGGCCTCCGGGGAGAAGGCGGGGATGAGCGAGACGCTCGAGCAATTGGAAGAGCTCATCGTCACCCTGAGCGCAAGCGTACGACCGTCATGAAGTAACGGGGCGAGTCTGTTCGAGCGCGAACGAGATGCGCGGGGAGCGCTGGGACGGGGCGAGGAGCAGGCCTCCGAGTCCGCCACCGAGATGAGGACTGGCGTTGCGGAAACCCATGAACGCCGATTCGCGTCGAGGTGAGGCATGAATGTGATGCGTTCTTGGTAGCGCGCCAAGGAATACGGACGGAGGCCGCGAAGTCGGACAGGCACTTACTCGAATTGCTCAACGCGACCGAAAAATCGCGGCTTGCTGGCGGTTTTGGTTTACCATTTGACGGATCGCCACCTGCTTCATCCTGACAGGTTAGATGTGGGAAAAGTCCCATACCCGGAGGCCCCGTGATGCACGAACGATTAAGTCTAGTCGCACCGGTTGTTTTGGGTTTCTTCGTGGCGGCCGCTTGCGGTGGCACCAACACCTCGGAAGTGACGGGTGGCACTGCCGCGAGCGGCAACGTTGCGAACGGGCCTGGCGTCGGTGGCAGCGGGCTGGTCCTGGGCACCGGCGGCAGCTTGGCATCCGGAGGCGGCAACGGCACCGGCACCGACCCCGGAGGCAGCGGCTCGTTCGACCCCAACTCGGCGTGTGCCACGAGCTCCGCGAACGGCGAGCCCATTCCAGTCGATCTGTACTTCATGGTCGACATCACTGGCTCGATGAACTGCCCCGTGCCCCAAGATCGAATGACTCCGTGTGAGGTCGATCCGGGTCCGCCCTACTCCAAGACCACGCGCTGGACCGTCGAGAGTGCCGCCCTTTCGGCTTTCGTCGGCGACCCGATCAACAAGGGGTTGGGCATGGGCATTCGTTTCTTCCCGAGCCAGAACAACATTTGCGACGCCGCGACCTACGTCAAACCCGCCGTCGAAATCGGCGTCCTGCCTGGAGCCGCGATGGCGCTCAATAAGTCGATCATGGCCCAAACTCCCGGGGGCAACACGCCGACCGTGCCCGCCCTGGACGGCGCGCTGCAACACGCGGCAGCGTGGGCCATGGCAAACCCCACGCATCGCGTCGCCGTGGTCTACGCCACGGACGGTTACCCGAAGGGCTGCGGAGGAAACAATACGATCCCAGCGGCAGCCACGCGCGCCGCCGCGGCATTCAAGGCCAAGCCGAGCATCCCCACGTACGTGCTCGGAGTCGGGCCCAATCTGACCGACCTCAACAGCATCGCGATGTCGGGCGGCACGACGAAGGCTTTTCTGATCGACACGATGCAAGACGCTGCCGCGCAGCTGTCGGCGGCGCTCGCCAGCATTCGGACGACCGCGGTGGTCGGCTGCACTTATACCGTCCCGCCACCGCCCGCGGGTCAAACGCTCGACCCGTCCAAAGTCAACGTTACTTACACCGACAGCATGGGCAAGGTCACGACCGTCTTGCAAGATCCGCAGGGTACGACCTGCGCCGATGGCATGGGCTGGCAGTATTCAGCCAACCAAACCCAGATCGATCTCTGCGGCTCGCTCTGTACCGCCGTCAAGGCGAATCCGGGCGGCAGTCTGCAGGTATTCTTCGGTTGTGCGACCCAAGTCGGCAAGCCCAAGTGAGGGCCCTGCCCACGCTGACGGCACGACGGCTTTCCCCCGCGTTTCTGTGTCGCACCGGCAAGTAGCCGGCAGGGTATCGTCGACGTCGAAATGCGCGTATGGCGAGGGTTTGCTTGTGGTCCTCGACGTCGCATTTCGTTTTTCAGTTTCGGCGCATGGCCGGGCTGCTGTTCGTCGCGCTGAGCTGTAGCGGCTGTTGGGCGGCGCGCATCGTGTACTTCAACACGCCAACGCTCGCGGTCGCGACTCACTTCGACAACCGCACCGTGCACGCCTCGAGCGCGCCCGTGCCGCTGGTCTCGGCAGCGCGTGAGACCACTTTCCCGCTCACTGTCGTCGAACAGGCGCGCTACGGCTCGCTGCAGGCCTTGCTCGAGGCTCAGGAGACGCGCGCCTTTCTGGTGATTCACGAGGATCAGGTGGTGTACGAGCGTTACTTCCACGGGATATCTGCACGCAGCGCACTGTCTGGATTCTCGATGAGCAAGACGTTCGCCGCGGCAGTCGTCGGGCGCGCGGTGACTGAGGGGCTGTTGCCGTCGTTGGATGAGTCGGTGGTGGTGGCAATCCCGGAATTGGCTCAAAAAAACGGCTACCGCGCGATTACCTTGGAGCAGCTGCTGCGCATGACCTCGGGCATTGATTTCGCCGAGGAGTCGCTGGCGGGGGCGAAGCTGTACTACACGACTGATTTACGTGACCTGATGTACTCGTACGATGCGAAGTGGCCGGCCGGGGAGCACTACCTGTACGGAAGCGTGAACATCGAGTTGTTATGGGACGTGATCCATCGACGCTTGGGCAGCGAGACGGTCGCGCACTATTTCGAACGGCAGATTTGGGAGCCGCTTGGCGCTGAGCGCGGTGCGTTTTGGTCGCTGGATAGTGCGTCGAGCGGCGTGGAGAAGTTCTTCGCTGGGTTCAGCGCGACGGCGCGCGACCAAGCGCGGCTCGGCTTGTTGTTCTTACACGGCGGCACGCTGAATGGCCGCGAGATCCTGCCGCGTAGCTGGGTGCAGCGCGCCTTGTCCGTCGACCCGATCGCGGGCTGGGTGCACACCACCGACGGCTGGGTGCGCCGCGCGAAGTACCAGTGGTTCATCACCCGTGATGGCCGCGGCTATTTCGCCAAGGGCTACAACGGGCAATACATTTTCGTAGTGCCCGACAAGCACGCGGTGTTCGTGCGCTTCGGTGAAGGCTATGGAGACCTGGATTGGACGACGTTCTTCATGCGCTTGGCATCTAGCTTCTGAGAGTGGAATCGTCTGAAGGCTAGCCTTGCGCTGGCCGGCGCGAAGGTCGATGATGGCTTGCATGGTCGCGGTGTCGATTGCTCGGCTTCGGCTCGCGTGCGCGCTGTGCGTGCTGGCGCTCGGCTGCGGCGACGGCGATGCACCGCCAGGCTCGCTCCCGACCGGCAACAGGGCGGCGAGCGACGGCGGTTCGAGCGCAGGCGAATCGACAACGGGTGGCGGCAGCAGCGCGGGCGAGCGCGATGCAAGCGGCGGCCGTGCCGGCATGGGCGGCCTGGCGATCGATGCCACCGGCGGCGAACCCGTTGGCCGTGCCTCCAACCGGCAAACACCAAGGCCGATCGGCAGTTTGGACGGTAACGAGGCCGGCTACTGGGAGTACTTGCCGCCACATTACGGCAACGGCGAGCTCTACCCGCTGTTGGTGTTCCGCCACGGCTACGGCCAAAACGGCAATGGCACGACCGACCTGCCCAAGGTGCTCAAGCACGGGCCGCCAATGCTGATTGCAACCGACCAATGGCCGGAAGACCGAAAATTCGTGGTGCTGTCGGTGCAGCATGCGAGCGGCTGCCCGCCAGCGCAGGAGACCGACGACTTTCTCGCGTTCGCGCTCGGCCACTACGACATCGATCCCAAGCGCGTCTACTTCACGGGCCTCAGCTGCGGCGCGAACGGCGGCTGGAGCTACTTGGGCGAGCACACGGACGAGGTCGTCACTGCGGCCGTGCTGATCGCCGGCGACGGCCGCCCCGCCTTCGCCAACGCCGGCTGCAACTTGGGCAAGCTGGCGATCTGGGCTTTCTGCGGCGAAGCAGATCCGGTCGTCAACCCGCAGGGCTCGATCGCAACCATCAAAAGCCTGCAGGCGTGCACCGATCCGCCCGCCGTCGACGCCCGGCTGACCACCTACCCCGGCGTGGGCCACAACTCATGGACTATGACGTACGACCTCAGCAACCCCGCCTACGACATCTACGCGTGGATGATGACGCACTCCAAACCGTAGCGGGCCCGTGCCACGAACGACGCGCTGCCCAGAGAACACGCGCTCAGTCGTTGCGGTGAAAGGTGATGGTGCGGTTCGTGAACGTCCGCTGCCCGCCATTGCCAATGTCATCGGCATAGTAGAGCGTGGCAGTTTCGCCCGCCAGCATGTCGCCCTGAGCGCCGACGATGGTCGGGTACCAGATCTCGTGATCGGCGGCTGGCGCCTGAATGAGCACTTGTGGCGACGACCAGTGGACCAGATCCACACTGGAGCTGATGTACATGCTTGGCGGCGCCCAACCCGGCACGACCATGATCCATTGACCGAGGTAGGTGTTCCAATGCACCGACGGGTTGGGACCGGCGAGCTGCGGCGAGGTATCGAACGGGCTGTCCATGCCACCGAGCCCAGGCTCGGTGAAGGCGCCGTTGTAGAATTTTTTCCACGTGCCAGGCGCGCCGTTCGGATCCTCGGACATGGCCGCCGAGAGGTACGAGTGTTGATAGAACATGACCCAGCGCGAGCTGCACTTGTCCCAGACGACCGAGCCGTCACCGTGTCCACCGTGCGGTTGGTCGAGCTTGGGGGACGAGAGGATCTGTTGGTTCTTGGCCCAGGTCGCGCCCTCGTCGGTCGAGTAAGTGACCGCCATTGATTTCCACAGGCGGTTGACCATCGTGCCGGTGCCGTCGTCGTACTTGTCTTGATCTTCGGCATGAAAGAAACCGATGAACTTTCTATCCTGCTGCTTGAAGACCGACATGATCCAGAGGCCGTTGTTGTCCCAAGGATTGCCGTCGGCACCGCGGCCGCCGTTGATTTTTCTGCCTGGCGAGAGCGTTTTCTGGTCTTCCAGATAGGGGCTGGCGCCAACGGTTCGGTAGTTCTCCCACTCGGACCAAAACGCTGCCCAGTCACCGTTCGCCAGCTGCACCATCGAGAAATGTCCGTCGGGGATCCACTGGTAGGTGGGGACGCCCGCAACGTTCGGCACCACCGACGGATCGCCGAGCGTCCAAGTCCAAGCCTTCGAGGCAGCGGCGCTGGGCTCTTGCTGGCACGGCGGCTTCTCCGGTTGGCTGGAAACGCCGCCGCTACCAGCGACGCTCAGCATGCCCGCGCTACCGCTAGCGCCACCTGCTGAAGAGCTCGCGCCAGCAGCGCCACCGAGTGAAGTCTCGGGATTCGATCCAGCGCTGCCCGCGGCCGCGACGACGCTGCTCGATCCGGCAGTGCTTGCACCACCCGGGGGTGTCCCAGAATTCACCCCCGCCGCGCCGCTCACACCATGAGCGTTGCCGGATGTGTCCGGGTTTTGGGCGTTCGCGCAAGCCGCCATGAACAACAACGTGCCCCAATAAATTCGCGACTCGAAAATCATGCGCGTTGATGGCGCCAACTAACGCGTCCCTTCCGATAAGGATGGCGCGCGAGCATCGCGCCGCGAAACGGACGAGATGGACGCACAAGCGGCCGAGCTCAACTTGGATCAGCGGGCGCGAGAACGGCATGCTGGGCAGCGAGCGCGTGTCCCTAAATTGCTGATCCCCGTGAACGTGAACGTCTGACCATTCATCGCATTTTGCGATTTCGAGCAACGAGCGAACAGGAAGGCGGGAAGGCGGGAAGAATTCCAGGTGTTCGAGCAGGCAACTGAGGCCCAATTGCTATCCCTAGCGTCGAGCTACCCGTACCACCCACCCCGCAATCTGCGGGTTCTCGTCCTTCCCGCCTTCCTGTTGTTCCCTGCTCACTCGGGCAAGATGCGATGAGTGGTCAGACGTGAACGTGCCCGTGCCCGACGGTCCGTATCGAGACGTCGGCGCTTTTGTTGGTAGGCCGGGTTCCTGGCGCGGGCCAGGCCCGCGCATCCCCGGCCGATGGCGGCGAATTGCCCGGTTCGGAGGGGGTGTAAATCTGGCCACCCCCGAGGGAGGAACCAGGGTCGCTATACTGACCTAAGCGCATGAACACGAAGCTTTTGATCGACCTGATCGTGCGCCAGACAACCGTCTTGATCGCCCAGCTGTCGACCGCCGCGGGTATCCGGGCGCCACTGGCCGACATCGCCGACCAGCTCTTCGTGCAACTGTCGCAGGCGCTGGAGGCGCAGGGGGTGCCGCGCAAGGTGGTCGCCGACATGTTCGGCCTGGCTTTGCGCGGCTACCAAAAAAAAGTTCAGCGCATCACCGAGAGCGCTACCGAACACAACAAAACTTTGTGGCAGGCCACGCTCGACCATCTGCATGAACAAGGGAGCACGAGTCGTATTAAGCTATTTTCTCGCTTTGATCATGACGACCCTGCCGTGGTCGGGGCCGTGCTGGCAGATCTGGTGAATAGCGGCCTGGTTTACCGAACCGGCGCCGCTGACGCTACGGTTTACGGCGTGACGCGCGAGCAGGACTACGTCGCGCTGGTCCAGCAGCAAGATCTGGAATCCACCGCATCGCTCGTCTGGCTCATGGTCTATCGGGGCTCAGGCGTAACCCGCAGCGCCATCATGGAAGCCTTGAGCCTGGAACCGGAGCGACTGGACGCCGCGCTGGCCCTATTGGTGGAGCAGGGGCGCGTCGAGCAGCAGGGCGAAAGCTATTCGGCCAGCACACTGATGATTCCGGTCGGTTCGAGTCAGGGTTGGGAGTCGGCGGTATTTGACCACTTTCAGGCCATGGTGACGGCGATTGGGATGAAGCTTTCCATGGGCAAAACTCGCTCCGACGAAGCCGACGTGATCGGTGGCTCCACCTTGTCCTTTGACATTCATGCGCAGCACCCCTACCGCGACGAAGTGCTGGGCTTGTTGGGGCAGGTGCGAACGCAGGTGAACGAGCTTTGGCAGCGGGTGGTCGAGCACGACAAGCAGAATCCTACGCCCGAGGCGCAGCAGCAGCGGGTCAGTTTCTATTTTGGACAGTCGGTACGGCAGGGGGAAGAGCCATGAAGGTCTCCAAGCGCATTTCGGGTTTGTTATTGGCGCTGGGCGTCGCGGCGGTGCCTGCCTGCAACGGCGACGACGACGGCAGTATCGAGCAAGCCAACAGCAACACCAGCTGGCTCACGCGCTGCGTCAATGACGCCGAATGCGGCTCGAGCTTTGCGTGCCTGTGTGGCGTCTGCACGCGCGAGTGCCCGCGCGACAACTGCGCTGACTTGGGCGGTAGCTGCGCCGCAGTGGGCAGCGCTTCTCACGCGCTGCAATGTGGCGGCGGAGACAGCGTGCCGGTCTGTCTGCGCGCTTGCACGGCCGAGCATGCGGAGTGCGACGCCGACCAAGCCTGTACGGCGGGCGGCTGCGTGCCGCGCCCGGAGCGTGACCCCTGTGCCGGCGCCGAAGCCGCACTGGTTTGCTCCAGCTTCGAAAGCTTGGACGCCGGGGCAACCGAATTTGCGCCCGATGGAAGCGCCATCGCCGTGAGCGCGGAGCAAAGTTTGTACGGGGCGAAGGCCCTGGCGGTGACGGTGGCAGGCGGTAGCGCACGCTCATCGCTCCACTACGAGTTCAAGCCGCAGAGCTCGGGGACGCTTTATCTGCGCGCCTGGCTGTATCTCGACGTGGAAGACGCTTCCAACCTGCACGTTCACGCCTTCACGGTCGGCAGCATCGACCAACCCGATTGGGGCACCACCCTGCACGTGTTGGACGGCAAGCTCGGGTTTTCGTTTCCGCAGGCCGGCGATGTATTGGGGCAATTGTCCGTGCCGGCTCGGCATTGGTTCTGTGTGCGCACGCAGATCGAACTCGACGCGACCAATGGCGCCGCTAGCGTGTGGGTGGACGACGCGCTGTCACTCGCGACGAAGGGCGTGGATACTCTGCCAGCCGACGAGGCGCACAACATCGCGGTCGGTATCGACTACACGAGCGAGCTTGCGCTGCGCCTGTACGTCGATGCCCTACGTCTCGGTACCACTCCTGTGGGTTGCACAGAGTAGCTAGAAAGATCTGCCGTGCCCGCGGTGGCCTCAGGGGCATCTGGCGGGATAGGTCAAGCGGTTGTAGCCATATGATATGGCCTCGCTGCGAAATGTCGGCCCGCTGTTGCTGCTGTGCGCTGCAATCGGCTGTCTGGGCAGGATCGACGGCGACGCCGGTGGAGGCGAGACTTCGGCTGGTTTGCCGCTGCCGGGTGGCGGCGGGCGTGGACCTTCGTCGCACACCCCGGCCGAGACTTCCAGCGGTCCGGTGAGCTGCGACAAGCCGTCGGTCGGCGTTACGCCGTTGAAGCGCCTCACGCGCGTCGAGTACGTCAACTCGGTCCACGACATCACCGGGCTAGAGCTCGACTTGAACGGTGTTTTGCCGGAAGACGAGCGGATCGGTAGCTTCTTTCGCAACGACGTCGCGCCCGTCTCGGTCCACGAGCTCGCGGGCTACCGAGACGCGGCCGAGGAAGTCGCCAAGCGCGTTGCCACCGAGCGCAAAGAGCTTTGGGCATGCTCGGGCGGCACGCAGGGCGCAGCTTGCGCCTCCGAGCTGATTGCCAACCTGGGCCAGCAGCTGCACCGTTCGCCGTTGCCCAGCTCAGAGCAGGCTCGCTACCTGACGGTCTTCAACGCACAAGGCGGCAACTTCGAGGCCGGCATGGGCGCGGTCTTCGAGGCGCTGCTGCAGTCGCCCTTCTTCTTGTACCGCTTGGAGTTGCCGTCGGGAGCCACCGTGGGGCCTCAGACGCTACCCAGCTACGAGCTGGCTTCGCGACTGTCGTTCTTGCTTTGGAAGAGCGCGCCCGACGCGGCGTTGTTGGCCAAGGCCCAGGCCGATCAGCTACACAGCCCCGAACACCTCCGCAGCGAGGCCGCACGACTACTCGCCGATCCGCGCGCCGAGCGGTTGTTCGCCACGTTTCACCGCGAATGGCTCGGCATCGCGGAGCTTGGCACGCGCCCGAAAGACAACGCACTCTTTCCGGATTTCTCGCCCCAGGTGATTCAGCGCATGCAAGCAGACGCCGAGCGTTTCGCAGTGGAAGTCTTGCTGAAGGGTGACGGCACCCTGGCCAGCTTGTTCAAGTCGCCGTTCACGGCGACCATCGACGGCAGCGTGCGCAACGGCATCTTGACGCAGCCAGCATTCTTGGCCGCGCACGCCTCGGCGGATCAGACCTCGATTGTGCTGCGCGGCAATTTCGTGCGTATGAGCCTGCTGTGCGATGCGCCGCCGCCGCCGCCGCCGACCGTCAACGCCACGGCGCCAGGGCGCGATGCCAATTCGACGCTGCGCGAGCGCTTCGCAGCGCACGAAGCCGATCCGACCTGCGCCGGCTGCCACAAGCTGATGGATCCGGTTGGCTTCGGCTTCGAGAGCTACGACGCCATCGGTCGGTTTCGTGCGACCGAGGCTGGGCGGCCCGTCGACGCCTCGGGCGAGGTCGTGGGTAGCAAGGATGCCGACGGCAAGTTCGCCGGAGCGCAGGAACTCGCCGAGCGCCTGGCGGCGAGCGAGCAAGTGCGCGGCTGCGTGACCCGGCAGTGGTTCGACTACGCCTTTGGTCGCGCCGTCGACCGGGACGACGCCTGCGCGTTTCAGACCGCCTACGATGCCTACCGGGCGAATGGCGACGACATTCGCGCGTTATTACTGGCGTTTGTAACGTCCGACGCCTTTCGGTTGAGAGCGGAGGCTGCCCCATGAATCACCGCAACGCCTACTCCACGCTCGTGAATCGTCGCAATCTGTTGCGAGGGCTCGGCGCCTGCTCGGTGCTCAGCCCGTTCGTGCCATTGCTCAACGCCAGCGGCCAGACCGCGGCCTTTCCCAAGCGCTTGGTGCTGTTCTACACGCCGCACGGCACCATCCACGACGCCTGGCGTCCCACGGGCGCGGGCAAGACGTTCGAGCTTGGTCCGATCTTGAAGCCGCTCGAGCGGCACAAGGCTCAGCTGAACGTGCTGGACGGTCTGGATATCACCCACAGCAAAGTCACGGCGCCGCCGCACACGGAAGGTATTGGCTTGGTGTGGACGGGCTCGAACCTGAGCCCTGGCAACGCCTTCAAAGTTCAAAATTACTCGATCGATTGGGTGGATGGCCCAAGCGTCGACCAGGTGATCGCCAAGAAAATTGGCGATGGCACCGGCGTGCGCTCGTTGGAGCTGGGCGTGAACTCTGGCTCGAACAACCCAGTCGCGCGGATGATCTTCGCCGGGTCCAAGCAGCCGCTGCAGCCCGAGAGCAATCCCTGGCGCGCTTTCGACAACGTGTTCTCTGGCTTTCAGCCCTCAGCAGCTGGCCAAATGGCCTTTGAAGCGCAAAAATCTCGGCGAAAGAGCGTGCTCGACTCAGTGCACGGTCAGCTCGACGTGCTGGCCACGCGCGTCTCGGCGGCCGACCGCCCGAAGCTCGAGGCGCACCTGCAAAGCGTGCGGGAGCTCGAACGGCGCCTGCAGGCCGGACGTCCCGCTGAGTGTCAGGTGCCGCAACTCGGAGCGTCGCTCGGCTCGGGCAGCAGCAGCCAGACTCCGCAGATCTTGGATCGGCAGATCGACGTCTTGGCCGCTAGCCTGGCCTGCGGCTTGACCAACGTTGGCAGCATCCAATGCAAGGTGGGCGACAACGACGGCGCTGTCTATTCGTGGGCGGGTTCGAATGGCGCGCACCACGGCTTGAGCCATGAGCCTGACAGCAATCAAGACGCGCGCGCGAACCTGATCAAGATCTACACCTGGTATGCGGAGCGCTTCGCGTACTTGCTGGATCGGCTGGCGGCAGTTCCCGAGGGTGATGGAACGGTGCTCGACAACACGCTGGTGGTTTGGGGCTCGGAGATCGGCGTGGGCAACTCGCACACCTTCAAGGGCGTGCCGTTCGTGCTGGCGGGGGGCGCTGGTGGCGCGATTGAGACCGGGCGCTATTTGACCTACGGCGGCGTGCCGCACAATCGGCTGTTGGTCTCGCTCTGCCACGCATTCGGCTTGAGCGAAGTAACGACGTTTGGCTCGACCGACACCGGCAGCGGCCCGTTGCAGGGTTTCGGCTAGCCGGGCGTTTTACGCTATTTCGTGGTCGGTGGCGTCAGGAGCGTCGTTACGAGTGAGTCGGCGTCGTAGCTGAGCGCGAAGGTCGAGAACAATCCGACCTCTCCCGAACCGAGAATGCGCGGGCCGACCGAAAATTGGGCGACGCCGCCCGAGGCCACCTTGCCGTAGCCAGTGAGCGCGAGGCGCGCCTCCCATCCGGTTGAATGCGTCACTCCTGCGGCGTCATCGCGCGGTCTGAGCTCGGCGAGACCGAGCGCATCGATCGACAGTCGCCCCCATTGCGTGCCCGGCTTGTCGCCGCCCGCGTCGACATACAGCGAGAACCCACCGCCGACCGTGTTGACGACGTAGGGCTCCAACAGCCGCTGCGCGATCGCATTGAAGAAGATGGTATCGTTCGGCGCGTATACGGCGGCCGCTGCCAGAATTTCGGTGCGCGTTTTTTGGCGGTTGTCTTCGGTCGTCGTGGCAAGGCCGGCGCCCACGCGCCACGCCAAGCGGTCACGGTTCGCAGCGATCTGCGCGCACTGCCCGTAGTACAATTGACGTTCGTCGATGCGCTTCTCGTCTTCTTTTTCGTCCAGGGCGAACGGCGTGTACGTCCGCGCGAAATCGAAGCAATCGTCGTGGGTCGGCAAGCGCGGGTCGGATTCGTCGAGCAAGCTTCCGCCGAGCACGAAAGACATGCGCGAAACACTGGGCCGGGTCGTGCCGCCCGTTGCCGCCGCCGCTTGGCTTTGGTTTTGGGTTTTTTCGAGCGGCAAGGCGACGCGCAAGAACAGGTTACGCAAAAGTACGCTCTCGACCGGCTTCGTCGAGTCGCTCGCGCCAATCGAGGCCAGGTTCAGCGTCATTAGTAGCTGATTTCCCGTGGTTTTCGAGTCTGCACCGAGGGCCGCCATGACGGTGTAGACAACGCGCTCGGGCGCGCCCGGTTGCTCCAACGCACTGGAAGAGCCTGTCACCGCCGACGACACTCCGGTCGTCTTGCCGATGGTATCGTTGATGCGCGCTGTCACGCGCGCCGCGGCTTCATCCTCGTCGCTGCCGGTCGCTTGATCGACGTTGAGCGCCGCGTTGACTGCGTCCTGGTACGCCTTGCAAGCCTTGCGTCGCGCCGGATCCTCGGCGGCTTTCCGAAAGTCCTTGGGCGAGCGTTGCGCGTTTTGGAGCGTAGCCAAGTCCTGCGCAAACTTGTCGCGCATCGGCTTCGGGTCTGCGGTGCTGCCAACCTTGCTGAGCGCGACCTGCGCGGCCGCCAACGCAGTGTTGGCGTCGTTCACCGCGGCTTTGGCGCTGGCCTGCGCCTTGAGCGCCGCCGTCAGCTCGCCCTTCGCAGCGATCGTGGGCTTGATGGCATCCGGCTCCGTGCGCTTCTCCCACACTGAAAGCGCGTCTTGAGCTTTGCTGACGCTAACGTTGGCCGCTTCCAGCGTGCTCGTCGCGGCTTTTACGTTGGTCTGGGCTGCTTTCAAGTCCGCGTTGACCTGAACCTGCCCCGAAAGTTTGCTGCCCAGCTCGAGCAAGTCGAGCCACGGCTTGTGCTTATCCGTTGCGACGCCGTAGCAAGCGAAGACGTTGTCTTGCTGCGCCTTCAGCACCGAGACGAACGCGCGTTCGAGTTGGTAGTCTGATGCGGCGGTCAGGCTCGAATGCTCGTCCGCCGGCCCGCCGAGGTCGACTTCGAGGGGCTCCGCCCCTGACCGGGTCGACAGCGAGAGCAGCGCTAGTAGCGTCGCGACACGACTCAACGACTTTGATGCGCTCATGTGGCCTGCAGCAAATAGCTGTGTTTGAGTCCGACTTGTCTTTCCAGGACCGAGGGATTGGTCGGATCGGTGGCGTTGACGATGGCTGAGATCCCGCCGTCGGTGCCCTCGAAGTGCACCGCGATCGCGATCACGTCGGTCGGGCGCTCGATCGGCCATGACTGCAGATTCCCGCTCGAGACGTGACTGCGCAATGTGCCGTTCACGAACACGTCGAATTGATCGAGGGTGCCCGTGTCTTTGACGAGCAACTTGAACGTTTGATTGGCCGGGTAATCGATAGGCATGATTGGGGACGATCCTTTGGTGCTCGCGACGTTGCCTTGCGCAAAATCGACTCCTCGCCACGACTTGCTAGTGGCCCGCGCCTACTCAATCAAGTGGTCACTTCTTCGGGCCGCGATCGGCGCTGCGAGCATCTCGGCTTTGGTGCTCACTGCGCGTCATGAAAATCGTGCGCGGCGCTGAAATTCCGCGGCGTCGGTGGCGCGTTTTGCAATGGGAGCCAAATCGTAGAACCATGAATCGATGGCACATTCGCTGGCGTGGGTTTGGTGCACGCTCGGGACCACGGTGGCGTTCGCGATTTCGTGCTCGTCGACTGACGCGGCGAAAACGCCGAGCGGCGTGATGCCGGATATTGGCGGTGACGCAGCCGGCGGCGCCACGCCGGGCAGTGCGGGCGGCGGCGTCATCGACGAAGGCGGCGCGAGCGTGACGCTCGGTAGCTCCGGCGCGGACAACGGCGGCCAGGGCCAAGGGACTGGCGGCGACGCTTCGAGCGCGATGACCGACGGTTGGCTGAGCGGCACGCGCCTGCACGCTGTGCTGCAAGTCGCGGGCGGCAGCAGACTGTTCAAGAGTTGGCACGATACCGAGCTCGACCTGGATTGCGCCTTTGGAAAAGATGCCGAAGGCACGGAGCGCTGCCTGCCCCGGGACTTGAACGGCGAGGTCACGTACAGCGACGCCAAGTGCACGAAGCTGGTCGCGCTGGTCAACTCCTCGCGACCAGCGACGACCTGGGTCCCGGCACCCCGCGCGAATACGTGTGACTCAGGCCAGAGCTTCGTGACTGTCGGCGCCGCCGTGAGCGTGACCGACATCTACAGCAACGCGAGCGGTGATTGCCTGCCGGCTGGCACTGTCGGCGGCACGTTCGTGACTAAGGCCGTCGGCGCGCCCGTTGCTGCCTCGACCTTCGTCGCGGTGACGAAGTCCGTGCGCGAAACCCGCGATGCACGGTTGTCAGCCAACGTGCGTGTCGCAGCTGATGGCTCGCGCGAAGTCACGAGCCAGTTCGATCTGGTGCGCCAAGCCAATTGTCGGCCGCGCGAGCACGCCCGCGAAGCGCGAGCCTGCGTTCCGGTGGACTTGGCGTACCTCGAAAGCTTGTATGCCAACGCGACCTGCGACGTGCAGGCCGCCTACCGCCCAGACTACGGTGATGAGCGCTGCGGCAAGGCACCGGACATCATCGAGGACAACCAACCCTGGTTCACCGACAGCTATTTCGAGGTGGGCAAGGACGTCACCGGAGCGGTCTACAGCAAGCAACCGACTTGCATGCCCTACGCCGCCGCCTTCGTCTACGGGCCGCAATCCACCTTCTTCGCCGTCGGCAAGCCTGTGGCTTGGTCGAGCCTCGCGCAATTGAGCTCGAAGAACGAGGGCCCGAGCCGCATTCAGCTGGTAGTGACGCGCGGCTCCGGCGACGAGCTGATCACGCGCGAAGCATTCTTCGATTCGACCTTGGACGTCGTGTGCAACGAAGCGCTGACCAGTGACTTGAAGACACGCTGCGCGCCTTACGCTCCCTTTCAGGTCGATTTTGCCGACGCCCAATGCACGCAAGGCCTATTCCAGCTCGAGGCTGGTTCGACGCCGCCGGTGCAAGCGGCCTTCGGGCAGAGCCGCGCGACCGGCGGTGGCGCGACGTTCTTCAAACGCGGCGCCAAGATCGCGCGGCCGACCAAGATCTGGGAGTTGAGTAGCTCCGGTTGCGTAGAATCCTCGCCTTCCGCTGGCACGGACCTTTATGCGACGACCACCATTCCGCCCGCCGAGATGGTGCTGCTTACGACCGAAACGGAGTGATCATGCGCGCTACTTACGTTAACGAGGGCTTAGCGCGATTCGCGAAGCTTGGCGGGGTCAACGGCAGCGGGGCGCGCCCGCAGGCCCCCGATGGCGTTTAGATTTCGCGGCTCGGGCTTACGGCCGGGTAGAGTGCGGCGCTTGCGACGGACGCTCCTGACCGGGGCAGCGCTGCTGTCGGGCTGCCGGCTCGGCTACGAAGTAGGCCCGTGACCGCCCGAGCCTGAGCCGGGTAGGGCAGCGGGAGCGGGCGCTGCTGGTAGCTCCGGTAGTCCCGCGGCTCCGGGGGACCTACCTGGCGCGGGCGGCACCCCTGGTGCGAGCGGGTCGGGTGCGAGCGGTGTTGCAGGCTCCGGCCCTGCAGGCTCCGGCGCGATCGATCCTTCGACGATGACGACGCTCGACTTCCCGGTCACGGCAGACGCTGACGTCGACTCGACTGTAAAAAATCGCAATGACGGAGCACTCGACACCATGCTGGTTGACGGTGCCGCGACGCCCGCAAGCGCGCTCTGGCGTGTCGAGCTTTCCGACATTCCGAGCACCGCTAGCGTCATGTCTGCCGAGCTTCATCTCACCACCAGCAACGACATCGGAGACCCCTGCTACGTCTACGAGCTCGTCGAGAGCTGGAGCGAGGCCAGCGTTACGTGGAGCTCGCGCGCGAAAGGCAGCCCTTGGTTGGGCGCTGGAGCGACGCCGCCTTCTCGGGGTGCCATCGTTCAAGGCGGCCCGATCGACACCAGCCAAGCTCTGACCGAGCTCGTGGTTGCGATCGACGTCGCGCTCGTCGCCCGTTGGGTAAACGCGCCGGCGCAGAACTTTGGAGCCGCCATGACGATGGAAACCAGCGATGGAGCGACATTCAAAACCCGCGAAGATTCCGTCGTGTCGCAGCGTCCCTTCCTCCGGGTGTCCTACGCGGAGACGCGCTGAACAGGCACAGACCTTGCGGTCACGACCGCGTTCTTGCCCTTGAGGAGCTCCGAAAGGATATCCGTGTCGAGCAGGACCTTACTCATCGACCGGGCGCAGCTGGGCCGTGCGGCGCGCCTCGTACGCGAGCGCGCACACCTGGTCGACGAGCTCCGGCTCGTCACCCATGAGTCCGAGCAGGGACGCCGCTCCTGCGTTTCCACGACCGCTCGCGCCCTCGGCGATCGCGCGACCCATACGGCTCGAGTCGTTCGGTGCGATGGCGAATCGAAAGCTCGTGCTCGGCCTCCAGAGGAATTTTGGCGTCGTACCACCCCTCGGAGTAACTACTAATCGTCAGCTCGGGCAGTGACGCCGCGGCGTGGCGATTTCGTGTTCGATCAACTGGCTGTCTGAGACTCACGAACCATGGTCGAGCCGAGGCCCACATCCGTTGCAACACGGTGGTTCAAAGGCTGGGCGGTTCCTCTGGTGACCCTGCTGGACCTCGGAGGTTGCGCGGTCGAGCCTCCGCAGCCCGATTCACCACCACTCGGGGCACCCGAAGCGGGCGGCACGGCGGGCATGGGGCAGCAAGCGCCATCGCCATCGTCCGCGGGAGGTCCAAGCGTCGATCGCGGCGGAGCCAACTCGGAGCCGGCGGGCGGGGGCCTATGCAGGAGCCTTCAGGATCGGGCGGTCGGGCTGCAATCGCCGGTGATGGTGCGTGTGCCACGACGCTGCCGCTGCGCGGTTTGCAGGTTCGACTGATAGCTTCACAAGGCGTTGACTTAGAAGGCGAACAGGTGGCGACCTGGCATGATGTCTCGGGCCGAAGCAACCCCGCAGCCACGCAGCAGGAAAGTCAGCGGCGCCCCAGCGTCAAGCTCGGCGCCCTCAACGGCAGCCCGGTGATCCATTTCGATGGAGAAGACGACTATCTCCGGTTGCCCTTCGAGGTGACCGGGCGTGACCAGATGACCATCGCCGCGGTCTCCCGAACGTGGACCTTCCAGAACGGCAGCCCGAATCACGACTGCGACTTCAACGGTGATGGCTTGACCGATGTGGGGCGTGAGCTCAATTGCAGCGGCACGGATCAGGATCTCATTACCTGGCCCGAGCAAGGGGGCCAGTTCTCTGCCACGGGCGTCTTCTACGGAGTCGGCCAGACGGAAGCCACCTTCCGTTTCGGCACTGGTCAACAGTACCGTCGCTACAAGACACCCTTCGTGCTCACAGAGCCCCCTGGCGAGCGGTTCGTGTGGAGCGCAGGCGTGATGAACGGCGCAGCGCGCCGCTTCTTCCTGAACGGCGTGACGCCAAACGGTCGCCTAGACTACCGAGATGACATCGTCGAAAAGCTCGAAACGAGCGCCCAGCAAACCTATGGCGGCAGCCCGCGGCCCGACTGGCCCGTTGCAGTTACGGGCACCGAGGGCACGGCGAACATCGGGCGCGGTCGCTTCCAGGCCAGCAGCAGCTTCTGGGCTGGGGATCTGGCCGAGCTCTTGATTTATGACACCGCGCTCGTCGACGCGGACCTCGCGGGGCTCGGCGCGTACGTTGCCTGTAGCTATGGGTTAAAGTAGTGGGAGCGGTCCGACGGTCGCGGTTTCGTGCTTGCGCCGGGCGGCGCTGGTGCAGCGCAATCTGCCTGCTGAGCGGTTGCTCGAACCAGAGCGTGGCTGTGCCTGGATCGGAGCTGCATGGGGTGCCAATGGTCGCCGGGCGCGGTCCTGACTCCACGCAGTCCGGAGGCGTGTCAGGCGGAGGCATGAGCGGCTCAGGCGGGCAGGCAGCGATGCCCGCCGAACCCGGAGGCGGTCTTGGTGGCGGAGGCGCTAGCGCTAGCGCTGGCGCGGTCGGGGAGGCGGGTGGGGGCAACGCTCTCGGCCCACTGCCGGCGCCTTGGCTCGAGCGCGATGTGGGGCAGGTCGGTTTGCTAGGAGAAACTCGCTACGTCGGCGGCGTCTTCGTGACCCGCGGCGCCGGGCTCGAAATCTACCACCAGCAAGATCAGTTTCATTTCACCTACCTACCTCTGGTCGGCGACGGCGCGATCGAGGCGCGCGTCGCGTATGTGGAAAACACCGCGACGTATGCCACAGCTGGTGTGATGTTCCGGATGGGCTCCGAGGTCGACTCGCCGGCCGTCATGGTTCGCTACGCCATCGGCCAAGGTATCTTCTGGTCCGGTCGCACGACCGCCGGCGAACGTTGGAACGAGCCTGGCGACATCCAGGGCCGAGGCGGCTCCCTACCGATCTGGGTGCGACTCGAGCGCTCGGGCTCCGACATCAACGGTTCGTTCTCGGCTGACGGCAGCACCTGGACTTCACTGCCGGGCATCCACATCGACGGCGCGACACCCAGCATGAACGTTGGCATCGCGGTAAATTCCCAGCACAACGATGTCGCTTGCACCGCGGTGCTCGACCACGTTCGCATCAGCAACGCCGACGGAACGGTTTGGCAAGCAGAGCCGCCGCTCGCTGAGGGTCTCGACTTGGTGCCCAAAGAAACCGCGACGCCAGGGCCTCATTGCCCGGTCGGCGGCCAGCCCGGCGCGGGCGCCGATTGCGCACGGCTCTGCGAGTGCCTGGCCGCGCGCTGCGGGGGCAGCTCGGACGACGGGCATAAGTGCATGAGCCTGTGTGGCGATTTCTCGCTCGATACTTGTCAGACTGCGTGTCTGGCCGGCAGCGAAGCCAGGCTGTGCTGCCGGGCGGGCGCCTGCACGCAAACCTTTCACGAGGCAGCTCAGTGTTCGCCAGCGTTTGAGGGCGCGGGTTGTGCAAACTAGCGAAAGCGATCGCCGTTCGCGCGGCCTCGGTCGCGCAGTTTGCTTTCGCGTCGACCGACGAGCAGTTTACGCCCAGAGCCGGCGACTGCCGTACGCGCAAATGAGCGACCCACCCCTCTCCACCGTTTTGACGCGATGGCCGTCGCTGATAGCGTTGGCCTTCGGGCTCGCCGGTTGCGGTGAAAGCCAGGCGAGCGGCGGCCCGCCCGGCTCGGGGGCCACGGCGGGCGCGGGTGGGACCAGCTCTGCCGGGGGCGACGGCGGCGCGGCGCCCACCGCCGCTGCAGCCGACAGCGCGGGCGGCGTGGCCAGTGACTTGCCTGGTAGCCCGACGCTGGACAGCGGGGAGGTGTTCATCGGGCCGTTCGCAACCTGGGCCGATGTGATGGCTGACTACGGCGCCCAGGGGGACGGCACAACCGACGACACCGCCGCGATCCAAAGCGCGCTCGACGAGATCGGCAACACGGGCAAGTCGAAAATCCTCTTCTTCCCTAGCGGAAGCTACCGCATCACGCAGACGCTCCGGCTATTCAAGAAAGAAGGCGTCGCCATTTTGGGAGAAGACCCGGTCACGACGCGTTTGGTCTGGGCAAGTCCGACCCGCTCAGCGCAGCCGCTAAACGACAACGTCGGGGTCATGCTGCTCAATCAAGGCTCCGCGCATTTCCGCTTGGGGCGGCTGACGTTCGATGGTCAGGGCAAGGCCAGCTACGGCATTCGGCACCGCTGGGGCAGTTATGCCACGGACGAGTTATTTCCAAGTGGCATCGAGCAGCACGACTTGCTCTTACAGAACCTCGACGTTGGCATCAGCGCTGGCTTCTACGATGGCAAGGCACCCCAGGACACGGCCGAGTACAGTCACGTAGTCCGCAGCAAGTTCGTCGCCTGCCGGCTCGGGCTCGAGACAGCCGACTTCAATTCACTGCTTTGGGGCGTGCTCGACTCGCGTTTCGAGAACAACGAGGTCGGTGTTCGCGTCGCGCTGGGCAACGCCAACGTCTACGACTCGACGTTCATAGGGTCGAAGGACGCGGACATCAGCACTGGCAACGTCCCGTTTCTTGGCGTGCGCGGTAACTACTCGTCGGGTTCCCAGCATTTCTTCACCACCGAAAACCCCATGACGCTCACTCTGCAGGGCAACACCGTGGTCGGCACCCTCGGTACGCCCGTCGTGGTGCCCCACATCTTGTCGTTGGCGCTGATCGACAACACCATCGACTCCGGTACTGTGCCTCCCCTCGAATTCAACGGTCAAGGAGCCCTGCTCTCTGTCGGCAACGTGCTCTCGGCGAGCTCACTCACGGCCCCCAAGAGCCCGCCGCTGTCCGTTCGTTCGCTCGACGACAAGCTCGGGCAAACCATCACGCCCGTCGAGCCGAGCAGGCCCGGCTTCCTGGCCCCCTACCAAGGATCGATACTGACGGTCGAGGGCAGCACGGGCGCCTCCATTCAACAGGCGATCGACCAAGCCGTGGCGGCGGCGGCGGGCGCCGCGTCGATCGTCGTGTACGTGCCAGCCGGTGACGTGACGGTGCCGGAGACGCTGCATGTGCCTCCTGGTGTCGCGCTGCATTTGGTGGGCGAGCCCGGCTCTAAGCTTACCTGGACCGGTGCGGCGCGGGGGGAGTTGTTGAAGCTCGATGGTCCAAGCCGCGCCAGGGTCCAGGACCTCAGCTTGAGCGGCGGATACAACGGCTCCAGCGCCGATACGTTGGTAGTCGCCAACGCCGATCAGCCCGGGGGCTCGATCGTCTTTTATGGGCTGTCGATCGTGAAGGAGAACACCAGCGGGGTAGGCTTGTTCGTAGACGGCGTGGACCAATCTCAAGTCGAGCTCGTGTTGCCCTATTACATGGGGGGCAAGGACGGGGCGATACGTGTCGTCGGGGGCCCTGCTGCGCTAGACCAGCGGGCGGAGCCGGCCAACGTGACGGTGCTGGACGCCTTTCCACGCTCGGGCAGCGGTGACACCTACCAAGTTAGCGACAACGCTCGGGTGCTGGCGCTCGATCAGTGGGCCGAGACGGACCAACGGCACTACCTGCGACTCAGGGGGGCCGCGCGGTTCAGTCTCTCCAACGCGTCGTTTGGATTCGGACCTCCTCTCGCGCCCGACGACGACCCGGTGATTGGGGCGCTCGGGGTGAGCGGTTCGCTGGCGATCGTGGGCGGCATCTTCGCGGGCTCGGTGCTAGCGGCGACCGGCGACAACCCAGCGCAGAACATGCTGGTGGCACTGACCGGTCTGGGCGGTTGGGGCTTACCCGACGACGGCAGCAAATTCATCCGCGAGGGAGCGGCCGGTACGTCGCACCTACTGCTCTCGAGTAGCGCCAAGTTCGACGCCGCTTCACCGCCAAACGACACCAATGTGACCGACGCTTGGCTGGGCGAAATGCTCGGCGACCTACGCCGCGGCGCGTCTACTCGCCTAGTCGCTGCGCCGAGCGGGGCCACGGATGTCAGGGTGTTGCGCCTAGACATCGGAATCGCCGACAACGGTGTCCGGGTATCCCGTTGAGCGGCTGGCGCGTGCTGCGACTGGCGTGGTGCTTTACTCGGATCACCATGCGTCGCTCGATCTACGGAGGCTGGGCCTACATGCGCGATATCGAACCAAGCCGTATTGGGCGCCTTGTGGCCCGTTACGCTTCGGCTTTGTCAGTCTTTGGAGTGATTGGCGCGGGCTGCGCAACGCAAGCCAACGACGACAGGCCAGGGGGCGACGGAGCGAGCAGCGGCAGCAGCAACGCCGGCGCCGGCAAGAGCAGCGCCGCCGGCAGCAGCAGCTCGGCGGGCGGCTCCGGCAAGGGTGGAGGCACGGCGGCGGCTGGCGCGAGCAGCAATCCTGGAACCAGCGGCAGCGGTGGCATGACCACGGCTGGTAGCGGTGGCGCGGCCGATACTGCAGGTGGGGGCGGCAAGGCCGGCGCAGGCGGGCGGGCCGGCGCTGAGGGTGTCGGAGGCAAGAGCGGTGCAGGCGGCGCTGGTGGTAGCGGAGGCGCAGGCGGTGGACGCGGTACCGACTGCTCGGTCGTGACCGACTGCGGCGTTCAAAGTGTGTGCGACGGTGGGACATGCCGGGCGCGCGGCTGCAACGCCACCGACTGCGCGTACGACATGACAAGCTTCGCCCTTGGCACGCCGGTCGCCGCCAGCGCGCGCGGCCAAGCATTCGTGAGTTGGAACGCCACGAGCTTACAGGTCAATTTTCAGATCTTCGACAAGACGCCCGAGAACGACTCAGCCGACAACTTCGACGACGACTCGGCCGAGATCTACCTCGATCTCAACCACGCCCGGTCCGGCGTCTACGACGCTGACGATTACCAAATCAATATTCCACGCGACGCGGGCACGCTCGTCGGCTTCGGCACCAAACTCGACTCGGGCGCGATCACGGTCATGCGCACGGAAAACGTCAACGGTTACGAGCTCAAGGTCACCTGGCCGTGGAGCGCGATGAACGGCGCGGGCTCCCAGGTTGGTAAGACGATCGGCTTCGATCTGGCATTCAACGACGACCGCGACGGCGGCTCGCGCGAAACGCAGATCATCTTGTACGGCAACAAGAACGCCCACCAAGACTCCAGTCAGTTCGGCGACCTCACGCTAACGCCGTAGCTGCCTACAGTAAGCGCCTGGGTTCAGGCCCACGCAGAGCCAAGGGTGTTAGGTACATTGCGCTCTGCTTCGAATAGATCGCTGCGGAGCTGGAGGGTCGGCGAGGGCGGGTGGTTGCCGCTCGTCTCGTCGGTAGGTCATCGGGCGAGCGATGAACGCGCGCAGCGTCTGAGGCCCGAACTACACACGACCGTGCGGCGAAGCCGGCGCTGACAGCTGCCCTTGGGCCAATCGCAGGCACCGGCGCAACGACGGTGTCGGCGCGCGCCGCTGGTGGGTTCTCGTTTAGACCTCACGGAGCCGCTTCGCCCAGTATCCCGGCCGGCGGCGAAGGTGCGCGACCGCGACTACGACGGCCCTTGGCTCGAGAATGTAAACCACCGAGTACGGGAACGACCGGAGGAACATGCGACCGACTCCTTCTGGCAGGCGGTGATGAGTCCAGGGCGAGCCCACGAACGGAGTCTCGTCGACGCGGGCAAACGCGTCTTCCGCTTCGCTCAAAAATCGCTCGCCGAGTCCGCCCACGCGCTCGTCGTACCGCGGGCTTCGGCCAACGCCTCGGCAGTCGTTAGCGTCTCGCCCGTCCCGTCCCTCACGGTCTCGATGCGAGCAGCCACTTCTGCGGCCCAAGCGTCCTCGGCGTCGGCATCGTGCTGTTCGTCGAGGCTCTCGGCCAAGCGCAAGACCAGGACGGCCCGGTCGCCCTCCGACAGCGACAGAGCCTCGACCGCGATGGCTTCGACGGAACGCATAGCGATCAGTCTAGCCGCACGGCCGCGATCTGAAAGTGCTGCGAAGCGCCGCCGAGGAGCGCCGGGGGCTTGCCCGATTTGTGACGATTGAAACTTCAGTAATATTCGTGGTTTAGGGTGGAGGCGCCGGGAATTGAAGCGGATTCTGGACAGGCCCCGTGCACGATGGAGCCGCAATCAGGCACCACCGAGCGTGATTCGGATCCGGCCAACGTGTCAGATCGAGCATCTAAGTGCGCGATCGTACGGGCCGCTGTGACGGAATCGTCCGAAGCTTTCGAGCTGTCGAACGTGGTCGAGACGGCGCTGGCGCGGGCGTTGGTCTTGGCGGCTGAGGCGAGGCGGTGGGACGTTGTCGGTCAGATCGCGGCGGAGCTCGAAGCGCGGCGAGTCCGCGAGCCGCGCACGCAGAGTCTGGCGAGGGAGTCGAGATAGTCCTGGCTACCCCGCGCGGCGGCCTTTGACACAAAATAGCTTCGTGAAGTCACTCGATTTCCGGCGAGCGCCATGGGCCCACCGTAGCTGACGTTTGATACAAAGAGCGCTATCCTTCGGGTCGATGGACGCCCTGACCGCTGATGATCTCGAGACGAGCAGGCGAACGCCGCCCGAGGAGAAGCTTGCGCAGGTGTTCGACATGGCGGATGCCGGAATTCGGCTCAAGCGCGCGGCGCTGCGCCACGCTTCACCCAACTCGACCGAACAAGAGGTTGATGCAGCGCTAGAGCGATGGCTGATGGCTGATGGCTGATGGCACAAAGCTCGAGCGGGCGCTCGCAGCTGCAGCCGACGATATTGCGGCGGAGGGGAAGCGATTCGCGCTGGTTGGAGGCTTGGCGGTCTCGGTCCGAGCAGAGGTGCGTTTCACCAGGGACGTCGACCTAGCCGTGGCGGTCGACAACGACACGGAGGCAGAATCGCTCGTGTATGCGCTGAAATCGCGCGGCTATACCACCGTTGCGAGCGTGGAGGACTGCGAGTCCGAGGCACGCGAGATCGCGTGTGCCGCCGTACCGCTGACCGACCTGGCCGCGGCACGGCGGTTGAACGCGCTTGGCACCGACCTCTTCGAAGGCGCTGAGGTTCGTAGGGCTGCCGCAGGCCGGGGTATCTGCGGCAGCGACTAGCGTCCACCCATGGCCCGTTGTGCACGGGCGCGACACAACCAAAGCAAAGACGAACAGCCCGAGATCGCTGGCTCGCGCGTTTGGGCGGACCAAGCGTGGAACCGGGTGAAAAACCCGGTGCCTGACAAAATGGACAAAACCCCCAGCTTTCGCCGGGGGTTTCGGGGGTGGAGGCGCCGGGAATTGAACCCGTTCGTGCTCCAAGGAGAAACCCTTTGCGAGACGCGACTTTGACCGACATCTCCTTGGAATCGCGAACGAAAGAGAATCCCGATCGCTTCCGCCCTGTCCCGCCCCATTCCGCCGTT
>JBBRMI010000053.1:0-40040 GCA_038230915.1 Polyangiales bacterium | reverse complement strand
TCCAAGGGCCTGGTGCTCCAGGTCAAAGCTCTTGTCTCTTCGGTGTCGGGTTCCCTGCATTCGGGCCCCGGGTCGGTCTTCTCCTTCCTTTCTGTTGCGCCTGCCAGGCGCACTCCGCATAACCCGGCGCTGGCGCACCGGGTGCGCGCTCTCGGCATGAGTCCCCAAGACAAGCAGGCCCGAGCCGACCGAAACCGCTGCCGCGTCCGAAGCCGCTGACGTTTGCGAATTTGTGCATTCCCGAAGCCGCTGCCCCGGCCGAACCCCATCCCGCAGCCGATCAGCCGATCCCGACCCCGAACCCGGCCCGATCACCAATCAAGGCGGGGGCTCTGTGCGGTCGCGACTAATGCCGGGTAGGTTCTCGTTGGGCGATGGGCCTTGCTTGATGCGGCGGCAGTGCGTGGCCGAAACGTAGCCGTAAATGGCTGAGCCGACGAAGGCTGCGGCGAAGACGCCGCCGACGGCCATGTCTTCTTTGCGGCTGATTGGGTAACGGGCAAAACGCGAATCGTCGAGCGTGGACAGGTACGCGACGCCGGCTAGTTGGTACGCCGTGACGGCGCTGTCGACGATTGGCAAAAGGTAGCTGGTGGTGCAGTCGACGTTCGGGCGCGCGAAGCCGGGCGACGTGCGAGCCGGCGGGGGCGTCATGAACGTGAGCGAGCAACCCGAGCAGAGCGAGCAGGCGGCGACGCTGAGCAGCGCGCTAGTTCGTGAACGGAATGAAGACACTGAGCCCGCCCGTTGCGGTGATGTCGTTCACGATCTTTTCGACGCCTAGCGCCACCCGCTTTTGCTCGTGCACGAGATCGCGCACGTCGAGCCGCAGCGCCAGCCACTGCGTGAGATAGAACTTCATCCCAAAACCACCGGAGCCGGTCAGGCCGATATCGCCCGGCTCGACCGTGGCGCCACCACCGAGCGAGAGATAAAAATCGTAACGACCGATCGCGCCGCCCATCCAGCGCACCTTGCCGTAGGCCAGCGACCAGACGACGTTGCCGGTGAAGAACTGCACCGGGTTGTCCTCGGCACGCACCAACCCGACCAAGCCCTGCTGGCGAGCGATGATCGCGTTGAGCAGCGCGAACCGCTCACGCGAGCGCATGTAGCCGGCTTCGAGCCCGAGGTCTTCGGTGAAGTGGAAGGTGTAGGCGCCGCCGTAGATCGGCGCGCCGTCAGACAGGTCGCCGGCGAACCAGCCGCCCATCGCCGACACTTCGTGCCGAAGTGCCTTTTGGAACTTGCGCGGGACGACGCCGCGGTAGGCGCGCTCGCCGACCAGCTGCTGTTTGAGGGCCTCGTCGACGCATTGCGCGCGAGCGGTGCCTGGAGCCAGCAAGCTCCCAAGCACTGCGAGCGCCAGCAACAGCGACCAGAACGAGCGTTGTGACCGGCGCGCGCCGGCGGCGGAGGAGTTTGGCGCGAACAACAAACCGGCTACCGAACTATCATAACCCTTGGCCATTTCGGCGCGGCTTGTGAGGGCACGCTGATCATCAGGCTCCTGGGAGGCTGGCCGGAGCCAGAAATGAGCACAAAAGCTGCGGTGCGGTGAAACCAGGGCGGGAGCCCCGGGGCCCACGCCGACAAACGTGGGCAAGATAGTCGGCGCGCCATGCCGCTCGCTCGTCTCGTTACCCCCGCCCTGCTCGTCGCCCTCGCTGGCGGTAGCGTCGCGCCCGGCGCGCAAGCTCAGCCGGCCGTCGTCGCCGCCAGCTGTCAGCCGAGCCAGGGCTCGCTCGGGTTCGTCGGCTGCAGCCTCGGGCAGCAGCTCGGGCTCACGCCCGGCAGCGCCAGCGTGACGGTGCTCGACCTGAAGAGCGATCGCGAGCTGCCCGCACCGGACGCGCTGCGTGAACGCGTCCAGAACGCAGTCGCGACGGCGCTCGGCGCGCAGGCTCCTGGGGCAAAGGGCGAGCCGCGCAAGTTGCGCGTCGAGCTCAGCATCGAAAAGCAGGGTGGCGTCTTGCGGGTGACAGCGGACGTGCGGCGCGCGACCGGCCTGTGGCAGCGCATCCGCCACGCCAAGCCGAGCGCAGAGCGCCACGGCTTCGTCGAAGCGCCGCTCGACGCCGAGCTGCGCGCGCTGATCCCGCCGCCGCCGCTGGTGGTGAGCGAGGTGATGAAGGTCAAAGCGCCGGAGCACGGCATCGTGGCGCTGGCGTGCGGCCCGCTTGGCGGCGACGGCGGGCAGGAGCTGGCGCTGGTGTCGCGCGGCAGCGTGCGCGTCGGGCGCATCCTCGGGCGCGCGTTCGTGGAGCGCAAACGCGCCGCGTGGTCGGCGCTGTCGGCGATCGCGGCAGCTCCGCTGCGCGAGCCGATTGCCAGCGCGGAAATCACGGCGGATGGCGCGCTGCGCGTCGGCCTGACCGATCGCAAAGACGGCCTGATGCTGTCGCGCGACCTGACGGTGATTGAGCGCTACGCCGGGCTTTTGCCGGTACCTGGCGGCAATTGCGCGCCGCGCAGCACGCTGGGCGTGCTGGCGCGTTTGGACGCTTGCGTCGGTCGGCCCGGCGCGAGCCGCACCCAGCCGGTCACGCTCGACACCGTGGCGGGCGTGTCGACGGCGCAGCTCGGCCGCGACGCCACCGGCAGGCTGACCGGCATCGCCCAACAGCTGATGCAAACCACTCAGCGCATCGGCGCCCAGCTGGCCATCGCTGATGCAGATAGCGACGGCAACCCGGAGCTGGCGTTTTCGGCCGACACGCTGGAAGGCGCAAAGGATCGGCTCACGCTCGTCACGCTGCAGGCCAACAAGCTCGCGCCGCGCTTCGAGCTACCGGCGCCAGGCATCACTGCGATCGCCATCTGCAGCAAACGCGAAGCGGCTGGGATGGCGCCGATCGTGGTCGCTGTGGGCGACGAACTGTGGCTCATCCGATGACGCGCGCTGGCAGGCTATCACGGCGCGGGTTCTTGGCCGGAACCGCCGGAAGCGCGGTCGCCAGCGCGATGGGTCGCACGCCGTACGGCGGACGGCTGCGCTTGGCGGTGCCTTGGCCAATCGTGAGCCTCGAGCCGGCATCGCTGTCGGACGGCTTCAGCGCGCTGTTCGCGAGCGCCGCGTTCGAACCGCTTTACGCGGTCGATGGCGCCGGCAACCCCTACCCCACCCTGGCTGATGCGCTGCCGACCAAGCTCGAAGCTGGCTGCCGGCTCACGTTGCGCCCGGGCCTCGAAACAGCGGCCGGACGCGGCCTGAGCGGCGCCGATCTCGTGGCGACGATCGCGCGTGCTCGCAGCCGCGCCGCTGTCGGCTTGTTGGGCGAGCTCGAGACGCCGCGCGTCGACGCGAAAGACCCGCTGAGCGTCGTGTTCGCGCACGGCTCGGCCGACGTCGTCGCCCGAGCGCTCGCCAATCCGCTGCTGGCGCTCGTGCCGCGCAATTTTTCTCCGCTGGCTCCCGACGGCTGCGGCGCGTTCAAGGTCGAGATTTCGCGCGGACGCGCGCTGTTGACGCGCAACCCGAACGCCGCCCGCGGTCCGTCGTTCCTGGATGCGATCGAGGTGACTTCGGTGAACGACTTGGCTGAGCTGCTGCGCAGCTTCGAAGCCAATCAGACTGACATCGGCTGGTTTGGCACTGGCCTGTATCGGGCCGTGAAGGACGCGATCGCGTTCGAAACGCCGCGCTACGCGTTCGCGGTCTTGATCGCCGGCAAGGCCGTCGGGGCTTGGGGCGCGCCCGGCACGCTGCAGGGATTGCTCGACGCCGTGCCGGCTCTGCAACTCTCGCACCTTGGCGTCCGCGCTTTGCCGACGCAGACGAGCGGCTCCGCGGCGTGGGGCGGCCCCGCGACGACGATCGCCGTCTTGGCCAATGCGCCGCAGCTCTCGGCGATCGCGCGCGCCCTGGCCGGCACACTTTCGACGCCCGGCCACGAGCTCACGGTCGTGGAAAAAACCGCCGAAGAGCTGCTCGGCTTACAAAGCAGCCGCCAATTCGGCCTCTTGCTCGACGCCGTGCGCGCCCCGACCAGCACCGCACGCGACATCGAGATGGCGCTACGTACCGCCGCCAGCCCCGAAGCCGCCAAGCGCGCGCCCCGCACGGCGCTGCAGAGCCCGCGCGAGCTCGGGCGGCAGCTGCCGCTCGGCGTCGTGGGCGAGCTTTCGGTCTGGGGCGCGCGCCGCGCGCCGTTCGTCGGCATCGAAGCCTGGCAATTGGGCGCGATCTCGCTGCGCCCGGATGGTTGACGGCGTGCGCGACCGATCACGCCGCCAACTACCCAGCTGCGCAACCACCGGCAGCGCACGCCCAGGTGGCGGGGCAAAACCGCCAACCTCGCACCTGAAACCACATCTGTTCGACGCGAATACTAGTGGTTCCACACCGACTCGCCGTTGACGTCGCTAGCGCCTCCAATAATCTCTAAGACTCCGCGAGCATCATGGGTTCACCGAGCCAAGGTCCGCCGACCGCGCTGTCGTTTCCGCCCGAAAGGGCGAAGCCCGTGGCGCGCCCCCACCTGGTCATCATCGCCGGTCCGGAGATGGGTCGATCCTTCGAGCTCAGCAACGAGCCGGTCGAGCTCGGCCGTGACCCGGACTGTGGCCTCACCCTGCAGAGCGAGGGAGTCAGCCGCAAGCACGCGCGCGTGCAGATGATCTTCGCGCTCTATTTCGTGACCGACTTAGGGTCGACCAACGGCACTTTCGTCAATGATCAGGCGGCCACGATGGCGCAGCTGAAAGACGGCGATCAGATCCGCATGGGCGACGCGGTCGTCAAGTTCGTGGCGAATCATCTCGAGCTTCAGTACTCGCAAGAGGTGCGGGACCGCGCGACCACCGACATGCTCACCGGCACCGCCAACAAGCAGCAGTTCCAAGCCCAGCTGGAAAAGTCGATGCAACACGCCCAAAAATCGGGCGAGCCGCTGTCGCTGGTGCTGCTCGACCTCGATCACTTCAAACACATCAACGACAGCTTCGGACATGCCGCGGGCGACGCGGTGCTGGCCAGCGCTGCCCGTGCGATCACGGCAGCATTGCCAGCCGGCACCCCCCTGTACCGAGTCGGGGGCGAAGAGTTCGCGATCTTGGTGCCGGGCGCGGTGCGCTCCGACGCCCTGGCCGCCGCCGAACGCATCCGCGCCGCAGTCGCGATCGAGCCGATCCACCACGACGCCACGCACATTCCGCTCACGATTAGCCTGGGCGTCGCCCAGCTCGGCGACGCCGAAACGCCGGCCGCGCTGTTCAACCGCGCCGATCGCCTCCTCTACAAGTCCAAGCTCGGCGGCCGCAACCGCGTCTCGTAGCGCTGCTGCGAAGGACACAGCTCCGAACCTCGCCGCCGCCAAACCTCCTCAATCAATCTCGACAAAACGCCAGTCACACGTCTTAGCGACCAACTCGACGAACGCGCGCACCTTGGCCGAAAGCAGTCTTGTCGAGGGAAAAACGATATGAATTGGCAACGGCGGCGGCTCGAAGTCGCGCAGGACGATGCGTAAACGACCTGCGCGCAGCGCGTCGAGGACTTGATACGCCAACACCAACGTCAAGCCACCGCTGAGCTCCGCATGGGTGATGGCTGCGTCGGCGCTGTTGGTCACGTAACGGGGGTTGAAGCGGCAACGCGTTTCGTTTTCATCGCGGGTGAAACGCCATTCCGGCGTGGGACTGAGCGCCGTGAATTGAATGATATCGTGAGTCGCAAGGTCGTCCGGCGTACGCGGGGTTTTGCGCCGCCTGAGGTATTGCGGCGACGCAACCACCAAGCGCCGGGTAGCGCCGATCGCGCGGGCGACATGGCTCGAATCCTCGAGTGCACCGATACGCACGGCAGCGTCGATGCCGTCTTCGACCAGGTTGACGACGCGATCGGCAAGCGTGAGCTCTCCGGTCACCGCAGGGTACTTGGTTAGGTAATCACCCATCAGCGGCGCGACGTGAAGTCGACCGAAAATATTGGGAGCCGTAACAACCAAGTGGCCGGTGGGCACGCTGCGTTCGGCCTGAGCAGCGTTCTCGGCCTCGCTCACATCAGCGAGGATGCGTCGCGCGCGTTCCAGGTAGCGCGCACCCGCGTCGGTCAACGTCACCGAGCGCGTCGTGCGTTGCAGCAGCCGCGTGCCCAGCCGTTCCTCGAGCCCCGCCACGAGCCGCGTCACGCCCGAGGGAGACAGCCCCAAACGGCGGGCGGCTGGAGCGAAACCACGCAGATCAGCGACTGCCAAAAATGCGGTCATAGCTTCGAGGCGATCCATGATTAATGCAATTAATGCAACAGTGAAGTTCGAATATGCATAATTGTTGATTAGTTCGCAATGGTGCAGGTTCTCGGGGCGCCGGACGAGCTGTCTCGCCGCGCAAACCGAAGGAAATCAAGCCATGTCCCGTATCCCGACCGCCGCCAGCATCGAAGCCTCTGCCCCCGCCGCCCAGCCCCTGCTCGAGGCCGTCAAACGCCAACTCGGCAGCGTCCCGAACATGTTCCGCTTGATCGGCACGAGCCCCGCCGGCCTCGAGGGCTACCTCGGGCTGAACGGCGCGCTGGGCAAGGGTCAGCTCGACGCGCGCACCCGGAACCGCATTGCCCTGACGGTCGCCGACGTGAACGGCTGCGACTACTGCCTCTCGGCTCACACTTACCTCGGCAAAAACATCGCCAAGCTCGACGACGCCGAGATGGCGCAAAACCAACACGCCACCTCGTCGGACCCGAAAGCAGCTGCTGCGCTCGCCTTCGCCGCCCAGCTCGTCCGCGAGCGCGGCCACGTCAGCGAAGCCGACGTGCGCGCCGTCAAGGACGCCGGCTACACCGACGCGCAACTCGTCGAAATCGTCCTCCACGTCGCCCTCAACACCCTCACCAACTACGTCAACACCGCATTGGCCACCGACATCGACTTCCCGAAAGTGACGCCCCTCGGCGCTCTATCTGCTGCGGAGTGAGCGCTCGCTACGCTCGAAGCGGCGCCGGTGTCGGGCGCCGCTTCGCCCGCGCTGCGCGGGCACCGGCGCAGCCGGCACCGGCGCAGCCGGCACGGGAGAGGGCGGCGAGCACCCCGCCATCTCAGAGAGCCGAGCTCCACCCACGTGGGTCGTCTGCCCTCACCACAATCGGCCAACGGCCGTCCACCCACCCGCGCCAACGGCGCGTTCACGAGCTCGGCCGCAGGCCGTTCACCCAAATCGAGGCAACGAGGCGTTCACTCCAATCGGCCGCAGGCCGGCCACGAAATCGCCCGAGCGAAACTCGGCGTTCACCCCCACGATCACGATCACCTTCAGGAAGCCGCACAACCGCACCTGGATCCGATACGAAAGCTTCTGCGATTCAGGCCGCGTCTCGGCAGCCCCTGCGCGGACTTCGGCAGGTTTGCAGCTCAGCTTCGCAGCGAATTCGCAATCCGGCGCAAGGTGCCGGCGGGATCATCGGTAATGGTCTGGTGATGAGCGACGATCACGCGCCGCAGGTCCGGTGTCGCGAGCCGCTCGAGGTGGGCGGCGAACGCCCGCTTGTCCTTGATCAAGATGAACCGCGCGACGCGCGAAATGCGCGGCCCGCCGCTCGAGCCGGTGATATGCCGCAGGACGAAGCCGTGAAAACCCTGCAAGTGAGGCATATTGAATACGGCGTCGGTGAACACCACGGAAGTCGCGCCGAACGAGTTGACGACCATCACCACTTCCATGCCGCCCGTGCCGTGCACGACATCCAGCGAGATGTCCGGATTAGCGGGTAACGCGCCCAGGTCGGCGACGCTTGGTTCGACCACGGCGACCTTCTTGAGCGAGCCGGGCGCCGTGAGGACCTGCGCCGTCGGGTAGCGCGCGCGATAGGGGCGCAGGTCCAGCCGGTGCCAGCCGTTCGGGACCACGATGAATGCGACTCGGCCGAACGCGTCGAGCTTGGCCATGGCGCCGGCATCGAGCGCAATCGGGCTGTGAACCACGAGCTCACCCGACGCGAGTCGAGCGACCGTCATCACACGCTTGAGCGGCATGTTCGGCAGCGTTCCCTCGACGCGCCACAAGTTGTCTTCCAGGCGTTCGATCGGTTCATGCGGCAGGACCTGCCAAGTCGCATAAGATATCAATGTTTTTTCGCCATCGGTTTTGGGCTCGCGGGAACGATGGCTACGCGCCGACGACGCCGAGCTGCTTCATCAGACCGAGGTCGTCACGAACGGCCCAATGCTCGATAATTTTGGCGTCGCGGAGCCGGAAGATGTGGACGAGCTCGACGGCGATGTGTTTGCCCTTTGGCGTTGGCAGGCCGCGAAAGCTCTCGGCTTGCCAAGTGGCTTCGCGGACGCCGTGCATGACGACGAGGTCGCCTTCGGCGATCAGCAGCTCTTTGGTCCATTTCTGATCGGGCATCGCGGCGCGAGAACCGGCGACGACGCGCTTGACACCTTCAGCGCCAAGGCGCGCCTCGGGCACGGCGGCGTGATTGATGCAGTCGGGTGAAAAAAGCTCGTCGATGACGGCGAGGTTGCCGCCGATCACCCCCTCGTGGATGAAGCGACTGACGATGGCCTTATTTTCCTCGAGCGACATGCGCCCGAGAGTAGGAGAAGCGGCGACGAATGTCGACGCACGGGCCGCGCGCTAAAACACCGCCCCGCGCCGATTAAACCCTAGCCAGGCGAGCTCAAGTTCCCGGCGCGCGCGCTCACGGCTCAGCTTTTTTCGACGAGCCATTTGCGACGCGGCGCGCTGGCGCAGTGAGGCATCACTGCCCTCGACGTCTGGGTCAGGTGTCGGCGACACAGGTCGAACGAGCCGGTGCGATCGCGTTGATTGTCGGCTCGGTGTCGAGCGCCTGCCGCGGGCAGCCTGCGGGCACGAGACGTGCACGGCCGTCCGCCGCAACTGGGGCGAGCGATCGTCCTTTGGAGGTAAAGCGATGCTGACAGAATTACGATCGAGACTCGTGCTGATGGGCGGGGTGACACTCTGCGCGGCGGCGCTCGGCTGTGGCCAGCAAAACGCTGGCGAAGCGGAAGACGCCGCCAGCAGCCAGGCGGCACTGACCTCGGGAACACCGCTGGTCGGCGTCGAGTCCGGCCGTTGCCTGGACGTGGCGCACAACTCCACCACACCGGGCACGCCGCTCCAGATCTTTCAGTGCAACGGCGGCGCCAATCAGGGCTTCACCTTCACGGCCGCTGGCGAGCTGCGCGCCTTCGAGAGTCGATTCTGCGTCGAGGCCACCGGCACGGCGCGAGGCGCAGGCCTGGTGATCGGCAGCTGTACGGGTCAGCTCAATCAGCAGTGGCGTCAGAACGCGAACAAGAGCATCAGCTCGGCTCAGTCGCAGCTTTGTTTGGACGTCACGGGCCGGCAAACCGCAGATCGCAGCCCGGTCGAGGTCTGGACCTGCAACGGGCAAACCAACCAGCAATGGTCGGGCGCAGCCGCCGATACGCAGCCACCGACCGCGCCGAGCGGCCTCGCTACCTCGAACGTGACCTGCAACTCGGCCACGCTTGCTTGGTCCGCTTCGACCGACAACGTCGGCGTCGCGTTCTACGACGTCTTCCACGACGGTCAGCTGATCAAGACGGTGGACGGCGCCACACGCTCGACGTCGATCACTGTCGTGCCGGGTGTGACCTGGGGGCTCTACGTCAACGCGCGCGACACGGCCGGCAACGTCTCGCAGGCCAGCAGTACCCTGCCGATCACGCCGCCCCAGTGCCAAGTCGACACGCAGCCGCCGAGCGCGCCCGGTAACCTCTCGGGCAACGTCGCGGGCACCAGCGTCACGCTCAGCTGGAGCGCCTCGAGCGACAACGTCGGCGTCAAGGCCTACGACATCTTCCGCGGCGGCGTGCAGGTCGGCTCGGTGTTGGGCAGCGGCACGACTCCACCCGTGACCAGCTTCATGGATAGCGCGCTGGCCGCGAATGCGCCTTTTTCGTACTTCGTGGTGGCGCGCGACGCGCAAGCCAACGTCTCGACGCGCAGCAACACGATCAGTGTGACCACGGGCCAGAGCTGTAGCGTCTGCTCCACCACCCAGGTCGGTACCGATACGGATATTCCGTGGGGCCTCGTCAATTTGCCCGACGGCACGTTCTTGTACAGCGAGCGTGACGCCCAGAACATCGTTCGGCTCGACCCGAGCAACGGCCAGAAAACGACGATCGTGAAGCTGCCGAACGTTCAGGGCACCGATGGCGAGGGCGGTCTGCTGGGCCTGGCCATCGCCACGACTTTTGCGAGCGATCGCTGGCTGTACGTGATGCACACGTCCGCGACCGACAACCGCATCGTGCGCGTGAAGTACGCCAGCAACAACAGCATCGACACCAGCACGCTTCAGGTTTTGGTGTCCGGCATATTGCGAAACAAGTTCCACAACGGCGGCCGCCTGCGCTTCGGGCCCGACGGCAAGCTGTACGCCAGCACCGGCGACGCGCAAAACGGCGCCAACGCGCAGAACACCAGCGGGCTAAACGGGAAAGTGCTGCGCATCAACCCCGACGGCAGCGTGCCCTCCGACAATCCGTTCGGCAACTACGTGTGGAGCTACGGCCACCGCAACCCGCAAGGCCTCGCGTTCGACGCTCAAGGTCGGCTCTGGGAGCAAGAATTCGGCAACGCGGTGATGGACGAAACCAATCTCATTCAAAAGGGAGGCAACTACGGCTGGCCAGACTGCGAAGGCACGACCTCGCAGGCGGGCAGCGGCTGCGGCACCGCCGGTTTCATCGCCCCCAAGCACACCTACCCCACCGCGGAGGGCTCGTGCAGCGGCATCGCCATCGTCCGCGGTGTGCTCTACGTGGCCTGCGAGCGCGGCACACGGCTCTACCGCGAAGTCATCAGCGGCAGCAGCCTGACGAACGTGGAGCAGTTCTTCGTCGGCACCTTCGGCAGGCTACGCACCGTCGAGCCCACCGCCGACGGCAACCTATGGCTTACGACCACGAACCTCGGCGACAAAGACAGCATCGCCAACAACAGCAACGAAAAGCTGTTCAAGGTGCTACTCGGGCAGTAAGCGCACTAAGCAAGGCGCAAAAACCTACTGCTCGAAGCCGAGCGCGCCGAAGATCCGTAAGGCGCGCGACGAGAGCGCTGCCGGCATAGCCGACAAGATTCGCCCTCGTGGCCGAGCACCAGCGCTCCTGGGACCGGCGGCAGCCCGTTGGGGATCCGGCGCACATCGCGGCGCTGGTCCAGCACAAGCGGCAGGCTGGCGAGCATCGCGGCCTCGACGGGCTGTATCACGCGCACGCGGCAGCGATTAGCATCAGCATTCCGCGAACTTAGAAACAATTGCTTAATAATGTCCCATAGTTGCGCGGCGGCCGGATAGTGGAATTATTCCTCCTGGCATGAGACCGTCGGCCTTGTTCACCAGGGAGACAGCACGATGAACGAAGATCTGAAGAAGCTGATCGAAGCAGCCAAGAAGATCGAGATGACTGCAGCCGACCTGGAAGTGCAGCGGCAGAGTTTCGCGTTTGGCAACGCCAACATCGAAAACGATCGCGTCACCCGCGAAACCGTCGCCAAGGCAGCAGAGTTGCTCCGTCGTGGCGAATGACGACCGCTCCAGCAAGCTAAAGGATAGCGAGCCCCCGCCCGTGTTGACCCGCGAAGAGGAAGCTCTTCGCGAAGCCAGCAATACCCTGCGGCAATACGATCGGCTCGTGGAGCTGATCCGCGGCGGCATCGCGAGTGGAAAGCTGCGCATCAGGCCGTCCACCCTGACCGAGCTGAACCGCATCGCGGTCGACGGTCTGATTGCTTCGCCCGGGGCGTTTCGGGCGAAGCCGGTCGAGATTGTGGGCTCGCGACACGAGCCGCCTCCATGGAGCGAAGTGCCCGAGCTAGTCGACGAGCTTTGCGACTACGTGAACGACAACGCCAGCAAGCCGCCCATCCATCTCTCCGCTTATGTGATGTGGCGCCTGAACTGGATTCACCCGTTCGGCGACGGCAACGGTCGGACGTCGCGGGCCGCGTCGTACTTCGTGCTTTGCGTGGGGCTAGGCCAGCTGCTCCCTGGTCCCCGCACCATTCCCGAACGAATTGCCGGGAAGAAGAAGCCCTACTACGAGGCCCTTGAAGCCGCTGATTCGTCCTGGTCTGCGGGGCACCTGGACATTTCGGCCATGGAAAATCTGCTCCAAGGCCTCCTTGCTCAGCAGCTGCTCGACGTTCATCGCCTGGCACTCGGGGAAGCGCTCGACCCGCTGCCTGAACCGCCTGGCCCTGCTTGGAACAACGACTAGGCCCAGCCGCGTTAGCCTGATGTCCAGAATCGCGCGCGGGGGCCAGTCAGAGTCGGAACGAGCGGCGGGCCGTGCGCGGGATGCGCCCTCGTAACGCGCGAAGCCAACCGGATCTGCTCGACGTGACTAGGATCAGCGGCGGCATGATTGGGGGAGCTGTCGCTGTTGGTGCTCGCGGCGACCGCGTAGCAGATCGCGGCTGGGCCCAGGCCTCGGCTGGTCGGCCCGCCTTCGGGGGCATACCCTCAAGGTCATGCAGGCCCCCGCCACCGGCTCCCCCAAGCCCCCGGATTCCGACGAGTCCCCCGCCCAGGCGCTGGTGCGCCTCTTGGAGCGGCACGGGCTCGAGGACAGCCTGCGCGAGATCCTGGCGGCCATTGAGACCCGCAAGCGGGAAGGCCAGAAGAAGGCCCGCCTCGCGCTCCTTGAGCACCTGCTCGAAGGCCAGCCGCCGATCACTGAAGAAGAGCGCGCCGCGGTCCGCGACGAGTAATGGCCGGGGTCACGCTCGACACGGGCGTCTTCATCGCGCTCGAACGGAAGCAACGTCGCGCCCTCGTGCTGTGGAAGGCGTGGGACCTTGCCGGCCTAACGCTCACGGTCCCCGCCGTAATGATCGCTGAATGGTGGCGCGACCGCCAATGGGACGCCGCCCGCTGGCTCAATGTCTCCGCATTCGCCGAAGGCACCGTGGTTGGTGTCCGGTGACGGAATTGAACCGCCGACACGAGGATTTTCAAAGCGAAGCGGGTCCCCCGAAAACGACGACGAAGCATCTTTGCTGCTTGGTCATGAAGCCGAAGAGGAACGAGCAGAGCCGCCGCGGGGGCCATCAGACCCCCTGTTGGGGTCATCGCGGTCTGCTCCAGATCCTGTCGACGAAGCGCTCGCCGACGCCCTACAGCGTGCCGCCAAAGCGGAAGCTTGGTCAACCGTCGAGGTGCTGACGAACGAGCTCCGCGCCCGCCGCGAGGCGCGGTCCCAAGTGGTCAACCTGGACGCCGAGCGTCGCCGCAGGGGCCGATGAGCGCCCGGTCAGCCGCGCTGTCGACGGCCTTCGCGCTGCCGGCGGCGCCGCCCCCAACTCCGCTGCCCCTGGTCGAGCTGGTTCGCCTGAGGCGCTACCCGGCCGTCCCCGAGTGCGTCGACCCTGGTCCGGTCGGACCGTGCCAGCACCGCCAGTGCCGCTACCACCTGGCCCACCGCGGCTACTGGGAGCACCAGCTGGACCCGACGCGCGACTGCGCGCTGGACGTGGCCAACGAAGGCCCGCGCACCCTCGAGCAGGTTGGCGTCGCGCTCGGCATCAGCGGCGAGCGCGTCCGCCAGCTCGAGGAACAGGCGCTGGTCTCCCTGAGGCGGAACGCGACCCTCCGGAGGCTCTATGGAGGCTCCAACCGTTGAGCGGGCGGCGCGCGAACAGGGCAGGGTAGCCAAGCCCGTCCGCGAGCCGGTCGGAGCTCTTCCGCGCTGCTGCTCGGCGAGGCTCGACCGTGGCTGACCTGCTGGGCATGCAGCGAGCCGTCTGGCGCTCCAGGCGCTCGACGACCGAGAAGATCGTGCTCCTGGCGATCCTCGACTTCTACAGCGACAGTTCGCCCCAACCTTGGCCCTCGGTGGCGACGCTGGCGGCGCGCACCAGCCTTGGGCGGACGGCGGTGCTGGACGCTCTCGCCAGCCTCGAGGGCAACGGCGTTGTCGCGGTCAGGCGCGTAGCGGGCCGACCCAACCACTACGATCTGTCACGCATCGTCTCGGTGCTCACTTCGGCGGCCACGCCGAGAGAGCCAGCGGCGCGCGCCGAGACGGCGGAACCCGTCCGGGAGGCGGACGGGTCTGTCGAGCCGCCGGTCGGGGAAGCCGAACCGGAGGCGTTCGCTGAAGGTCCGCCACCCGTCCGCGACGTGGACCGGTCCGCCACGCAAACCAGTCCGTCTGCCGGACGGGACCAGTCCGTCTGCCGGACGGGACCAGTCCGCCTGGCGGACCCGAAGGATCCCAAGAAGCAACCAAAGAAGGAAGCCACTGCCGTGCGCGCGCGAGCGCCGGCCGAACGCGCGGAAGCGTTGGCGCTGCCGATCGCCGAACGCGCCAGACTCGTGCTCGACGACCCTCGCGCAGCCCAGCGGCTGCAGCCGCAGCGTTGGTCAGAAACACGGCAAATCGCAGAAACATACGGTCGGACCATCGGCAGCGAACGCCCATTGTCCGAAGTCGCGCGTGATTCCGGGCTTCGCGCCATCCTCGTGCTGCTCGCCGCCGAGTATTCGGTCGACGACCTGACGTGGGTTGCTGACAACGTGCCCAAGCAAGCCTGGTGGCGCAGCGGCGACCGCGTGCGCGGCCTCGGCAGCTTGTCGATCGAAGTCGTTTCGCGTGCGCTCGGCGAGCGCGACGGGCCGCCACGCCCGGCCGAGCGCAGAACCCCGGACAACGCCGTGAGCGCCGAAGCGCGAAGGATTCATCGGAACACGTTGCTCGAGAATGCGGCGGTGGGGCGGTATGGTGCGGAGGTGAGGCGCGCGGCAGTGAGTGGTGCCCAACTGAAAGAGCTCGCGGATGACCTGGAGCGGCGCGAAGACGCTGGTCAGCTCGGCGTTCTGCCAATACCGGGACTTTCTGCGGGAAGGCCGAGCCGTCGAGTGGCGACATCCACTCGACGCGGATGAAGGCACGTCGGCGGCGAGGCAACGCACGGGGGGAGCCGATGGGCGGTGATCAGGTCCGCGCTGGTTGGACTGGAATTGCAAGGAAACGAGCTCGGTGGGTTTGTTTACTTCCGCCGGTCCACGCGAGCTGGCAGTCTGCGACGAGCCGTCGTGGAGCGCTGGTTGGGAGTTGATTTTTCGGGCAACCATCTCAAGTGGCGGCCAGGGTGTACGACAAGCAACGTCTGGGTTGCCGACGTCCGTTCCGACGCTGAGGGTCTTCGGCTACATGACTTGCGGCGTGTTCAGCAACTGCCGGGGGCTGGCCATCCCTTCGACCGGCTCGTCGCGTTGCTCGCCGCTGGAAGCTACGTCGCCGCGGGCATCGATGCCCCATTTTCGGTTCCAGATCAGTTCGTGCGGCCTTGCGGAGGACACGCCGCAGTCCTGGGGCTCGTCGCTGGCGGGCAGATCACCGGTCGCCCGTTCGTGACCGGCGACGACATGGTGCGCAGGGTTGTCGGACGAGCGCCCCCACTGACACCGCCCAAGCCCATGCGAGCAACCGATGCGCTGTGGGCGAGCCGAGGTGTCAACGTGAGGTCTCCAATGTGGACGGGTGCCCGCCCCGGAGCACCGATGACTGCCGCAAGCCTAACCGTGTTGCATCGGACGGCACGCCCTATCTGGCCGTGGTCAACCACTCCCGCCGGGCTCCTTGTGGAAGCATTCCCGGCCGCCCAGCTCAAGACTTGGGGGGTGCCTCACCAGAGGTACGACGGCCGTTCGTCGGTAGGCTTACAAACGAGGAAGGATATCCTCAAAGGACTGAATGCTCGACTTGGAACCGGATCCTGGGGCCAGACGCTCCTCGACTCCGCCGACGCGCTCGACGCGGTTGTTTGCGCCTTCGCCGCGATCGCAGTGAGCACGTCCAAGATCGCGCTGCCGTGCACCTCCCAATCAGCCACTGAAGGATGGGTTGCGGTTCACCGATGAAGGCGGCGGCGGCCGCCGGTGAAGGTCGCGGGCAGGCGCGATCTATGACTTTTTTCGCCCTTTCGTCGGCGGCTTCGTGGGTCTAGGCGCTCGGCGCGCCTGCTCGAGCTGCTTCACATCGCGGACGGCGTTCTCGAAATGCTGTTCGACTGGCGACGGCAGCGCCGCGCGTACGCGTGCGAAGTGCTCGTACTCGAGCTCGGCTTTCGCGACCGCGTCGTCGTGGGAGACCTTGCCAGCGTGCCGGAGGATCTCGCGGTCGGAGAGCTTGAGGAAGTCGTCGAGCTTCGTGATCCAATCTGCCATGTACATCGGCTTGCGGTTCAGCGCCTGCAGCTCCGCGAACTCCAAGTAAGCAGTCACGATGCGGTTGAGGGCTTCGAGTTCGTCCTGGTCGAGGTAGTTCTTCGCGACCGCCACGTCCGCCTTTCGCGGCTGCTCGCCCGTCCAGCTGGTCAGCCCCATGTTGGGCTTTGCGGCGTCCGCACGCGCTAGGATCACCTCTGCCGCGGTGTGACCATGCGCGGCCCAGTGCATCTTGTTCTGGATCGTCTTGAAGAAGAGCTGCGATGCCTCGACGCGCTGGTCGTAGTCGATGCTGGTCGCGTAGATGTCGAGGACCTTGCGCCAGAACACCTTCTCCGACGAGCGAATGTCACGGATGCGTGCGAGCAGCTCGTCGAAGTAGTTGCCGCCGCCGGCGCGCTTGAGGCGCTCGTCGTCCAGGGTGAAGCCCTTGACGATGTACTCGCGCAGCCGCTGCGTCGCCCAGATGCGAAACTGCGTGCCGCGGGGAGACTTCACGCGGTAGCCGACCGAGATGATCACGTCCAGGTTGTAGAACTCGACCTCCCTCGTGACTTCGCGGCCACCCTCACGTTGAACCGTTGCAGATTTTGCAACGGTTGCCTCTGGGCTCAGCTCCCCCTCGTCGAAGACATTCTTGACGTGCCGCGAGATGACCGACTTGTCGCGCTGAAACAGCTCGGCCATCTGTCCGAGAGAAAGCCAAGCCGTTTCGCCGTCGAAGCGCACTTCGACGTGCGTCCGGCCATCATCGGTCTGGTAGAGGAGGAACTCGGCTTCGCGGGGGGTAAGGTCGGTCATGCGCACCTATTCATCGCTGACGCTTCGTCACCAGTCCTCCGAAAGCGCGTTGCGCTGCTCACGAGTGCCGATGCTGGGAGAAGCCTCCGAGGCCTTCCGCAGCGACTTCAGATAGGGCCGCGTGTTCCTGTCGTCGCTGAGCACTGAGGCTACTTTCCGAATTGCTGCCCGGCCTCGCAGGATGCTGAACACGGTCTCCAGCGGCGTGTCCTGGCGCTCGAGGCGTCGAGCGAGTGCTGCCGCGACGCGCTCGCACTTGTCCCAGTCACGCCACCAGGACAGGGGGGGAGCGTGTTCACGCAGCCAGTCCCATTCCTCGTACTCGAGGTGCGAGGCGGCAAGCGCATCGAACGTGGGCTGAAAGCAGGTCGCGAGCAACGGCGAGAGCGACCGCTCCACGAGAGCCAGCGCGAGACCAAATGCTGCAATCCGAGGGGAGATCGGGGAGCCAGACGTGCTGATCCCGGCCTGCCATGCCTTCGCCAACCCTTCCTTGTTGGCGGTTGGGCGGATGAGACGGCTGACGACTTCGAGCTCCTTCGTTGAGATTGCAGTCTGACCTTCGAGCCACGCGAAGACCGCCTCCGGCCGCGCCGCGAGGGGTAAACGCCACTGCGCTGCAAAGGGAAGCTCCCCAGTTGTGAGTGCGGAGAGGACGCGCACGACAGCGGCGTCGCCTGCGAACCTAACGAGTGCTTCGACAGGCGCATCACGCCCAGACGCGAGGACCGCGTCCACCACGGCGCTTCGTTCTTGCTCGCCGAGGTTCAAGGCGTCGAGCTGGGCGAGGATCTCGGCGCTGCGAAGGCCGGCGCGCCTCCACAAACCGGGGGAGGTCGCCAGCCTGGGGTTCGCGCTCACGATCGTTGGCAGGAGCGGCGTCTGCGAATCGTCGAAGGCCTCGACGTCGCTGGGAGTCAAAGAAGTAACTGCAGCGCGAAGCACCTGCTCACCAAGGTCGTTCAGCTCGGCGCCCAGCAGCACGAATGTGAGCGAGCAACCATCGGGTCGCGACTCCTCGAACAGACGACGCGTCTGTCCTTCGAGCAGCCGGCTTAGCGACGACAGATCCGCGTCACGTTGACCGCAGAGTTCCTGCAGAAGCTCGCGCCTTCGTGCCGCTCCGTCGTCCGCTGCTGCGCGCTCGAACACCATCTCCACCACCCGCGCCCGCGTGACGGGATCTAGGTCGGGCGCGCCAACGACGCTCGCTAGAACAGCACGAGCGGACCAGTCGGGCGCCTGCCACTCGCCGAAGATCGAGGCGAGGGGTGGAACCGCGCTTCGCGATGCCTCTGTACCGGCCGCGGCCTGCATCCATGAGCGAAAAGCTGTGTCGCCGCGAGAGGCCCCCTGCAGCACAAGCTCCACCCAGCCTTCCGGCGTTGTAGGCGCTCGCAGGTCGAGAAGGAGCGCAGCTCCCGCGCTCTTCCGAAACTGCGACGAGGGGATCGCACGAGGGACGGCTTGGAGGTCCATAAGCGATCCAGCGACCGATCGCGGCATCAACGCGCCCGTGCAGAACGCAAATCGAGATTTCGCGGCCGGCCACAGCTCGTCCCACAGCCGGAGGAATACCGGTTCGAGCTGCGCCGAAGAATCGACCGCGATGATCACCGGGCGGACCTGCCCGAGGACGGCACCAACGAGGGCTGCAGCGACCGCTTTGTCCCCGAAACCCTCAGCGCTAGGCGCCGCGTGAGATTGGTCGGCGAGAATAATCGGTGCCGCTGCAGCGCCCTCGACATCATCAGGTTGCGGGCGCCGCAAGCTTGTGAGCAGGCGAGCCGTGGAGACCTGGGAGATCCGCTCGCGGGGAATCAGCAGCGAGTGCGTCCAGACGCATCCGGGGCGCTGCATCTCAGCCGCGTACCAGGTCTTGGCGAATACGAAAAAATCGGCGGCGGGGAGCGGATAACCGGTTAGGTACTCTTCGAAGCCTGCGTGCATCGAAGGCCCCGACATGTCGCTCAAGACCAACATGGCCCGGGAGGAATCTGCACTGAGAGCCAGCGAGCTGCTCAGGAGGCGGTGTCCGTCACGGTATCCGTGAATTGTGTGGTGGATGCTCGTGGTCGCCATAAGCTATTTCGACCGCAGGAGCCACGAAATCGGTTTCGTGATGTCATGATCCGCGTCGGCGCCGTGACGAACCTTGATCCGCTTGAGGGCATCGAGTTCCAGGAGGGTCGTCTTCTCATCGGGAATGGCCCCGCCTTGGGCGCTGACGCCGAACACCGCGTGCTCAATCAGGTCGTCGTTCGCCTCCAGAAACTGCTGCAACAGTGGCATGGCGCGAGATACGTACTCGAACGGCGCCCAGCCGGTGCTGTCGACCAGGTCCCAGGCGGACACGACCACGGCTACTCGCACCTTCCGCTCTGATTGCTCAAGGATGAACTGCAGCAGTTCGACGAGCTTCACCTGTGTAGGGAGCTTTTCGACCGACCACGGTACAGCTTCGGGTGCTCCCCCCTCGGTGCCATTGCTAGATACTGCCGCGCCTCCGATAGTGGTCTCGAGCTGGTTCTGTTGCGCGATCTGCGCCCCTTTCTGAACGTCGGGATGCGCAAAAAGAATTACACCGGTCGCCCGCTGCAAGAGCTCGGCGTGGTCGGTGCTCATCTTCCTGTGCTCGATCTGCTGTTGGAACGCCTCGCCAGAAAGATCAGGAACGACAAGGGTGAACGCGCCGTACCCGTCGCCGTCCAGGTGAAGCGTAACGGTCGCTTCGGTTTGCAGTGTCGTGCGCGGTACCTGAGAACAAGCGCGCCACTGCTCCACGATTCGATTGAGATAGGTCCTGTCGCCGCTCAAGCCAGTGCGTTTCAGGCTCGTCGTGCTGCTTTGGTCCTCGAGCACATGCCACAGCGCGGCCAAGAACGTTGTCTTCCCAGAACCCGGTAGACCGACGAAGAGGAGGCTCGCCGTATCGGTCAAGAGCGTTCTCTTCTGGCCTGGTCGTAATAGCGCCCGCCGAATTTGCCGAATTCACGCCCGTCGCTCGGCGGGGCGGAGACCATCCAAGCGTCGACGCCCGTGGGAGTCTTCACCGCGGTCCAGGCTGCGAACGCATCAGACAGACCGTCGTTTAACTGTTCGTCGGAGGACAACGGGTCAGGCCGGGCAGCAATCTGCCTGAAAACGAGCCCCGGAACGCTGGCGCGGAATTTCGACTCCAGCTTCTCCTGCGTCTTGCTCAGGAACTCGAGCGCTGCACTTCCCGCTGCTACAACGCGATCGATTTTCGAGAAGACGAACTCAACTCGACAGCCCGCCGACACCATCTTGGCGTCGAGGAAGCTCTCGAGGATGCCGGAAGCGTCCGCTAGCGCGTTTGTTCGCTGCTCGGGCGCCGCGAGTCGCGCACCATCGACCAACACCACGATGGCGTCGGCGCGGTGCAAGAATACGAGACGTTCGCAGTCCTCGCGAGAATTTCGGGCTTGCCGAAAGAGCTCGCCGGACACGGCAGACAGCAACACGTGTCGTCGTTGCGTCCCAGCATCCTGCATGCCGCTGAGTGCGAGGTGGTAGTAGGCCGCCTCATCGGTCGCCACCGTTCGCGGCGTGTCAGGGCGTGCGCCTCCCGACGCGAGTCGGTTGAGATGGCAGATCTGCTCGAACCCGAGCAGCGATCGTGATCCCGCAAACCGAAAACCGGCGAACGGCCCTTGGCTCAGTCGCTCGTAGAGCGACGCGAGTACGGTCGTCTTGCCGCTGCCTTCGGCCCCCGCGAACACGACGAGGTGAGTCGGCCAGCGAAGCGTAACGCCTTCGGTCTCCGCAGTGCTCAACTCGCCGCCGGCGAAGAGCTCGAGGAATTTGGGAACCTCGGCCACTACCGTTGTCGGCGGCGGATCTTCGTCTTCGATTGTGGTCGCGTCAGCCATGCTCAGGCTTCCGAGTCCGCCAAAGTGCGGAAGAGAACAGCCTCGATGTACGCGGATCGAGCAAAGCGCTCGGGCGCGAGCGAAGTCGACGCCTTCAGCCCGCTGTTCGCTTCGAAGTACTGCTGCCAGCTTTTGGTGTTGCTCTTGGCCCGTTGAGAGAGCGCGAGGGAGAGCGGAGTCAGGTCGAGCGCACGTTCCTCTATTCGGGCGGCATGAGTCTTCACCCAATCGTCGGAGACTGCGTTCACGTACACCTCGATAGGCTGCTCCTTACCCTTTCCCTTGGTCTCGGAGAGGACGCGCTCCAAGAATGCCGATGCGTCTTGTGGTCCAAGAGCGACGTCAGTGAGATCCGCCAGTTCCCAGGCAGCGGCTAGCGGAACCGCATCCTTCAAGGAGATCCAGGACTGCTTCAGATCGCGGCTGCTTCGACCTTCAATCCACCACAGAATGTTGGTCTCTTCGTCAGAGCAACGCAAATCGTGCGCCGCGCCTTCGAGGGCAGTCCCACAGCTCCGCAGGACTTTAAGTATCGCCTGGAACCCGGCTCCAACAGGCGCTCTAAGCGCGTTGTGGTCGCCGGCATTTATCACTTGCTCCACCGCTTTGGTGATCGCTTCCTCCGTCGTCGAGCCAAGGACCACTGGATTGAAGCCACTGCGCTTCCGCTGGCGCCTCGCGATCTTGTGAAGGCCAACGAGAACCTCCGCCGTCACCTCCTGAAGCCTAGCGTCTGATGCGCGGAGTCGCGACGCCTCTAGTGCCGTTCCAGCGATGACGGCTGCGCGCACGACGTCGGCCTCGCTCTCTGTGCCGTCTTCATCCTTCGCCGCCAAAACGCACTCCACGAGAACCGCTCCTGCAAGAACGCGCTGCTCGAGCTCGTTGCGCTGAGGAAACGCTGCGTCGTGTTTGCGAAAGGCCCCCAAGAACCCCTCGCGCGAGACCTTTTCGGGCAGGCCCTGAAAAATGCGGACTGTTTCGAGGTTCGCGTCATCGTCGCCGCGGATTGCCGTAGTCCATTCCTCGACGCCGACCCAGCGCTTCTTGAGGAGGTCCTCGTCAGGTTCGATCGAGACTAGCCGATACCATTCGCCAAAGTTCTTGTGCATGTGGGCTATTTTTCCGGCTACTTGGAGTTCTCAAAAGGGTTGAAAGGCGCGGGATCGGCGTGACGCTTTTCGGTTTCTTCCCAGAGTTTCGAGATTAGGCCCTTCTCCGCTGCCCGCTTAAATAGCTCCCGAAAGAGCGCTTCGTCGCTCAGAGCGCGGTCATCATCCGTCAGAACATTCAGGCTCTGCGCGACGGCGATCTGGTGTCGAAATGGCAACGTAAGGAACCTGTAGGTGAGCCTACGCTCGTGATTGGGAGGCGGCATGGCATCGCTGTCCTTCGCCGACGTGTTCGCTGCGACAACCTCCGAAGCGGCGACCTCGGAGCGCGTCACCCCTGGCGCATTCTCACCTTGAGCCTCTTTGCGGACGGGGTGCGGGCATCCCTGCCAGACGTACTCACGATGACGAGCCCCTGTGGTGCCATCGTGGTCCGCCACGAAGCGGCAGTCAGTCTTGTGCCACCGGCGCTGGAACAGACGGACGCTGATGTGCTGGTCATCTCGCCGCTCAATCTCGATGATGTTGTAGATAGGTTCCCACTCTCCATGCTCCCGCTCGGGATGCATTGCCCCAGCCGTCACGCGCAGCGTCTCGTTGATCGTCTGCACCCGCTGCGAGTGCTTGTGCCCGAAAAGCTGAATACGCACCTTGGATTCGAGGTGGTTCACTACCGCGTCTTGGTCTTGAAGCCAGTCCGGCGGGTGGTGGCAGAGCGTCAGGTACTGGACGCCGTCGATGCGCGGAACGCTCGCTTGTGCTGTACCAAGGACGAGGTTGCTTCTTGCGTCTTTGGCGTTCGAGACGAGCGCGCTGCAGAGCCCACGCAGCCGGACGATGGTCCCGCACGGCAGCACGAGATCGCGCTCCCAATAGGGCTTTTCGGCATAGACGGCGCACTGGAAGCGGGCTGCAAAAGTGTTGTATTCGGTGAGCGGTGCCAGAAGCGCGATAGCGGATTGCGCGTCTGAGAGGACCTCGCGCAGCTCGATGTCGATGGCAGCACCACGCTTGGACCTAATGTTCTCGTGGAAAGTCTTCGTGACCTTACTGTTTGCAGTCTTGCGGTCGACGTCATGATTTCCGGGCACGACCCAGACGCTCTCGTCGGGGCAGCCAATCGCCTGGCAGAACTCGAGCAGCCAGCTGGCAGCTTTGTCGTACTCCGTGCGCTGCCCAGAGAACGCAACGTCGCCCGTGACAAGGACGCCGGTCGCGCCACCGAGTTCTTTCGTGAGTGCCGATGCGTCCCTGAGCAGCTCGTTCCGAACGTCCGCGTCCAGGTCGTGAACAGAGGTTCCCGACGACCCCGTGAAGTGGATGTCCGATAGATGAACAAGGACGAGCTTGTTCATCAAGTCAGCCCAAGCACCTTCATCGCAGCGGTCTTCGGATCGCCGAAGAAAACCGGGTCGACGTGCTCCATGATGTCGGCGCTAACGTCGAGGAAATTTCGCTTATTTTCAATGGGAATAAGTGCGCGTTTCGCGCCGTTGTCCTTAGCGACCTGCAGCGGCTCGGTCAGCGATCGCAGTGGCTTGATATTCCCTTGGATGCTCATGTCGCCGAGTACGAGGAGCGCGGGCGTCACCGGCGCCTTTCGGAACGCCGAGTAGCAGGCGACGAAGAACGCAACGCCGACCTCGGCTTCAACGCGGTTGGCGAGCAAGTCGATGACCTCAACGTGGACGTCCGAGTTGTCGACGTCTCGGGCGATGCCCAGGTCGCCTTTCTTGGCCTGAATGTAGCTAAAGGCCCGCTGGATTGACTCCTTCATCGCACCAGACACGCCGCCCGCGAGCTTCAGCTTGCCCGTGCCCGTCGAGATCGATACCTCGAGGCGATACAGGCCCACTGTGCCGTCGGAAGTGACACCGGCCGTGTAGACCGTGCCGGGCGCGAGCGGGTCGGTGGAGATGAGGTCGCGCCCGCCCTGTTCGGGCACACCGACGAACTTCTCCTCGCCGGTCTCCTGCAGCGTGTAGCTGAAGGACGTGTGGTAGTACTCGAAGGCGCCCATCTTCTTGAGCTGTTCCTTCACGCGGCGGCGGCCTTCGAGGGCGAACTCAAGAACCTCGGCGAGCTCCTCCTGCGTGACTTCGCCGTGCGGGAAAAGTATTTTCATCATCCCCGATACGGTCTTGCGCACGGCCTTGCGATCGCGGGCATTGAGGTGCGCCCCCATCGAGAAGTGCCGATCGATGATCTCGGTGAAGTTGTGCTTCCGCATCTCGCGGAGCGCTTCGGCGAGGTAGTCGACGACGAACCCATAGTGGTCCGTGAAGAGGTCATTGCGCATCTTCGGGATCTCCCAGCCGGGGAGATAGAAGTGCAGGCGATCGATGAAGGCCATATCGTCGCGGATGATGTCGGGCATCGGCGCGAAGAGGTGTCCAGTTTGGACCATGACGTCGATTGGCTGGTTGGTGTTGCCAAACATCGCGATGCTCGCATCACCGGAGACCTCTTCCTGGCCGCGCTGAAAACTGCCCGATTCGCAGAACGTCTTCATCGTTGTGATGACCTCTTTTGGCATCTTCTGCAGGTCCGCGACTTCGTCGAAGCCGACGACGTCCCAAATCTGCACCATGCCCTTCTGGCGGCCGTTCATGTGCCCGAAGAGGTTGGCGACGGTAGTGCCCCCGGTGAGCAACGCCGAGTACGGTGACACCTCCTGGACGACGTAGCTCTTGCCGGTGCCGCGTGGGCCGAGCTCGACAAGGTTGTAGTTACGCTCGGCAAGGGGGATGAGCCGCACAAGAAAGAGCATCTTTAGCCGGCGTGACATTTCGCCGGGCTCGTAGCCCATGCTGCGAAGCATTAGGTCGAGCCACTCGTCGGTCGTGAACTCGCGGCGCACGCGGCGGTACTCTTCGAGGTCGAACGTGGCGATTTGGATCGGCGTCAGCTTGTCGATCCAGAACGGGTTCTTGCCCCGGGTTTCCTCGTCATACTCGAAGCGCATGTCTACCTGCGCCCACACGCCGCCCATGACGAGACGCTCGTAGTCACGCACGTAGTGTTCCGGGATGTGGACGCTCTTGTGACCAAAATTAGTGACCTCGGCCCAGTAGTCCGAATCGACTAGGCGCACCTTCACTTTGTCGATGAAAGTGTAACGCCCCTTGTCCTTCACCTTCGCTTGCGCCTTCATCGACTCGTCGGAGCGGATGTAGTTGTTCGCGAGCGTGTCGTTGACGACCTGCAGGCCCATCTGGATCGCGACCTCGTCCGACGACGCGCAGTACTTCCCAAGCAGGAACTCGAGGACGAAGACCGGCACGTTGGCGCCAACCTTCACCTTACGAACGAGATCCTTGCGGACGACCTTGCCGGCGAATACTCGATTCACCTTGTCGTCGAGACCGTCACGTGTGGGGGGAACTCCGTTACTCATGCTTTACATTCCAAGTATAACCGGGATGTCCGTGGGCGAGCGGTACAGGTCCGCGTCGGTGCTCGGGTCCTGCACGACGACGCGAATCGTCGTCACGCTCTCGTCGCTCAAGAGGAAGGCGACGGTGATCGGTTTGTTCGGCTCAAGCTTCACGCAGCCGGTGGCGCGGTCGAGCTCGGCGTCCACGGCCATTCCGACGGCACCGACTTGCTTGCCCGCGGACATCAACAACGGGCGAGCGACGATTCCCGTGGCACCGAGCATCATCTGCTTCTCGCCGAAGATCAGCGTGACGCTGAAGATGCGGTTGGTGACGGCCTCGGGCAGACCGCTGGCCGTGATCGGACCGGCGGACGGTCGCGTCGACTCGCGTGCCTTCGTGCGGACCGTGAGAACTGGGATGATCAGCTCCTGGAGCGACGGACCTCCGTGATGGAACGCGAGGTCACCTCCGGCCTTGAAGACGCCTGAGCCGGTCGGGAACACGAACTCAAGGTCCGAGGCATAGCCGAGCGCCGACGCGGGCACGCGAACGCAGCCTGGCGGCGTGGATCCGCCGCGACCGATCCAGCATCTGCGGTGGAGGTCGACCGTCTCGCCGCCGGGAGCATCGGTGCGCATGGACTCGTCGCGGTCGGAGGCGAAGAAGAGATGGCCGTGGTCCGCGCTGACGACCGCGTGCTCGACGCCCGCCGCAGCGAGCTTCCGAATCGCACGTGCAAGGTTGTCGATGACGGTGTCCATCACCTGCCGAGCCTGGAACGTGAAGCCCGTCTCGCCCGCGTGGTCGATCTCTTGCGATCGAACCACGACAACCTGTGCGCCCTCGAGCTTCTTGGAGAGCTTCGAGGGCTGCAAGCTGAGCAGCTCGTCGAGCGCGATGTCGACGAGCTTCGGCACGCGCGCCGCTGCGAGCTTCTTGCGGGCCGGGAGGTCAGGCAGGAAGGCGTCTTCAATCCGAGCGCCTAGCTTCCCACCCTGCTCGACGACGCTGAAGCTGCCGGATGCGCCCGGCTGAAGCGCCGCCATCCCGATGGGCGTGATGCTGGGCAGAGCGCCGACGGCGTGGCGCACGGAGACCTCCGAGGTCTTGGGCAGCCGCTCGGAGAGTTCGACACCCATCTCGAAGCGCATCGCGTCCACGAGGAAGTAGGCGACCGGTTTCGGACGTTCCGACACGACCTCGCTGAAGACCCGTGTTTGGTGCAGCGATGCGGACGCAGTCCAGCCGGCCTTTGTGAGCGCCTTCGTGAAGCCGTCGGCCATCGCCTGGCAGGCGTCCTCATAGGTCCGACGAACGACGCCGAGGGGGCGCTCCTCAGGCTCCTCGTCGAGGTTCGCCACCCAGGCTTCAAGCCGACGTTGCGCCTGGTCGAGGCGGTACCAACCACGCTTGTCGGGGGACAGCGCCGTGTACGCATCGATCCATGCGTTGGCATCGCCTGCAGTCTTGTTTACGGCGGTACGCACTGACATCGCGACACTTCCCAGTTCCGCCATGCGGCGGCATGCCTCCCACTGGGCCTTGCGTCCGACGTCTCGGTCAAGCCAGAAGCTGTGTTCGCGCTCGCCGACGAGACCAAGAGCCTCGTCGAACTTTTTGTTCGCAATGAGCTCACCGCAGTGACTGAGCAGTGAGTGCTCCTCGAACCGAAACGTGTCGATGGCTCCGAGGCCACCGGCTGGCAGCTTCGCAGTACGGAGTCCCAGCTCCTGCTCAACGCGATCGGCGAGAGCCGCGTATGCGTCCGCGAAGGTGGTGCGGAGGCGGCGCGCCAGCTCGCGCAACGCGGCCAGCTCTTCCTTGGTTTTTGGGCTCGGGACACCCTCGAGGCAGGCCGGCGGCGGGCAGCTCAAGTCACTGCGGAATTCACCACCGAGAACGTACCGAAGCGTCACTGCACGCAGCTTCGCGAGCGCCGCGTTGTCGGGCAGCTCGAGACCCAGACGCGACCGAACGAGCTTGACCAGCTCGCTTGTCGCTTCCTTCTCCGCGATGTCTCCGTCTCTCGCGTCGCTGACAAGCCACGACGCGAGCAGCCCGTCGCTTCCACTGACCTCGTGGAAGACGCCCATGAGAATTGATGGCGGTTCTGCGGAAGAAGAGTCGGACGACGCGCGAGCGAGGTCCTCGTACGTCACGCGCTCAGGCGCCAGCATGTCGTCGATGACGCCATCGGTGTACCGCTGGCGAAGGACGTTGCGCGCGAGGCGCTTCAGTTGGGGCTCGTAGCACTCCCCGGCCTTCTCGAGCTCCATGAGCACCGAACCGCGTCGGTCGCGCTCGCAGCCCGGTAGGTAAATGACGACGGACTCAGGACTGTCCCCGCTGACACGCGGCTCGACCACGGCGCGCAGCTCGAACATGGAGCCCGCGTACTCCGCGAGCCGGGTAGCTATGCCGGCAACCGAGACCGGAACCGGCTCGCTATTTGTTCGCGCGCCACCGCGCACTTCGGCGATGAACGAAGCAAACTCGCCTCGCGCGTCGTACCAGACGACGAGCTTCTTGCTCTTCAGCTTCTCAGCGAGTTGTTTGGCAACGTAGTCGTGCAGCGGATGCATCAGGAAACTCCTCCGTCGGTGGTCGCGGAAGCCGCCGCGCGGCGGCCGCGGGCGCGACCAGTCCCCGATGCAGTTGGTGCGTCGAGCAGGCTCTTCAGCGCGGCCTTCACGGCCGATGAGCTGCGCTCGCTGACGAGTTGATCGACAGACATGCTTGGCGTCGTGCGGGGCTTCCACTTCCCATCGGCGCCCTCGGCCCAGAACACATCTTCAACGCCGTGAGCGATGGCGAGGCTACGGTCGGCGGCGCATTTGGGCACGACGCGCTCGGGCCACAGCTGCATGGCGAGATGCGACCAGTCGTAGTCTCCGGCGCATAGCGCGTCCCAGCTGACCTTCAGATCTTTTTGCCATGACTTGTTGTGGGGAACGAGGCGCCAGAGTGGGGCGAAGGTGATGAGGACGCCGTCGTCGAGATCGGGCTTCCACAGGGGTGCGACTCGCTTGATTTCGTCGGCGAACCCGCGGAGCTCATCGACGATTGTCTGCTGGTCCGCGAGTTGTTTTCGGCCAGAGGCGCCTGTGGCACCGTCCGCGCGCGTCGCTGCCAGTCGCCCCTCTTCGAGTCGCAGTTTTGGCGAGACGATCTCGCTCTGCACTGTGAATAGCGTGTCCGGTCCGATGCGGAGCAAATACAGCCAGATCGTATACTCTCCGCTCTGGGTCGCGAGCGGCAGGAAGATCGGGGCGGTGCGACGACTCTTCGTGTACGTCTTGATGTGCGTACCGAAGAACTGGGTACGAAAGTAGCGGCGAAGGTCATCGACCCCGACAAACGTCGAGACTTCCGAAAGGAGACGATGCGTGCGTTCGCCCGCAATCGTTTCCAACGCCGTCTCGCAGCGCTGTGCAATGTCAAACGAGTGGCCCGGATCGTCGACAAGGATCGCTGGCGCGTCACGGATCTCGTCGCGATGTCCTTCCGGCACTACGAACGCCTGCGCTGTGTCGATGGTCGTCGTGGCGGTGAGCCGCGACGGATCCCATCGACCAAATGCGGAGCCGACAAGGAACGAAACGAACGTCTCCGCCCAACGTCCTCGCGCCCGATCATCGCGAACGACTTCTGGTCGATGGACCGCTCCGGCGCTTTCCTCGATCTCGAGCCAATCTTTGTCGGTCAGCCCGTAGAGTTGGCACGTCCGGCGGTCGATCTTCTCCTGAGCCGTGACGTACTCACCGAGACGACGTTCCTCTAGCGCGACGACCTCGTTCCACGTGTCCGATAGGGTCTGGCGGAGACCGAAAGGCGCCGCAGGCCCAGCGAACACGCTGGTAGTCTCGTCGCGAAGCGCGCCTTCCGCCCGCGCGATCCAGGCTTCCTGAGCCTGTTCGTGGAGAGCCAGATCGCCCATTAGGTCCTTGGGGACCGGCAGACGCTGGACGAGTCCAACCTCATAGGAGTTGGCGCCAGCCCCTCCCTCCGACTCCGACATGCCAAGCCCGAGGCCAAGGAAATAGGCAATGACCCGAGAGTTGAGAAGAGCCAGCGCTTCCCATGTGGCTTCACAGTCGACAATCGCGGGGCCCTTATCGCCAAATGCACAGCCGGACGGAAGCGGCCTGGGCGAGAAGCGCTTGGCAGTCCGTCGAGGCCATGTGATGCCTTGCCTGCCAAATAGCTCCATGTTCTGCGGACGCCCCTTCCCCCATGCGATGATCTCGCGGCCCTTGCGCTGCCAAGCCAAGACCAGGTGGATGTCGTCGTAGAAAGGACTGTAGTCACCGCCCTTGGCGAACGGCATCCATGCATCGCTCCGCACGTTGGAAGGGTCGACTTCCCACTTCAGCCGCAAGAACCGAAAGTCGTCGGCGGTCGCAAGACCTTGGCGAGCACGCCCTACTGCTCCTTCGAGCGCTTCGTTCTTCACAAAGACGTCGCGGAGTTCGGGCGAGCACCAATAGCCAAACACGGCGTATGGGAGCTTCTCGAACTCGCGTTGATCCGTCTCGAATACCAATCCCGAGGGCAATCCGCGGCGGACATTCGAAATCGCTTCTTGCAGCGCCTTGTCGCGCGCGTCGCGGGGCTCCGAGACGACCCGGATGTACAGGGAGGACGCAGTCGGCGCGGAAGTAGAGAGCGCGTACGCAGCCACTCGAACGATAGCGTTGTCGAGGACGTGCCCTCCCAGATGAGCGAGAACCTCAACACGAGAGCAGGCCAGCAGCACCTTGCGGCGCCAAGGCTCAAGTGTCCGACGGAAGAGCCCGGCCTCCGCAGAAATCACGCCCACCAAACCCGCAGGGGCGAGGTCGCGAACCGCACGATCGACAAACACGGTAGAGATGTCTTGTCGACTGTCAGGGTAGGCCCCCTCGACGTAGTCCTTGGACGGCCCGCTTGGATCGCCGAATGGCGGGTTCATCAAGACCACGTCGAACTTCGTTCGAGCCGCGTCTAGCAATGCAAGTCCGTGTGCCGAGTCGTGCCGGAACAACCGGCGTCTCTCATGGTCGCGACTCGGACCGCCCAAAGCGAAACGAGCGAGTTCCTCGAGCAGTCGAGTCTCAGCGGTGTCCCAGAATACTTGCGACGTTGCGCCTGCTCCAAACAGGGTGGCCTGCCGCGACGAGCGCTCCGCATCGTGGATCGCGTCCTCCAGCAACCGATCGACGCGAAGCAGGATTCCGAGGTCGCCGGCGAGCTTGAAGGCTTCCACGATTCTCTCGAAGAGCTGGGCGAGCACTGGATGCCCTACTTGGTTGGCGAACTCCCGAACCAACGTCGTGTCGCCAGGCATAGGCTCCGCCAGGATCACGTGGCTGTGCTCGACGCGCGGTCGACTGCCCCGAGGTACGCGCAGCTCGCTCCACGCGCGTTGAGCGCGGAGCCAAAGGGCGAACGACGCCACCTGTACACACCGAGCATCGATATCGACGCCGAAGAGATTGTGCCGAACGATCAGCTCCGGCACGGCTGCGTGCAAAGCGTCCGTCGACGGGTAGTCGTCGCGCAGTGCGCGTCCGGTGATTGCGGAGGTCGGGGCGCTCGGATCTGCCCATGCCTCCTCATAGATGCAGAGCAGCAGTTCAAACGCGTAGAGAAGGAAGTGGCCCGAGCCGCAAGCCGGGTCGAGGACGCGGATGTCGCGTGGGTCCTTCTTTGTGCGTTCTTGCGGTTTTACTCCTGGCTTGACGGTGAGGAATTCGCAGCGGTCGCGAAGCGCGGTGTCGCCTCCGCGCATCTCCCACCAGAGCCGCCCGAGCGTGTTATCGGTGAGGAAGCGGACGATGTAGCGCGGCGTAAAGAACTGGTTGCGAGTGGCTAGCTCGCGACTGTTCCGCGGCGCCTGCGAGCCACCGGACTTCACGTCCTTCATCGCTTGGCGTTCTTCGATGCTGTTGAAGTACTGGTACACCCATCCGATCGTCTCGTCCTCGCCCCACACGCTGACGAGTTCCGTGGCGTTTAGTACGTCGAGCATCGTCTCAAACGTCGCCCGCTTCGGCCAGAGCACCGACGCCGGGTCTCTCCGATCGAAAAGGACCTTCACCTCAGTGGAGAGCTCGTCGAACAGGCTCTCGATGTAGAGGCGATAGCCCGCGCTCTCGGGCAACAGTGCAACGCCAGGCGCCAAACCGCAGAACTCGCGGTAGCCCGCGGACTGCTCGCCCTTCGTGATGCATTCCTGCACCAACTCGCGGGCCTCGAGCATCTTGAGCGCCACGAAGCGGTTGAGCGCGGTGAAGGCAGCGTCGCGCAAGTAGTCGACGACTGCGTCCGCTGCGCTCATTCCGGCGGCACGCTTATGCTCGATTGCTGCGAGGATCTTGTCGCGATCGAAGATCTGTCGCGGCGTCAGGTGCGCGCCCGCCTTCGCCGCAACGGTGCCGGCGCGCAGCACGTCGAACGTCCCCTCGAGCTGCGAGGCGAAATCGTCCTCGAGCAGCTTGCGGGCCCGTTGGGTCGCCCGTTCGATGGCGTTGCGTGTGTCCTTGTCCATCTCCGGTTCCCCTACTGCACGATGATTTTCTTGCCGGCCCCGATGAGACGCGCGCATTCCTCACGAACGCCTTCGAGCGCGGCGTCGAGCTGCTCTTCGGTCTCGATGCCACCGCCGAAGTAACTCCCGACACTCACGCTCACGACCCGATCACCGTCGATGATCCGGCGAAGCTCCTCGACGGCAGCTCGGAGCCTTCCGTCGCAGGCGTCGCGTTCGGAACGAAGCTGCGGGATCGGCAGACGCTCATTCTCCCGTGACTTACCGCGCTCGAACGGCGCGGCGAGGCGTCGCTGCTGGTCCTCATCGACCTCGCTCCAGCCAGGAGTCTTCACCAGGCGGTCGAACGCTTTGGTGTAAGTCGCGATGCGCGCGGAGAGCGCCTCGTCAAAGCGTTTGCCATAGTCGATCTCAATCGACTTCGCGTTCTGCTCGATGGACGGCAGCTCCTTGTAGAAGCTCTCGCGCGCCAACAGGTCTCCGAGTGCGGCGGCCTTCGCGCGCAGCTCATCGGAGACGTCGGATTCCTGGCTCAGGAACGGCCATGCGGTTGCCAGTGCCTGCCGCGCGCGCTCCAAGTCGTGGAGGCGCGGATCGGTGAGGCTCTGCTCGAGCTCTGCGCCGCGCTTGATCGCATCCTTGAGCGAACGGTGTGAAGCGTTGAACGTGGCGAGAGCGTTGTCCTCGGAGCCGCGCAGGATGGCCTTCATCTGCCCGAGCGCGCCTTCGAGGACGGCTCCACCCGGGAGCCGATGCGCGGTCAACTGCGCGAGCGCCGAGGCCACGGTGTCCTCGTGCCGCGCGACCTCCTTGCGCAGCTCGGTAACAATCGCGCCAGCATTCAGCTCGCGCACCTCGGTTCCGAAGGTGTCGCGGAAAGCTTCTGAAGCCTTGACCAGTTCCTCGAACTCGATGCCCTTCTTCGGGCGGAACGACGCCTGTCGGAACAGGTTGTTGTTCGAAAACGTGTCGCGCGCATCAACACCCGTGACCGAGTCGAGCGTCTGCCCCTTGCTGGTCGCCTCGACCTTCCCCGAACGCAGGAGCGAGAGCACCAGCAGGCGCACGGCCTCGAAGTCCCAGCCGAACGGCTCCTTGGCGAATTCGTCAGCAAGGAAGCGGCCGCTCGCGGTGTCGCCGTAGTTGGCGCGCTCGTCGATGCGGTCGAGCACCTCCTTCAGCGGACCACTTTCGACGCGGAAGATAGTCTTGCCCTTCTCGTCGCGAAGAAGACCCAGGCCGCTGAACACCGAGGGAAGGCCCTGCAGGTTCTCGGCGGTGAAGAGAGCGTCGACGCCCTTCTTGACGTCGGACGACTTCGCCGCGGCCTCCTTGAAACGATCGAACACTTCCGGCAGCACGTGCCCGAGGATCTCGGCGGCGCTCTTGCCGACGTCTACAGCGCGATCGCCCGGGCTACGATCGTTGCCACGGAAGTACACGCTGCCCGAGAGGCACACCGCCTTCACGAGGCGCCGAAGCTCGTCGTTGTGCCTGCGCTGACGGACCCGCTCCTCCGCAATGAGTCCGGGGGTGTCCTCGCCCTTCGTCTCGCGCTCCTTGCGGGCGAGCATCTCCTTCGAGCGGAACACTTCGACGGTCTCCCGGTCGATCGCTTCGTTGAGTGCGATGGCCCAGAAAACGTTTTTCCGCTCTTGCTGGCTGCGGGTACGAAGCTCAGCCGCGAGCGACTCGAACTCCTTGCCGTCGTCCGCCAGATGAACTTGGAACATCATGTCGCCGTCGACGACCTCGCGTCCGTGGATCGCAAGACCGGCCTTGAAGGTCTTGGTGTCGAAGAGCGTGTGCGAGGGTTGCGGTTGCCAGAACGACGACAACACGTCGGAGTAGAGGCGATGCGAGTCGCCGGGCTTCGGACTGATGCCGTTGCGCAGGCGCTCCCAGTCGTCTTCGGCCGGGGTCGGAATGCGGTACCCATCGTCGCCGCGCCGAACCTTGTGCGCAGACTCAAGCTCGCGCAGGGCTTCCTTCACCGCGGCGAGCTGCGAGTCGGACGCGACTCCGGGATGCAAGGCGGCCGCGATGTTCTCGGCTGTGCGGTGCACGCTCTTCACGTACTGGAGCAGGCAGATCACCTTGGCGACGGGCTGCGCGAGCGGGTGACTCAGCTCCTTGGCAATGGCCGCGATCTTGGCGCGCACTTCCGAGCCGATGTTGCCTTCGACGAGGTCGTAGACCTGATCGAGTCGCACCAAAGCCCCGAGCGACTCCTCGGCCAAGTTGACGGCCGGGTTGATGAGCAGTTGCTGCGCGAGCTTGATGATCGTTCGGTTCGCACCGCCGACGTGCTTGCTCGCTCCGCCCTGCGTGCGCAGCCCTGAGACGACCTGGATGATGAGATCGATCTGATAGGGAAGCAGCGGGTAGAGGTCGATGAAGCTGTCGCGCGTGACCTCCGGGAGCTTGATGTCGGCGGCCAGCCGCGTGTGCTCCGTGAGTCGACCGCGGTGCTCGTCGAAAAGTTTCCCGAGCGCTGTCTGCGCGGCGGCGTTCTTCGACAGCACGCGCCGACTCGTGACCTCGGAGATGTCGGACGGCTCGAGGTGGACCTGCAGCGGGAAGCGGTCCATCAGGCGCGCGAGCTCGATCTTCTTGTCGTCGAGGCCACTGACCAGCTCACCGAGTTTTTCCTGCGAGGTCACGACGACCCAATGCTTGCCGCGCCCCTTTACACCGAGGCTCTGCACGACCGCCTGCAGGTCGAGCATCTTCTGAACGTCGCGGGCGACGAACTGGCCGACTTCGTCGACGACGAACATCAGGCTCTGCCCGGGGCGCCGTCGCTTCATCAGCTCGTTGGCCCGCTCGGCGAGCTTGCCCGGGGTGATGTCCGCCTTATTCTTGACGGCCTTCACCCACGAGTCCGCCATGGGGTACGTGGCCGAGTCGAGGCTGTGAAGCACGCGGCTCGCTTCGCTGAGCGCGAAGGCGACCTTGCCCTTCTCCGTAGACCAGTCCTTGCTGAATAGGCGGCGGTACTCGTCCTCGAACCGGACGAGCTGCCCTTTCTCTTCGAGCCCCACTTCAAGCTCGGATAGATCGAGGTCCTTCGCGTAGCCGAGGCTCTGCAGGAACAGCCCGTACATGATCTCCGTGAGCGTCTGGTTGCCGCTGCGGATACCGCGGTCGGTGGAGACGTCGAAGATGACCGCGTGCGTGGGGATCTTCTCCGAGATGGCCTTGAGCAGCACCTGCAGCTTCTTGTCGCCAGTGCGCTGAGCGAAGCGCTCGGCCGCGGACTCGCCAGCAACGACGCGGTTCGCGATGGAGAGCCCGAGCATCTTGGCGAAGCTCGACTTGCCGGAGCCGAAGAAGCCTGAGACCCAGACAGCGATGCCCTCGTGGGGCTTGTTCGGCGTCTCGCGGTAGGCGTCGTAGACGTTCGTGTAGTGAGCGCGGATGGCATCCGTCACCACGTACTCGTTGATCTCGTCGCGGAGGATCTCCTCGTCGGTCTGGTCGACCTTGATGACCTCCTCGATGCGACGATGGATGTCGTTGGCGAAGAGCGTCTTGATGGGCGGGGTGGTCGTCATCGGGAAATCCTCATCAAAAGATCTTCGGCCGGTAGTTGTGCTCGGCATCGAGCACGCCCATGAAGCGCAGGCCTGCCGCGCCATCAAGGTCGCCGGGATAGAAGAGAACCGTCGGCACGTGGACGCGGCCCTTCAGCTGTTCGAGCAGCGAGAACGTTCGGTACACGGGGAACAGAGCGCCGGTCCGCAGGATGAAGACGACGTCGCGGAGCGGGTCGGGGTCCTCAGGCATGCGCGCCGCCACGAGGTCCACGAGCGGCGCGTACTCGGAGAGCACGGAGTGCACGGTCTCGACGATGGTCTCGACCCCTTGCTCGCGCTCCGCGGTGAACCACTCCTCGAGCGGGCGCTGTGAACGCATCGCTTCGTCGAGGCACTCCGCGAGCGAGATCCGCTTGATGCGTTTGCCCTTCTGGGAGAGGCGCGTCTCGAGCAGCGTCACCTGCTTGCGCAGGCCAAACTCCTCTTCGGGATCGTACCGAAACAATGCGTACGGCATGTCGTGGTACGCGCTGATTCGCTGCCGCGGATCTGGCAGCTCGAGGACAGGTTCAAGGGCCTGCTTGATGCGGTGTTCGAGGTCGCTCATGCAACCATCCTCTCTGCGTACTCACGTGAGCTGGTGCAGGGCAACGAGAGCTGCACCAGGCTGCCGGCGACCTGGTAGTCGAGCTTGCGGAACTGATGCAGTCGCAGCAGCTCGTGTTCGACGTCAGCGGGACGCCTGAGGAACATGCGCCAGTCGGGCGAGCTGACAACTTTGTTGGGGCTCAGCTTCTCGTCTCTCAGCGCGTGCAGCAGGTAGACGAAGCAGCGCTCCGGCAGATGGAACGACGCGAACTCTTTGACGACGCTGCCACGCAACAGCCCGAAGTCGACGGCGATCTTGAGCAAACCCGCAGCCACGCGCTTCACCGTCTGCTCGGTCCAAGCGTGCTCGGTCGTGGCGCCCCGTTTGCCGATAGTCTGGAGGTACGCATGCAGGTCCTCGGGTCGTAGGCGGAAAGCCCCAGAGTCGTACGCGGGAAAGAGCCAGTTCTGCAGGAAATCCCGCACGAGAAACTCGTCGCGCGTGATGTGCCACAACAGAATTGGCTTCCACTCCTCGAGTTCGCAACCGCTCTTGGCGAGGACCACGAGGGCGCGGTCGCGACCATCTGGTTCGAAACGCCGGTTCAAGACCTTGGCGACATCACGGAGCCAGGTCGTGCTGCTCGCACCGATGAAGTTCTCGTCGCGTAGACGGTTGAGGTTGTCGCGCTTCGAACGATCGAAATCCCATGCGGCGAAGACTGCGTAGGTCTCATCGATCATCGCGCCCTTGACCACGGTGAAAGACGACGCAACGTTCGCGCGAAGAGGCGCCTTCATGCGTCGGCTCGCCTGGCGTAGGGGACAGCGAGCGCGCCGGGTTCGCCACGGGCGAATCCGAGAGCGAGCAGCGCAACGTCGCTGTTGGTCCCCGAAAACGTCCCCGGGAGAGGCACGGCCCGTCCCTCGGCCGAACGGCGCAGCTTCGCGGCGGCCTCGAGCTCGGCTTCGCTCACGACTTCGAACGTGCGGAGAATCGAAGCGAGGTCGCTACTGGGTAGCGCCTCCAGCTTCTCGAAGAATGGGTTCCAGTCGGCGGCGTTGTCGAGCCACTGCTCCCAACGCGCGTCGAACTCCTCCTCGGTGGCCTCGGGCAGCCGCCAAAGCGTCACGCACCCTGGGGGTTCAAACACTTCACTGCAGCGGTGCGCAGCCACGGCGAAGACGGAGCGTGCCTGCGCGAACCGGTGGCTGCGCGGGAATCCGCGGCGGACAGCGGCCGCGCCGTACTTCCCGAGCTGACCATTCGTGTTCCACCACTTAGCAGTGTCCATCTCCCCAAAGCGGGCGACCAACAGACGTAGCTTCAGGAGGCGATCTAGATCCAGCGAGGGCATCACGCTTCGACCTCGCGTCGTTTGCTGTTCTGCGCCTCAACCCCGCGTCCAGGGATTTGTTGGCCGCTGGCTGAGAATCCGGGCCAGGGGTGCCCAAGCAAACGGGGCAAAGGGGCAAACCAAAGGGAGACCGGAGCTTCCGCCGCGGCATCGCATTTGGCGTCGCCGGCAATCGAGGACCATAGATCTCTGAGCACGCGCGCAGGGTAGTCACAACGCGCTCGGCCAACAACACCCGACTGGACGTCCATGCCGCTCCTTTCGGCACACCAGGTTCCGTCGTCCCGCCCGTGTTCTGCATGTTTTGAGCCGGACTGCATCCGAGCCAAGCCCCCAAGCCCCTGACCTCTCGGCGACGTGGTGACGCCCGGGTCCCGCATGACAGTCGTCAGGTGGGCAAGCGTTCGAGTCCGCTGCCACATGGGGATGGTTGTCGTCGTTGCTGCTCCGGCGGCTATCCGTGTTGGGCGCGTCTCGGGCGGGTGTGGCAGTGTCCTGGTTGCGGCACCATCGCCCAAACATGCGGCAGTATCGAACCGTTGCTGGAAAAAGTCACACGGTCTCTTGCACGCAGCGCTTTTTCTTTGACCTCTCTTGCCACGGTCTCTAGGTTCCGTCGCGTTTGCTGCGAGGGGCCTTGCGTGTTTTGTTTGCGCGGCTGGTTTGTCGCTGGCGCTGCTGCCTGCTCCATCAGCACGCGGACGTATTCGACAAGCCCGTGGCGATGACTTTCAGCTGGCCCCGGAAGTGGGCGAGGTAGGTATGAGCGACGTCTACGTGCGACAGGTGCTCGACAACCATCGGGTGGCGACGGGGCCACTATCACCCGCCGAGCAGACGGTGGCATTCATCACACCAACGCTTCGGCAATGGGCGGGCAGCGACCTGAATGCGATATCGCTCTCGGGCTCATATGCGAAAACCACTGCCGTGCGCGGCTCGGCAGACGTTGACGTATTCATCTCGCTAAGAACAGCGATAGCTTTGAAGGGAATCTATGCGAGCCTCTTCAATCTTGCCGCGAGCAATGGCTGGAATCCGCGTCAGCAGAACGTTTCGGTCGGGATCGCGCTCGGACAGGTGAAGGTCGATCTAGTCCCGGGTCGCGTACAGTCCGGGTACCAGAACTTTCACAGCCTCTACAAGAGCAAGCAAGATAGCTGGATGCAGACGAACGTCTCGCAGCATATCTCACTCGTGCGCGATTCTGGTCGCACGGACGAGATCCGGGCGCTCAAGATCTGGCGCAACAAAATGGCGCTCGATTTCCCGTCGTTCTATCTTGAGCTACTCACCATCGAGGCGCTCAAGTGGATCCGGGCAGGCTTGGCGGACAATGTGCTGCGAGTCTTCCAGTACATCGACTCGGACTTTGCTCGCGCGAGGTTTGTCGACCCGGCCAATTCTGGCAACATCATTTCGGATGACCTATCTGCGGGGGAAAAGGTGCTGATTCTCACGCGGGCACGAGCCGCGCTCGCAGCGAGGGCCTGGAGTGAGATCATCGGGTAACCAATGCCGAACCGCCTTCGAGAGTTGCTCACCAACCTGCAGAAAGTGCTCGAGGCGGAGCTGAGCGTCGCGCGCGACGCGCATCAACATCCGGTCGCCAAGGGTGTGGCATCGGAGGCCGACTGGGTCGGTGTCTTGAGTGCTCATCTTCCTGCACGGTACTGCGTTGGAAACGGGTTCGTCGTGGACTCTTTGGGTCAGGCGAGTGAGCAGATCGACGTCATTGTTTTCGACGCACAGTATTCGGCGCTGGTGTTCAACCGAAAAGGTATTCGCTATGTGCCAGCGGAGAGCGTCTACGCCGTCTTCGAGGCCAAGCAAGACCTCAACAAGAAACACGTCGGGTATGCCATGAGCAAGGCTGCGTCGGTCAGGCGCCTCCATCGCACGAGCGTTCCGATCCCACACGCGGGCGGGAGCTTCGCGGCAAAACCGCTCTTCCCAATTATTGCCGGTATTCTCGCGCTTGAGTCCACCTGGTCACCTCCATTTGGGAAGTCGTTCCTTAAGGCGGCTACCACGAGTGACAAGCGAATGCGACTCGACCTTGGATGTGCGGTTAGACACGGGGCTTTCGAACTCGCGTTCACGAAGTCGGCGACGCCGACGGTTGCGGCCTCGAATGGCCAGCTGAGCCTCGCGACCCTCTTGCTGACATTGCTCGCAAGGCTACAAGACGCAGGAACCGTGCCCGCGATGGACTACCGAGCCTATCTCAACGGCGTCTCCAGATAACTTATGCGCCGAGGAGCCGAGCAGATGAGCAGATGAGGCACCCGCGCGGGCGCCGCCTACCGTATCTCGACTGCTCAAAACGGGACGTCAGCCAGTAGCTTGGCTAGCTCATCCGGCGACTGCCTGTATCGCGTTGTGCTGCGCATGCTACGCCCGAGCTCGCGCTCTTGTCTGAGCAACTCCCTGAGGGCGCGATCAGCCTCCGCCTGCTGCACCGCCAGGACTTCGTCGGGGTTTTCTTCGGCCCACTCAAGAATTATGTGGCGCGCCACATAATCCTCGTTCTGTTGCCGCCCGCGTTATGTGGCGGCAAGCGCTGCTACGCCTCGCGGGGGCGCTCTTTGTCGTTGGACAGGGCACATAACGGTTACAACGACGCGAGCCAGTCGAGCAGAGCTTGGTCCTCGCGCCAGATTGGCTTC
>JBBRMI010000052.1:0-40276 GCA_038230915.1 Polyangiales bacterium | reverse complement strand
GGTGGGTGGTACGGGTAAGCTCGACGCTAGGGATAGCAATTGGGCCTCAGTTGCCTGCTCGAACACCTGGAATTCTTCCCGCCTTCCCGCCTTCCTGTTCGCTCGTTGCTCGAATCGCAAAATGCGATGAATGGTCAGAGGGAGTCGGGGAGACGGGGAGGGCGAGCAGGAAGCGCATTTCTTGTTTGGGTAGACCAAACAAGAAATCGACTGCGCCGGGTGGGACTGGCGAGCGTGACCCCCGCGTTGACCTGACGCGTCGAGCTTGCTGCGACACCCACCAAAAAACCTCTGCTCGCGATCTCCCCGACTCCCCGACTCCCTGTTTGCTCGTGCTCGAGCGGGCTACTCGCCGCCCATCATCGTGACGTAGCGATCGATGACTTCGTGAGCGTCGGCGGGCAGCGACGAGAATTGCAGACCGACGGCGCCACGGATGCCGGCTGCCTTGACCCAGCGTGCGGTGGCGCCGATTTCAATTACGCGACCGGTCATCGGCAGAGCGAAGCGCACCTTCACGAGCTGAGCTTGTTCGAAGGCTTGCGGCGCGAGCACCAGCAGACCGCCGACCGAGACGTCCTCGCTGCGCCCGTCGAGCACCACCGCATCGTGGAAGATGCGAACCGGTGTGACGTAAGGCGCGCGCGGAAAGCGTCGACGCGTTGGCGGCAATGGCGGCGGGACTGGCATGGCACGGGGCCCGCCCGGCACCGAAACACGAGTCGAGTCTGGGGCAGGAGCAGCTGCGGCGGCCGCGGCTCCCGCGCGCACCGGAATCGGCGGCGGCCCCTGGCGAATGCCGAGCAGCGAAAAGGGCGCCGACGCGGGCGCGGCTTGGCGCAAAGCTTGAGCGAACGCCAACGCATCGGCGAAGCGTCCGTCGGGCTCACGTGACAAGGCACGCTCCACCACAGCCGCGAACTCCGCCGTCACTTCAGCCGCCCTCTGACGCAATGGCGGTACCGGCTCCGTCGCTGCTTTGAGCAGCACCTCACCGAAGTTGCCCTCGAACGGCACGACACCTGCCACGCATTCGTAGAGCGTCACGCCGACCGCGTACAGATCAGTTCGTCCGTCGACCTCGCGCGCCAACAGTTGCTCGGGCGCCATGTACTCGGGCGTACCGAGCAGACCTCCGTCTTGCGTCAGCTTGTTCTTTTCGGTCGGGACGCGCGCCACCCCGAAATCGAATATCTTCACCACCTCGCTGCCCTGCTCGTCGCGCGCGACGAACACGTTGCTCGGCTTGATGTCGCGGTGGATGATGCCGCGACGGTGCGCAGCTGCCAACGCTTCGCAAATCCCCGCGCCAAGCCAAGCCGCTTCGGCAACGCCAATCCGGCGCCGCACCGCCAGGATGCCTTCGAGGCTGCGCCCCTCGAGCAGCTCGAGCACCAGGTACGGCGTGCCGTCGTCGGTCTCACCCGCGTCCAGCGCTGCGACCACGCCGGGGTGACGCGCGGCGGTCAGCGCCAACGCTTCGCGCAGCAAGCGCGCCCGCGGCTCGGGCGCCGAACGTTGCTCGGGCAGCAGCAGCTTCAGCGCCACCGAGCGCTTGGTGTAGATGTGCTCGGCCTCGAAGACCGCGCCCGCCCCACCCCTGGCGATCTCACGCTTCAGAAGGTAGCGACGATCAACGGTCGTGCCGATGTCGAGAGACACTCGGCAATCCTACCTTAGTTGGTGGGGCTACTGTATCGCCAGACGCTGAGGGAACCCCCGCCCGCCACGAAATCGGCGATCGCCCTTAACCGTTTGAGATACCGGATCGGGCTACTGTCCCACCTTGACGAGCAATGGCTCGGGCGGGGGTAAAGCCGGAAAGTCACCGGTGCGGATGCGCACGAGGGCTTCACGTCGGCTTTCGAGCCGCCCCGTAAAGGCCGAAAGGCCGAACTCCGACCCGTCGCGCTCGGCGTCGAACCGTGCGCTTACCAGGTACAGCCCCGCCCTGCCAAATGTGTACTTGGGGCAAAGCTCCGACAATAGGCAGACCGCCGAAATGCTCTGCCTCGAGGCGAGCGGCGTGTACGCCTGCCGATCGGGCGCGCGACCGTCCGGCTCGGGATCGCAGCCGTGGATGCCGTCGGGGCCGTGAACGATGAAGCTCACCAGCTCGCGCCTAAAGTAGAGCATCGTCTTCTGCCTGGCGCGCACCTCGACGACTGTGGTCGCGGTAAGCTCGGTGGCGGCGTCCGAGCCGTGCACCAAGCGCAGCTCGAGCGGCAACGACGGATCTTCCTCGGCCTCGCCATCCGTGAGGTCGGACGTGATTGTCAGCTCGCTACTGACGAGCTGCTTCACGCGCGGATCGTGCTCCGGATCCACCAACGTGGACAGATCAGTCGCTGGCCCAACCGGCTCGGCAACGAACGGCGCGATTTGCGGCGCCGGCACTTCGTTGCGTTTACCCAGTTTGTAAAGCACGCGCGGCGGCTTGGGGGCGAAGCCAAGCTTGGCGGTCACGGTTTGCCCGCTCGCCAGCAGCGAATCGCCGCCGCCCGAAATGCAGTACAGCCGTGGGTCGAACGTCTGCACCAAGCCCTCGCCGGGGCCAAGCGCGTGAATCCGTTCGTCAGCCACCGGACCACCGAAGCCATCCGGTAATTTGCAAACCACTGGCCCGCGCTTCTTCTGCCACCTGCTGCGCGGCTTCTTCGGATCGTCGGCCGCTTGGAGCGACAGCGTGAGCCGACTCAAGTCGAACAGCACCCTGGCCGGCTCCGTCCCCCGATTGACGACCGCCACCAGCCACAGCTCACCGGCCGGGCGCGGCGTGATCTCCAGCCGCAAGTGCAGTGGATTGTCGGCGTTGGTTGCCTCACCCGTCTTCTCGACGAGCGCTTTGACTAGCGCGGGATCGGGCGGGGGCGGCGGCTCCGGCTCGTTGCTCTTGGCGGTTGCGGCGGGCGCCACCGGCGCGGGCTTCGCTGCGCCCAAGACTGCGCTGTCAGCCGGCGAGGCACTGGCGGAACTTGGGGGGGTCTCGCCGACGCTCGAACCGATGGTCGACTGATTGCCTGCACAACCTGAAAGCGCTGCCAGAGCCCAAAGCTCGACGAGAGTGCCAACGCGCATGCATCGCCGGTACCATGGCCCGGATGCGCGGCCTATACCCGATCGTCGACCTCGACACGTTGCAGAAGCGGAACGTGGCGCCTTTGCAGCTAGCGGCCGCCGTATTGACCGCGCGGCCGCCGATTCTTCAGCTGCGAGCCAAGCACCAAGCGCCGCGCGTGGTGCTCGAGCTACTGACGCAGCTCCAGCCGCTGTGCGCGCGTGCTGGCACGCTGCTGTTCGCCAATGACCGGCCGGATCTTGCGCTGCTCGCCGGCGTCGACGGCGTGCACGTGGGGCAAGACGACGTGCCGATCGAGGCCGTCCGCCGCCTACCCGGCAGCCTGCGCGTCGGCGTGTCGACACATGATCACCGGCAGCTGCGAGCTGCGCTCGCGCTCGCTCCCGACTACGTCGCGTTCGGGCCGATCTTCGCAACTGCCTCGAAAGAAGGCGCAAATCCGGCGCTCGGCCTCGACGCGCTCGCCCACGCTGCCGAGCTAGCCCGAGCCGCCAAGATACCGCTGGTCGCGATCGGCGGCCTCACCCTGAACGTCGCGGCACAACTCGCGCGTCACTCGATGCTCGCCGCGGTGATCTCCGACCTGCTCGCCGACGGCACCGACCCGACGGCCGTCGCCGCGCGCTCAACCGCTTGGCAAGGCGCTCTCTCAAGTGACGGCTGACAGCTAAAAACTGACAGCCCTCGCGTCTCCCTCACACCCGACGCAGCTTGGCCATCATCGCTTCGAGCGCCAACTGCGGACCGACGTTGCGCTCCAGATCACCGAGCGCCGCGCGCACCAGCTGGTAGCGCCGCGCCCACCGGCGTGCCTCTTCGGGCGCACCCGCAACCACTTCGCGTGCGCGCAGCGACAACATTTGCGCCACGTGCTCGAGTAAGTCGGAAAGCTCGCCGCGCTCGAGCTTCTGCTTCTCGGCGAATTGCAGCGCGCTCGCCAGATCCGGCGCGTCGAGCCCGGCCAGCAACTGGGTCGCGAAGGCCTCGCGCGCCGCCAGCGCCTCGCCGTCCGCCATCGCCAATGCCTGCTCCATGCTGCCCTGCGCGAGCGACGCCAGCTTGGGCTCGAGGCCGCGTGCCTCGAGCAGCTTGGCGACGACCGCTTCGGGCAGCGGACCAAAGCGCACCGGCAACGTGCGCGACCGGATCGTGTCCAAAAGCCGGCTCGGGCGGCTGGTAAGCAGCAGGAAAAACGTGCGCGAGGGCGGCTCTTCGAGTGTCTTGAGCAGGGCGTTGGCGGCTGAAATCGTCAACTCGTCGGCGCCGCGCACGATGCACACCACCGCGCGCCCCTCGTGCGGGGGGAACCCAATCCGCGACAGCACGATGCGCCGGATCTGCTCGATGCTGATGCCGCTCGTCTCGCTGGCTTGGATCACGCCTTTGTAAATGCCACGCTCGACGATTAACAGATCCGAATGCGCGGGCAGGTGCGGCTCTTCTTGGGCGAACGTCGATGCCCGCTTGCAAGCGCCGCACGCTTCACACGCTAGTGGCGTCGGCTGGTCACACAACAGCGCGCGGGCCAGCGCCAGCGCCACCTGGCCTTTGCCAACGCCGGGCGGCCCCTCGAAGCGGTACGCGTGGTGGACCTTTCCCGCGCGGAGGGCCTGCACCAGCGTCTGGACCGCAGGCTCTTGGCCTAAAATAGCGTCGAACGACATGGGTCTGGGGGAGGTGCCGAGCGGTGCCGAGCATGCCAGAGGCGGCGGGGCCGTGGTAGGTTTCCCGCCGCTCTCACCATGTCCGGTTTCTCGATCGCCACGCTTTCTCGCCCGGAGCTTGCCGAACTTTCGGCTTACTCGCCTGATCTTGCCAGCTATCGCGTACGGCTGGACGCTAACGAGGCGCCGCCGATCATGAGCGCAGCCGCGCTCGCGCGCATCGCCGAGGTGCTCGCCGAGGGCAGCTGGGAGCGCTACCCGGACCCGACGCTGCTCGGGCTGCGCGAGGCGATCGCGCAGAGCCTCGGCGTGACGGCGGCAGAGATTCTGCCCGGTGTCGGCAGCGATGAAGTCATCAGCCTGCTTTTGACCGCGTTCGTACGACCCTTGCCCCCTGCCGATCTCGCGACGGTGCTGACGACCACGCCGTCGTTCGTGATGTACCGGATGAGCGCGCGTTGCCGCGGTTTGCGCGTGCTCGAGGTGCCGCTCGACGCGAGCTGGGATCTGTCGGTCGACGCGATGAACAGCGCGATCGCGATGGCGCCGCCCAGCATCGTTTTCATCGCCAGCCCCAACAATCCGACCGGCAACCTGATGTCGCACGACCGACTGGCGGCGCTGATCGCTGCGGCGCCGCAAGCGCTGTTCGTGATCGACGAGGCGTACATCGCGTACTCGGATCGCGACCAGATCGACCTTTACCGGCGCTTCGACAACGTAGCCATGCTACGCACACTGTCTAAAGTTGGCTTCGCGGCGTTTCGGCTGGGCTTCTTGGTGGGGCGCCCCGCCGTCGTGGCCGAGCTCGACAAAGTGCGCTTGCCATACAACGTGCCGACGCCCACGCAGCGCGTCGCCGAGTTAGCATTCACCGAGCTTAACTCCGAAATCGCGCGAATCGCGGGCGTTGTCGTGGCCGAGCGGGCGCGGCTCGCGACCAGGCTCGCTCTGCTACCGCGCGTCGTCGTCACGCCGAGCCAAGCCAATTTCCTTTGGCTGCGCACGGAGCGGCCCGCCGGGGAGCTCTACGAAGCGCTCAAGCAGCGCAGCATCTTGGTGCGCAGCTTCCACGGCCGCGGTGGTCGCCTTTCGAATCACCTGCGCATAACGATCGGCACCGCTGCCGAGAATGACGAGCTGTGCGCCGCATTGACCGAGCTCAATTGAGGCGCGCCAACAGGCTGGTAGGCTGGACGCACGTCGCGTTTTCGACGGCGCTTGTCGGCGCATTGGGTTGCAGCGCGCTCGAGCCGCCCGTCGCGCGCCGCGTCGACGGCGTCACGACGGAGGGCCGCTTCATTGATCCGGATGCCTACGCGCTCTACGCCGTCGCGGCGCTGCGCGAGGCGCGTGGACAATGGGCCGAAGCGCTCAAGCTCTACCAACGCGCGCTCGACATCGACGGCCGCGGCCCCGAGCTGAAGACGCGCGTCGGCGCCGTCGCGTGCAAGCTGCACCAAATTACCGTGGCCGATCGGGCTTTTGCGGCGGCGGCCCGCGCCGCGACCGACTACGGGCCGCTGTGGTTCGAGCTTTCGCTGTGCAAGAGATCGCGCGGCGACGCGAGCGGCGCCGAAAGCGCTGCGCTCGAGGCGGTACGGCTCGATCCGGAGCGCGCCGAAGCCAGCCTGCTCGCTGCCGATCTGGCCGGGCTTCGCGGAGATCGCGCGCTGGCATGGCAACTGCGCGATGGGCTCGCCACCCACGCGCCGGATTCGTCCGCCGCGCAGCGCGGCATCTTGGCGGCAGCCCAGCGCGATCACGATCCGGCACGCGCCGCGCGAGCGCAGGCCGCGTTGACCCGGCTCGCAGCTCGCAGCGGCACCGCGCGAGCGTCGGTCAGCATCGAGCGCGCTCTGAGTGCGCTCGAACACGGCGATGTCACGACCGCCAAGCGCGACGCTATGCAGTTGCTCGGCGCCGATCCGACCAACGGTGACGCGCTGGTGATCGGACTCGTGGTGGCTGATCTGGAGCAAGATCACACGGCGTTCAACGCACTCCTGGACGGAGCTCGTGACTCCGGCACTCCGGCCAGCCCCGAGTTGCTGAGCACGCTCGGCGTTCTACTCGGCCGGCGGGTGAGCGCTCAAGCGGCAGAGCTCGTGCGCCCGCAGCCGTAGCGTGGCTCAGCGCTTGGGTGCGGGAGGCAGCGCCGATCCAGCGCTGCTTGCAGACGCGGCTCCAGCAGCGGCCGAGGCGGCGTAACCCTTGGCGTCGAAGGCGAGCTGCAGCGGCAGCTCCAGCGTCTGGCCGGCCTTGATCTCGATGTCCTTTTCGACGACGGCGCCAGTGCTGGGCAAAAGCGCGCTGATCCGCGCCTTGCCGACTGGGATACCGCCAATCTCGAAGCGGCCGTCGAGGCTGGTCACGTCGTGCGTCGAGTACTTGAGCACGAACACGTCGGCGAACATGAACACCTTGATGTCGTCGGTCAGCACGTAGTGCCCCGGCTCTGGCGGGTAGAGCGTCGAGGGCACCCCACCTGGCAGGGCCAACAGCTGCGCCTGCATGTGGGCACCAAGCAGGTTCGGCACATAGCCTTCGCTGTCTTTGCTCACCACGTCGATGGTTTGGCCGAAGGTGACGGCGATCGTGCGAGCGCTGAACGCGCAACCGCGCGCGCCGACGGTTTGCTTCGCATCCTTGGCCGGCACGTAGCCGTCGTAGCCAGTCACGGCGACCAGCACGTCGCCCAAGCTGCGCATCATGCCTTCGCGAAATACGTGCCCGTACGTCTCACGCCCTTCCGGGCACGGCGCTTTGATCTTGGCCAGGTGGGCGGTGGCGACGGGTGGTGGATCGCCGGTCGCGGTGACGAGGCCGCGCACCGTGCCGGTAGGACCGGCGTAGGCGGGCTTGTTCTCGGGGTTGACGGCTTTGCTGACTAGCTCCTGCATCGCGGGCAAGCCGGATGCGACTGGAGCCGCCGGTTTGAAGGCGCTCGGCGCCGGCTTGGCCGAGGCCGCTCCAGCCGCGGCCGGATCGGCCTTTTTTCCGCAGGCGCAAAGGCTCAGCAGGGCCAAAACGACCAAGCTCACCCTCGGCGTCAGCAATGCTCGACCCATCGGCTCGGCCTAGCGCAGGCCCGCGGCCCGCGCCATCGTCAACAAGGTGTCGGGAAACAGTCCGATCGCGATCACGAACGCCGCCGCGATCACCAGCGCTGAGGCGACCATGCCCGACTTCATCGGGGTCGCGACCGGCGCGCCGGGCTCGGGCTCGCGCATGTACATGAACACCATAACGCGCAGGTAGTAGTAGGCGCCCAGGATGCTGTTCAAGAGGCCAATCACCGTGAGCCAAGTGAGCTGCGAGTCCATCGCCGCCTGGAACACATAGAATTTGCCGAAGAACCCCGCCGTGGGCGGGACGCCAGCCAGCGAGAGCAGGAAGAACGAGAACGCCAGCGCCGCCGCGGGGTGCCGACGACCGACACCCGCCAAGTCCTCGTACGACACCGCTTCAGCGCCTTGGCGACCGCACAAGATCAGCGCGCCGAACGCGCCGACGGTCGAGACGGTGTAGGCCATCATGTAGAAGAGCACGCTAGCGACGCCGATTTCCGAGCGCATCGCCGCGACGACCCCCACCAGCGCGTAGCCGGCGTGCGCGATCGACGAATACGCCAGCATGCGCTTCACCGAGTCTTGGCGACCGGCGATCACGTTGGCGCTCGTCATCGTCACGATCGCCATCAACGCCAGCACTGGCGGCCAGCCGGCGCCCCAGCTCATCAGCCGTTCGTCACCGAAGGCAACGACCAGCACGCGCAGCAAGACGGCGAACGCGGCGCTCTTGACGGCCACCGCCATGAAGGTGGTGGCCGGCGTCGGAGCGCCTTCGTATGCGTCAGGCGTCCACATATGGAACGGCACCGCGCTCACCTTGAACGCCAGACCAGCAATGCTGAGCGCCAGCGCGACGATCACCAGGCCGGGGCTGACCGCGCTGCCGGCTTTGCCGATCGTTGCGACCGCTTCGCCGATGCCCTTCAGATCCGTGTGACCTGTAGCGCCGTAGAGCAGCGCGCCGCCGAACAGCATCAAGGCGGCCGCGAAGCTGCCGAGCAAGAAATACTTCAGTGCGGCTTCTGCGGCGCGCGTGCTGGTGCGGCGCAGGCCGATCAAGCAATAGACGCCGAGCGACATCGTCTCGAGCGCGATGAACAAACTGAGCAGATCACCGGCCGCCGCCAATGCCATCGCGCCGACCGTCGAGAACATGACCAGCGGGAAGAACTCGCCGCGCTCGAGCTTGTGTTCCGGCAAGTAGCCACCGGCGAGCAAGCAGGCGAGACCGCCGCCCAGGCAGAGCACGAAAGCGAAGAACAGCGTGAAGCGGTCCACCACCAGGTACGGCATCAGGACGTCGAGCTTCTCGAACTTGTCCGGACCTACCATCCAAACCGCCAAGGCAGCGATCGCGCCCGCGAACAGGACGACCGAGCTACCAAGGCCCAGCTCACTGGCGCGGCCGGCGCCGGCGTCGACGATCAGGCCGCCCGGACCGAAGCCCTCGGGCGCGGTCGGCTTGCCGAACGCCTCGGTGAGCATCAACAACAGCGCGCCGATCGCGACGACCAGCAGCGGCGAGATGGCGAGCAGCACGCTCACGGGGCACCTCCGTTCAGCGCTTCGACAGCTGCTTCGGTCTTCTTCTTCGGATCCTCGGGGTAGCCGCGCTCGACCGGGCCACCGCGACGCGGCGCCAGCGTCGCCAACGTGGCGTCACGCGAATCGACGAATTCATTGCGCTGCGAAACGTAGCGGTCGAGCACTGTCTCGACGCCCTCGCTCATGCGGCTCGTGAACAGCGTCGGGAACCAGCCGATCACGAAGATCATTGCGATCAGCGGGACGACGGCGATCAACTCGCGCGGCGTGACGTCTTTTAGGCGCTTGTTCTTGGGGTTGGTGAGCGGGCCGAAGAACATCTTTTGCACGACGCCCAGCATATAGACAGCCGCCAAGATGACGCCCGCCGCGGCCAAGCCGGCCTGCAGCTTGGCGTTGCCGCCGAGCGCCGACGACACGAACGTGCCCATCACGATCATGAACTCACCGACGAAGCCGTTCGTCCCGGGCACGCCGATACTCGACATCGTCACGATCACGAACAGGGCGGCGTAGATCGGCATCACCTTGGCCAGGCCGCCGAACTCGCGCACCAAGCGCGTATGGCGGCGGTCGTAGATCACGCCGACCAAGAGGAACAGCGCGCCGGTGGAGATGCCGTGGTTCAGCATCTGCAAGATCGCGCCTTCCAGGCCGGCTTGCGTGGCCGCGAAGCAGCCGAGCATGACGAAGCCCATGTGCGCGACCGACGAGTAGGCGACCAGCCGCTTCACGTCGTCTTGTTTCCAGGCGACGAGCGCGCCGTAAATGATGCCGCCGCCTATCGCTAGTCCGGCCAGGTTGGCGCCAGCCGCGAACGCCGGGCCGCCGAGCATGCCCATGCAGAACCGGATGTAGCCGTAGGTGCCGAGCTTCAGCAACACGGCGGCCAGAATGATCGAGCCGCCAGTTGGGGCCTGAACGTGGGCGTCAGGCAACCAGGTGTGCAGCGGGAACATCGGCACTTTGATCGCAAACGCGGCTAAGAAACCGAGAAAACACAGCCACGCCGCCTGGTGCGGCAGGATCAAGCGCGACAGCGCCAGGTAGTCGAAGCTGTAGTAACCGGCCAGTTTGTAGTGCGTCCACACCATGTACAGGATCGCCGACAGCATCAGCATGCTGCCGACCATCGTGAAGATGAAGAACTTGTAGGCGGCCTTGATCCGCTCGACGCCGCCCCACACGCCGATCATCACGATCATCGGCACCAGCATCAGCTCCCAGAACACGAAGAACAGGAACAGATCGAGCGACACGAAGGCACCCAGCATGGCGCCGTGCAGCATCAAGAACGCGAAGCACAGGTCTTTGACTCGCGTGGTGATCGAGTTGAACGACACGTACAACGCGATCGGCGTGCTGAACGTGCACAGCAGAATCAGCCACATGCTCACGCCGTCGACGGCCACGTGGTAGCGAATGCCGAGCGACGGCACCCACTCGATGATTTGCTGGTAGTGCCAGCCCTTCGACATCGGCTGCGACAGCAGGCTAAGGGAAGCTAGCGCGTCGGCCGCCAGCACACCGAACGTGAAGCGCTTCAGCAGCACGGGCGTTTGGCGGGGCAAGAACAACAGCGCGACTGCGCCGAAGATCGGCAGGAACACGATCAGGCTGAGCAGGCTCGGCCATTCCGTCGCCGCGTCGGACTCGGGCCCGAGCGCCGGCCATAGGCTGCGGATGAAGAGGATCGACAACGCGGCGGTGACGCCGATCGCGAAACGCTCGGCCTTGCCCTGGCGCCGCGGCACCATGGCACCTGCGGCAAACGCCAGCAGGTAAGGCAGAAACTCGACTACGGCACGTTCCAGGGGGCGCATAACTCACTCACCTTGGCGGATCGCGGGATGACCGGCGGGCAGTTGTGCCCCCGGCAGGATGGGAGGCGCGCTAGGGCGCCCGGGTTGGGAGGGACGCGGGGTGCCCGGGAGCTGCCCGTTCGCGCCTTGTGTGACATCGATGGTGGTGAGACCGCTTTTGTCGGGCTTGGGCCGCGTGAGCTCGAACTTGCGCGTCGCGACCTGGCCGAACGCGTTCTTCACCTCGAGCGAGACCGTACGGGTCTTGTCGATATCGAGGTTGAACGACACGCTGGCCTTGTCGCCGAACTCCGCGCTGTCGGGCTTGCCGTCGCCGTTCTCGTCCCAGCGGTACGAATAGCCAAGGCCAGGCGTCGCGGTGACGCTGTAAGCGCCATCGGCTTGGTTGGCGACGACTTGAGCGTTGGCGTGCGGTGCGACCAGGAACCAGCCCACCGAGCCGAGACCCACGACCATGACGGCCCCGTACGCCTGAATTCGACCTGTTTGGAGCTGACGCAGCAAGCTGCCGCTGCCGCGGACGATGAACGACGACAGCTTGGCGATGATGCCGTCGACGATCCACTTGTCCGCCCACGCGCCGAACTCGGCGAGCGAGTCGACCGCGCCGATCACGGTTTCTTCGTAGAATTCGTCGACGCGCAGCTTGTCGAACACGAACTGGTGGAAGCCGGGAAACTTCTCGGTGAAGACGCGGGCGAACTCGCCCTTCGTCATCACGTACACGTAGTAGGCGCCGCCAGCACCGACGAGCACGGCCGCCAGCGCCAAGCCGAGGAAGCTGCCGAGCATGTGCTCGGCGCCGTCGATGACGCGCACGCTGGTCGACGCAGTCTTGAACACCGGCTCGAGGAAGTGCTCGAGCGGCGTCATCTTGACGCCGATCACCTCGAGCGCGCCGGCGTTCAAGAAACCGCCGAACAGCGCCAGCGTGCCCAAGATCGCCAGAGGAACCCACATCTGCCACGGCGACTCGTGCGGCGCTGGGCCTTCGAGCTTCTCGTCGTGGTCTTGTGGACCGCCGTGGCCGTGCGCCGGCTCCTTCCACTTCTTGACGATGTCCCAACCCTTGAACTCGCCGAAGAAGGTGCCGATGAACAGGCGCGTCATGTAGAAAGCCGTCATGACCGCGCCGGCCAACCCGAGCCCGTAGAGCACGCTTCCACCCCACTTCGGCCACTCAAACGAGTCTTGAACGCGCAGCGGCGTCGAGATGTAAGACGTGTAGGCCTTGAGCAGAATCTCGTCCTTCGAGAAGAAGCCGCTGGTGCCCGGGACGCCGATAATCGCGGCCCACGAAGCCGCGAACGTCAGGAACGTGTACGGCAGGTATTTGCGCAGGCCGCCCATGTTGCGCATGTCTTGCGACGCATCCGTGTCGTGGATGCGCGCGTGCATGGCGTGGATGACCGAACCGGCGCCGAGAAACATGCAGGCCTTGAAGAAGGCGTGCGTCAGCACGTGGAAGAAGCCGGCTGAAAACGCGCCGACGCCCACGCCCAGGAACATGTAACCGAGCTGGCTAACGGTCGAGTACGCCAGCACCTTCTTGATGTCGTTTTGCGCGAAGGCGATGATTGCCGCCCAGACCGCAGTCAGACCGCCGATCAGCGCGACGACGAACATGGCAGCCGGGCTGAGCACGAAAATCGCCGACGTGCGGCACACCAAATAGATGCCCGCCGTCACCATCGTGGCGGCGTGGATCAACGCGCTGACCGGCGTTGGGCCAGCCATCGCGTCCGGCAACCAGACGTAGAGCGGCAGCTGCGCGCTCTTGCCAGCGGCGCCGAGGAACAAGAACAGGCCGACCAACGTGGCCGCCGTCGCAGTGCGCGGCGTGTTAAGCGCCACCCCCCAAGCGTTCGGCAAGATGTTGGCGAGCGGCACGTGGTCGCCGAGCGGCCAGATCTGCACCGGGGTCAGCAGGTTGTCGCGCGCGCCCTCGATGCCCGACCAGTCGAGCGCTCCGCAGTAGTAAACGAGCAAGCCCATCGCGACCAGCAGGCCGAAGTCGCCGATGCGGTTGGTGATGAAGGCCTTCTTGCCTGCCGCGGCGTTCTTTTCCTCGCCGAACCAGAAGCCAATCAACAGGTAGCTGCACAGGCCGACGCCTTCCCAGCCCACGAACAGGACCGGCAAGCTGTCGCCCAAAATCAGCACCAGCATCGAGAAGATGAACAGATTCAAGTACGTGAAGAAGCGGTGGTAGCCCGGGTCCTCCTCCATGTACTTGGACGAGTACAGGTGGATGAGAAAACCGATACCCGTCACGACCAGCGCCATCGTGCCGCTCAAGGCGTCGACCGACAACGACACCCACAGCGAGACCGAACCGGCGCCGTGGAGCGAGAGCCTCATCCATTCCCAGCCGCGCCAGACGAGCTTGGCGGACTCGGCCTCGCTGCCCTCCCCGCCCTGATGGTGGAGCATGGCGAAGGTAACGACCGCGAACAGGAACGAGACGAACACCGAGCCGAGGCCCATCAACGTCACGGCGTCGCGCCCGAGGCGCTTGCCGAACACACCGTTCACGACCGCACCGAGCAGCGGCAACAGCACGATGAACGCGAGGAGAGTGAAGTCGGAAGCCGGGAAAAGCTCTTCTAAAGCGTGCATGAAAGAATCCTCAGTGACGGAGCTCGTCCGCCTCGTCGCTGAATACCGTCTGCTTCAAGCGGTAGAACGACAGCACAATCGCGAGTCCGACCGCGGCCTCGGCTGCGGCCACGGCAATGATGAAGAAGGAGAAGACCTGGCCGTTCATGTCACCGATGTGACGGCGGTTGAAGGCGACCAAGGTCAGGTTCACGGCGTTGAGCATCAGCTCGATGCACATCAGCTGGGTGAGCACGTTGCGACGGACCAAGAACCCGATCGCGCCGATCGTGAACAGCACGGCCGACAGCAAGACGTAATGCTCGACCACGTTGCCGAGAATGTTCATCAGAGCTCCTCCCCGGTGAGCGGGCGCCCGGCGTCGCGCGGATGCAGCGGACCGTGAAAGAAGCGCCGAGTCGGGCTGGGACTCTGCTTCTCTTTTCGGACCTGATGCCGGCTGCGCGCCACCGCGATCGCGCCGACGACGGCGACGATCAACAGCGCGGTCGCCAGCTCGAACGGGACGACCGCCTTAGTGAACAGCTGCGTGCCGACGGCCTCGACGCTGCCGTGCTGGGCGCTGACGTGACCGAAGCGCTCGGGCTTGTCCGCCGAGCGCAGCACCAAGACCAAGGTGACGATCGAGATCAGGCCCATCAGGCCGCCGGACAGCGCGCGCGCCAACTTGCCGGTAGGCTCGCGGGTCTCCTTGGCGTGCCCGGCGTCCGGGCCGAGCAGCATGATCACGAACACGAACAGCACGACGACCGCGCCGGCGTAGACGATCAACTGAATCGCAGCCAAAAACTGCGCGTTCAGCTTCAGAAACAATCCGGCGATGCCAACGATGGTGAGGAGCAGCCCCATCGCACCGCGGATCGGGTTCTTGGCCAGCACCGTGCACATTGCGCCGACCAGGGCAGCGATCGAGCACAAGGCGAAAAAGACGTTACCCGCTGTCATAGCGTGAGCCTTCCGGTCTGCGATTTGCCGCCCGTGTGGACGTAGTCCTCGAGCTGCTTGCGAAACTTGCGCACGAAGGCCAGCGCCGGCTGAGCCGCGCCATCGCCGAAGGCGCAGATCGTGTTACCAGTGATGTCCGAGGCAATCTCGGAGATCTGGTCGAGCTCGGCGATCGAGCCCTTGCCGTGGACGACCTTCTCCAAGATGCGCTCGATCCAGCCGCAGCCTTCGCGGCACGGCGTACACTGGCCGCACGATTCGTGCCGGTAGAAGCGCATGATGTTGTGCAGCGCCAACACCGGATCAGTCGCGTCGCTCATCACCGTGGCGCAGCAGGTGCCGAGCATGCTCCCGGCGTTCCTGAAGGTGTCGACGCCGAGCGGCAGGTCCAGGAACGGCTTGCCGTTGTACGGCTCGAGCCGCGGGTCGGTCGAGCTGACGATCTCATCCGCCAAGTGCACCGGGCACGACGAGCCGCCGGGGATAACGGCCATCAGCTTGCGGTCACCCAAGATGCCGCCGCCCAAGTCGTAGATTAGGTCGCGCAGCGTGAGGCCGACCGCCGCTTCGAACAGGCCCGGCTTCTTGACGTGGCCGCTGACGCCGAACAGGCGCGTGCCACCGTCGTTCAAGCCGTGCAATGCGCTGAGCTTGCTGAACTCGTCGCCGCCGACCTCGAAAACGGCCGGGGCGATCGCGATCGTCTCGACGTTGTTGACGGTGCTGGGGTTGCCGAACGCGCCGTACTGCGCTGGAAACGGCGGCTTGAGCCGCGGCTCACCGCGACGACCCTCGAGCGAGTTCAGCAAGGCGGTCTCCTCACCGCAGATGTACGCACCGGCGCCGGTGTGCAGGTAGACCTGCACCTCGTAGTCTTTGCCGAACGGCGCTTTGCCCAAGTAGCCCTTGGCGCGCGCCTCGTGGATCGCGTTCCACAGGCGCTCTTTCGACAAGTGCAGCTCGTCGCGCACGTAGATGTACGCCACGTGCGCGCCGATCGCGTACGCGCCGATGATACAGCCCTCGACCAAGGAGTGCGGGTTCAGCTCCATGATCGAGCGGTCTTTGAAGGTACCGGGCTCGCCCTCGTCGGCGTTGATCACCAAATAGTGGGGTTTGTTCACCTCCTTGGGCATGAAGCTCCACTTGGTGCCGCAGTCGAAGCCAGCGCCACCGCGTCCGCGGATATGCGCCTTCTTCATCTCGTCGGTCACTTGGTCGCGCGACATGCCGAGCGCCTTGCGGACGCCGCGGTAGCCACCGGCCGCCTCGTAAGACGCGAGCTTCCAGCTGTCAGGCTTGCCGTAGGAATGAGTCAGATAGTTGGTGAGCTTGATCATGGCAGCGTTCAACCTCCCGCGATCAGGCGGTCGAGGATGCGATCGACCTCTTGGGTCGTCAGGTTCTCGTGGTAGCGCTTGTCGACCTGCATCACCGGCGCGGTGCCGCAGGCGGCCAGACACTCGGCCGTGCGCAGGGTGATGCGTCCGTCTTTCGTGGTCTCGCCGACGTGCACGCCGAGACGCTTCTCGCAGTGCTTGACCAAGTCTTCCGCGCCACGCAAGGCGCACGACAGCGTGTGGCAGACCCACACCTGGTGACGGCCGGGCTTCTTCTGGTTGAAGAGCGTGTAGAAAGTGACGACGCCCTGGACGTGCGCGGTCGACAAATCGAGCCGCTTGGCGACGAACGCGATCACGTCTTCCGAGACCCAATTCTCGTTGGCTTCCTGACAGAGGTGCAGCGTGGGGATGCACGCGGCCATCTTGTTCGGGTAACGCGAGAGAATGTCTTCGAGCTGCCGCTCATGCTCTGCATTGAGAGCGAATGCCATTAACGTTTCCGGGGCTTGGCTCGGGGCCCGCGCGCTACAAAGTGAGCGAGTGATCCGAGCTCTGGTTGCATGAATTTTCTGGAGAATTTGCCCTGGGGCCGGGCCGGCGAGGCGAACCGTAGTGATCCGCAAAGCGGGGTGTCAAGGCTCATCCCCGTGCCCGTGCCCGCGCCGGTGCCCGTGCCCGAAAAACCCCCGCCGGTTCCTTTGGATTTTGGGTAGGCCTGGCCTGCGCGGGCAGCTGCCCGCGGCGCGCGCGAGCCATGCTCGCGCCACAAACCCCGGCCTACCATCCGATGCTGCAAGCTAACGTCCACGAGCGATCGGGCACGGGTACGGGCACGTTCACGGGCACGGATCGCCCCAGTGGGGCTGGGGCCCCACTGGACAACGAGACAGCGACCCAATGGACCACGATGAAGATAGCACCACGTGACCCTTGAGAATTTGAACGAAGCAAGGGTAGGCTCGGTGCCCCTGTAAACCTCTGAGGGAGGCTTCGAGTGTTTTGTCCGAACTGTGGGACTGAGAACGAGGAAGCGGCGACCACCTGCAAGAAGTGCGGGTTCAGCCTGAAAGGTGCCGCTGCCCCGAAGTTCAAGGGCACGATGCTGATGATGAACGCTCCTGCCGGTCTGCGGCCGGGCGCACCAGCAGCACCCGCCCCGGGAGCTCCGGCGATGCCTCCCGCGGCAGCTCCACCTCCGGCTGCCGCTCCGCCCGCGGCCTCACCGCGCGCTCAGCTCAAAGGAACGATGCTCGGCGTCGCACCGCCTTCGATGGGCGCTCCGCAACCGCAGGGTGCTCCTCCTTACCCTGCTGCTCCACAAGCTGGTGGCTTCGGTCCGCCGCCCGGTGCCGGTCCCCAAGGCGGTTTCGGTCCGCCACCCGGTGGCCCTCTGCCTAGTGGTCCACAAGCTACTGGTCCACAAGCTGGAGGTTTCGGTCCTCCTCCGGGTGGCCCTCTGCCTGGCGGTCAAGCTGGTGGCTTCGGTCCTCCTCCTGGCGCTCCCTCTCCGTACGGTGGTCCACAAGCTGGCGCCCCAGCTCCCGCCAATCCTTACGGCCCGCCGCCTGGCGCGCCGCTCGCGCCTCCGCCCGGCATCGTTGATCAACCGGTCAATCCGCTCGGCGGAACCATGGTGGCTGACGCCGGCTCGTTCAATCCGTACGGCCAGCCTCCGCAAGGTGGCTTCGGCGGTCCTCCGCAGGGTGGTCCGCCTGGCGGTCAACAAGGCGGTGCCTACGGTGGTCCCCCGCCGCAAGGCGGTGGCTACGGTGGTCCCCCGCCGCAAGGCGGTGGCTACGGTGGTCCCCCGCAGGGCGGTTACGGTGGTCCTCCGCAGGGCGGGTACGGCGCGCCTGATCCGAACGCAGGTGGCTACGGTGGTCCCCCGCAGGGCGGCTACGGCGGTCCCCCGCAGGGTGGTCCGCCGCCGGGCGGTCAACAAGGCGGTGGCTACGGTGGTCCTCCGCCTGGCAGCCCACAAGGCTACGGTGGTCCTCCGCAAGGCGGGGGCTACGGCGCTCAGCAGCCCGCACCAGGTGGCTTCGGGGGCGGCATGCCCGGCGGCGGCGCACCGATGGTTCCAATGGGCGGCGGTGGCGGTCGCGGCCCGATTGGTCAGACACGCAATCCGGTGATGGTGCTCGTCATCGGGATGATCTGCTTCGTCTACGCCATCATCCAACTCTGGCAGATGGTGAACGAGCTGAAGGCATTCCGCGGCAAGGACGACATCAACCCGATCATGATGTTCGTGCCGATCTTGAACTTGATCATGTTCTGGAACCTGCCGGCCAAGGTGCTCGAGGCCAAGCAGATGGCCGGCGTGCCAAACCCGCAGGTCGCTCACCCGATCCTGTACCTGCTGCTCAACAGCTACTTCCTGTCCGGAGATCTTAACGAGATCTGGCAGGCAGCTGGCGGCGGTCAGCCGCGCTGAAAAGAGCTTAACCGCTGAGCAGAAACGGCGCTTCACGGCGCCGTTTCTGTTTTGTGGCTACGCTGAGCCCGTGAATCGGCCGTTGCGCCTTGCCCTACTCACGCTGCTGTTGGGCGCGTTCGCGATCGCCGTGCACACTGATTTTCCACTGTGCCCAATGGCGAGCAGCTTCGGCATTCCCTGCCCAGGCTGCGGCCTCACCCGCGCCACGCTCGCGCTCTTCCGCGGCGACGTGCGCGGTGCGCTACAGCTGCATCCGTTGGTTTGGCTGCTGGCGCCGCTGTTCGTCAGCTTCGTCGGCGCCGCCACGCTCGAGTTGGTGCGCGGCCCCACTCCGAGACCCCGCAAGCCACGCATCAACTGGACCAGCCGCAGCATGAACCTCGCGGCCACCGCGCTACTCGTGCTCACGCTCAGCGTCTGGCTCGCGCGGTTCGCCGGCTACCTCGGCGGCCCCGTGCCCGTCACCTCGATGCGGCGGTGGCTCGCGAGAGCGAGATAACAGGAAGGCGAGAAGGCGGAAAGGTCAGAGCAAGCGCATTTTCTTGCGCGCAGCGCGCAAGAAAATGCGCTTCTCAGCTTCCCGCCTCCCCGCCTTCCTGTTGATTTCTCTCGTGCTCGAGTCGTCAGACGTTGAAGCGGAAGTGCATCACGTCGCCGTCGCGGACGACGTAGTCGCGGCCTTCGATTGCTTGCTTGCCGGCTTCACGGCACTTGGCTTCGCTGCCGAACTTGATCAGATCTTCCCACCAGATCACCTCGGCTTTGATGAAGCCGCGTTCGAAGTCGGTGTGAATGACGCCAGCAGCTTGCGGCGCGGTCGAGCCTTTGCGCACCGTCCAGGCGCGCACCTCTTGCTTGCCGGCCGTGAGGTACGTGATCAGGCCGAGCAGCTCGTAGCCGGTGCGGATCACCGAATTCAGGCCCGGCTCCTTCAAGCCGACACTCTCCAAAAAGTCGAGGCGATCTGCCGGCTCGAGCTGCGCGATCTGCTCTTCAATCGCCGCGCAGATCGGCACGACCGGTGCGCCTTCCGACTTGGAAAATTCGACCAGTTTCGCGAAGTGCTTGTCGGCGCTCAAGTTGGCGAGCGCGCCTTCGGCCACGTTGCCGACGTAGAACATGCGCTTGCTGGTCAAGAGCTGCATGTCGTCGACGATCGCCCGCTCCTTTTCGTTGTCGCTGCCGATCACGAAGGTGCGCACCGGCTTGCCCTCGTCCAGGTGCGCCATCAGGCGCTCGCACAACGGCATCGCCAGCTTCTCGACCGGGTCGTTGCCCTTGGCGGCCTTACGCGCCTTGTCCAGCCGCTTGCTCACCGTATCCAGATCCTTCAGGCACAGCTCGGTGTTGATGGTCGCGATGTCGGCGATCGGGTCGACCTTGTTCTCGACGTGGATCACGTTGTCGTCGTCGAAGCAGCGCACCACGTGCGCCACCGCATCGACCTCGCGGATGTGGCTCAAGAACTGGTTGCCCAGGCCTTCGCCCTTCGACGCGCCACGCACCAAGCCGGCGATGTCGACGAAGCGGATCGTCGTCAGCACTTCCTTGTCGGGCTCGATCAGCTTGACCAGCGCGCTCACGCGGTCATCGGGCACGCTAACGATGCCGACGTTCGGCTCGATCGTGCAAAACGGGAAGTTGGCCGCTTCGGCCTTGGCGCTCGAAAGCGAATTGAAGAGCGTGCTCTTGCCGACGTTGGGCAGGCCGACGATGCCGCAGGAAAAACCCATGGTGGGCGGCCTTTTACCACCGGCCGCCCCGAGCGCAATTGGCAAGGCTGTTGCTCAGCGCGGCCGGAGTCCGTGCTCCACGAATCGCCGCAAAACCAAGCTTCCGGCCTCGGCCGCATTAATGCTGGCCACCATCGCGGCCGGATCGCGCCCCTCCTCGGCCAGCAGCTGCGCGCGGGTTTCGACGTATTCGGCCATCACCCGCTCGTCGAACTCGGGGTGAAACTGGACGCCCCAGGCGCGCTCGCCGAAGCGCACGGCGGCGTGCGGCTCGAGCGCCGTCGTGGCCAGGACTTTCGCCCCCGGCGGCAACACGGTCACCGAATCGACGTGCGTCGCGTGAGCGAGGGCCGGCTCGATGCTGCGATCGAGCAGCGGATCATCGACCAAGATCTGTAGCTTTACCGTCCCCATCTCGCGACCGCGCGGGTTCCTTTCGACCAGCCCGCCGAGCGCCTGTCCGAGCAGTTGATGGCCGAAGCAGATGCCGAGCACCGGCTGCCCTTCCTCGACCGCACGCGCCAGGTACTGCTCGACGCGCAGGATCCACGGCGCGCGTTCGGTCACGCTGGCGGCTGAGCCCGTGACGATGACGCCCGCGAAATCTCTGGCGGGAGGCAACGCCTCCGCCGTCCGCACGTCGATATCGACGAAACCGCCGTCCCAAACGCCAACCACGCCGGCGCGCACCAGGTTGGCGAAGCCGCCGACACGCGCTTGCGTCGTCGGCACCGGATCACCGGTCACCAGGATGCACAGCGGCGCGGAGCTCACAGCCTCAGCATAGCTCGCACCGAGGCCACGGTGTGCGGCATCCCCGGCATATTACCGGGGACGACGTCCGCCGAGTTCGGGATTTTGGCTTCATACAGAAACACGCTCCGCTTCGCCTTTCGCGAAAGCCTCGCCAAAATTCGAACTTGCAGGGCGGTTGTTGCTTAAGCGTCTGGCGCTGCGGTGTACGGTCCGGCCGTGCGCATCAAAAGCGTCAACATCCAAGCCTGGGACGTCGAGCTGCTCGAGCCGTTCGGGATCGCTACTGGGACGCAGCTGCTGGCTCGAAATGCGCTGCTCGAAGTGGAGCTGGAAAGCGGTGAACGCGGCCTGGGCGAAGCCGCGCCGTTCCCCGCGGTGAACGGTGAAACTCAGGCCGATGCACTGGCGGCGCTGCACGCCGTCGCGGGCGAGCTCGTCGGCTACCAGGGGCCGGACGCGAGCGGCCTGTCCGCGGCGGCGCGCGGGCGGCTCGAGGCCACACCCAGCGCGCTCTGTGCGCTGGAGATCGCGCTCGTGGACGCGGCATGCCGCGTGCACAAAAAGTCATTGTTTCAGCATTTCGGTGGCCAATCGTCGCAGCTGCTCACCGACATTACGATCCCGACCGGCAGCGCCGACGACGCCGCGCGCGCAGCCTTGCGCGCCGTCGCGCAGGATTTTCGAACGCTCAAAGTGAAAGTCGGTGGCGAACACTTCGCCCACGACCTCGAACGGCTGCGTCGCATCGCCGCGGCAGCACCGACCGCGCGTCTGTTGCTCGACGCGAACGCCAGCTTGTCGGCGGAAGTTGCGATTGAGCTAGTGCGCGGCCTCGGCGCACGTGCTCACCAAGTCGTGCTGTTCGAGCAGCCGTGTTTACGCGGCGATTTCATAGGCTCGCGCCGCGTTCGTGAAGCAGGCATCCGCGTCGCCGCAGATGAAGACGCGCGCTCGCTCGAAGACCTTGCGGCCTTGCACGCCGAGCGCGCCGCCGACGTCATCAACTTCAAGCCGACCAAGAGCGGCGTCACCCGCGTCCTGTCGATGATCGCCGAGGCGCGCCGGCTGGGCTTTGGTCTGATGCTGGGCGGCATGGTCGAGACACGCTTGGCGATGACGTTTTCGGCCTGCATCGCCGGCGGGCTGGGCGGCTTCGAAGAGCTGGATCTCGACACGCCGTTGTTCATGAAGGATGACCGCCTGACCGGCGGCTTCCAGCAGCGCGGCCCCGTGCTCGACTTATCCGGCATTGCGCGCGGCCACGGCGTCACGCGGCGCTGAGCCAAGCTGGGCGTTCGAAAGCGCAAGTTTCCGAGCTTGTCACCGATCCGAACCGCAGTTGCCCCGAGCGTCTGCGACCGTAACCATCCGTGAACACCACGGTAGATGCCTGGACGAGCCGGCCTCGTCTTGGCAAACAACTGCTCCGAAGCGCGCTCGGCGTCGCCGCATTCGCTCTGGCAAGCTCGGTTCTGGCGACGCCCGGACCCGCCGCTTCTCAACCCCCAAGCCACACGCCCGCTGGCCCAAGTCCGGTGCAAGTCGTGGTGGTGGCGCTCGACGGCGCGCGTTTTCGCGAGATTTTCGCGGGCGTCGACCCCGAACTCGCAGGCGGAGCGCGAGCGCCCGGGATTGGCCTCGAGAGCTCCGAGCAGCTGATGCCCAACTTGCATCGGCTGATGAGCGTCGAAGGCGCGGCGCTCGGTGCGCCTGAGCACGGCCCACCGATCAGCGCCTCGGGTCCGGACTTCGTTTCGCTGCCCGGCTACGCCGAGATCTTCACGGGGCGGCGCACGACCGGGTGCGGCAACAACGCGTGCCAGGGCACGAGCCCGCTCAGCGTCGCCGACCAGCTGGGCGAGCCCGCTAACGGCGCTTGGAAGAGCGCGGTCGTCACGTCGTGGCCCGACATCGCCAAGGTCGCAGCGAAGAGCCCGCGTGTCGCCGTTTCGGCCGGAAAACACGCGGGCGCGACGCGCTGGCGCTTCGACCGCACCGACGCCGTCAGCACCGCATTGCGGCGCGCGGAAGCCGAGCCGCCCTGGCCCGGCACCGGCGATTTTCGGCGCGATCGCTACACGGCAGACCTCGCGCTCGCGTACCTGCGCGCCGAACAACCGAACTTCTTGTTCGTCGGCTTGGGTGAAACCGACGAGTTCGCCCACCAAGGTAACTACACCGGCTACCTCGAAGCGCTGCGCGAGGCCGACCGCTATGTCGGCGAGCTCGCGGCGACGCTGGCCGCCCGTGCCCGAGCTGGCGTGCGCACCGCACTCTTCGTCACCGCCGACCATGGTCGCGCGGCGACGTTTCGCGACCACGGTCAGCCGTACCCGGAATCGGCCCGAGTTTGGCTGGTCGCTAGCGGCAGCGCTATCGAAGCGCGCGGCTTGGTCGCGGCACAGGCGCCACGCCACCTGGCCGATATCGCCCCGACGCTGCGCGCGCTATTCGGCCTGCCCGCCGATCGCGACCAGAGCGCAGGTTTTCCACTATTCGAGCTACTCGGCCGCTCGCATAAATAACTACACACCGAAGCTCCTTTGACAGGAGCCGCTGGGGGGTGAAAATTAACGGTGGCTGCGTTTCCTGAGCGCGGCCGGTCGGCACCCCCATTGACCGCCAGCGTTCTCGTGGATCCACGCCAGCTGCTCCTTCCTCTACCGGGCGGCGGTCCTGCAGCCGCCGCCGGCCGCGGCATTCCGCGCGCTGACCGCGTATTCGTGAACCGCGATTTGAAGCTTTCCGGCATCGACTGGGTCGGCTTCGACATGGACTACACGCTGGCTATCTACCGCCAGCAAGAGATGGATTCGCTCAGCGTCGAGCTGATGATCGAGCGCATGATCAAGCGCGGCTACCCCGCGTATTTGAAGAAGCTGCGCTACGACACGCGCTTTCCGATCCGCGGCCTTTTGATCGACAAGCGCTACGGCCACATCCTCAAGATGGACCGCTACAAGGTGGTGCACCGTGGCTACCACGGCATGCGCCGGCTCTCGCGCGAAGAGATCACCGAGCTTTACCACCACAAGAAGATCCGGCCGCACACCTCGCGCTATCACTGGATCGACACGCTGTTTGCGCTGAGTGAAGTCACTTCCTACGCCGCGGTCGTCGACGAGCTCGAGCGGCGCGGCGAAAAGGTCGACTACGACAAGCTGTGGGGCGACGTCCGCGCGTCGATCGACGAAGCGCACGCCGATGGCTCTGTCTACAAGGCGATTACTTCCGACCTGCCGCGCTTCATCGATCGCGATCCAGAGCTGGCGCGTGCGCTGCACAAGCTACGCTCGGCCGGAAAGCGGCTGTTCGTGCTGACCAACTCGCCGTTCAGTTACACCGATACGATGATGACGCACCTGCTCGGCGGTGCCTTGCCCGAGTACCCGAGCTGGCGTCACTATTTCGAAATCGTGATCTGCGCGGCGCAGAAGCCGCGCTGGTTTCAGGAAGGCCGACCGCTGATGGAGCGCGACGGCGAGGTGCTGCGCAACGTGCGGCACTCGTTCGAGCGCGGCAAGGTCTACGAGGGCGGCAACCTGGCCGAATTCGAGCGCATGGTCGGCATCACCGGCTCGAACGTGCTCTATGTCGGTGACCACATCTACGGCGACATCCTGCGCTCCAAAAAGGAATCGTCGTGGCAAACCGCGATGATCATCCAGGAGATGGATCAAGAGATCTCGGCGCACGAAGCCTGTCACGACGATTTGAGCCGCCAACGCATGCTCGAGGAGACACGCGACCGCTTCGAAGACGAACTGCGGTACCTGCAAGGCCACTACAAGGAGCTGGCGCGCGTGGCGCCGCCTTCCGGCTCGAATGAGGACGCCGAGCGGTTGCGCGTGAAGCGCGCCCTGGAAAAGGTCCGTGCCGAGCTGCGCAGCATCGCCTCCGAGCACGATTTGCTCGCCGAGCGCATTTCCCAGCGTTTCCACCCGTACTGGGGCTCATTGCTCAAGGAGCAGAGCGAGATGAGCAGCTTCGGCCTGCAGGTCGACCTGTACGCCGACGTCTATACCCGGCGGGTCTCGTGTTTTCGCTCCTACAGCCCCCAACAATACTTCCGCTCCCCCTACGACCTGATGCCCCACGAGCTGTAACGAGCCGGAGAGCAAAGCAACAGGAAGGCAGGAAGGCGGGAAGATTTTCTTGGGGGGTAGGCTGGCAGCTCTATTCAACAGGCGGGCGCCAGGCCAACTCTCCAGGCCCCCCGGAGGCACTCGATTTCGTGTTTGGGTCTGCCCAAACACGAAATACGCTTTCGCTCGCCCTTACCGCCTTCCCGCCTTCCTGTTCTCTCGATCTCGAACGGCCGAGCATGAATCGAGGGGGTAGGTTCATCAGGCGTCGCGCCGCCGGCCTTTCGGCCCGAAATTCGGCGCCAGCCGGAACAGGTTTCGGGAATGTGCTAGCAACGCGGCGGCTTTTCATTGCCGCTTCCGGGCCTTAGAAGTCGGGGCGGCTCAAGTCCCCCCCCCCGGAAGAAGACCAGGAAACATCGCCCATGAATCTCGTTGAGTGGCTCCAGCACCTGATGACGAACTTCGGAGCGGCTTGGGTGATGTGGCTGATGATCGGCCTCAGCGTCGCCTCCGTCACCATCATGCTCGAGCGGGGTTGGTTTTATTTCTCCATCCGCGACGACATCCCACAGCTCGCCCAGTCGCTGCGCGAGCGGCTGCGCGACGACGACTTGCCGGCTGCGCTCAGCTTGCTCGAGAAGTCTCCCAGCGCAGAGGCGGCCGTGGTCGTCGCCGGGCTGCGCGAGGCGGACCGCGGCGCAAAGGCTGCTGACAAGGCCATGCGCGGCGCCGCCGCCCTGCAAAAAATGAAGCTCGAGCAACGCCTGGCGTTCCTCGGCACGCTTGGCAACAACGCACCGTTCATCGGTTTGTTCGGAACTGTCATCGGCATCGTCCAGGCCTTCGAAGCGCTCGGAAAGCAAGGCATGGGTAGCGCGCAAGCGGCGACGGGCGCCGCCCCGACCGCGGTGATGTCGTCAATCGCCGAAGCGCTGGTGGCCACCGCCGTCGGTCTAGCCGTCGCGATCCCGGCCGTCGCTGCTTACAACTTCTACCAGCGCCACACACGCTCGGTCCTGGGCAATACCGAGGCACTCAGCAACGTGCTGCTCGCGCACCTGTCCGGCGAAGAAAACCCTGCTGCCAAGGCCAAGGCCGCCCGTCACGAGGACGACTGAATCATGGCTGGTGGCGCAGGTGACGACGACGACGGCCTGATCGCGGGCATCAACGTCACGCCGCTCGTCGACGTGACGCTCGTGCTGCTCATCATCTTCATGGTGACGGCGCGCATCATCGTGTCGCAAGGCATGCCGATGGACTTGCCGAAGAGCGCCAGCGGCGAAGCACTGCAAACGGTATTCTCGGTCGAGCTCACCGCCGACGGCAAAACTCGCATCGATTCCGAGGCCGTAGCCGACGACGATGCGCTGGTGCCGCTAGCCAAGAAGGCCAAGACCAAGAACAAGGACCTTCGGGCTGTGATCCGGGCGGACAAAAAGGTGGAGCACGGCCGGGTCATCCATGTGCTCGATCTATTGCGTCGCTCGGGCATTGCCAAAATTGCCTTCGCGGTCACGCCCGAAGGCATCCCGGCCCCGACGCTCGAGCCAAAGAAGTAACGCGCGCGACGATGGCTCGGCCCGCGCTCCCCTCGCTTCCCTCCTCTGAGCACACGAGGCGCGATCCGCTCGGCGCCGTGCTCGGGCTCGGCGGTGACGCGGCGCGCGTCGGCGCGATCTTGGGGCTGCTCGGCGCGCTGATGCTGCACGGCGCAGCCGCGGTTCAGGCGGCCGCGAACCTGTACGAGGCCGAGAACTTCGCGATCAGCGTGGCCGAGTACGTGAAAAACAGTCTGCAATTGCAGATCGACATCGACTCGACTCCGCCACCACCGCCGCCGCCGTCCACGCCGCCACCGCCAGAGGCCGAGCCGGAAAAGGCGCCGCCGCCACCGCCACCGCAAGCAGCCAACGAGCCACCGCCACCGCCACCCGCACCAGCCGAGGCCGGCAAGGTGCTCACCGCCGATCCGGATCCCGACGCGCCCGTCGACCTGACCGGCGACGGCTTCGTCACCGGCAACGGCGAATTTCGGGGCGGCATCACGTCCGGCGCTGGCACCGCGAAAACCGCCGTTCGCGACATCAAGGCGCAGCCGGGCGGCGCACCGACCGGTACCGGCACAGCGCCGGCTCCCGTCGCCAAAGCTCCCGAGAAAGATCTATCGCGCGGCGCGGCGCCAGCCAGCCTGAATTGGCAAGACTGCGGTTTCCCCACCGAAGCGCAGCTCGACGGCGTGGAGTTCGGCGTCGTTCAGCTCGTGGTCAACGTGGGCAGCGACGGCCGCGCCAAGTCGGTCACGATCTTGAAGGACCCAGGCAGCGGCTTCGGCAACCACGCGCGACAGTGCGCAATGCGCCGCGCTTTCAACCCTGCGCTGGACAAGAACGGTCAAGCGATCGTTAGCAGTACACCGCCCATCACGGTCAAATTCACGCTTTAGGTTTTGTTCTCCTCCGTGCTTCGCATGGTGCGCGTTGCGACTCACTCTACCTGATGCCAAGCGGGCGCTCGGCCTCGCCGAGTTTTCTCACTCCGGTCTTCTGTTTCGATCGTGATCTGCTGGTGCCAAGGTCGGGTGACTGCGATCCAGCTCGCGCTTCGCGCTCGCGATCGACGTAACGTCGCTGAGCGGCTGCACGAAGCTGAGCGGCTGCACGAAGCTGAGCGGCTGCACGAAGCTGAGCGGCTGCACGAAGCTGAGCGGCTGCACGAAGCTGAGCAGGTGCACGGAGATGGGCGTGCGGACGGCTAGGGGTGAGGGAGTGCGTTTTGGAAACTGGCGGCTCGGCCCCTGATTCGCCCTACTCCCTCGTTCGACTGACCCCCGACCCCCGACCCCCGACCCCTGACCCCTAAGCCCTTGGCCCCTTGGGCCCTTGCGGACTAGAGTGCGGCACTCTGACCCAGATGGATCGCGTCGAGCAGCTGAGCAAAATCGAGCTTTTTGCGGGGTTGAAGCCGCAGGCGTTCGAGTTGATCGCCAAGGTAGCGACCGAGGAAACGCACGCGCTCGGGACCAAGATCTTTCAGCACGGCGATGCGGGCGACAAGCTGTACGTGATCGTCGAAGGCAAAGTCCGGATCAGCCGCGACGTGCCGGGCATGGGCGAAGAAGCGCTGGCCGTCCTCGGCCCCGGCCAGGTTTTCGGTGAGATGGCGCTGCTGGACGAGTCACCGCGCTCGGCCGACGCGCGCGTCCATGAACGCTGCCGCCTGCTCGCGATCCCGAAGGACGGCTTCGACGACCTGCTCTTCCTCCACAAAGACCTGGCTTACGAAGTGCTCTGGAGCATCGTCCGCATGCTGGTTGGCCGCCTGCGCGAAACGACCGAGAAGCTGACGTTCCTCTCCATTTCCGGAAAATTCTGAGGCGGAGCTCGCTGGGGGTCGGAACCGCAGGCCACCACGAAAGCGCGCTCGGGGCGCCCCAAGCCACCCACACCACAGCGAAATTCTGACCTGGGCCGGCCGGAAAGCCCCACAGGCGGCTGTGGAGGACCTCTGCACAGGCTTTTCTCAAATCTTTAAGTAACTATAATTATTGATGTTTCTACACTGCGTGCGCGTTTAGTCGGTACAGAATTTGACGCGGAAACACCCGTTCAGTATCTTCCGCGAGCCATGCAGGGTCTGACGAAACGCCAGGAACAAACCCTCGATTTCATTCGCTCGTCGATTGAAGACCGAGGCTACCCGCCCACGCTTCGCGAAATCGGCGAGCATATGGGTATCCGTTCCACCAACGGCGTGAATGATCACCTGCGTGCGCTCGAGCGCAAGGGCTACCTCACGCGTGAGGATATGAAGAGCCGCGCGCTCAAGCTGGTTGAAGACCAAGCGCCCCCGCCGGCCAACAAGCTGAACGCTGATGACGACTTGATCGAAGTGCGCGTCCTCGGCCGCGTCGCTGCCGGCCTGCCGCTCTACGCTGAAGAGAACGTCATCGACACCGTGCGCGTTGATCGCATGCTGGTGCGCGGGGGCCGCGAGGTATTCGGCCTGCGCGTCAGCGGCGATTCGATGATCGACGCCGGCATTTTGAGCGGCGATTACATCTTCGTAAAGAAGCAATCTACGGCAGATCGCGGCGATATCGTGGTCGCTTTGATCGGCGATGAAGCCACCGTGAAGTACTTCTACCCCGAGCGCGACTACGTGCGCTTCCAGCCCGCCAACGGCTCTATGGCGCCGATCCTGGTGCGCGCCAGCGACTTCAAGTCGACGATGCTGCTCGGCAAAGTCGTCGGCGTCTACCGCCGCCTGTAGTCGTGTTCGCTCGATTGAGAGCGACACAACTGGAAGCCGGGAAGATTTCTTGGGCGCCAATCTGCTCGCGTAGCCTCGCGATTCGCTGTTTCACGCTCGTCGAAACGACGGTTCCGGTGCCTCTAGCTGCGTGGTGCCGCTGCCTGTCACCCGCGGCAGCCCCCGAATCTTCATTCCGGCCTTCCCGCCTTCCCGCCTTCCTGTTGTTCCCCTGCTCGGTCTCGGAGATGCGGGGAAATGTAGGCAAAGTTGACGCGGAGAGCCGCTACGGAGACGAGACCGAAATGCGAGACGCTTGTTGACGGGTTTAGCCCCCGATTGCTAGCGTTCGCGGGCAAATAGGCGGTCTCAGAGAGCCTCCAAAGCATCGAGGAAGGCAAGCGGTGGCAAGCACCAAAGGTTTCGAGAAGTTTCGCTCCCTGGCGCTCAGCGTCGGCCTCGTGATGACCGCTTCCGGTTGTGGCAACGCGCTTTACGCCATCTCGGCGAACTCCGCGTCGACCAAAGTGGAAGAGGCGCGCGAGCTCGGTGCCGAGCAGTACGCCACCTACGACTTCTACCTGGCCACCGAGCATCTGCAGAAGGCGCAGACCGAAGCGTCCGAAGCTGACTACAGCGATGCTTCAAACCTGGCGGAAAAAGCCGAGGAGCACGCCGACAAAGCGATCCGCTTGGCACGCGAAGCCCATCGAGGAGCGGGACGATGAAAGCGGCCGTCACGTGTCTAAGCGCGTTCTCGCTGATGGTCGGCTGCTCACAGGGCCCCGCACTGCGCGGTAAGATCGCCGGCCTCACCGACATCGTCGAGCAAGCCGAACGCAACGGTGCGATTCGTTGTGCACCACGAGAGCTCGCTGTGGCCAGGAGCCAGCTGGAGTTCGCGATGCTCGAGCTCGATCAGGGCTTCATCTCGAAGGCCAACGCGCACCTGTGGAAAGCGGAGCCGAACGCCCACGCGGCCTATTTCCTGTCGCCGCCGCAATACTGCGCCGAGCGCGGCTTCCAGGTAATTCCAGGGCCCGGTGACCGCGACGGCGACGGCATCTTGGATCCGAAAGACAAGTGCCCCGATCAGCCCGAGGTCTATCAAGGCTTCGAGGACATCGACGGTTGCCCGGATGATCCGGACACCGACGGTGACGGCATCACCGACTCGAAGGACTCGTGCGTGCTCGAGCCCGAGGACAAAGACGGCTATCTCGACAACGACGGCTGCCCCGACCTCGACAACGATCTCGACGGCATCGCCGACACGGTCGACAAGTGCCCGCTTGAAGCCGAAGATCCCGACGGCTTCGAAGACGAGGACGGCTGCCCGGATCCCGACAACGACAAGGACACCGTCCCCGACGTCAAGGATCAGTGCCCGAACGAGATCGGTTCGACTTCACAGGAGCCGCTCGGTTGTCCCACCAAGCCGGCGCTGGTCGTCGTGACCGACTGCGAAGTGAAGATCACTCAACAGATTCACTTCGAGTTCAACAAGGACAAGATCCGACCGGAGAGCTTCCCGGTCCTGGACGCGGTCGTCGAGGCCCTGCAGAAAATTCAGTCGATCAAGATCGAAGTGCAAGGCCACACGGATAATAAGGGTGCGGCTGCCTACAACAAGAACCTATCCGACCGCCGGGCCAAATCGGTCATGAAGTACCTGCTTGAGCACGGCGTCGAAATCAGTCGTTTGACGTCTCACGGGTACGGCTTCGAGCGGCCGCTGGTCGACAACAGCACCGAACAGAACCGGGCGCTCAATCGCCGCGTTCAGTTCCTGCGCACCGAAGGCGTGAAGGAAGGTTGCCCGAAGCCGACCGGCGGCTGATCGCCGGGCGAACCTCGGCTTTCCCCCATCTCTCCCGCGACCGCGGGCCCTGATTCACCCCGCACCGCCCCAAGAGGAACCCACGTGTACCGCCGCTTGTCGCTCCGTTTGCTCTGTCTCCTGCTCACCCTGGCTCTGCCGGCTTCTGCCCAGTTCACCCGCGACAACGCGGCGAACAAGAAGATCGACGAGGCCATCAACGAGCACTACCTCGCCACCGATTTCGACAAAGCCGAAGGCGTCTTGACCGGCACCGTCCAGGCCTGCGGCGACAAGTGCAGCCCGCAGATCATCGCACGAGCGTGGATGTACGTCGGTATCGTGCGCGGCAGCGGCAAGAACGACCAAGCTGGCGCCAAGGAAGCGTTCCAAAAGGCGATCGCGACGGATCCGCAGGTCAAGCTGGACAGCGCGCTGGCCACGCCCGAGACGCAAAAGACGTTCGACGGTGCGGGCGGCACCGGCGGCGCTGCGACAACGCCCGAGCCGACGCCCACCGACAAGCCGGCGGCAGCGGGTGGCGGCGAAGAAGACGGGCCAGGCGGTATGAAGTGCACGCCGGACGCGATGGAGGTCCAGACGCGCCGACCAGTCCCGGTCGAGTGTAAATCGGACGAAGAGGCCGCGAGCGTGGAGCTTCGCTACAAGCCGTTCGGCGGCGAGTGGAAAACGGTCAAGATGACCAAGAAGGGTGACGGCTTCCGCGGTGAAGTGCCCTGCGCGGACACGAAGTCAGCTGGTGATCTGAAGGTTTACGCGCGCGCGAAGGACGCCGCGGGCGAGACGATCGACAACTGGGGCTCGAAGAACAAGCCGATCAACTACTCGATGGGTGAGTCGGTCACCGGCGCGCCGCCGGCGTACACCGGCGAAAAGGCGCCCGATCGCTGCGCCGATTCCGGCGAGTGCCCGCCCGATTTCCCCGGCTGCGGCGGTGGCGCGAAGCGCGGCAACGTCGACTGGGGCGGCAAGTGCGCGAACTCCACCGAGTGCAAGTCCGGCCTGTTGTGCGAAGGCGGCGTATGTGAGACGGCGCCCAGCTGCGAGACGAACGCTGACTGCACCACCGGCCAATGCACAGCCGGCAAGTGCGACGTCGGCGACGATGTCGCGAGCTCGGCGGGTCCGTACAAGAAGAACTGGATCGGCCTGCATTTCGGCCTCGATATCGCGGTGATCGGTGGTTCGAACGTGTGCGGCCCGTTCGGCGGTTACGAATGCTACGACGCCGGCACGACGAACTCGCCGTATGGCGGTAAGCCCTTCCCCGGCACCGGCATCGCGACCGGCACGGCCATCGCCACCCAGCGCGTCATGCTGAGCTACGACCGCGCCTTCACGCCGAACATCATGTTGGGTATTCGTGCTGGGTTCGCGTTCGGGGGTGGGCCCCCAGCCGGAACGATCAAGTTCTTGCCGGTCCACGCTGAAGGACGCCTCAGCTACTGGTTCGGCCAGGGTGCCCTCGGCAAGAAGGGCCTACGACCGTACGTGTTCGCCGGCGGCGGCATGGCGCAGGTGGACGCGAAGGTGCCGGTCACGATTTACGACTGCAGCTCGCTCGATGTGAACGGCATGCCGCCAGGCGCCGGCTGCGAGACCGCGGCCCAGGGCTTCGATCAGGCCACGCTCAAGCAACGCAAGATCGACGCCTGGAAGAAGCTCGGACAAGGCTTCGCTGCGGCTGGTGGCGGCGCCGTGTTTGCGTTCACGCCTCAGATCGGCGTCCAAGCCAACGTGAACTTCATGTACATGCTCGGCTCGTCGGGTCCAGTGATCGAGCCGTCGCTCGGCGTCGTCTACGGGCTCTGAGCGGTGGTTTGGATCGGGGCTGGCGCGAGCGCATCGCCCAGCCCCGCACCGACCGGATAGGCCAACAGCGCGCCGGTCAGTAGGCGCACGGCCGTCCACGGGCCGTGGACCGCGAATCGCTCGAGCGCGACGTCGAGCAGCATCAGCCCGGCGGCGAGCATGACCCAGAGCCGAAGCCCCCGCGGGGGGAGTCGTGGCCGACGGAACAGCGCCCCCGCGCCCAAGCCGAAGTAGATACCCGAGCAGCGCGCGCAAACCGCGAGCGGCACCCCGAACAACCACGGCGTACGCGCCGGATCGCGCTGGCAGTGCACGTCGAACCACGCGCCGAGCATGTGCTCGACTGGCGCAATTACGGGGCAGTAGCGCGACGCGAGCGGCACGAGCGGCCACACCGCGACCGAAACCAACAGCCCCAAGCCGAGCAGCCGCACGGCTCGCACGGCGCCGCGGCTCATGCGCCCTTGGTTGGTAGCGCTCGCCCCATGTGCTTCAGCACGAGCTGCAAATCAGCCCAGACTTCGCGCTTGGCCGCGGGGTTACGCAGCAGGTACGCGGGGTGAAACGTCGGCATGACGGCAATGCGGCCTTGATAGAGGCGCCAGCGACCGCGGATGCGCGTGATGCCTTCCGCGGTGCCGAACATGCCCTGCACGGCGGTCTTACCCAGCGCCACGATCACCTGCGGCTCGATCAGCGACAGCTGCTCGGTCAGAAAAGGCATACAGGCGTTCATCTCTTCCGGCTCGGGCGTGCGGTTCTTGGGCGGCCGGCACTTCACGATGTTGCAGACGTAGACGTCGTCGCGATGGATGCCCATCGCCGCGATCATCTTGTCGAGCAGCTGACCTGCAACGCCGACGAACGGAAACCCTTGCGCGTCCTCATCTGCGCCAGGGCCTTCGCCGACGAAGCACAAGCCGGACGAACCGTTACCGCGGGCAAAGACGGTTTGGGTGCGCGCCTCGTGCAGGACGCACTTGGTGCAAGCCTTGACCTCGTCGGCGAGAACCGTGAGACGTCGTTCGCGCTCCTCAGTTGGGAGTTGGGAGTTAGCAGTTGGCAGTTTCGGGGCGGGTGCCGCGTCTTGCGCAGTTGGCAATGGGAAGTTGGCAGATGGCGGTTTCGGGGCTGAAACTGGACTTGGTGCCTTCTCGCGAGGCGGTTCAGCAACCTCTGACCTGACAGGCTCGAGCACAGGCGGTGCCGAGACCAGAGCCCGAAGCTCTGAACTGCCACCTCCTAACTCCAAACTGGTCGGCGGCAACGCCGACGCACCGCACGCTTGCTGCCACTCGCCATGCGCGCGCAGCGCTTCGGTCAGGAAGCGGAGCTCCGACAGTGGGTCGAGCTCGGCGGTCATGGGTCAGTGATGAGCGGCGAGGAACCGTTCGGCGTCGAGCGCTGCCATGCAGCCGGTGCCGGCCGCCGTGACTGCTTGCCGGTACGTGAAGTCCGCCACGTCGCCCGATGCGAACACCCCGGGAATGTTGGTCTTGGTGCTGCCCGTTTCGACCTTCAAGTAGCCGTTCGGGTGCATGTCGAGCTGACCCTTGAACAGTTCGGTCATCGGCGTGTGGCCGATTGCGACGAAGAGCGCGCCGACGTCGAGCGTCCGCGTATCGCCGGACTTCAGGTCCTTGATCTTCAGGCCGGTGACCTTGTCTTGCGACACGTCGAGCACTTCGGTCACCACGTGTGAACGGAGCACGGTGATCTTTGGATTTTCCATTACGCGCTTTTCCATCGCCTTCGAGGCGCGGAACTCGTCGCGCCGATGCAGCAGCGTGACGCTTTTGCACAGCCCGGATAGATAGCTTGCTTCTTCCATCGCGGTATCGCCGCCGCCAACGACGGCCACGTCTTGACCCCGGAAGAGCGCGCCGTCACACACCGCGCAGGCGCTGACGCCCTTGTTCTTCAGCTGGTGCTCGCTGTCGAGACCGATGTAGTTGGCGCGCGCGCCGGTGGCGATGATGATCGCCTCGGCCAAGTGCAGGATGTTTTCGTCCTCACCCACCCAGACCTTGAACGGCCGCTGCGAGAGATCGACCTTCTGCACGTCGGCGGTGATGATCTCCGTCCCTTGGTGCTCGGCCTGCTGACGGAAGCGCAGCATCAGGTCCTGACCCGACACCGAGCTCGGAAAGCCGGGGTAGTTCTCGACGTCGCTGGTGAACATGAGCTGCCCACCTGGAATCAGCCCGCCCGCGTTGAACCCCTCCACGCACAGCGGCTTGAGATTCGCGCGCGCCGCGTAGATGGCCGCGGTCAAACCGGCAGGGCCAGAACCAATGATCAGGACCTTGTGCAAACGAGGATCGGACATGGACGAAAGCTTCCTTACAGAGCCCAGAACCAGCGTCAATCGCGGGTCAGCTGGTTCCGTCTGTATCGACCTCTATCAACCGAAGTGTGGGGATTGGGGATGCTCAAGTCAACGTCCCAACCCTCCACAAAGCACGCGCATCAGTCCTTGAGCGGGGTGGCCTTCAATGCGGCCTTACCTTCCTTGACGTACACGCTGAACTTCACGCGCTTGGCGCCGTGGCGGTTCATCAAGGTGTCGCGGTTCTTCTTCAGCGTGGCCTCGAACTTCTCATACGTGAAACCTTCGGTGTTCTCGCCACACTGCTGCTTCAAGGCCACGAAGTCCTGGTAAACAGCCCGCCACTCGGCAAGCTCCGGCGATGCGCCGCCCCAGCTGGCGGTGGCAGGATTGGCGCTCGAAGGCGCATCGCCCTGCGCTTCCATCGTCGAATCGAGATTCACGGCGCCGCGGGTTGGCGGCGGCCTAGGCAGCCGCGGGTTACTGGGTGCGGTCGGCAGGGCCTTGGGAGTGATGATCGGCGCCGAGTGCGGCCCCGATCCGCCAGATGCAGCTGCCGGCATGTTCTCACCGGGGAAGCTGAACGCGCTCATCTGCGGCTCAGCCGGCAGGTCGCCGAGCACTTCCTGCAAGTCGGCGGGACCGCGACGCGGCCCGCCACCCTTAGCCAGGATCTTGTCGACACCGTCGTTCAAGTCCGAAGCGATCTTGCGGAACGCGCCGCGGAAACGGCTCGGCTGTAGCTGATCGCTCTCACCCTTGGCAAGCTTCAGCACCTCGAGCCGGAAGTTGTGAATCGGTCGCGTGTGCTCGAGCACGCTGAAGCCGATGCCGATCATGGCAGCCGCCAACGCGATCGCCACAGCCAGCGCCACGTTGGCGTTGGCCTTGTCTTGATCGTCGGCGGTCTTGAAGAAGCCGAACGGTCCCGCGACCGCCTTCGGCTCGCGCGCGACGGCGTAGCCTGCGCCAAGCTTCCAGGCTTCACCCGGCAGCTTCGAATACTGCACGCCCACCATGCCGGCGATCGTGCGGATCTTGCTGCGACCCTTGGATTGGTACTCTTCGTCACTCTCGAGCGACGAAAAGTCGCTGACGATCTGATCGAGCTGTGCCGAGTTGAACGTCTCCGGCGCTCCCGAAGACACGCGCGCACCGGCCGTATAAAAGGCAATCGCGGCGCCCGTGCGCGCCGACAGCTCGCGCGCGAAGCGGTCGTCCAAGATGCGCGCCCCGACGATCGCACCCGCCGGCAGCTGCGACGTATCCGCCTCGACCGGCCGCGCCACGACGCGATAAATGCGGTCGAGCACCAGCGTATCGTCACGAATGTAGCCACGCAGCGCATCAGCCACGACTGGGTAGCCGCCGAGCTCGAAGTCCTGGTTGCCAGACGCCTGCTCGTAGCCCAAGTGCGCCACGACGCGCCCGTGCTGGTCGACGGCGAACACCGCATCGAACGCCTGGTCCAGAGGGATCGTGGCGTTCACTTTCTTGAGCGCCGCCAACGCCTTCTCGCGCGCCTCGTCCGGCACCTTTTGGTCGTTCTCACTCGACTTGGCCAGCGAGCGCGCGACGTCGGCGTCGACGCCGAATGAAATCAGCTGAGCCGAGCGCTGACGCGCGTCGTTGCTCAGGTACCAATTGACGACCTGACTGTCACTCGAAAGCGCCTCGCCCATCGCGTGGGCGCCCTCGCGGTTGTACATGCTGGTCGCCAGGAACAAGAGGAACGTGGCGACGCCCACCAGCAGCCCCAAAACCACGTACCAGAAGCGGGAAAGCAGCATGATTTACTTGGAGCCCTTGGCCTTGGCAGCTTTTTCTTCGGCGGCCTTTTCTTCAGCGTCGGCGGTCTTCTGATCCATCACCCGAATCACGCCCTTCAGATCGACGTCGGCCGCGGCGACCTTCACCGGCACGGCTTCTCCCACCTTCTTGCCTGCAAAAAAGGCCTGAACCGTGTAGTCGCCCGGCGTCTCGATGCCTACCGCGAATTCCCCCTTCATCGAGGGATAGCTGATGCTAGCGACGTTCGGCTCAGCGACGATCCACATCCGCAGGCTGGGCGCGGCCTCGTCGCGGATCTCGTAGACGCCGGGGCTCGCCGGAGTCCAGTCGCGCGTCGCGCCAACGCCTTGCTCGGCGGCCGCGAATGTCTTGATGTCAACGCCGTACAGCCGATGCTTGAAAGGGTCAGTGTTCTGAAACGTCAGACGCGTGCCGGGCGTGACGACGATCGTGACCGGCGAGGTGCGCCCGCCGCCGACGCGGATCAAGATCGGCTTCGGTGACGGCTGCGGCGTCGCCGCCATCAGCGCAACGCACAGCTCCTTCGGGATGTGCGGAAAGGGTCGCCGAAATTCGGCACGCACCGTCGGTACCGGCTCACGAAACGAGAAGCCGTGGTTCGACGAATCGTTGGCCTCGGCCCAGACCGGGTTCCTCAACAAGCGAAAGCCCTCGAGCCGTCCCTTAACGTGCGCAGCGTCAGCGCTTGCAGGTGCGACGAGCAGCGTGAGTATCGAAAGGCAAACCCCCGTACCCCGACGTGGCGACAACCGAGACCAAAACGTGCTCATTGCCGTGGCACGGTAATCTGTACTAAGGCGAACGGGCCAGCGAAAAACGCCGGCCCGTTCAAGGCAACTTACCACGTGGGCCGCGAGGTCTTTGATGTAGTCCGAACCCCTAGCGTAGCTAGGTGGGAGACTCTTATTCCCCGGCTTCTGGCTTCCCGGTGAGAAAATCCGGGCTTGCACTCCACCAGAGACTCGTCTCCCGGTTCGATTACTTATCGGGATTCGTTACTACGGACTCGCGCGCCCCGCAGAGGGAGCCGCCACCGATCTTATGGATGTGGAACGGATCCGTCAACGGGCACGCCGCCGCCGGACTGCCGAAAACTGGGCCAAACCCAGCAATGTTTGCACTTTGGCGACATGATCGAGTCCGGCAGTCACGCGGGCCCCGCCGCCCCCGCCCCGCACAACGCTTCGACGGCTTCGCAGGCTGCGGCGACCTCGAGCCCACAGGCCGGCTCGCCGGGAGTTTCGGCCCGGGGTTCGAAGTTTGGCGCCAACGCCGGCGAGGCGCGGTTCGTCGGTCCGGGCGTGCTTGTCGAGCTGCTGGCTGAAGCGGACGCCGACGGCCTGCTCACCGTCCAACTCGACTCGCCGGGCCCGGGGCATCGCGGACGGCTAGGCGTCATGATCGAGGCCGCCATCGAGCACGCCCTGGAACGGCGCGGCGCCTGCCCGCCCGGCGTCGCGGCTGCCACCGACCTGGCGTTGTCGCTCGCCGATCAGATGTACCGCGCGCGCCTCGTCGAGCTGCGCGGCGTCGCGCTCGGCTTGGGCACGCTCGGCGGCATGGCCGACATCGATCACACGCTCGACACCGAAGACAGCGCCGTATTGCGCTACCTGCTCACGGCCGCAGCGCTGCATCCTTTGCGCCTGTACCTGAACGCAGCCGATCGCGGCCTACGCGTCTTCACGGTGCCGATCGCGCTCCACGAGCTGATGCCCGGCAGCGCACCACACGCTATCGTCTGCCTCGAGACCGCACAACCGCCGCAGGTCGCGCCTGCCGTGGCTCGCAGCTCCTCGGCGATGGAGCAGAGTCAGCAGCCGCCGCCGGCCGCGCCAGCAGACCCCGAGGAAGAGCTCGAAGCCGCAACCCAGGTACCGCCGCATGTGCAGGTCGCTGAGACGCTGGCTGCCAGCGAAGTGCTCGAGGCCCTGACGCCGCCGCCGAGCTCGGAGTCGGGCATCGACCTGTCGCCGCCAGATTTGGCGGCATTTTCGACGCCTCCGCCGGTCGTGGCCAAGGCGCTGCCGCCCCCGCCTGCCGCTGACGAAGAGCCGTTCGAGCCGAGCCCGATCCCGCCGGAACCGTTCGTGCGCGGGCCGCTGTACGCGTCGGCTGCTTCCGATTGGCGGGCGTGGGCGGACGAGCTGTCGCTGGCGCGTGGTCCGAAGCCGCTGAGTGTCATCGAGCGCATGTTCGTAAGCGCGTACGTGCCGCTGGCCGACGCGGTCGCCCGCGGCATTGGCGACGCTTCGGCGCGCCAAGTGTTGGCGACTTGGGCAACGTCGTTCGAGCAGAGCTACCGCGAGGCTTTCGCGGCTCTGCGCGTCCGCGGCAAGCGCCCGAGCATGGTTCTCGACATTCCGGAGATTGCCCTGCGGATTGGCCGACTGCACGGCGCGCGCCGCGTGGAGCTGATCGCCGTGGACGGCTTGCGCTTCGACCTCGGATTGCGCGTCGAGCAGCGTGTGCGCTGCCGGATGGCGCAGGAAGTGGCGCTCACCGAGCGGCTGCTGTTGTGGAGCGCGCTGCCGTCGACGACGGCCGTGCAACTCGAGCTCTTAGGCCGCGGCCCGGAGGCGCTCAAGACCTGGACTGGCGAGGTTTCTTCGGAAATCCCGGTGGCACGCGGCCAAAACGCGCGCACGCCGCGACGCGTGAAGGTGGGTCACCGCGACCTCTTGAAGCTCGACTTGGTCGAGGCGCGTTTGATGGAGCCAGGTGACCACGAAGCCGCGCGGCTCGATGACCTAGCCGATGAGCTGGCCGAGGTGTTGTCCGCGCAGCTGGCGCGTCTGCCGGCGCGCACGCTGGCGATCGTCTTCGGCGACCACGGCTTCAAGCTCGACGCGATGGGCTCCGGCACGACCTCCGCCAAGAGCGGTGGCGCGTCACCGGAAGAAGTCTTGGTACCCGCCTTCGCGTGGCTCGTCGGCGGCGTTCACTAGGTTGACGCGCGATCTTGGGTTTGGGCTTCGTTTCCGCATCGAGTAGCCGCCCCCCGTTGCCAGGGGGCGGCTCTCACAGAACCGTACTTGTGCTTTTCACATACGGCTCTTCGGGACCGCCGGTTATGACCCCGGCGGCCGGCCGGGTTACGACCTCGTCGTATCCCAGTTCAGC
>JBBRMI010000051.1:0-40311 GCA_038230915.1 Polyangiales bacterium | reverse complement strand
TCGCCTGCTTCGGACCTGGTCGGCGTGCACGTCGATATCGTGACTTCGTACGGCTATTTCGACCGCGTGCTGGCGGTCTTGGATCTCGAGCCCGCGATCAAGAACACGCCGAACGCGATCACACTCGACGAAGTGAGCGGCTCACTGAAGTTCGAGGACGTGAGCTTCTCGTACGGCGACGCACCGGCGACGCTGAGCAACATCGATCTCGACATCGCGCCCGGCGAATCGGTGGCGGTGGTTGGCCCTTCCGGCGCCGGCAAGAGCACGCTGGCCGCGCTCACGCTGCGACTCTACGATCCCAGCTCTGGCCGTATCTTGCTCGACGGCCACGACTACCGGGACATCAAGCTAAAGACGCTGCGCCAGCACATCGCCGTGGTGTCGCAAGAGACTTACCTTTTCCACGCCAGTATCGCCGATAACTTGCGCTACGCACGCCCCGAGGCGTCGACCGAAGAGCTCGAAGAAGCGGCGCGTGCAGCGCAGATTCACGACTTCATTTCCGGGCTGCCGCAGGGCTACGCGACTTTGGTCGGTGAGCGTGGCTATCGGCTATCCGGCGGCGAACGCCAACGCATCGCGATCGCCCGAGCAATCTTGGCAAATCCGCGGATTTTGATCCTGGATGAGGCGACCAGCGCGCTCGACTCCGCGAACGAAAAAGTGATTCAGGCGGCGCTCGAGCCGTTGTTGACCGGCCGCACGAGCTTGATCATTGCCCACCGCCTGTCGACGATTCAGAAAGCGAACCGCATTATTTCGATCGATCACGGTCGGATTGTCGAAGTCGGTAACCATCGCACGCTGCTCGAGCGACGCGGGCTCTACGCACGGCTCTACGAGCAGCAGATGTCGAGCGGCGCCTTCGGCGAGCTGCCGTAGCGGCGCCGCGCGTCGCGCCCTCAACGATGCCGTCGGCGCCGTGCGACGCTCAGACCCAGCGCCGCGCCGACGAGCCCGAGCACAGCGGTGCCGTCGCGCCCACCACCAACCGTCTTGCAGCTGCAATTGCCGGAGTTTCCGCCACTCGCGCCGCCGCTGTCCGCTCCAGCGCCGTCCTGGCCGCCGTTCGCAGTGCCCGGCGCGCCGGCTTCGACTTCGCCGCCTGGCTCGGTTGCGCCGCCGTTGGTCGGCTCCTGTGTGGCGCCGCCCGTTTGCAAGGCGCCACCGGCTTCGGAAGCGCCGGCAGCGCCAGCGCCAGGCTGGCTCGGGGATCCGCCTTGACCCGCGTTGCTGGGCGCTCCGCCGTCACTCGTTCCCGCGCTGCTGCCGCCGCCTCCGCTCGCGTCGCCGCCCGCCCCGCCCCAGCCGCTCGGCGCTGGATCGTCGAGGCATTTGCCGCGCGTGCAGTGCTGACCGCTTCCGCAGGTGATTTGGGTGCAAGCGTCAACGCAGCCGGTGGTCTGGCACACGTCGCCGGCCGGGCACGTCACTCCGGCACACAAGCTCACGCAACCGCCGCCGGACACTTGGCAATGCTGGGCGGTGGTGCATTGCGCCAGGTTGCAGCCTGGTACGCAGAGCTGAGCGGCGCTGCACTGCAAACCCACACCGCATGCACCCGCGGCGCAACCTGGCCGCAGGTGCGATTCCGGCACGACCTCTTGCGGTCGCGACGGGCTCGACCAACCGAGATGGATCTGCGCGCCGCCGCCGTTGTCGTAGTACTCGAGCACGATCGGGTGCCAGCCCGCCGTGAGCGCGAGCGCGCCGGTGTCGAGCGTGGGCCCGTGATCGTTGAAGTGATCGATCACGATCGTGCCGTCGACGGTCAGCCGCACGCCATCGTCCGAGGTCGTGGAAAATACGTAAGTTTCCGCGAAATCTGCCAGCACTTCGCCGGTCCAGCGCGCCGAAAACGTGTCCGATCCTAGGCTCGCGTCGGGTGAGCCAGTGCCCCAGTTGAAGTCGACGACCGGATCGATGCGCGTCAACGGCGTGCCACCGAACGCCAGCTGATCGAAATACTGCCCGGTCAGGCCGCCGCCCGGCGTCAACGTAGCCACGTAGCGCTTGGCGATGTTGGCGAGCGGCAAAGTGTGCGTGCGCGCCAGCCCATCCGACCAAGCCGAGAATTTCCAATTCGCGCCGCCGTAACTCTGCTCATCCACCGCCGAAACGCCGTTCTCGGAGCCGACGATCACGCGGCGCGCGAATGGCGTCGTTTGCGCGGTCGAGCCGACGACCAGCTGCAGGCCCGACGGTTCGGTGTCGAACAGCAGGCTCAGCGTTTCTGGCTCGAGCGAACGCCGCGCGGTTCGCTTCTGACCCGACGAATCAGTCGCCGTCAGGATTAGCTCCAGGTGCATCGGGTACTCGTGATCTTCGGCCGAGAAGTTGCCGCTCGCGACGCCCGGGAACGAGAGCAGGGTGTGGATGTGGCAGCCGTCGGGGCAATGCTGAATCACGATCTGCCAAGTCAACGCTGACGCCGGCAATGCGCCGTCTTCGGCGTCGGTGGCGTGACCACTGAACTGGATGCTGTCGCCGACCTTCCACGTCGCCGTCTCCAGCGGCGTGTCGATGAAGACTTGCGGCGGCGTCGTCACCGGCGGCGGTTCGGCGCTGGCCTTGAGCGAAAAAGGCGCACTTGTTCCCGAAATTCCCCGCTGATCGGTGACTTTGAGCCGGGCTTGGTAGGTGCCTACGGCGTCGTACAGGTACGCTGGTTTGACGTCGGTCGAATCGTCGAAATCGCCGTCGCCGTCCAGATCCCACGCGTAGCTCAAGACGTCGCCCGGCAACGCCTTGAGCGAGCCCGAACCGTCGAAGTTGACGATTAGCGGCACCTGCCCGGTCGCGGGCGTGGCCGTGAACGTAGCTGCCGGTTGCAGGTAGCTGATGCGCTGAATCGTGCCTGACGTGAGCGCGGCGTAGAACAAGTCCCCACCCGGACCGGTCGTGAGGAACACCGGACCGTCGGCGTCGACGTGGAACGAGCGCGCCGTGGCGGGTGCTGGATCGGTGCCGGCGCCGTTTTCCATCACGTAGATGCAGCGCCGCGAATAGTCGGCGAAGAACATCGCGCCCTGGTACTCGGCGGGGTAGCTGCTGCCGGTGTAGAACGCAATTCCTGTCACGGACGAGCTGCCGCGACCGCAACCGTCGTTCGCCGACACGCCCGCGCCGTGCGCGTACGTGAAGTAGGGCGGGGTGTGGCCGCCGCCGCTGTACAGCGATTCGCACAACGCCAGATCCGCGGCGTCGTAGCCGGCTTGCTTGCCGACGCCTTCGTAGCAAGGCCAGCCGAAATTAAGCGGTGCGGCCCCGCCGAGCGGGATGCGATTCACTTCTTCCCAGTCGTTCCAGCCTACGTCCGCGATCCACAGCTCGCTCTTGCCCGGGCGCGCGGCGATCCGGAACGGATTGCGCAGACCGTACGCGACGATGCGCTTGGCGTTGGCGTCGGTGGATGCGGCGAGCGGGTTGTCCGGCAGCCCGGCGCCGGTGGCCGGGTCGACGCGGATCACGCTCCCGTTGAGCAACGTCGGTCCATCGGTGCGACGCGCGCTCTGCGAGCGCAGTGCGCCGCCCTCGGCGCTCGGCGGCGTTTGCGCGACGCCAGCAGCGACCGGTGGGTCTGCCAACGGATTGAGCGGGTTGCCGTCTTGGCCGTAGTCGACGAAGTTGAAGCTTGCGCCATCACCACCGGACGCGTACAGCGCGCCGTCGGGTCCGAACTCGACCTGACCCGTTGAATGACTCGGGTATTGCTGACGCCAACCTTCGACCAACACGGTCTCGGCACCGGCGAGGTTGCCACTGGCGGTGAAGCGCGACAGCCGTCCGGAGATCACGCAGCCGTCGCCGGTGGCGCCGGGCGGCGTGGGGCAGCCGTCGCCCCACTTCGGAGCTGTGCCGCCGGGGTCGCCGTCGTACGCGTAGAGCACGTAGACGTACGGCTGGGCTGGAAAAGCCGGGTCGAGCGTGAGGCCCAACAATCCGCGATCCCAAAAGTCGTGCACCCGATCCGCCAGGTTGGCGAAGAGCGTCGGTGTCTGGTCGGTCAGGGTGTCGTAAACCCAGATTTTACCGCTCTTTTCGGCGACGAACACACGGCCGTCGCTGGCGAAGCGCACGACGGTCGGCTGGGTGAGGCCCTGGATGACGGTGGTCTCGACGAATCCGGGCGTGGCCAGCGTGATGCCTGCCTGCGTCTGCCCAAGCAGGCCGTCACTGGTTTTGGTGTCAGCGCTGCATCCGCCTCCCAGCAGGGTCAACGACAAGGTGGCGATGCTGCTCAGGCTGGCGAAGGTGAGCAATGGGATCGGTCGCATGGACGAGTGCCTCGTATCTCCATTGAGTGCTAGCCACAATCGGAGAAAATCCACGTTTCTGCTCGGCTCCATCGGTGTTTCGGCGACTTGGATCCGGATCGGGCCACGGGCAGTCGCGCCTGCTACGCTGCGGACGCCGCTATGACGATGCCCGACTCGAAGTCCACGCCCACTGCTGCGCCGCCGCCCGGTTTGCCTCCGCACTACGGGCCGCCCATCGCACTAGACTTGGCAAAGCGCGTTGTTGGCGCCGCTGAAGCGTTCGCGAAGTCGCGTGGCTGGCCGGTGGTAATCGCGGTCTTCGACAGCACCGGTCACCTGACCGTGTTGCATCGGTTGGATCAATCCAACCTGGGGGCGGTCGAGCTGGCACAGCGCAAGGCCGAAACCGCCGTGCGTTTTCGGCGTCCCACCAAAGCCTTCGAAGAGATTATCGCCGCGGGCGGGCTGCGCTTGTTGTCGGTCGCGTCCGACATCATTGCGCTCGAGGGCGGGCTGCCGCTGCTGCGCGATGGCCTGGTGATTGGCTCGATCGGCGTCTCCGGTTTGAGCTCGACGGAAGACGCTCAGGTCGCCCAGGCCGGCGCCAACGCTTTGTAGCCGGCTCAGGGAATGCAGCTGCCGGACGCTTTTTTTGCGTAGCCGGCCTGCAAACTCGACTCGAGCCCGTGCGCTCGGTACGAGCCGTAGGCCGTGGCCAGGCCCTTGCCCGGCGGGCTGGGACTGGCGCTGCGCGGCGCATGGTCTTAGGCGTTCAACCTCGCCCAACAGCAGTTGCGAGCTTACAACACTCGGCGAACGTCGCCGTCTTTACAGACGTTTCGGAGGACATCATGCGAGCAGCCGTCATTACCGAGTTCAATGCACCGTGGCAGATTCGTGACGTTTCGGACGTGCGACCCGCGCCCGGCCAAGTCGTGATCCGGGTGCGCGCTTCAGGCATGTGCGGGACCGACCTGCACGTGCATCACGGCGTGTTTCCGTTGAAGCCGCCGTTCGTCGCGGGCCACGAGCCGACCGGTGACGTGGTCGAGCTGGGCGCCGGCGTCACGGATTTGGAGGTCGGTGATCGCGTGGGCGTGTTTTGGAATCAGAAAGGCTGCGGACGCTGCGAGGTGTGCCAGCGAGGCCGCCCCGATCATTGTCGCGACGCGCAGTCGTGGATGCACGTGGGCGGTGGCAACTCGGAGCTGATGATCGCCTGGGCGTCAGGTTGCGCGCTGCTGCCTGACGGCGTTTCGTACGAGGACGCCGCGCCGATTTTCTGCGCCGGTTACACGGTGATGAGCGGGTTGCGCAACGCCACACCCCTGCCGGGCGAACGCGTCGCGGTGCTGGGCGTCGGCGGCTTGGGCCACCTCGCCGTGCAGCTGGCCAAGGCGGTCGGGCTCGAAACGTTTGCGATCACGGGTCAAGCCGACAAGCAACGTGAGCTGCGCGAGCTGGGCGCCGATGAAGTAGTGCTGAGCGGCGACGACGCCGGCAAGGCGCTCGTGGCCGTCGGCGGTGCCGACATCATCCTGTCGACCACCAACTCAGCCAAGCAAATCAGCGCGGCTTTTGCCGGCTTACGCCCCGGTGGTCGCTTGATCAACATGGGCGTTGCCGACGGCCCGATCGCCATCGACCCGATGACGTTGATGTTTGGCCAGCGCCAGCTGCGCGGCAGCAGCTAAGACGAGCGCTCGGATCTACACGAGGCGCTCTTGTTCGTGGCGCGCGGCAAGGTAAAGCCGCGCATCGAAACCTACCCACTGGCGCAGGCTAACGAAGTGCGCGAACGCTTGGCCGCTGGCAAGGTCCGCTACCGCGCCGTATTGCAACACGCCGTGTAGACAACAACCCCCGGGCGCTATTCGGTCGACAGCTTGGGTCGATCGAACGGCGCTGTTTGGGCGCCGACACGCGGATCTTCGAGGCCGTGCTGCAGGAAGTCGAGCAAATCCGTCTTCTCGCCTGGGCTCAAATGGAGCGGCTTGATAATCGTGTCGATCGGCGTCGCGGTTACGGCAGCGTCGTCGACCAGGCCGCCCAAGTCGTACAGATCGATGATCTTCGCGAGCGACGAGCCGGTGCCGGCGCCGTTGTGTAGCAGGCCGGTCGCCTCGCGCAAACCGACGTTGCGCAACGTGGGTGTGCGCATGGCGCCGGGCACACCGAAATCGGTATCGATGGCTTTACGCCCGAGGTCCGCGCTGGGTTCGTGAAAGCCGATGAAATGGAAGTCGCTGTCGGCGAAAGCTGGGGCGCGGTGGCATTGCTCGCAATTTGCCCTGTTCATGAAGACGCGGAGGCCGCGCAGTTGGGCAGGGCTGAGCGCAGCGTCATCGCCAGCGTTCCAGCGGTCCCATGGGGTCTGGTCCGAGCGCAGCCGCCGTTCATGCGTCGCGATCGCGAAGGCGATCCGCCGCGTGTTGATTTCGCCTTCGGGCCCCGAAGTTTGCTCGGCGCCGAAGGCGGCCTGAAACAGCTTGGGGTAGGAACCGGCGTGTGCAGCGATGAAATCGCTGAGGGCGGTGGGGACCTGCTTGGCCAGCGCGAGCGGCGCGGCCAGCGCCAGCTTCTGGTGAATCGCCGACCAGGTGGCGCCCTCACACGCCATTTCCACCGGCGAGAGCGGCGGGCCGACGGCTTGGTTTTCGAGCGCTCCACCCGCATGAATCGGAAAGCTTCCGGGATGGTCTGGATCCTGGAACGCGCTTACGCTGGGGCAACCAGCTTGCGCGCACTCGGCGCGGCCGTCCCAAAACAAGTGCCCGGGGAACATGGCGTCGAGGTACGTCGGCGGTTTGCGGGCCGTCACTTGCACACTCAGCCCGGTGTGTTGGCCCTGCGCGTTACAGCGCACCACACCGAGCGCGCCGTGAATGTCATCGGCGGTACCGAGCACCTGGTCAACGCCCGGTTGTGCCGCCGCGGGCAGCGCGGCGCGCGGATCACTGCCACCCGCATTCGGCCGGTGGCAGGTGCCGCAGGCCATCGTGTTGTCGCCGCCCAGCTGCTCATCCCAAAACAGGATCTTTCCCAGCAGCGCCTTGGCTTCTGAGTCTGGGTTTTCGGGCGGGTAGGGGCTGGGTGGGTACGGCGGGTGGTGCAGATCGGTGGCGGGCTCGCCGCCGGCGCCGCTCGAGCTGGCACCCGCGTCGTCGGCGCCGCCGTGGCCGGCTGCGGTCGAGTTCGGCACGCCGGCGGCGCCCCCGCTTCCGCGAGCACCCCCGCCGTTGAGCTCGTGCGGCTCGCCGGCGGCGCCGGCTTCAGTCGCAGCCGCTTCGCCCGCGACGCCGCCAGCCTGAGTAGCCGCGCCGTCGTGGCTCGGGCCGCGGCCGTCGTCACAGGCAGCGAAGACGCTGACCAGCGCGAATACGCCCAACCACGGCCGCGCCGCCCCGACCTTCATTGCTTGTTGATCAAGCCGCAGCCGATGCGCGGGCCCGAGTTCGGGTCAGCCGCCTCGTGCACCATGAACGAGTACTTCGTGACGTCGGTGCCGGCGGGGTCGCCTACCGTCCACATCGCCGTCGGCTTCGAAATCTCGAGCATGCCTTTGCCGCCCGTGCAGCTGTAGTCGCCCAGCATCTCGCCGTTCGGCGTCCAGTGCGCGCCGGCTGCAGCGCCTTCCATGCCGCAGTCCTTGATGAGGTGCAAATGCGACGAGTGCGGGCCATCCGGACACGCGGTCAGATCCAATACCAGCTTGGTCATGGTGGCGCCTTGCGTGAACGTTGCGGTGCCGGTCACGGTCTTACCGTTAATGCCCATGATGTTCGCTACCGCGGTCGGCATCGCAGCGCCGCCACCGGCACCCCCGCCGCCCGTACCAGCGCTCGCGCCGCCGGTTCCTCCACTTGCTCCAGCGGTCCCGCCTGAGCCACTGCCGGCCGCTGCGCCGCCTGTGCCGGCCGTGGAGGACGCGCCTGCAGTGCCAGTGCCGCCGCCGCTCGGCGCGCCGGCCGTGCCGCTCTTACCAGCGGTCGACGTCGAGCCAGCGGTCGAGGTCGAGCCAGCGGCCGACCCGCCGCTCGACATCCCCGCGGTGCCGCTATTTGTTGGAGTGGCGTCGCTGCTGCACGCCAAAAGTGGGGAGCTAGCGAGCCCCGCGAGCAGTAACCAGCGTGCTTGACCGGAGAACATGAGGGATTTCCTTTCCATCGCCCTTGAGTAGGGGCGCGGGCTTGTTTGAGCCACTAGTAAGTGCGCCTGAGGGCCCTTTTAGGTCGCTTTTCCTTAGGCCAGGACGGCATTTTTCGAGGCCAGCACACAGAAAAATCCAGTCAGAGTGAGCCTTGGTCCTCGACCGGAGCTCGCAGTAGCTTGTCTGCCGTGGAGCCTCGACGTCTCGCGGAACGACAGCTCGAGCTCGATCGCCAGCGCACTGCGCGCTTCCCGGCGCTGCTCGCCCGCAAATACGCGCGCATGAGCGCGTCGCCGTTCGCGTTCCTGCGCGGCGCGGCACCGTTGTTCTACGAGCTGCTCGCCGCCGACGCTGAGCTCGCCGGAGGTCCGGAGGGTCACGGCTGGATTCAGGGCGACGCGCACCTCGAGAATTTCGGTGCGTACAGCCCAGCAATACGGGACGCAGGTGGCTGGAAGAAAGGCGGCGCCACCTTTCAGCTCAACGATTTCGACGACGCGACGCAGGGCGCCTGGCGCTGGGATGCGCTGCGTCTCACCACCAGCCTGCTACTGGCCGGGCGTGAGCTCGGGACGAGTGGACCACGTGTGCTGGTGCTGTGCGAGGAGCTGCTCAAGAGCCACTCTGCCGCCGCGTTTTCCGAGGCGGTGCTGCCCGCGATGCCGCGCCCGGTCGCCCAGCTGGTCGCGAAGGTCGACGGCCGCAGCGCCAAAAAAATGCTCGAAGACCGCACTGAAGCCGCCGGACCTGCGCGACATTTCGTGCGCGGGGACCGCTACACCGACGCGCCCGTGGCAGTCGTAAGTGTCGTACCGGAAGCGTTGGCGCTATTCGGCGAGCGCTGCGCCGCGAAAGGCGGGCCACGCCCGGAGCAGCTCGAGATCCTCGACATCGCGTTTCGGATCGCCGGCACGGGCAGCCTCGGCTCGCTGCGCATCGCCGTCCTGACGCGTGGCAAGGGTGGAGACGACGGTAGCTGGCTGTTCGATTTGAAGGAGCAGGCCGGCTCCAGCGTCGACGTGCTGCTGCCGCGCGTGCCCAACGAATCGCGCGCCGCCGAGGTCGAACAAGCCTTTCGTGCTTGCGTCGATCAGCCGCCGCGAATGCTGGGCACGAGCCGACTCGCCGATCACGACGTCTTGGTTCGGCGCCTGACCCCGCAAGAAGACAAGCTCAGCTACAGCCGGCTCAAGCCTGAAGATCTGACCGAGCTGGCTAGCTACTTGGGCGCGCTCTTGGGCAACGCCCATCGGCGCGGCAAGGCCGGCACTTTCGCGGCGTGGTCAGCGCGCGACCAGGCCGGCATCCTGGAGCGCGCGGTCGCACTGGCCGGCATTCACGAAGCCACCTACCTCGAGCTGTGCCGGCTGGCGCGCGGCCCGGACTTTATGCCGACGGGGTGAGCACGCTCTTCGGCTCCGGTGCGGCCTTGCGTGCCACGACGCTGACGCCGTAAGTCGCGCCGCGTGCGCGCATCATCGCGCCGAGCGGGCGGTGCTCTTCGGTGGCGTGCCACGGGTCGAAACTGAGCTCGTTCACCAGCTCGGAAATTTCCCTTCCGCGTGGCGATAGCACGTCTTGTTTGGGCAACGTGAGCGTGGCCAAGTCGACCCAAGGCCCTGCCCAGTAAACGGCCGTGTCTTCGATCGGTGTCGTCTTTTCGTCGATGAAAAACTGGGCGCGCAGCGTCCACGACAACGCGCCGTTCTGCAGGCGCGCAGTCAGATCCTGACGCAGGAGATCATCACCCTTGGCCGGACTGGCTGGCGCGTCGCTCGGCACCGGCACGAGCGACAGCTTGACGGCAGTCTTCGCGAACGCGATCGGTGCGCCGGTGTGGAAGGTATGCGTGGCAAACGATTTGACTTTTTGCCCGGAAACCGCGCCCCAAATGATGCCGAGCGCGCGCCCGAAGCCAAAACCAGAGATCAGCCCTGGCAGCAGCTTGGCCGGCCCGGCCTTGGCGGCGCGCACGAAGGTCATGAACTCGTCGGGCGTGCGAAACGGCAGCACCTGCGTGTCGATGAACAAGAAATCTTGGGTCAGCTCGGCTTCGAGTCCCTTGATCAGCTTTTGGCCCGGCACGCCGACCAGCTTTAACGCGAAGCCGCGCACGTCGGGCGCCTTGTCGGGCTGGTGGCGGCTGCTGCCGTTCGAGAAGCGCGCATACACCGGCCAAGACTTGCCGCTCATCGCGAACACGCCGCTGCGCGCCGTCTCGGGCGCCTTGACCACGAGCTCACCGACCGCGCCGACGTGTTGCTTCGCGTGCAGCGCGCGGTCAACTTTGCCGTCGCCCGGCTTCGGAGTGCGGGCGCTTTGAATCGCCGCAATCTCGTCAGCGAAGCCGCGAAAGCGTTCGACTTCGTCGGGAGCGATGGTTTCGCCAAAGGCCATAGCGGGCTCCGTACCACGCTGCGCCCAGCATCACCAACCAGCCCAAGAAACCGAACGCTGGGGCGCGCGAGACGGCGCAGCTCGTCTTGGCGGGGCCGTCGTCTTTCGGTGACACCTTCTGCGGCACCGGCTTCGTGGCATCCGCGATACACGGGGTCACGCTGTCGCACGGCGCCCAATCGGGCGGCGCTTCGGGCACCAAATTGGCGGCCGCGATCGCCTCGGCTTTGAGCCAAGCGCCGCGCGTCGCGACGTCGCTGAACACCGGCTCCTTGCAGCCGGTCTTGCCGCGCGAAACGACGCCGATCACTTGTCCGGAGGCGTCGAGCGCCGGCCCGCCGGAGTCACCGCTACACGGACCGCCGTTGCCAATCCATTCGTTGTCACGCACGTCACGGACCGCGCAATCAGCGCCGTTGCATACGACCTGGAAGCCGTCCGCGCGCTTGCGCACGCCGGACGGCTTGCCCGCCAGCGACTCGTCGATGCCGAAGCCGACCGCCGAGTAGACTTCGTTCGCCGTCACCGGTTCTTCGACGCGCGGCGTGAGCGGCGTGATGTCGGGCAGCGGGCTTTCGAGTCGCAGCAGCGCGACGTCGGTGCCGCAAAGGTCGTCGCCCAAGCTTTCGGGCATGCGGATCTCGGAGACCGCGACGTAGTCGTTCGGATCCTCGCTGATCTGCGGCAGCGGCACGACGAAGATCGCGCCGTGACTGTCGGCCGGCTCGAACGGCGTTTTGCCGCACACCACCTGCGGATCTTTGTCGGCGGTCTTGGCCACGCAATGGCGCGCAGTCAGCACTAACCGCGGCGCGATCAACGAACCCGAGCACTGCCCGCCGGAAAAATTGACGACTGCCACGACCGCGATGTCGTCCGGAGCCAGCGTGCCGGCGAAAATCGGTTGCTGGCTGTTGGCCGTGGGCTCGGCATTCCCGCACGCGGTCAACGCCAGGACGCAGAGCAAGCGCGCGGGCTTAGCCGGGCCGGATCTACTCATGGAAGCGGGGCGACTCGCAGCTTGTAGTGACCGGAGAGCGACGCTGCACCGTGAGTGCCGGTTGGGGTGCTGTAGTAGTCGAGGATTGCGACTTTGTAGAGCGCGCCGTCGGCGCCGGCCGCGATGTACACGGCGTTGGCTGGCGTGAGCACGTGCGACACTTGGTCGTACGCGCTCCAGTCGCTGAATGTCGTGACCAGGTTATTCGTGGCGTCTTTGCTGTCTTTGCGGATCGTGCAGCCGGCGTCGAACCACTCCTCGATCGGCAGCGTCTTATCGCCGAGCGTCGACAAATCCACCTTGTCCCACCCGAGCGCGATCCGAATCGCGCCGCCGTTGCCGGGGCCGCTGTCGCCGCTGTTCGTGCGCAGGACCGAGCGCTTCAACGCCAAATCCCACGCCGTCGACTCGAACGCCTCCAGATCTGTCACGGCCACGGCTTGGCCCGTTGCCAGGGCGATGTAGATCCACGGTTGCGTGTCTTGACCCTTGATGCCGCCGACCGAAGCGTCGACGTACAGCGTGCGCTCGCCACCGGCTTCGCTCAGCGTGTTCACCGCGGCGGTCGAAACCTCGTCCACTAAGCTGAGCAATTGACGGAGCGCGGCGCTGCATGGTGGTGGCGTCGTCGTGCTGGTGGTGCCGCCACTCGCCGTGCCGGCCGCATTCGGGTCATCACCGATCGGCGTCGAGCTGCAGCCGGCGAACAGCGAGAAGCAGGCAGCAGCGAGGCTGAGGCAGCGAACTGTCACACCCATGGTTCGCGACCCTTTCGTGATCTCTGGCGAGCCCGACATCGACCCAGCAAGATAACCACGAACCCGAGCGCCGCGCCGCTATTTGCGGCGTTTTCGCGAGCGCCGCGGCGGATCGAACAGCCCGAAGAGCCCGGTCCCGAGTCGCCCTTGGCGCCGGCCGTGCCGCCGATTGGCGTGACGCCGCGCAGCGTGAAGGGCGCGTCGGTGCGGAGCAGACTTTGGCCAGCGACGACCACGGTCGATTCGCCGTCGATGGTGGCCGGCAGCGACTGAGCCGCGCTGAGGTCGAGCTTGCCGTCGATGAGCGGAATTGCCAGCGCCGCCACGCGCTCCGGATCAGCGTCGAGCTCGACTCGCAGCGGCGCGTCGGGTTGTAAGGAGTAGTAGTAGGCGCCAAGGCCGGAATCGATGTCGCTCACCAGCGGATCCGCCCCGGGCGTGAGCCCCTTGAGCGGCACTGCCGGGTAGCTCGCGCCCTCCGGGTAGCCCGCAGCGTCCGCGCCGCGGCCGGCCGTCGTGGCGTTGTAGGCTGCGAACTGCAAAAACTCTTTCGCCAAGCTGCTGCCGTGAGCTTTGAGCACGACGTCGGTGCTCGCGAATACGCCGTCAGCTTGGCCAAAGCCGTCGTACACTTCGCGCACGATCGAGGTGTCGAAGCGTTGCTGCAGGAACACCGGCCAAATCGCGGTCGCGTACAGGAAATCAGTGATCACGCCGTTCGGCGGCACGTTCAGTGGCCGCCACGGACTCTTGAAGTACGCTGGCAGAAAGCGCTCCAAGTCCTTCAGCTCCGGATACACCTGCTTGGCCGCCCACTGTGCGCTGCCTTCGGCCCACCAGCGCTCCACGTCGGCGTCGTACGCGTCTTGCACCAAGTGAAACAGCTCGTGCGGCACCACCGTGCGCATGCCTTCGGCGACGTCGGCGTAGCCGCCACCCCGGAAGTCGTTTTCGACCAAGACGAAGCCGGCGCAACGCTTCGGCGAGCCAGCTTCGCAGTGGTCAAACGCCGCCTGGCCGTCGGCCGCCGCGAAATCGGTCAAGTAAATATCGACGGCGTCGCTGTCGCCGTTCGACGCGCAGGGCGAGTTACCGTCGCTGAGCGGCGCGACGTACGAAAGCTCCGCATACTTGGCGAGCGCGTCGTCGGCGGCTTTTGCGGCTACTACGACGGCATCCGGCACACCGGCTTCGATGGTGGAGGCCGCGGGCGGCGCGTGCGGCCCCGAAAGTGCGTAGTGCACCCGAGCCAACCCCGACGCGGAGTCATAAAAGCTCACCTTGGCGCTGCCATAACTCACGCCTTGGCTGCCGGCGGCGTCGGTCGGGCGTCCGCCGTCGCAGGTCAAGGCGCCGGCATCCGGCGCGAAAACGCCGGCGGCTGCGGCGAGCAGCGTGGGCAGCCAAACGACCGGGTTCAAAGCCCGCCTCATGCCCTCACGCGACGGCCGGAGCGGCCAGGCGTCAAGGCAGCCCGCGACCTTCGCGTACTTCCATGGCCAGACGCTAAGGAACACCCGCCCGCCAAGTTCGGGTTTTGGCGAGGCTTTAGGGAGGACCGGAGCTGCGCTCCGGTTGCTACGTGAGCATCGGACCGCCGGGATAGGCGTATTTCTCCTTGAGTAGGACGGGCGGCTCCGGACATCCTTACCGGATGAGAACGACGGCCGCTGCCGGTCTCGCGTGTGCGCTCGTGCTTTGCTCTGGCCTCGCCTGCAAGAGCTCGAGAATCGGCGCCGGCCCTGACACTGGGCAGGGCGCCGCCGGCAGCGATGGCGGCAGCGCGCCGAGCGCGGCGATCCAACTCACGGTGGGCCCCGACGGCCGAACGTTTGTCGAGCTTGGCACGCCGTCGGTGGTCGACGTCGCCGGCACGGGCGCCGACTCGATCGCGTGGGACATCGCGCTCTCGGGCCACGACGTGTTCAGCAATGGCGGGATTTCGGGGCCCGGCGACAGCAGCGCATTCGGCCCGCTCTCCGCGCCGACGTACCTGACCGACACCGCGCCCGAGGTGCCGTTGATGCTCAAGGATCGCGCCGGCGGCGCGCTGCTCGATTGGTACGACTACGGCGGCGCCACGCACCAGCTGTTCAGCCGCTATCACGTGTACGCCTTACGCGACGGAGCACGGCTGTTCAAGCTGCAGATCCTCAGCTACTACGGCGAGGAGCTGGGGGCGCCGGTCTCCGCCCTCTATCACGTCCGCTACGCCGAGGTGACCGCAGCCGGGATTGGTGAAACCCATGACGTCGCCCAGATCGACGCGACCGCCGGCGGCAGCAAAGACGACGACAAGCAACCTTCCGGCTGTTTGGATCTGGATACCGAGCAAGTCTCGGCGCTCACACCGGCCGAAGCCGTGACATCGGCCGCCTGGCAGCTATGTTTTCGACGCGAGTCGATCTCGGTCAACGGCGGGCTGTCCGGGACGCGCGGCATGGGAGCCGTCGATCTCGAGGCTGCCGACACCGCTACCGAAACCGAAGCCGTCATCCAAAAGCGCACGGCCGCTTCCGAAAAGAAGCTGTTCGACGGCGTCGATTTCGCCGCGCTCAGCGACGAAAGTCTCGCGTACCGCGCCGACGGCGTCGTGACCGCTTTCGGCCAGCGCTGGCTCGAGCCAGGTACGGATCCGCTCGCGCTCAGCACCAGCGTGTGGCTGGTGATCGGCGCCGACGGTGCCTCCAAATACCTGCTCAGGTTCGCGGACTTGGTCGGCGATCCGGCGATTGAGCAGGCGACGCTCAGCCTCGAAGCCAAGTCCGTGCGCTGAGCCCGTGCGAAGGGCGCGATGAGGCGAGGGCAGCGCGCGGTCAGTCTTTCGTTGGCGCTGCTTTCCGCGCGCCCCGCGCTCGGCGAGGACTGCAAGAAAGATCCTAAGCACCCCGAGGCCTGCAAGGCGGTCGAGGTGGTCGTGACCGGCACCCGCACGCCGGAAAGCTCGCAGCGCGCGACGGTGCGCACTGATTTCGTCACGCGCAAAGAAGCCGAACGCCGCGGTGCCACCAACGTCGCCGAGGCGCTGGCCGGCGAGCCAAATCTGCAGGTGAACCCGGAAACTTACGGCTACCTCGGCCGCCCGAGCGGCGCGCAAATGCAAGGTCTCGACGCCGATCGGGTGCTGGTGTTGGAAGACGGCGAGCGTGTCGTCGGCGATCAAGACGGCGTCGTCGATCTGTCGCAGCTGCCGCTCGCGGACGTGGAGCGCATCGAGTACGTCACCGGACCGACCAGCTCGCTGTACGGCACGAACGCGCTCGGCGGTGTGATCAACGTCGTGAGCGCGTCGCCGCAGGCGCTCGGCCCGAGCGCTCACTACCGCGCTGAAGGCCGCTCGAGCGGCGAGGCGTTGGCAACGGCTTCGGGCGCCTACCGTCACGGCGACGAATGGCTGGTGCTCGATACGTCGCTGCATCACCGCCCCGGCATCGAGCGCCAACCCGACAAGCCCGATCTCTTGGCCCCGAAATGGCGCTCGACGTTGGTCGGCTTGCGCGCCGGCACGCGCCCGACGCGTCATGTGGAGCTCAAGCTGCGCGCGCGTTGGGTGCGTGACAGGTCCGACGGCCTCGAATCGGACAACGTGCCGGGGCTCGGCGTCTACTTGATCGACGTGCCGGACGTCACCGATCGTTTCCTGCTGCGGGCGCAGGAAACGATCGAGCTCTCGGGCGGGACGCGCGTCGACTTCAGCTTGGCGCGCAATTGGTTCTTCGATGATTCGAAGCGCGATCGCCGAAATTCTCCCCTGGACGAGCTGCGCAAGAAGGAGCTGTCGAATCAGGGGCTGGAAGCGATCGTGACCGTCCCGGAGGGCCGTACGCGAACGTGGGTCGTCGGGGTGCGGAGTGACGCCGAGCATTTCTCGCAAGAGTTGACGCGCGTCTTGCCCGATTTATCTCAACAGCACGTGACCGAGATCAAGCCGCGATTGCTGTCGACCGGCGCGCTCTATGCGCAGCTCGGCTGGAAGGCGACCGAGCGTTGGACGGTGATGCCCGGTGGTCGCGCCGAGCTGCACGATCGCTACGGCATCGTGGCTGCGCCACGGCTTGCGACGGCGTATCAATTTTCAGAGGCGCTCAGTGCGCGCGTCGCGCTAGGCCGCGGTTTTCGCGCCCCGACCGCCAAAGAGTTCGGCTTTCAGTTCGACCACTCGGCGCTCGGGTACCGTGTGCTCGGCAACAGCGAGCTTCGGCCCGAATCATCTTGGGGCGTGACGGGCGACGTGACGGCGCGCTCCAAGCGTTGGCGGCTCCGGGCCGGCGGCTTTGCCAACACGATCAAAGATTTGATCAGCATCGATGTTCTGCCGCAGATGCAGCTCCTAGGCGTCACCGACTACGTTTACAAGAACGTGGAGTATGCTCACACCGCGGGGGGCGACGTCAGCGCGCGCGTCAAAGCGCTCGACGCCCTCTCGTTCGACGCCGCCTACGCCTACCTCTGGACCAGGGACGAGGGGAGCCACCACGCCTTGCCGAATCGTCCGGCCCACACCGTCACGCTCTCTTCGCTGTTCGAGCTCGAAAGACTCAACGCGACTCTGCGTTGCCGCATCGTCTCTAGCGCCTTTGCGGGTGAATTCAACGACGGTCCCCGCTACAGCTCGAGCTTCGGGCTGCTCGACGCGCGCGTTGCCTACGCGTTGTTCCCCGCGCTCAACCTGTTCGTCGGCGCCCTCAATCTCACCAACGCCCGCCGCCACCCCCTGGAGCTCACTGACACCCGCCCCGCCCTCGGCCGCCAATTCTACGTCGGCCTATCCGGCGACGTCCCCGGCGACTGAGCAGTGAGCAAACGAGGCAACAGGAAGGCGGCTCACCATTGGTCTCATTTCAGTTGTTGAGCACGCCCGCCGATCCTGGCTTCTGGCTGCGTTTTCGCTGCGCTCCGATGCTCACGTAGCCACCTACGTTCCGCTTCGGTGCTCGCGAAAGCCTTGCCAGAAGCCAGGCTTGGCGGGCGGGCGGCTGAAAAATGAGACCAATGGTCAGAGGAAGGCGGGAAGGCGGGAAGGTTTTTGTGGTCCGAGCACGCGACTGAAGCGAATCGCAGACCAGCACGTCGACTGGCCTGCTTTCACCCACCAAAGAAGTCTGCCCTTCCCGCCTTCCCGCCTTCCTGTTGTCTCGCTCTCGTTTCGGGCGACGACTGACGGCGTTCAACCAGCCTGGAATTGGGCTGTAACTCTGCGGGCGTTGGCCTCGTACACAGTGGCATGGCGGCCCGATTCTCCCCGATTCTCTGGCTCTTCCCCCTCGCCTTGCTGGCGCTGGCTCTGTTTGCGTTCGGTTGTGAGCGCAAGATGGGTAGCGAAACCGGCAAGGTCAACGTACAGAGCCAGGCGCAGGCGGGCGCCCCGAAAGTGTACGGAACCAAAATGTACAAGAAGCCAACGGATGCGGAGCTCCGCCAGAAGCTGAGCCCGCTGGAGTACGAGGTCACTCAACGGGAGGCCACCGAGCCCCCATTCAGCAACAAGTACTGGGACAACCACGAAGAAGGTTTGTACGTCGACGTAGCAACTGGTGAGCCGCTGTTCAGCTCGCGCGACAAGTTCGAGTCGGGCACCGGCTGGCCCAGCTTCACGCGCCCCGTCGACGCCTCGCGCGTCATCAATCACAGCGACGTGACGTTCGGGATGCGGCGCGTCGAAGTACGCTCGAAGGAGGGCGACTCCCACCTGGGCCACGTCTTCGAGGACGGCCCGCGCCCGACCGGCCTCCGTTACTGCATCAACTCGGCGTCAATGCGCTTTATCCCGGTCGCCAAGCTAGCCGAGTCTGGCTACGCCGACTATTTGCCGCTGTTCGGCGTCGACGTGCCCAGGACCGCGCCGGTCGCCTCCAGCGACAACTCGTGCGCTCGACCGGCGCCGGGGGAGGCGCCCGGCTGCTCGCCCACGCTCGAGACCGCGATTCTGGCCGGCGGCTGCTTCTGGGGCATGGAAGACATCATTCGCAAAATCCCCGGCGTCATATCAACCGAGGTCGGCTACACCGGCGGCAAAGCCGGCGTGAAATATGAAGACGTGCACACCGGCGCCACTGGCAACGCCGAAGCCGTGCGCATCATCTTCGACCCGAAGAAGCTGACATACGAAGACCTGCTCGAAAATTGGTACTTTCGCATGCACGATCCGACGACCAAGGATCGTCAGGGCAACGACGATGGCTCGCAGTACCGCTCGGCGATCTTCGTCACCTCGTTGGAACAGCGTGAGGCCGCCGAGCGTGCGAAGAAGCGTGTCAATGCCAGTGGCAAATGGCCCCGCCCACTGGTGACCGAGATCACCGACGCCGGCCCGTTCACGTTGGCCGAAGATTATCACCAGCATTATCTGGAGAAGAATCCCGGCGGCTATACCTGCCACTACCTGCGCGATTTCCCGAAGTTGCCCCAGTAGCGACATGACGCCAGCGCCCCCGCCAGTGCCTGGACAGTCAGCCTGGCGGGGCGTATGCGTATTTACGAGGCCGCTCTCACGCGACAACGAAGTGCGGCCCGGAGGTGTGCGATGCCGACTCGCGACACAGAGGTGCTGGTCGTTGACGATGAGGAGCAGCTGCGGAAGCTTGCCGAGCGTTTGCTGAGCCGCGCGGGCCTGGCGGTGACGACTGCCGCCAGCGGAATCGAAGCGATGGGCGTCTTGCGAAGCGGGCGGCGCTTCGACACCATCGTTTCGGATCTGATGATGCCGGGGATGGACGGCATGCAGTTCCTGCGTGAAATCCGCCAGCTCGATCTCGACGTGCCGATGATCTTCCTAACCGGCAATCCCTCGCTGTCGACCGCGATGGAGGCGATGGAGCAAGGCGGGTTTCGTTACCTGGCCAAACCGGTCGAAGCCGGACGCCTGGTGGCGATCGTGAAAGATGCTGCGGCCCACCATCGGCTTTCGCTCCTGAAGCGCAAGGCACTCGAGGTGTGTGAAGCCGGCGGTTGGCTGATCGAGGACTTGGAGGATCTGAGCAGTCGCTTCGAGGGCGCGCTCGAGAAGCTGTGGGTCGCTTACCAGCCGATCATCTCGTGGCCGTCGCAGCAGCTGTTCGGCTACGAAGCGCTACTCCGCTCGGCCGATGCGGACTTGTCCACGCCAGGCAAGCTGCTCGACGCCGCCGAACGGCTGGGGCGCGTGCAGGAGCTGGGCGAGCGCGTGCGCGACACGGTCGCCGACGCCGCGCGGACGGCGCCGCCGGCTGCGCTCTTGTGCGTCAATCTTCACGCCCTCGATTTGACGACCGACCACCTGTACGCGCTCCAATCACCGTTGTCGCGCATCGCTGAGCGCGTGGTGCTGGAGGTCACCGAGCGGGCCGCGCTCTACCGCGTCGACCAGTTGCCAGCCAGAATCAGCCAGTTGCGCGAGCTGGGCTATCGGATTGCGGTCGATGACTTGGGCGCCAGCCACGGCGGGCTCTCCAGCTTCCGCCAGCTGGGGCCCGATATCGTGAAGCTCGATATCTCCCTCGTGCGCGACGTCGACAGCTCGACGGCCAAGGCCGGATTGATCAAATCGATGATCGCTCTGTGCACCCAAGAGCTGGGCATGCGCGTCGTGTGCGAGGGCGTCGAGACCGAGCAAGAGCGCGATACGCTCGCCAGCATCGGAGCGGATCTGTTGCAGGGCTACTTGTTCGGCATGCCGGGGCGCGGTTTTCAGCGCGACAGCGAGCTGACGTCCGCCGCCGCGTCGTGACGCTGCCTGGGGTCGGTTCAGTCGTCGAGCGCGGTGACGGTCGTCACCGACTTGAGCATCTGGTGGTCGTCGAGCTTCCAAACCACCTTCTTGTCGCGCGTGACTTGAAAGGCATGCACGCCGGCGCCGCCGCCACCGCCGAGCCAGTTGGCGACGAGCAAGTCGCCGTTCTTCAGCACCTGCACGCTGCAGATGTAGGTGAGCCCCAGTTCGGGCGCGTCCTTGTCGTTGAATTCCCAGGCAATTTGGCCGCCGCTCGTCACCTCGAGCACGCGCTTGGACTCGCCGCCGCCGATCAGCGTGTTGCCGTTCGGCAAGCGAACGGCTTCGTGGATGCGGAGGATGTCCTTGTATTCCCACACCGTCGCGCCGGTGGCGTCGATTTCACGCGCCACGCCTTCGTTCTCGAGCGCGAGCAGCACGTTGCCGTTCGCAAGCCGATGCAGGTGCCGAATTTGCGTGTGCGCCACGGTTCCCGTGGTCGTCACGTCGATCGAGCGCACGACGGCTTTTGCCTGGTCGAGCTCGAGCGCTTTGGGCGGCCCGCCTTCGCCCAGCAAACTGTTGCCGTTCGCCAGCCGTTCGCCGCCGAGCAGCTCACCAGCGGGGCTATCGTAGTTCCACACGACCTTGTGATCGCGATCGATTTCTTCGGCGCCACGCTTGTCCCCGCCGTGCGGGTAAAAGATGTGGCCGTTCGCGAGCACGTTGAACATGACTGTCAGGCTGGGGGTTTGGTGTTCCCATAGCTTCTGGCCTTCGGCAGAGATTTCCACCAATTTGCCCGGGTATTCGAGGGCCATGACGTGGTGCTTGACCGGTCCCGGGTCGACCGCCCCTCCGCTGCCGCCTGCGCCGGCTTGGCCTGCCGTGCCGCTGGCTGCTCCACCGGTGCCGCCCGTCGCTTGCCCGCCGCTGCCCGATGCCGCTCCGCCGTTGGACACTGTGCCGCCGGTCGCGCTACCGCCGCTTGTCGCGCCAGCACCCGTGCCTGCGGTGCTGGTTACGCCCGCGCCACCGGCAGTGCCGGGCGCGCCCGCTTGCGCCGACGCATTCGGCGTCGTGGCGCCGTCCGAACAAGCGGCAAGCCAAAGCGCGCCGAGGCTCAAAAGTGTCAGGGTGGCGCGCTCGGATTTATTGGATCGCTTCATGGCAGCAGGAACGGTAGCACGGAGGACGTTTCACCACCGTTAAAGCCGTAGCTCGGCGCGTCGATGCCGAGCGCGCGCAGCACGGTGAGGTGAGCGCGCGCCATGTTTCCGCCCTCTTCGCGGACGTGCCAGCCGGTGTCCAGTTTGCCGCCGGCTTTGCCGGCAAAGATGAACGGGTGCTCTTTGTTGCTGTGGGTGAAGCCTTCGCCGTACTCGCTCGTGCCCATGATCAGTGAGCTGTCGAGCAGCGTCTGTCCGTTGACGTCTTTGTCCGCGGTCAGCTTGTCCAAGAGCTTGGCGTAGGCCGTAAAATTCAGTTTGGTGAAGGCAGTGATGACGTCGCGTTCGCCGCCGTGGCAGGCGTCGTGCATCTGGTGTGCGCCGGTGCCGTTGATCTCGCCCTTGCCGTTCATCTGCATCAGGGATGCGCCGGTCGTAAACGCGATTGTGAACACGCGCGTGATGTCGCAGCGTAGCGCCGCGACCAAGATGTCGGCCATCACGTCGAGCTTGTCGAGCACGGAGGGTTCGCCAGCGAAGGTGGCCGTGGGGTCGGCGGGGCTGACACACGCGGCGCGCGTGACGTTGAGCCGGCGCTGGATTTCGCTGATGTGGGTCAGGTGCTCGTCGAGGCGGTTACGGTCGCGTTTGCCGAGGCGCGCGCTGAGCTTTTTGGTGTCTTCGGCGACGACGTCGAGCACACTGGTGCGGCGGGCGATTTCGGTCAAATCGGGCTTGACCGAAAATAGCTGGTCGAACAGCTTCTTGGGGTCGCGCAGTGGCGGGTTGATCGAGTTGGGGCCGTTGTGCGAAACCGCGTTCCACGTGCCGAAATCGTGCAACACGGCGCTGCTCATGCCCAGCTCGAGCGAGTGGTACTGCGGCGCGCCGTCCGTGTAAAACTGCGGATGCTTAGCGATGTATTGGTCGAGCGTCGCGCGATTGACGGCGAAGATGTGCGGGTCGTGATCGAAGCCCATCGGGCGGATTTGGTCGGCAGTGAGCGCCACCGAGATACCGCGCATGTGACCGTCGGATTGGCCGACGGGCGCAGCCGGGATGGCGGTTTTTGGCTCGAGCCCGCTGACCACGTTGAGGTTCGCCAAATGCCGCTCGAGCGGCTTGAGCGTCTCGGTGACCGCGAAGCCTTTCCCCTCCGTCGTTGGGGTGTAGAGATCAGTCAGACTGTCGTCGAGCGTGTGTGTGATACCGGGCGAGACCGTGTCGGTGGTGCCGCGGTGGCGATACGTCCAGGGTAGCCCGTTGCCCCAGAAAAACAGGCCGTAGCGCACGGGTAAGCCCGTGCCGGCGGCCAGCGCCGTGCCGTTTTGGTTCAGCATGGCCTCGAACAGCGGCAGGCCCAGCGCGACGGCCGAGCCGCCCAACATGCCGCGCAACATTCGACGACGTGAGATCACTTGGCGCCCTCCACGGTGAAACGAAAGCCGTCGCTACTGACGAGTTCGAGCAACAGCGGCCGCATTTGAAAGCCTTTGGCTGTGAAGGCGGTGTCCAGGTCTTCGAGCGTAGCGGCTTCGCCGTCGGCCTCGAGCCGCGCTGAGCCGTAGCGGTAGAGCTGCTTGACCAGGCAAGCCGTGACACGCGGATCCTGCGACAAGACCTGGCCCAGTTGCTTGGCGCCGATGAAAGTCGTGCCGTCGACGTCGCCACCGGCGTCGACCACTTGCCCGGTGTCGTACGTGCTGCGGAAGCGCCCGTATTGGTCGAAGTCTTCCATGCCGAGGCCGATCGGATCCATGAATTGGTGGCAAGCTGCGCAGGTGGGGTTGCTGCGGTGCTGGGCGAGCTTTTCGCGGATTGTCTTGGGCGGCCCCACGTCGGTGTCCATGATCGCCGGGATGCCGGGTGGCGGCGGCGGCACGGTGCCGCACAGCAAGCGTTGGCGAATGAACAGGCCGCGAATCGTGGGCGACGTGCGGTTGGGACGATTGTTGAGCGTCAACAGCGCGCCGGTCGTGAGGATGCCGGCGCGCGGCCCGTCGGCGCTCAGCTCAGCGGGGACGAGCGCGGTGGAGGCGCTGGGTGCCAAAGCGTAGAGCCCGGCCAAGTCTTGGTTGACGGCGACTTGGCGCGTGTTGAACAGCGTACGCATGTCGCCCGATTCGCGGAGGGCAATCCGGTTGACGATCTCGAGCACCTCGCTGCGCATCGACGCGCCGAGCGTGTGGTTCGGATCCATCGCGTCGGGAAACTTCACGTTGTCGAGCAACGGCAAGTCTAGATACTCCGAGTACAGCGAGCTCATCATCGTCTCGGTCGGACCAGTGTCGTTGAGCAGGCGCGTGGCTTGCGCGAGCACGCCGTCTTTGGCGACCAGCTCGCCGCGCGAGGCAGCTGCGAATAACTCGGTGTCGGGGAAGCTGTTGCGCAGCAAGAACGACAGCCGCGACGCCATCTCGTAGCCGGTGTAGTGGAGCCAGCCGGGCTTCGAAGCGTCGGCCTCGCCCAGCTCGACCCGGTACAGGAAACTGGGCGACTGCAAAATGGCAGCCGTGACGTACTGCAACGCGACCCACGGATCGGCGCGACCGATCGTGCCGGCCAGGGCCTGATAGCGCGCCAGCTCGTCGGCGGTGACCGGGCGGCGCCAGGCGCGCAAGCCGAATTGGTTGATGAATTGGGCCAGGCAAGCGTCGTCGAGCGGGGTCGCCGGTGTGCAGCCGACGACGGTCGTCCGCAGCGCCATGTCGGCGAACACGGCTTTGGCGATGCTGAAGGCAGCCTGGCTGTACAGCTCGACACCGTGCTCGGACACGGTGGTGGTCGAGGCGCCGATGATCGAAAACGAGTACGGCCGCTGATCGGGCTCGAGGTCCGGCACCTGAATCGTTGCGTTGAACAGGTCGCGGATCACGTTCTGGTACTGGGCGGTGGTCAGTCGGGGCAGCGCCGGCTCGGAGGGGGCGAAGGGGGCTATCGGCTCGGTGACCACAGCTGGGCCGCCGCCGCCGCTACCGCCGGCATTGCCGGCACCAGCGGTCCCGGCGGGCTGTTGGTGCCCGTTACCGGGGGAATTGTCCACGGTGCCGGTGCAACTCGCCAGCGCGGCGAGGCTCGAGCAGACGAGGGCGTAGAGCGACGCACGTGCGGGACGGAGCGAGACAAACATGCTGATTTCCCTGGCCTTGGTTCGAAGTCGCCCGACCCTGTTTCGAGCAGACAAGAAATCGACCGGTTCTCGGCGGCGCTTTCGCCGGGTACAATTGCCGCGGCTCGTCGCGTAAGCTGCCCGGCGGATGTTGAGCGTCGCGATCGCCCTCGAGCCTCCGGCGGAGGTTGCCGCCGTTCGAGTCGTTACGCAGAGCTGCGAGGAAGCGATCGGCGCAGGGCGTTGTCCGGCGGCGGAGGATCTGGCCCCCGCCACGGTAGTTTCTTGGTACGCGCTGATTCGCGCCGCAGATCCCGGCGCGCCCGAGCTCACGATCGAGTTCCACGATCGCAACGCCAGCGGCACGTTGATCGAGACGCGCGTGATGGCATTCTCCGAGCGAGCCAATCCGAAGAGCCGTTGGGCTTCGGTCGGTGCGGTGATCGCCGCATTCGTCGCAGCCCGTGATGGTGCGGGCACGCCGCCGCCGCGGCCGCCTCCGTTGCCTTTGCCTACGCCTTTGCCGACTGTGGCGTCGCCGCCGCCCGAGTCGCTGGCTTGGAACGCCGATTTGGCCCTATTTGCGGGTCCCGGGCTCGATCATGGAGCGTACCGTTTGGGCGGGTTGGGGCGCGGCTACGTGGCGTTGCCAGGAGCGCCGGGGGTGCTCGGGCTGCTGTCGCTGCGCTACGCCGAGCGCCCTGGCGACTTAGCGCTCACCTGGTGGTCGGCATCTTGCGGTCTCGGCGCAAGGCTCGGTGGACGAACGACGCGATTGAGCGCCGAGCTCACCGGTGAATTCGTATTCGAGCGGTTGCTGATATCCGCGACTGATCCGCTGAAATCCACGCCCGATGACGCGGCGCAAAATCGCCTTGGCGGGCGCTTGAGCGTGAATCTCGGGCTCAAGCTCGTCAGCAATCTGGCGTGGGTTGCCGGCGCCGAGGCGACCGCGCTCCGGCCCTCAGTCGCCATCACGGTCGGCCACGACGACTCAGGTCGCGCACCCGCCGTCGGCTACGCCTTCTCAACAGGTTTACGCTTCTCAGGCGGCGGCTAGAGGCAGCGGAAACCCCTGTTTGGGGCTGGGCCCCCAAACAGTACAAAAGCAGAGAATAAACAAATTGTCTGGCTCGGGCGGGTTCGCGCGACTTCGGGGTAATTGGCCATGTTAGGATGCGATTGTGGGTGCACCCAAGTCCGAGCTAGCGGCACTGCACGCCCCGCATCCGAGCGAACCTACACCTCCCACACACGAGGCGCTGCTCGCCGGTGTGGTCGTGGGCGAACGTTGGGCCCACGCGGCGCTGTACGATCTCTTGTATCCGGTCGTGGCGCGCACGCTGCAGAAAATCCTGCGCGACAACTCGGGCGACTACGAGGACTTGGTACAGGTCTCGTTCGAGCGCATCGTCCGCACGCTGACCGGCGAACAGCGCGTGCAGGTCGTGAGTCTTTCGGCCTGGGCGGGTTCGATCGCCGCTCATGTGGCGCTCGACGCGCTGCGGGGCAGGACGCGTGAGCGCCGGCTCTTCGAGCGCGAAAGCACTGGCACATCGCGCGTCGAGCGCGTGGCCGCACCCAGCTTGGAGCGGAAGCTCGAAGCTCGCCAGAAACTCGAATGGCTTCAGGACACCCTCTCGCGCATGAACGCTCATCAAGCCCAGACCCTGCTCTTGCACGACCTGCTCGGCCACGGCTTGGCTGAGGTTGCGTCGATGATGGGCGTGTCGGTGGCCGCCGCTCAACGTCGTTTGTCGCGTGGTCATCAAGAGCTGCTGCGGCGCGCCAACTTGCGTGGCATCCGGGGGGACCAATGATCACCGACCCCAGAGTGGCCGAGCTCCTGGCCCCGCTCGCCGAGCTCGAAGATGATCTGGCGGCGCGACGCTTCCAGGTCGATCGCGAGAAGATCGTATCGCGGATGGTGGAAGTGTCGTTGGCGCCCGAAGAACGCTTCGGGACGCGGGCGCGGGTCGTCGCGGCGTTGGCGCTGGCCGCAGGCTTCACGCTTTTGACTTGGGGTGGTGCTCGGCTGTGGCGGCAAGCTGCGCCAACCATGCCGGGCATCCAGGTGGTGGCGTTGCGCGGCAGCGTAACTGGCGTTCAGGGCGCCAAATCGACCGGTTTGAGCGTCGGTGCGCCCACCGAGCTCGGCGCCGAAGGCACGCTCGAGACCTCGCGAGATGCGGAAGCGCGGATCAAGACCAGCGCCGGCATGGAGATTGACCTGCTGGAGAACACCAAGGTGTCGCTGACTGAGCTCGGCGCAACGCACGCCTCTTCGGCGCTGCGTTTGGATCACGGCCGCGTGCGCTGCGTTATCCCGCACCAGCCGGGGCGCACCTTCTCGGTCGTCACCGCTGTGGCGCGCGTGGTCGATGTCGGCACGATCTTCAGTGTCAGTGTCGAACAAACCGCGACCGGGCCGAAGACCGTCGTGCACGTCGAAGACGGCGAAGTGCTGGTGCAGTATGCGGGCGGGCAGAGCCGGCTCACGGCCTCTCAGTCTTGGGTCAGCGGGACCGAGCCGAGCAAGCCCGTAGCGGAAGCCGCTCCGGCCGACGTGGCTGTGGAAGAACTGCCGGCGACGCCGAGCCTGCGCCGTGATCTGATCAAGCATCGCCCCGAAACGCTGGCGGTCGAGACGAAGCTGTTGCGCAGCGGTCTGGCCAGTGAGCAAACGGGTGAGCTGCGCGCGGCCGTCACCGCGTTCGAGACGCTGACGAGGCGCTATCCGGACTCGCAGCTCGCGCCCGACGCCAAAGCGGCGCTTGCTCGCGTCAAAGGTCGGTTGGAAAGCTCGAAGTGACGGCGTGGCACATCCGGCGCGGTCGGTCCGCGCTCGGGTCGGTTCTACTGTTTGCGTCCTTGGCGTGTGAAAATGACGTCGCGGTGCACCTGTTGCCGCCCGTGCCCCTAAAATCGGCCGATCCTCCCAATCCCCCGGTGTGCGTCGATGGCGATCCTTGCTCGGGTCACGCTTGGGCGTTGTCGTTCAGAGGCCCCTACGATCGCGTGGAAATCCCGAGTTCGGCGTTGCTCAATCTCCCGCAAGATTTTGCGATCGAAGCCTGGGTGTTCGTCAGGAATTACGTCGGCGGGCACGGCGTGTTGAATCGGTGGATTACCGGCGTCGGCGACATCCAGCTCACGTTCGGGACGCCGGAGGCCCTAACTCAGGACGAGTTCCCGAGTCGCGAGCTGGTGCCGTCGCACGTGGTCGGCAGTTGGGCCTTCGTGCGCGAGCGCTTCTGGTTGACCGCGGTAGCGCCGTCACTTCCCAGCGCCGCCGCTTGGCATCATCTCGCGTCGTCGTATGGCGGCGGCTCGTTTCGCCTTTACATCGACGGCACGATGGTCGGCAGCATGGACTCGGTCGAGCCGATCGCCAACCCGCAGAGCACGCTCTATTTGGGCGCGACGGCGCGCCATGAACGTGCGTTCGACTCGGCGGGCGGCACGCTGTATTGGCCGCCGATCGACGGCTTCATCGCCGATGTTCGACTGTCGTCCAGCAATCGCTACGCGGCCGATTTCGCGCCCGAGCCGCGCCTCAGCGCCGATGCGGCGACGGTCGCGCTCTGGCACCTCGATGAGGCCGACGGACGTGTCGCCGTCGACAGCGGCCCGAATCAACTGGACGGCAGCATCATCGGCGCCACCTGGGAGCTAGCCCCCATCCGCGGTTCCCGCTCGAGCCTCTAGCTCGCGCGCCGATTTCGGGTTTGGGCTTCACTGCGCCTGCGGCGCTCCCCGCCTTCGGCTCGGGCCCTCGCAGGTTTCAACCTCAACCTTTGCAGTTTTCATGTCTGCCGCAGGAGGTGTTGCAGGTGCCGCCGCCGTTGCAGTGGAAGGTGCAGCCGCCGCCGGGACACGTGAAGGTGCAGTTCGCGCCTTCCACGCAGGTCATTTCGCAATTGCCGCCGGCGCAGTCGCTGGTGCAGGTGGACTGGCCACCGCAGCTGTCGACGCAGCCGCCGCCCGCGCACGTCGAATCGCAGCTGGCGTTGCCGGCGCAGTGACTTTGGCAATCGCCCGAAGCGCAGCTCGTTTTACACTTGGCGGTGCCGGCGCAGGTCTGTGAGCAATCCGCACCGGCGCAGTCTTGAGTGCAAGTGCTGGCGTTGGCGCAGGTGACCGTGCAGTTGCCACCGGCAGCGCACGTCTCGTGACAGTGCGCGGTGGCGCTGCAGCCCAGGTTGCACTTTTCACCCGCGCACTGCGCGGTGCAGTCGCTCGAGCCCGAGCACAGGTTGGTGCAAGTCTTGGGCGGGCTGGCCGGGAATTGCGGCACGCAGCTCAAGTCGCAGGTTTGGCCATCTGCGCAATTGCCGTTGCCGTTGATCGGGATCGCCGACATGCCGCCGGTGCCAGCCGTTCCGGGGCCGCCGGAGCTACCGGCGGTGCCGCTCGCACCAGCCGCGCCGCCTTGACTGGAGCCCGCAGCGGTAGCTGACGAGCCGCCGTTGCTGGTGCCAGCGCTGCCGGTTCCGCTCGTCCCGACAGCGCCGCCGACTGGGGCGGTGCCGGCCTGCGAGGAGTCGCCTCCGCCGGGCTTTCCACCGTCGGCCGGGGAGCTACCGCCGTCTGCGGACGTGGCGCCTTGGCTGCTCGAGCCGGCGGTGTTGCTGGCCTGGCCGCTGCTGCCAGCGGTCGTTTCTGTTGCGACGCTGCCGCTCAGACCAGCATCGGAGAACAGGGCGTCACTGCCGCCGCTACAAGCAGCTGCGGCGACGGCATTGACGAAAAGCACGCTGATGAGCCTGGCTCTTGCCAAGGGCTGAGTCATGGAGGGGCTCCCAAAGTAAGTCCTATATGCTTCAGTAGCCTGCTCAGGTGGAGAGCAGGCGCTCGCCCTTGAAAATTACGCAGACAGGTGGGCGGGTGTAGCAGGCCCGCGCCGTTCGAAAGCGATGCTCAAACCCAGCCCAGCGCGCGCAGCCCGTAGCCGGCGCCGAACGACAGCGCATGGGCGACCAGGGAAGACGCCAGCGCCAGGCGCCAGCGCGGTGCGCCCAGAAAGAGCCACCGCGTGCGCGCGTCACCGACGTTCGCAGCGCCAGGCCCGCCGCAGCTTGCTCAAGCAGCAGCGTCCGAACGAACGCGCGAAACCGCAGCAAAACTAGCGGCATGCGCCGTCGGCTTCTGCCTCGAGCGCGAGCGGACCCGACCCACGCACGAAGAACAACGCAGCCGAACGCCGCCGAGCGCGACCGCGGCGCAGCGCGCGAAAGCCCATCCGAAAGCTGAGCGTCGCATCACCGCGTGTGGCTTGTTGCGGGCTCGCGTGCAGCCAGACGGCGTAGTGCACGGCCGCAAGAAAGCGAAGCTTGCACGATCGTCGAGCGAACCCCGAACCCCGAAGCCCTAAGGTAGGGAACCGGTCGCCACACGTCTCCTCTAAGGTGGTCTTTCTTCGCTCTGGTTAGCCAAAACGCGCACCTGTTGGCACCAACTAAAGGAGCCTCCGTCGGCGGTCGATTATCGACGGAATTAGCTCCTTTGGCTGGAATTTCATGCGCGATCGGTCGTTGATGAGGACGCTGCTGCTGATGGCGCTCGCGGTGGGCATGGTGGCGTGCACCGCCGACATTCGCGGTGGCTCTCTCGGTGGACCCGTGTTCGGCCAGTCGAACGGCGGCACGCCGGGCGTGGGCGGTGCGTCCAACAGCTCAGCTCTAGGACCACAGCCGGGTGCGCACCTCCACAAGCTCACCGCGGCCGAGGTCGCCAACAGCCTGCACGACTTGCTCGGTGAAGACGTACCGGTCGCCGCGGTCGAGCCCGATACCGAGAGCGACGGGTTCGCCAGCGTCGGCGCGTCGGCGGTCTCGATATCACCCGCCGGGGTAGGGCAGTATGAGGCGACGTTCGGCGCTGCGCTGGATGTGGCGCTGAAAGACGCGACTCGAGCCGCCAGCGTCGTCGCGTGTGTGCCGACCGCGGTCGGTGACAGCGCTTGCTTGACGCGCTCGCTCGACAGCTTTGGGCGTCGCGCGTTTCGGCGCCCGCTCGACGCGGCTGAGCGCGCGCGCTATCTGGGCGTGGCTCAAGCCATCGAGCAAGAGACGAACAGCCCGCTGATTGGCTTGCGCTACGCGTTGAGCGGAATCCTGCAGTCGCCCAATTTCCTGTACCGCGCGGAGCTGGGGCAACCGAGCGCAGCGGATGCCGGGCGGCTCAAATACACCGGCTTCGAAATGGCGTCGCGGCTGGCGGCCGAGCTCTGGACCAGCTTGCCGGACGAAGCCTTGCTCGACGCCGCGCAGAGCGGCACGCTCGACACCGAAGCCGGCGTACGGCAAGCCGCCACGCGGCTCTTGGCGAGCAACAAAGCGCGCGGTGCGCTCGCGACCTTCGTCGACGACCTCTACGGGATCGAACGGCTGTACCGCTCGATCAAAGACCCCGCGCTGTTCCCGGCCTGGTCCGACAGCCTGCGCGAGTCGATGCACGAGGAGCTGACGCGCCGGATGTTGGACGCCGTTTTCGACGCGCCGAGCGATTTCTTGGCCCAGTACGACACGCGCGTCACGTTCGTGAACGACGAGCTCGCCACCTTCTACGGCTTGCCGACGATCGGCTCGACTGCATTTCGGCGCGTCGAACTCCCCGTCGGCTCTGCGCGCGCCGGGCTCTTGGGTGCGGGTGCCTTGCTGGCGGCGTACGCGCTGCCGCAGCGTTCGTCACCGACTGCGCGCGGCAAGTTCGTGGCGCAAACCTTGTTGTGTCGCACGGTGCCGTCACCGCCGCCGGGCGTCGACACCACACTCGCGACGCCGACGGCAGATCCGAACGCTACGCTCCGCGAACGGCTCGAGCTGCATCGCGCAAACGCTGCGTGCGCCGCCTGTCACGCGATGATGGATCCGATCGGTCTCGGGCTCGAACAGTTCGACGGTATAGGTCAGTTTCGTGAGACCGATCACGGTAAGCCGATCGACGTCTCGGGTCAGGTCGACGGTGTGGTGTTCGCCAACGCCGCCGAGCTCGGTAGCGTGCTCCGCCGCAACGCCGAGGCTGGCAAATGCTTCGTGCGCAAGCTCTACACGCACGCGCAGGGCCGTACCCCGGTCGAGGCCGACGCTCCGGTGCTCGACGCGCTGGCGGCGCGCTTCGCCGCAACCTCCAACCACGCCGACCAGTTGCTGATCGAGCTCAGCAGCAGCGAAGCCTTCCGCTTCGTGGAACCTACCTTCACGAAGGCACCCTAAGATGTCCCCTCCGAGCTCGAAAACCAGCCTTTCGCGGCGCACCGTCCTGCGCGGCGTGCTCGGCGGGGCGGCGATCGCGCTGCCGCTGCCGCGTCTGCTCGCGATGCTGAACGACAATGGCACCGCCTATGCAGCCGGCACGGCGCTGCCGCGGCGCTTTGGTACGTGGTTCTTCGGCAACGGCATCATTCCGGATCGCTGGGTGCCGGCCAAGACCGGCAAGGCTGCGGACTGGGAGCTGAGCGCGTCGCTGCAGCCGCTGGCCGGCGTCAAAGACTGGCTGTCGGTCGTGAGCGGCTTGTCGCTCAAGGTGCCGAACACGATGGCGCACAAGACCATGCCAGCCGCGGCGCTTACGGGCGCGCAAGCCGTCAAGGACGGCGACGTGCAGTTACCGTCGATCGACCAGCTGATTGCGCCCTTGCTGGGCAAAGACGTGGTGTTCCCGACTGGGCTTCACGTTGGCATCTCGAACACCACCGGCGCTGGCGCCTTGGATTTCAACGTCTCGTTCAACGGCGCCAATGCGCCGAATCACCCTGAATACAGCCCGACCAAGCTGTTTCAGTCGCTGCTGCAGTATTCGTCGAACACCAAGGGGCCGGATCCGACGCTGCTGCGCAGGAAACGCGTGCTCGACGCCGTAGCCGAAGACGCCAAGGCGCTGCGCGCGCGCCTCGGCACCGAAGACCAGCAGCGTCTGGACCGGCACCTGACCGGCATCGGCGAGCTGCAAAATCAAATCGCCGAGCAGTCGATGCCGCACTCGTGCGGCACGTTGAGCGATCCTGACGCCTTGTACAAGGATCGCGGAGCCGACGGCGCGATTACGCGCAAGCGCGGGCAGGCGTTCGCCGATCTCTTGGTGTTCGCACTTGCGTGCGATCTTACCCGTGTTTTTAGCTACGTGTTTACGTGTGCGGCGTGCCACGGCTCGTACGCAGATGCTGGGCTCGACAACGTGACGTTTCACGAAGACTACGGGCATCGCCTGAGCCCGAAGGGGCTGGCCTACGCCACTGAAGGCTTCCACACCGGCATCCTGTTCGCGATGTCGAACCTGGCTGATCTGATGACGCGAATGCGCGATACGCCGGACGGCGCCGGGAACCTGCTCGACAATTCCTGCATCTACGTCACTTCGTGCGTGTCGGAGTCGCAGTCACACAGCGGCAAGGACTATCCGCTACTCGTCCTCGGCAAGGGCGGCGGAGCGCTGCTCAGCGACCAACACGTGCGCTACCCCGACGATAACGTCAGTAAAGTCCCGTTCACGCTGCTAAAAGCCATGGGCAGCAGCGAAAGCGCCTGGGGCAAGGACGAAGCCCGCGTCGATCAAACGCTGCCCGATCTGCTCAAGGTGTGAGCCTGCGGTCGCGGCACGCGAGCCTGAAAACACGAACGCCCGCGTCTCTTGCGAGGACGCGGGCGTTAGCCCTGCTGGTAGCCAGGGCTTAGGCCTTGATCATGTAGCTGTGCGCTTGGCCGTTCTTCACGTCGGGGAACTGCTTGGAAATGCTGTCCGGCATGCCGAGCGCCTTCATCACGGTCAGCCACAGGTCGGCGCTGGGTGTGCGCTTCGTCTTGTCACCCCACGAGGTGACAGGCGTGCCCATCGGCATGCCGGTCGTCGGATCGGGAGGCAGGAAGCCGTATTCGTGACCGTCGGCCAGGTCCTTGGTCACTCGGATATCGCCGTAGTAGCCGCCCTTGATCATGCCGCCGGCGAGCATCATCGTGCCTTTGCCGTCGTTGCCGTAGGAATTGGCGGCCGGGCGACGGCTGCCATCGAGCGTGTACACGGCGATCAGCGTGCGATCCCAGACGCCCAGATCCTTCATGAACTTGATGATGCGGGCGAGCGGCTTGGAGGCTTGCTGGCCTTGGACTTGGAGCACTTTTTCCGGGCGCGCGCCGTCGCCATGCAGATCCATGAAGTCGAACTCGAGCGCCGCACTGCGCGTGATACCCGAGCCGAGGATCTTCGCGGCGTAACCGAACTGCTCCCAGATTTGCGCCTTGGAGAAGTTGTCACCTTGGGTGGTGTCGGTGCTGCACGCGACGACGTCTTTGTCGCCCTGAGTGCACTGCTGTGCCGGTACGCCCGTGCTCCAGTACGCTTCTTCATCTGTGTTAAGCGGCACGCTGACGACCTTCGGGTTGTCGATGTGCAGCAGACTGCGCGTCTCGTCCAACTGCGCAATATGATTGGCGGCTTCGCTGTCCGAATAGCGGCGCTTGAAGAGCCGCGTGTCGACGCTCTTCATCATGCGCACCAGCAGGTCGGCTTGACCGGCGGTAGGCACGAGGCTCGCGTCCGCCACAACGGCCGGGAAGGCGCCGAACAGGCTCTCTCTCGACTTGAACCGATCGAGCTCGGAGCCCGGCAGCTTCGCGCCGTAGTGATAGACCGAGTGCTTGAAGCGGCTGATGCCTTTGAACGTGAAGCCGTTCTTGAGCGAGGCGTCCAAGCTCTTTTGGTAATAGTTGTGGAGCGTGGCTGGTGTCGCCGTCGTCGTGTAGAGCTTCTCGCTACCGGCGCCGTTCGCGCCGTCGTCTGGCGCGTCGATCAGGTACATGGCGTCCTTGCCGGAGGCGCCGCCGTCCATCATGCGACCGGGCGACCGCATGCCGTTGCCAGCTTCGTGGCCGTGAACGTTGCCGATCGTGGCTTCGCCGGTGTCGACGATCGCGATGTTGTCGACGTACGGCAAAAGCTCGAGCGAATCGGGAGTCAGGTAGTGGTTGGTGGTCGGCGATTTCGTCAGCGCGCTCATCGGGTGGAACAGCGAAATCTGTTCGCCGTTCACGCCGCGCTTGAGGTTTGCGTTCGTGGCGAAGCCGGGCGGCACGAACACGTGCATCAAGTCGACCTGATCGCGGTAGTTGAACTCGAGGAAGATGGTGCCTTCGTTGGCTGCCGCGGCGTTGGCGTAGGGGATGCCGCCCGCCATCTCGTTGAAGGCGTAGCGAATGGCGGCCGGAATCGCCGGCGCCGCCAAGGCCGCGCCCATCAGCTTCAGGAAGCGACGCCGCTGCGTCGGGTGCATTGCAGAAAGTTCGTCTTTAATCTTCATGATCGATCTCCGCAGCGCTTATCGCTTCAAACCGTTGAGGGTTGCCGCCATCACGCGGGGGTCCGAGTACGTCGCGATGGCCAGCTCCTGAATCGTGGGGTCGGGGTCCTTGGCGGTGACGGCCGCGGCGATTTCCGTGAGGAAGTCCCCCATGACCGCCAGCCCCTTGACCTTCGTGTCGAAGCCCAAATCGAGCCCGACACCGAGGTCGAGCAGCTGTTGAACTGCGCACTCGCGGAACTTGGGGTGCTTGGACATGACGGCGGCGCCGGCCGCCAGGTTTTCGATGTCCGAACCGAACCATTGCGCTTTCTCGAGCGCTGCTTCCTCGGGCTTGTCGAAGTGCGACGCCATTAAATTACGGTCTGACGTGCCCAGCTGGCCCTTCAGGCTCTGCGCGCCGGTCGCGTCGGGGATGTACATGCCGCTCGAGTCGAACTTCACGAACGGCTGGGCGTGGTTGCTGAACTGGCCGTGGCAGGAGAAACACGCCAAGCCGTTACCGAACCCGCCGGCCACCTCTGCGACCTGTTGTTCCTCTTTGTTGGAGGCGCGGAACATCAGCTTCAGACGCGGCTTGTCGATGTACGGCTGCAGCTCGGGCTCGACCGGGTAATCGCGGCACATGAAGGTGAGCAACATGGCCCGAGCGCGGCCGAGGTTGAAGCGGCCTTCGTTGCTGGCTAGAAAACCGCGCGTAGTGAGCACGCCGGCCGTGAACGGCGCGCCGGTGTCACACGGGATGGCCTTGTCGGTCGCGTCGTAGCAGGTGTTGCTGGTGAGGATGTTCGACCAAGGTAAGTTGTTCTTCACCACGTGGCGAACGATGTAACCGGCCAAGTTGAAGTCGGTCTGGCCGCGCGTGCCATTCGTGGCGAGCCGGATCTCCATCATGCTCTTCACGGCTTCGACAAAGCCGGGCTCTGCCACCCACGCCTCGATGATCGTCTTGACCGCCTTGACGGTGTCAGTGGGGCTGGCGGCGACCTTGCCTTCTTCGTCATCGGTCAGCACGCGACCAAGCAGCGAGGGGCCGACGTAGCGCAGATAGTCGAGCGCTTGTTGTGGGGTCGGCTTGAACGAGCTGTCGACCGGGTTCGTCTGCGGCGTCACTTCGCCGGGGACCGACGAGCCACCGGGATTGTTGGGCGTGGAGCCCGGGGTACCGGGAGTGCCGGTGCCGATCGCCGGACCCGAAGGCTCCGTGGCACAGGCCGCGACCAAGCTGGTGCTGGCCAGAGCCAGTCCGAGTACGATTGCGCGTTTCATCGGTAAACGAACTCCGCCGCGGTGAAGACGGCCATGCAGGTGGACTCGTAGTTGACTGCCGCGTCACCGCCGTTGGCGGTGATCGCACTTTGGAAGTCCGCCGTATCATCAGCCGAAGGCACGTGGCCCCAGGCGGCGCGGATGAGCGCCGGGAGGTTGTCCGGCAGGGCGGGGTACTTCGCCTTCATCTCCGCGGAGTTGCAGACGGGCTTCAGCGCATTGATCCACGCTGCAATGCGGTTGGCGTTCCAGCTGTGGTTGTCCGACAGGGCACCGTTGGCGTAGTCGTAGTCGCCGAGCTTGAGGTTGTTCTTGTACATGTCGCCGAACATGGGGTGGTCGACGGGGACACCCAGGGCGGTGGCGATGCGCCGCACGCGCATGTCGAACGGCACCAGCTCCGGCAAGGTGTTGCGCACCTTGAACGGCACCCCAACGGCCTTCGGGACCGTGGTCGTGCTCGTCGAAGTTGAGCCGCTGCCAGCTCCCCCGGGAACTGCGGGGTTGTTGGAAGAATTGTTGGCCGGATCGGTCGACGACGGGTCACTTTGAGTTGGACCGTCGAAGACGCCGGTGCAGGCAACAGACAGCAGGGCGCATACCGGAAATAGGTGCTTCATCAGAGACCTCATGCTTCAGCGGTCACTCGCATCCGGGGTTTCGCAAGCTCGCTAGCCAAAGCTTGCCCCGCCAGGGAAATGTAGCTTCCAAACACTGCTTCGTAAAGGTTGCGGCTGCGAATCGGTGCAGAAACCTGTTTGTAAACAGTCCGGGCGTTCGACGCAGTCACCGCCGCGATTCGACTCACCGCTGCGATTCGCCGCAACGAGTGCGACGATGTGGCACGTCGCAGCAGCAACACGCGCACGTGCAGGGCGCGCGGTGGGGGCGCGCAACACGTGGATGCACCACGTACGGCTCGCCCGTACGGCCAGTGGTAGCGGCACTTCGAGTCCACCTACAGTTAGTGTAAAGAACGGGGACTTCGGGTTGTGTGAATGCGCGTTCAGGCCACAAAGTTGTTAGCTAACAACTGTGAAAGTACCGAGCAGAAAGCTAGCTGCGCGGGCGAAGTCGTCAGTAACAATGCGCCGCCGCACGCGTTTACTGCAGCAATTTGAGCATACCGAGTCGGTAGTCTGCGTACCCGGCACCCGCGCCCGTGTAGGTGCCCGTGTTCAAATACTTCTCAATGTAGCGCGGGTGGGCGAGCTCGGCTGGCGTTCCCTCGAACACGTTCGTGAGCAGCGTACCCGTAGCTCCCTTGTGGGTGAGAGTCACCGCCGGGTCAGTATGACCCTTGAGCGGGGCGAGCTTCAGCAAATGCGCGGCGAGGATCGGGATGTCAGGCGTCTCGGCATACGGGATGGTGGCGCCCTTTTTCACGCCAGGGCCGTACACGGCCAACACATTTTTCCAAGACGAAAGCACGTTGGGCGGGTGCTCGCTGGCGGCGTTGTTGCCCATGCCGTGATCGGAGCTGAGGATAATGTAGGTGTGATTCCACACACCCTGCTGCTCCAAGGCTTTGCGTAGCGTGCCGAGCAAGCCGTCGGCCTCGATCAGGTGCTTGATGTAGGGCGACGTGGCGGTGGTCTCGCCGGTCGGCCCGTTCCAGAAGTCGCGAATGCGCTGCAAATGCAGGCGAATGAAGCGCACGTGATCAGTCGCCAAATGGTCAACGGCGTGCTGCACGACTTCGGCGTCCGAGAGCATGCCCGAATAGTGAAAGTCCGCCGTCGTGAACACCGAGTAGTTGGCGTCGCCGCCCGAAAATACCGATTTGATGCCCTTGGCCTTGGCCTCGGAGAAGATGTCGTCCATCTGATTGGACTCGAACAGGTGGCAGCCAGTGTGGGCCGCAATGTTGCCCGACGTGGCACCACCCCACGGCAGTGAGGCATCAGGCAGCTGCGCTTTGGCGGCCGGGCTCGTCGTGTACGTGGCCTCCGCGGTCACACCGTTGTCGATCAGGAATTTGATGTTGGTAGCACCATTGGCGATGCCGGTTTGGATCGCGGCGGTTTGCAGTCCATCGATCAGGAACAGCACGACCGTCGCGTCATCGGGAATGCCTTGTGCGTCCGTCGAGCCTCCTCCGGCGCCGCTTGTTGGCGCGCCTGCGGTGCCGCCGGCCTGCGCGCCTGCGTTGCTGGTACCGCCAGTGACTGCGCCTGCCGCCTCGCCGCCCGAAGCGTTCACCTGTCCGCCGGTCGAACTGCCGCCATTCGAATTGCCGGCGGTCGGCGCGTTGCCGCTCAGATTACTGCCCGTGGCGGCGCCGCTGCTCGCGTGCTGCTCACCGCCGCAATCGGCCAAAAACAAGCCGAAAAAACCGATCGAGAGCGACGTAAGTAGGCGTGAACGAGTCCGTGGCATAGCGCCACCTCCAACCGTGAGTGTGTTCACGATCCAGTTAGAGCTCAAGCATCAGCCCAAAGTCCGCCTACACGATGGAAGTTTCCAGGTCCCCACCGCACTTGTTCTGCGACAGTTTGGGACTCGCGATCCGGCGCCTTCGCCAGCTCGAAGCCAAGCAAGACGTGCTTGTAGCCGCGCGCGGGGCCCACCTGATTCAGTGCCCTGCGGCTCGATGCTTCGGTCCGACGTGCGCCGGTGTGAAGCTCGACAGTCCGGGGGCACAACCCGCGGCGAGGAGCCCCGCAACCAGAACGCACGTCGCCCCCGCGCGCTTCATGAGGCGCTTTTGGTCGTCAGGCGGCGCAGCTCCGCTTCTTTGGCGCGGGTCTCGGGCGTCAGGTTGTCGCCGAAATCTTCCATTTCGAACACCGGGCGAATTTCGACGTCGTTCGACTCGCTGCAATCCTCCTGCGGCATCCGCTTGAGCCACTCCACGGCCTCGTCCATCGACTTCACCTGCCAGATCCAGAAACCTGCCACCAGCTCCTTGGTCTCGGTGAACGGGCCGTCGATGACGGTGGGCTGGCCACCGTTGAAGCGGATGCGCTTGCCTTTCGAGCTCTCCTTCAGCCCATCACCCGCGAGCATGATGCCCGCCTTCACGAGCTCCTCGTTGAACTTCATCATCTTCGTCAGCGCCTGCTCGCTCGGGAGCTTGCCGGCCTCGGAGTCCTTATTCGCCTTTACCAGTACGACTACGCGCATTTGATTCTCTCCTGTCGGGAGGCTACCGGCCGGGCCGTTGTGGACCGTCTCGACTAACCTCTACCGGGGCGACGAACGACCCGCGAGCGGATCGACACGGCGGCCGCATTTATTTTCGGGGCACCGCGGACCGCGTTGCAAAATCAGTTGTTACGAATGGTTACGACTACGGCAGCCGGCGCGACGGTTGCCAAGGGCGGTCAAGGGCACGGGTCGGGCCCTTGTTGCGCAGCGGGTCGGGCGCGGCTGGCGAGCGCTCGGCCATCAACTGGAAGAACCAGAGGCAGCCGACGACGAGTGCCACGGTGGCGACCACGAAGATCAGCATGCGCCGCGAGCCTGTGAGCCTCGGCACGTCCAGCGCGGCAATCTCTTCGGGCGTGGGGTAGTGGATCGCGGCGCCACCGACAAATTTTTCGGGGCGCGGAGGCGGGGGCGGGGTTGCCTTGGGGCGCCGCCAACTCGTACGGTTTTTGGAGCGCGCTTGGTCCGGAGGGCTCGCGTCTGGCAGTTGTTTGCCGTTCAGAATCGCGTAGGCCAAGCAAACGCGCCGGAAGCGCGACGCCGCTTCGGGGTGCCCGAGGTTGTGGTCCGGATGATGCTGAAACGCCAGCCGCTTGAAGGCACGTCGCACTGCCATCTGACTGGCTGTCGTCGAAACGCCTAGCTCGCCCCGCGCCTCTGCCAGCGTCACGCCGCGAGGTTAGCATGCGGCAAGCTCCGGCCGGCACCTTGCAGTCCTGATCCGTTGTCGGGGCCCTGCGCGAGGGCGGCCCCAGGAAGGGGTCCGGGATCGGGATCGGTCTGGGCAGGGGCTTCGGGCAAGCCAGAGGCGGGGCCGGGCTCGCGCAGGGCCTTTCTCGGACTCGACGCGGAGCCGGGTATTTCGGTATCGGTTGCGGGCTTCGGCCCTGGGTTTCGGTCGTCTCCTTAACAGACAGGACTTGGGGGCCGCGAAAGCTCGGTGGTGGTGGTCGTGATGAGCGCGAACAAGCAGTCGCTCATCAACGTCTTGCACGGCGTGGCGCGGCGCTCGTCGGAGCGCTGGGTGACGCTGCGGAAGAGCGAAAGCAGTGTGTAAGCAATGCGG
>JBBRMI010000050.1:0-41096 GCA_038230915.1 Polyangiales bacterium | reverse complement strand
GGCGAGACCATGTAGTGCTGGTCGCGCTTGTAGAGCGCGTGGGCGCGCAGCAACTGATTCAAGATGTGTAGCGCTTGGACGTTGACCGGGTCGTACAGGTTCTTGACGCCGATCACCTTCTGCACGGTTTCCACGCCTTCGTCGGTCAAAGTGGCGCTGAAGCCCTTTTCGTCGACGTTGAAGTGCTCGTCCTTCTTCAGGCGCGTGACGACTTCATTCAGTGTCTTGTACTTCTCGCTAGCGGCTTCGGCGGTGCCGCTGATGATCAACGGTGTGCGCGCCTCGTCGATCAGAATCGAGTCGACTTCGTCGACGATCGCGAAGTTGAGCGGACGCTGCGCGTATTCGAGCGCCGAGTCCTTCATGTTGTCGCGCAGGTAATCGAAGCCGAACTCGTTGTTCTGGCCGTAGCAGATGTCGCTCTTGTATGCGGCGCGCTTGACCCAGTCTTCTTGCTGGTTGACGATCGTTCCGATGCTGAGGCCCATCCACTTGTAGACTCGGCCCATCCACTCGGCGTCGCGCGTGGCCAAGTAGTCGTTGACGGTGATCAGATGCACGCCCTTGCCTTCGAGCGCGTTCAGGTAGATGGGCAAGGTCGCAACCAGCGTCTTACCTTCACCGGTGCGCATCTCGGCGATCGAGCCTTTGTGCAAGACCATGCCGCCCATCAACTGCACGTCGTAGTGGCGCATTTTCAGCACGCGCTTGCTGGCTTCGCGCAGCGCCGCGAACGCCTCGACCAGGAGGTCATCCAAGGTGGCGCCGTTGTCCAGCTTCTGTTTGAACTCGGCGGTTTTGGCTTGCAGCTCTGCGTCGACGAGCTTCTGCATCTTCGGCTCGAGAGCGTTGATGGCGTTGACGATCGGCTGCATGCGCCGCACGGCGCGCTCGTTAGAAGTGCCGAACAGCTTCTTGGCTACCCAGGTCAGCATGTGATGTGGGCGGCAACGTAGTCGCAACCCCCGCTTGGTGCATGCTACCTAACGTAACTACCCGGAAACACGCATAAAATTCCCCATACAAGGCTAGGCGGAGCCGGACGACGTCGTACCCGCCGCAAGCCGACCGAGATTTTTTCACAGGGAGATCGGGAGATCGGGAGGTTTGTTGGGTTGCAAATCGAGCGGCGCCGATCGGAACCGTGAACGTTGCTGCGCAGCGCCTCGCGGCTCGAACCCCAAAAATTCTCGCCTCCCGATCTCCCGATCTCCCTGTGAAAAAATCTTGCGCCGTGACGGCTCCGCGTAGGCGGCTGCTAGCGGCCGGTGCGGCGGCGTTGGCGGTCGGCGCCGGCTGTGGCGAGGGCGCGGTCTTCGTCGGTCTCGAGCAGGAGCGGTGGCGCGGCGGCGGACTTGCCGTCGATGCCGAGCGACACGTACACGACGTACGCGGAGTTGGTGTGCGTGACGGCGCGCGTCAGCAAGTTCTCGGCGTGCACCAGGACTTGCACTTCGATCGAGCTCTTGCCGACGTACGTGACGCGCGCCTTGCATAGCATCAAGTCACCGACGTGGACCGGCTGCTTGAACGTCATCGAGTCGATCGCGATCGTGACGCATGGCTTCTGTGCGTGGCGCATCGCGGCGATCGCACCGGCTTCGTCTACCATCTTCATGATCACGCCACCGTGCACATTGCCGAGCGCGTTGGCGTGCTCGGGCAGCATCAGTTGGTTGAGCGAGATCTCGGAGGTTCGCGCGCTCTGTGCGCCGGGGCTGGTCATGATTGGGGCATGTTACGCTGACTTTGGCCGGCGGTTTTGCGGGTCGGTGGGGGGGTGCTAGATTCCGCCCCGCGTTAGTTTTCGGCCCCACGGTTTCGGACGTCTTGCTCCAGCATGAGCGACGCCCCGCTCGGGCCCCCGTGCATGGATCTCCTTTACTTCGTCATCCTCGTCAGCTCGCTGATCTTCGTTCACGAGCTGGGGCACTTCCTGTTCGCCAAGGCGTTCGGAGTGAAGGTGCTCACCTTCAGCTTGGGCTTCGGCCCCAAACTGTTGAAGCTGCGCGGACGCGAGACCGAGTACTGCATCTCGCTGTTGCCGCTCGGCGGCTACGTGCAGATGCTCGAAGCGTCCAAGGTCGACGTCGTCTTGCCGGAAGATCGCAAGCGCACGTTCGAGTCGCTGCCGGTCTTCAAACGTTTGGTGATCGTGCTGGCCGGGCCGGTCATGAACTTGATCTTCCCGATCTTGCTGTACTTCGCGGTGTTCGTCGGCGACGGCCCGTTCTTGCCGCCGACGATCGGCATCGTGCTGCCGAACCATCCGGCACAGGGCAAGCTACTGCCCGGTGATCGGATCATGTCGATCGACGGGCAGGAGGTTGGCACCTTCGACGAGGTCAGGCGCATTATCAGCAGCAGCCCGGCCAAGACGCTGAAGCTCAAGGTTTTTCGGGACAATCGCCACGTCGACGTCGAGGTGACGACCGAGGAAACCGTCGAGCGCCACGAAGACGTGAAGACGCGCGGGCTCGATCTGCCGCAGCAGCGGGTCGGCACGTTGGGCATCTTGCCAAGCGCGCCGGTCGCGGTTATCGGGGTACCGAACCCCGACTCGCCGGCGTACCGCGCGGGTTTGCGCACGTTCGACGTGATCACGAACGTTGGCGGGATGCCGGTGCGGCGTTTCATGGATCTGACCAACGCGCTCAGCGAAAACGCTGGTGAGACACTGCCCGTCACCTACTTGCGCCCGGTCGGGGTGCCGGACGCGCTCGGCGGCTTGGCGGACATGGCCGTCTTCGAATCGGGCGTGGTGGCGCTGACGCCAGACCCGTCCGGCAGCACGCTGTTCGAGCGCGCCGGCATCGAGCTGGCCGATCTGTATTTGGCGATCGTGCCGCCCGATTCGTACCTCTACAAAGCGGGTCTCCGCCCGGGCGACAAGATCTTGCGGCTCGACGACGAGCCCGTGCCGGCGTGGTTTACGTTCTGCGAACGCGTCAAAGCCGCACCGGACAAGCAGCACAAGCTCGACTATCAAGCCGCGCGTGACGGCCGCGTACGCAGCGGTACGTTTCAGATCCGTCGCGAAGACTACCGCGACGACAGCGGGCAGACGCGCTCGTATTACATCTTCCCGCAGAAGCAATGGGTCCCGCTCGCGGCCGAAGAGCGCGTCGAGCACCCGACGCCGATTCGCTATGCGTTCACCAAAGCGGTCGAGGAGACGGCCGAGGTGACGCGCTTCACGCTCGTGTGCTTGGTGCGGCTGCTGCAAGGCCGACTGAGTTTGAAGTCGTTGTCGGGGCCGATCGCGATCTATGAAGTGGCGGGCGAAGAAGGTCGGAAAGGTGCCGACAGCTTCGTGTGGGTGATGGCGCTGCTCAGCATCAACCTCGGCCTGCTTAACCTGCTGCCCATCCCTGTGCTAGATGGCGGCCACTTGATGTTCTTTGCGATCGAAGGCGCGCTGCGCAAGCCGCTGCCGCTGCGCACGCGCGAGATCGCGCACATCGTCGGCATGACGATCTTGTTTGGGCTGATGGCGATGGCTTTCAAGAACGACGTCGAGAAACGCTGGGACGTGATCCGTGGACAGATTGGAGCGATCTCTGGCTGATAAACCGACGGCTCCCGCGCCGCAAAAGGCGCCATGGCAGCCGAATGCCCGCACGATCGCCGCTAAGGTCGTCGAACGCGTGCTCGTCGACGAGGCGTTCGTGGCGGCGGCGCTCGACGCCGAGCTGCGCCGCCATCCGCAGCTCGACTCGCGCGAGCGTGCGCTGGCGACCGAGCTCGCGTACGGCACGATGCGCAGCGAGCCGGCGTTGCGCGCGCGGCTGTACGTGCACGCACCGCGCGGCGTGTCGGACGAGCGCGTGCTGGCGCAGCTGCTGGTTGCCGCGTACCAGATCTTGCTGCTCGATCGCGTGCCGGCTTTCGCGGCGGTCGACGCCGCCGTCAACGGCGTGAAGCGTGAGCGCGGGCCACGCGTTGCTGGCTTTGCCAACGCGGTGCTGCGCAAGTTGGCCAAGACCGGCGAGAAGCTGTCGCAGGCCCAAGCGCTGCGTGAGTCCGTGCCGGAGTGGCTCTGGACGGCGCTGGTCAGCTCGGTCGGCGACGAGCAGGCGCTGGCGCTGATTACTGCCGACGCATTCACCGGGCTGCGCGCGCGGCTGGGTAGAGACGAGCCGGAGTGGCTGCGTGAGCTAGCGCGAGGACGCGTGTCGCCGGTGGCGCGGCTGGTGCGCGGTGAGGGTGATCCGCGGCAGAAACCCGGTTTTGCCGAGGGAGCGTTCACGGTTCAAGAAGAAGGCGCGCAAGCCATCGGGCTTGGCTTGGGCGTGAAGCCAGGCGACAAGGTGCTCGACGCATGCGCAGGGCGCGGCCAAAAATCGACGTTGATTGCCGAACGCTTGGGCGCAGGTTCGCTCGTGGCGAGCGATCTGTATCCGGAGAAGCTGCAAGCGCTGACCGATGATGCCGCGCGGCTGGGCTTAGCAGCGATTGAAACGCGCGCTGTCGATTGGAGCGTCGGGCATGGCGGCTTGGCGGATGATTTCGACCGCGTGCTGGTCGATGCCCCGTGCAGCGGCACCGGGACCTTGCGCCGCCGTCCCGAGATCATGCGCCGCTTGAAGCCGGAAGATCCGGCGCGGCTCGGCGAGCTTTCGGAGAGCATTTTGCGGTCGGCCGCGTCGCGGGCGCGACCGGGCGGCACGCTGCTGTTCGCGGTGTGCTCGGTGCTCGAGGCGGAGTGTGAGGCCGTCGTCGCGCGCGTCGCTGACGTGCTCGAACCGGCAACGTTCGACGCGCCGGAGCTGCCGCCCGAGCTTATCGCCGGCAAGAGTTCGCTGCGTCTCTTGCCTGGCGTGCACGGCACCGACGGCTACTTCATGGCGTGTTTTCGGCGCCGTTGATCGGCGATCACGGGCTGTTGGTGGTCGCCGGCTTGTGCTACACATTCAGCATGAAGCGAAAGACGCGCCGGGCCGGGGCGACGCAGACCTTTTCCGTCTCTGTCGACGTGGAGACGAAGCGGGCCCTGCGCGCGCTTGCCGATCACGCCTTCAATGGCAACCTCTCGGCGCTCGTCACGGATCTAGCCCAGGAAGCTCGTCGCCGGATGGCGGCCGGCGCCTACATCAAGCGGCATGGCATTCCTGAGCTCACCCCGGTCGAGGCCGATCAGGTACAAGCTGCGATCGAGCGCGAGCTCTCGACGGCCAAGGGGCGTCGTCGGCGGCGCAAAGTAGCTTGACCTCCAAGTACGTGTTCGATACGGGCGCGCTGATCGCGGCTGAGCGGGGCAAGGAAAGGGCCGCGCGTTTCCTGCGACTCGTTCAAAGCGGTCGGGCTCGGATCATCGTTCCGCTGCCGGTCGTAGCACAGTGGTGGCGCGGACGAACCGATGCGCGGGAGGAGATTCTCGCGGCGACTGAAGTGGTCGGCTCGCTGGAGATTGCGAAAGCGGCTGGCGTGGCGCTCGCGCGCGCCAAGGAGGTCGACGGAAAGCTCACCGTCGATGCGATCGTGATGGCGACAGCCGCGCTGATGGACGCGGTCGTTGTGACCGGCGATCCCGACGATTTCGAGCGGTTGGGCGGGCATTTCCCCGGCGTCACCGTACTGTCGGTGTGAGGCGCGGAACCGGCCGTTGCGCCCGGCGTTGCTGGACGCGCTAAGCGACGACGCGGTTGCGGCCGGCGCGTTTGGCCGCGTACAAAAGCTCATCGGCGCGCTGGTAGAGCTCCGTCGGCTCTTCGCTCGGACCCAGCTGGGCGACGCCCAAGCTCAAGGTGGCGCTGATCTTCGTGCCCATGAAATCCGTGACCAAAGACTCGACCAAGCCGCGTACGGCTTCAGCCGCCAGCAGCGCCAGGTCGCGTGGCGTGGCCGCCAGCATCAGCGCGAACTCTTCGCCGCCGACGCGGAACAAAGCGTCGCCTTCGCGCAGCTGCGCCGACACCGCGCCGGCAACGTTCGTCAGCACCGCGTCACCCGCCGGGTGCCCGAAGCTGTCGTTGATCTTCTTGAAATGATCGATGTCCAACAGCACGATCGACAGCGGCGTGCCGGTTTGTTGGGCGCGCTGCGTTTCCTTGCCGAAGGTGTCGTCGAAGTAGCGCTTGTTGAATGCACCGGTCAAGGCGTCGATGCTCGCTAGATTGAAGGCGTGCTCGAAGTAGCGCTGCTCGACTGGGCTTTCGGTGTACTTCAACACCGTCTTGCCGACACGGATCTGATCGCCGTCCATCAGCTTGGCGCGCTCGACCTTCTGCTCGTTGATGAAGGTGCCGTTCGTCGAGCGCATGTCGACGAGGTAGTAGCGGCCCAAGATGTGCTGCACGGTGGCGTGCTTTCGGCTCACCTGGTCGGTCGACACGCAAATCGTGCAGTCGTCGCCGCGGCCGATCGACACCTCTTGCAGGCCGAGCTCGAAGCGCCGGCCCATGTCGCCGCCGGAGATGATGACGAGGCACGGCGGCCCCGACGCGAGCGGCCGATCCGACGGAATCGAGATGGCGGTCCGCCTACTGGGGAAAATAGACGTCATGAGGAGAGAAGCTTTCGATAGTACCGAGGCACGCCGCGCGGTCAAGGCCGCAGCCGCGGCGTTTTTCGGGCCCAAAGGGGCGTTTTTGACGTCAGTTCCTGCGCCAGTTTCCGCCTGAGGCAAAGCTTACGCCCTTGCATCCGGTGCGCTTACGCGACAAACACGCTGGCATGCCGCTTCTGTTTCAAGGTGTCTACACGGCGCTCGTGACGCCGTTTTCTGCCGACGGTTCGAGCATCGACTTCGAGGCGTACGAGAAGCTTCTTGCTCAGCAGATCGACGCCGGCATCAGTGGCCTGGTCCCGTGTGGCACGACCGGCGAGTCACCGACGCTGAGCGACTCCGAGCAGCGTGAGCTGATTGCGCGCACCGTGCGCTTCGCCAAGGGCCGCACGCCCGTACTGGCCGGCACCGGCTCGTTCAACACCAAGAAGAGCATCGAAGCCTCCAAGGCTGCGTTCGAAGCTGGCGCGGACGGCGTGATGATCGTGATGCCGTATTACAACAAGCCGTCGCAAGAAGGCCTGTTTCGACACATCACAGAGATCGCCAAGGCCGTGTCGGGGCCGGTCGTCGTTTACAACGTGCCGGGGCGTCACATCGTCGATCTTTCCGTCGACACGTTGCTGCGGGTATTGGATGCGTGCCCCAACGTGATGGGCATCAAAGACGCGTCGGGCAATGTGCTCTTTTGTCAGGAGCTAATCCACAAGGCGCGCGGCCGAATCGTCGACCTTTGCGGCGATGATCCGCTGACTTTGCCGATGATGGCCGTCGGGGCGCGGGGCGTGATCAGCGTCACCAGCAACCTTTACCCGCGCCAGGTCGGCGAGGTGGTGGCTGACGCGTTAGCTGGCCGGTTCGCCGACGCCGAGCGCAAGAATTCGCTATTGTATCCGCTGCATCGCGTGTTCTTCACCGAGCCGAGCCCGGCGCCAATCAAGGCTGCGCTGGCGATGAAGGGCATCATGCAACCGAGTGTGCGCTTGCCGATCGTCGAGGCGACCGACGCCTGCAAGCAAAACCTGACCCAGGCGATCAACACCTACGAGGCCCAGTGAGACTCGCGCTTTTCGGTGCAACGGGGCGCATGGGCCTGGCGATCGCGCGTTTGGCGCACGCCTCCACCGACGTACAAATCGTTGGCGGCATCTGCTCGGACACCGATCCCGGGCTTGGTAAAGACATCGGCGAATTGGCCGGTATCGGCCAGCTCGGTGTGGTGACGACCGCCGACATCGCGTCGGGCTTGCTGGGCGCTGATGTCGTGATCGACTTCTCGGTGGCCGCTGCGGTGCCGTCGCTGCTGTCAGTGGCTGCACGCCAGAAGATCGCGGTCGTCAGCGGCACGACCAACATCGACGACGCCGTTAAGAAAGCGCTCGACCGCGCCGCCCAGATCGTGCCGGTGATGTGGGCGCCGAACATGAGCTTGGGCGTGCAGGTTCTGGCCGAGTTGGTCGAGCAAGCCGTCAGGCGCTTGGGGCGCGGTTTCGACGTCGAAATCACCGAAGTGCACCACCGCAAGAAGGTCGATTCGCCGTCCGGCACCGCCAAGCGCCTGGCTGAAGCTGCGCGCGCGGCGCGCGCTGACTTACGCGAGATCCACGGTCGCAGCGGCGACGTGGGCGCGCGCACGAACGAAGAAATGGCCGTGTACGGCCTGCGCGGCGGCGACGTCGTCGGCGATCACACCGTGTACCTCTTCGGCATGGGCGAGCGGCTCGAGCTCACGCATCGCGCGTCGAATCGCGACGTGTTCGCGCACGGCGCGTTGGCGGCGGCGCGGTTTCTGGCGGGTAAGCCGGCCAAGCGCTACACGTTCGCGGACGTGCTGGGGTGACTACTGGCTCGGGCTGGCTCGGACGGCTCGCGCTCGAGCTCGACAAGACCGAGCACGGCACCCGGCTGACGCGCTCGTCCCACGAAGGACCGCTGCGCATCCAGCGCGTGCTCAAGCCCGAAGGGCCCGAGTGCCCGCACATCTACCTGCTCCATCCGCCCGGTGGCGTGGTCGGCGGCGATTGTTTGGAGACGCGCGTGCAGTTGGGAGCGGGCGCACAAGTTTTGTTGACGACACCCGCGGCGCAAAAGCTTTACCGCTCGCAGGGCGCGCGGGCCGAGATATCGAATCTGTTGCAGGTCGGCCACGGCGCGCGGCTCGAGTGGCTGCCGAGCGAAATGTTGGCTTTCTCGGCGGCGCAGGTGCTAGCGACGACACGCGTCCTGCTCGCGCCAAACGCGGCGTTCCTCGGCTGGGACATCGCCTGCTACGGCATGCCGGCGCGCGGCGAGACCTTCGACGCCGGGCGCGTGGTTTCGCGCTTCGAGATTTTCCGCGGTGAGACGCCGCTTTCGATCGAATCGTTCGACTTGGGGCGCGGCGAGCTGCTCGACGGCGCGTTCGCGCTGCGCGGCCAGCCGGTCGTGGCAAATCTGTATGCCGTACCGGCCGAGGGAAAAATCACGGCGGAGCTGGTCGACCGAGTTCGCGAGGCGCTCGGCGAGCCCGCGCAGGGACTTTGCAGCGCGACGTCACTTCAAGACCTGCTCGTCGTGCGCGCGCTCGGCCCGAATGTCGAAGGTGTCCGCGCGTCGCTAGTCCGCGCCTGGCAGGTGCTCAGGCCCGTGATCGTCGCGCGCGAGGCGATAGCGCCGCGCATTTGGGCGACGTAACTCGAAGCGCGTAGTTCTTACTACATGGCCGGAACAGGTCCTGTTGAACTGGATTGAACCGAGGCAATTTGGCTGCCGGTCAGGAATCTCTGCCTGATTTGGTCCCGGAGCCGTCACCTATTGCGGATGATCGCAACTCGCGCGACCGCGCTGCTAGCCGCCGGAGCGTGTGCCGCGATTCAGGCCGCGAGCGGTTGCTGTGAGTCCCGTGAGTCGCGCGCGTGATCAGGGTGTTGCGGCGGGGTTTCGTTGGCGTCGGGTGGAGCGTGGTTGCGCGCGTTTGCGCGTGACGGCGGGTTTTCCGTTTGCTCGACGGCCGCTCTGAGCTTATCCGAGAAGGAGCATGGAGCTTTTACCGCGCGAAAAGGACAAGCTGCTTCTGTTCACGGCTGCGCTCTTGGCGGAGCGCCGTAAAGCGCGCGGCTTGAAGCTGAACTATCCGGAGGCGGTCGCATACATCAGCGCCGCCATTCTCGAAGGTGCGCGTGATGGCAAGACCGTCGCCGAGCTGATGGCGCACGGCACTCAGCTGCTGGGCGAAAGCGACGTGATGGAAGGCGTGGCCGAGCTGATCGCCGAAGTGCAGGTCGAAGCGACGTTCCCGGATGGGACGAAGCTGGTCACCGTGCATCAACCGATCCCGTCGTCGGGACGGTGCATTCCGGGCGAAGTGTTGGTCGCCGACGCAGCGCCAATCGAGCTGAACGCCGGGCGCGAAACGGTCACGCTCGAGGTGTCGAACACCGGTGACCGGCCAATCCAAGTTGGCTCGCACTACCACTTCTTTGAAACCAACTCGGCGCTCGAGTTCGAGCGCGGCGCGGCGCGCGGCTTTCGGCTGAACATTGCGGCCGGCACCGCGGTTCGGTTCGAGCCGGGTCAGACCCGCACTGTCGAGCTGTGTGCGCTCGCAGGTGCTCGAAAAGTCTACGGTTTTCGCGCGCAGATCACGGGCGAGCTCGACCAAAGAACGTCGTTTCTGCCGCCGCCGGAGGACGGGTCGTGAGGACAATCGACCGGCGCGCGTACGCCGAAATGTACGGTCCCACACGCGGTGATCGCGTGCGGCTCGGCGACACCGAATTGCTGATCGAGGTCGAGCGTGATTACACCGTGTACGGCGAAGAGGTGAAGTTCGGTGGCGGCAAGGTGATCCGCGATGGCATGGGCCAGGGCCAAGCCGCGTCGCACGGTGCGGTCGACACTGTCATTACCAACGCGCTGATCCTCGACTACTGGGGCATCGTGAAGGCCGACATCGGCATCGTCGCGGGGCGCATCTCGGCGATTGGCAAAGCCGGCAACCCAGACGTGCAGCCCAACGTGAGCATCGTGATCGGTCCCGGCACGGAGGTCATCGCGGGCGAAGGGCAAATCATTACGGCTGGCGGCATCGACACGCACATTCACTTCATCTGCCCGCAGCAATGCGAAGAAGCGTTGATGTCCGGCGTGACGACGATGGTCGGCGGCGGCACCGGTCCAGCCGCGGGTACCAGCGCCACGACGTGCACGCCGGGGCCGTGGAACATCGCGCGTATGCTGCAGTCGCTCGAGGCGTTTCCGCTGAATTTTGGCTTGTTGGGTAAGGGCAACGCTAGCCTGCCCGAGGCTTTGGTCGAGCAAGTCGAGGCCGGCTGTGTCGGCCTGAAACTGCACGAAGACTGGGGCACGACGCCGGCCGCGATCGACAATTGCTTGCGCGTAGCCGAGGACTACGACATCCAAGTCGCGATCCACACCGACACGCTGAACGAATCGGGCTTCGTCGAAGACACGCTGGCGGCGTTCAAAGGGCGCACGATTCACACGTTTCACACCGAAGGCGCCGGCGGCGGTCATGCGCCGGACATCATCAAGGCGTGCGGCGCGCCGAATGTGCTGCCGTCGTCGACCAACCCGACGCGGCCGTACACGGTCAACACCGTCGACGAACACCTCGACATGCTGATGGTGTGCCACCACCTGGATCCGAGCATCGCCGAAGATGTGGCGTTCGCCGAGTCGCGGATTCGGCGCGAGACGATCGCGGCCGAAGACATTTTGCACGACAAGGGCGCCTTCAGTATGATGTCGAGCGACTCGCAGGCGATGGGGCGGATCGGTGAGGTTGTCACCCGCACCTGGCAAACCGCGCACAAGATGAAGGTGCAGCGCGGCGCCCTGACCCAAGACTCGACTCAGAACGACAACTTTCGCGCCAAGCGCTACATCGCAAAATACACGATCAATCCGGCGATCACCCACGGTATGAGCCGAGAAATTGGCTCGATTGAGGTCGGTAAATTAGCGGACTTGGTGCTGTGGCGGCCGGCGTTCTTCGGCGCCAAGCCGTCGATGATCATCAAAGGCGGGTTTATCGTTGCGGCGCCGATGGGTGACGCCAACGCGTCGATTCCGACGCCGCAGCCGGTACACTTCCGGCCGATGTTCGGCGCGTTCGGCGCCGCGCGCTCGGCGACGTGCGTGCACTTCGTCTCGGGCGTGGCGATGGAGCGCGGTGTCGGCAAAGAGCTTGGCCTGACCCGGCGGCTGGTGCCGGTGCGGCAGACGCGCGCTCTGCGCAAGCGTGACATGATTCACAACGATTACACGCCGCACATGGAGGTGGATTCCCAGACCTACGAGGTGCGGGCTGACGGCGAGCTCTTGGTGTGTGAACCGGCGACGGAGCTGCCGCTCGCCCAAAAGTATTTTCTCTTCTGATGGAGGCGCCGATGCAAATGCTGGAAATCGTGCTCGACGCTGCCGATACGCGGCGGCCGACGGATTCGCTCACCTTGGTCTTCGAGCTGCGGCGACGGGCGCGGCTGCGGGCGCGCTTGGACGGTGGTGCGGAGGTGGGCTGGCTGCTCGAGCGTGGTTTATCGCTCCAGCATGGGCAGCGCTTGGCGACGAAGGACGGCGCGCTGGTCGTGGAAATCCGCGCCCGCGCCGAGCTGCTTTCGACCGTCGAAACCGCGGACCGGCACCTGTTGACGCGGGCCGCGTACCACCTGGGCAATCGCCACGTGCCGCTGCAGGTCGAGCCCGCCAGGCTTTCGTACCAGCACGACCACGTGCTTGACGGTTTGATGCATGAGCTGGGGCTGCACGCTCACGTCGTCGAGCGGCCGTTCGAGCCGGAAGCGGGCGGCTATTCGGGTGGCGGGCATCGTCACGGGCACGATCAAGAATCGCAGCCTGGGCCTCAGCATTCGCACGCTCACGGCCAGGGCCATCACCATCACGACTAGTTGGCAGTTAGGAGTTGGCAGTTGGCAATCGCGAGCGAGCTGAACGTGACCGGAGTTTCTGGCGCGGCTTTGATGCGGCTGTTTCAGCTGTCGAGCGCGGCGTTGCCGATCGGTGCTTTTGCGTACTCGCAGGGGCTGGAGCAGGCCGTGGCGCTTGGTGACGTGAAGGATCGCGATACGGCGGCGGCGTGGATTGCGGGGATGCTACAGCGGTCGGTGCTGAGCCTAGATGTGCCGACTTTTGCGCGCTTGCATCGTGCCTTTGCGGATGCTGACGCCGCGGGCGCGCGGCGCTGGAACGACTATTTGTTTGCCGCGCGCGGTAGCGCTGAGCTGCGCGCCGAAGAACGCCAGGTCGGATCGGCGCTGGCACGGCTGCTGTTCCGCGAGGGCGTCGCGCAGGCAGAGCCCTGGATCGCCGATCCGCGGGTCACGCTCGCGACGAGCTTTGCGTTAGCCAGCGTTGCTTGGTCCGCGCCCGTCGCTCAAGGTGCGCTTTCTTACACTTTCGCGTGGGCCGAAGCCCAAGTCGGCGCCGCTACGCGGCTGATTCCACTCGGTCAAACCGACGCGCAGCACGTCCTCGGTCGACTGATCGAGCGCGCTTCGGCCGGTATCGACGCCGCGCTGGTCCGACCGGATGACGAGCTCAGCTCGACCACACCTGGACAGCTGCTGCTTTCGGCGCTGCACGAGACCCAATATTCACGGTTATTTCGTTCCTAGGAGAAGCTTTTCATGAATCGCAAAGGTCCGCTTCGCGTTGGCATCGCAGGTCCGGTCGGCTCCGGCAAGACGGCGCTGGTTGATGCGCTGTGCAAAGAACTGCGTTCGCGCTGCGAAATGGCCGTCGTGACCAACGACATTTACACCAAAGAAGACGCGCAGTTTCTGATGCGCAGCGGCGCCCTGCCGATCGAGCGCATCGTCGGTGTCGAGACCGGCGGCTGTCCCCACACCGCGATCCGCGAAGACGCTTCGATCAACCTCGACGCCATCGATCGCCTGAACGAAAGCTACCCGAACCTCGATTTGATCATCGTCGAGAGCGGTGGCGACAACCTGGCGGCAACCTTCAGCCCCGAACTCGTCGACCTCACGCTCTACGTGATCGACGTCGCGGGCGGCGACAAGATCCCGCGCAAAGGCGGCCCCGGTATTACGAAGAGCGATCTTTTGGTGATCAACAAGACCGATCTGGCGCCCCACGTCGGCGCGTCACTCGAAGTCATGGACCGCGACGCTCGAAAAATGCGCGGGGAGCGCCCGTTCGTCTTCACCAGCATCCGCCAAAACGAAGGTCTAGAGGCCGTCGTCTCGTTCATCATCCGCGAAGGCATGCTGAGCGTCGCGTAGGCGATCCCCTACGACGCCCAAAACCCGGAAACGGGAGCGCCGCAGGGGATCATAGTGGGCAGACGAAAGCCACTTCGAGCCGCGCGGCGAAGATCCCGGAGCCGCGCGGCTCGAAGCGCAAGTGTTACTGCTGGATTTGGAAGCCGAGTTGGACGAATTGGTACTTTGCCGTATCACCACCATCGACCGTCGTCTTACCGTAGGAGTAGCTCAGCTGTAGCTTGGCGAAGTAGTCCTTGAACAGGTACGCCACGCTCGGCTCGAAGATGGTGTGCGTCGCAACGGCGGGAGCGTCACCGGTCTTCGCCATCTGGAAGCGGAACAGCGCGTTCAGCTTGCCCTTGGCCGGCAAGATTTCTCCGGTCGTGAACGTCGGCATCACGTAGAAGAAGTCGTTGAAGCCGCGAGTGTCACCGCTCTCGTGATAGTACGCCGCTTCGATACCGGGGGTGCCGGCCTCGAGCTTCTTCTCGGCCAAGATGTCGGCGTTGAACTCGACCAGGTTGTCTTTGATGTCCGGACCCTGGAGTCCGGCCGTGTCCTTCGCTCCGGGTAGTGCGTAGTTTTTCTGGTATTGGAACGCCGCGCCGAGCGCGACGATGTCTTGCCCGCCGTAGTAGGTGCTGCTGCCGTAGAAGCCCGGCTCGCTACCCACGAATGCGTAGGCTAGACGCGCCGAGATCAGCGGATTTTGCCCTGCGAACCCGCCTTTGGCGACGCCGAAATTGCTGTCGAGGTCGAGCACACCAAGGTAGTACTTGAACTTGCCTTTGTTGATGTCGCCCCAGACGACCCCGCCCGTTTCGCGTCCGACCTCCTCGGTACCGCGCGGGCCATAGTAGCCATCGAGCACGCCGGAGTAGTTCCACGCCGGCATGAACCACGGGCCGCTGAAGTTCGAGCGATCAGACGGCGTGAGCATGCGACCGAGCCAGACGTGGAACTCGTCCATGAAGTCGAGTTGGCCGATCAAGTCGAGCGCTTGAGCTTGGAACGCGATCGGTCCGCCGCTGGCCTGCGCCCGCGTTCGTCCGTCGACGGTGAAGTTCGCAGTCCAACCGACGATGTCGGTCACCTTGCCACTGGTGCGAAGCTCGACGTTCAGCTCGTCGAGGTACTGATCGTTGAGTTTCGTGTATTGCTTGCCCTTGGCGTCCTTTGGCACATTCGGATTCTGAAAGTGAATCGCGGTGCGGAATCCCGCTCCGACCGTCACCTTGAACGGGTTCTCGGCTGGCGGCGCAACGGCCGCCGGCGTTTCCGGGATCGGCGCCGGGTTGGGTAATGGCGGCGGCTCGGCTGCCATGGAGGTTGCCATCGGCGGCGCGGGCGGTGGCGCCTCGGCAGCAGGTGGAGCTGCAGGCGCTGGGGTTGCAGGGGCGTCCTGCGCTTGTGCCAGCTCCGAAGCAAAGAGGCCCGATAGGACGACCGCGCCGCCCAGCATATGGCTATGGATTTTCGTCATGTTCACCGCTCATGCATTGTTTGGAGCGCGCGCCGTCCGAATGTTTCGGCGAGTGGTCCACGCGCAAGTTCAATGGGGTGGGCGGACATTCCCTCGCTGCGAGTTAATTGAAAGTGTTGCTAACGTTTCGGATCGCAACATCGATATTGCTTGAGAGTTAGAACGTCAGATTCGCGATTTCAGGCGCAAATGCGTGTGACAAATCGTCCGCGCGGCAGGTTGCCACGTGATGTTTGTTTCGACGCCCTTCGGAAAGAACACCGAAACGCGCGACTCTCTATACCGGTCGAGCAATGACGATCACTCGCACGCCACTCCTCTCTTCACGCCGCTCATTCTTCTGCGCGGCCTCTGCGTTGGCGCTGTCCGCGCTGTCTTGCAACAAGCCGGCTTCGGGTTCGGCGCCGGCAGGCTCGGCCTCCGCCGCCGCACCAGAGGCCGCAAAACCGCCCTCCACCCTCACTGTCGGCTTCATCTACGTCGGGCCGAAAGACGACTACGGCTACAACCAAGCCCACGCCGAGGGCGCCAAGAGCTTGGCGGCGATGGGCGTGAAGATCCGTGAAGAGGAGAAGGTGCCGGAGACGGTTGACGTGCAAAAGACGATGGAGAGCATGATCAATTTGGACGGCGCGAAGGTGCTGTTCCCCACGTCTTTCGGCTACTTCGACCCGCACATCCTGAAGATGGCCGCGAAGTACCCAGATGTTGTGTTCCTACACTGCGGCGGTATGTACAAGGAAGGCGTGCACCCGAAGAACGTCGGCAGCTACTTTGGCTACATCGACGAAGCGCAGTACGTGTCGGGCATCGTCGCCGGCCTCACCAGCAAGACGAACAAGCTTGGCTTCGTGGCCGCCAAGCCGATCCCGCAGGTGCTGCGCAACATCAACGCTTTCACGCTCGGGGCGCTCTCGGTCAATCCGAAGATCACGACGAGCGTGATCTTTACCGGTGATTGGTCGCTGCCGGTGAAAGAAGCCGAAGCCACCAACAGCCTGGTCGACCAGGGCGCCGACGTCGTGACCTGCCACGTCGACTCGCCGAAGGTCGTGATCGAAACCGCGGAAAAACGCGGAATTTTCAGCACCGGGTACCACGCCAATCAAGCTGCGCTGGCTCCCAAGGGCTACCTAACCGGTGCCGAGTGGAATTGGGCCGCCGTCTACAAGGACTACATCGAGAAGATCAAGAGCGGGCAGCCGTGGGCGCATTTGGTGCGCGGTGGCTTCAAGGAGGGCTTCATCAAGATGTCGCCGTACGGCGCTGCCGTCTCCGCCGACACCAAGGCCAAGGCTGACGCCGCCAAGGAAGCCTTGACCGCCGGCAAGCTCGTCATCTTCAAGGGCCCGCTGAAAGACAATGTCGGCAAGGAGATCATCGCCGCCGGAACCGAGCGCGGTCAGACCGATATCGAGCTCGAGAAGATGAGCTACCTGGTCGCTGGCGTGAAGGGCGCGATCAACTGACGGAGCGAGCATGACCGCCAGCGCCGCAGTCCCCGGAGCGGTTGGCAAGCCAGACGCGGGGCCCGAAACTACCCGGGCTCTGCTCGCACGCTTGGGAGCGTTCCTCGACGGCTTGGTCGTGCCGACCGCGTCGATGCTCGTGTCGGTGGTGCTGTTCGGCGGCTTCGTCGCCTTGGCCGGCGCCAACCCGCTCGAGGTGTACGAACAGATGTACCGCGGCGCGTTCGGTACCTGGTTTTCCCTGCAAAATAGCCTGCAGCGCGCCGCTCCGCTGATGCTGACCGGCTTATGCACGGCGCTGCCGGCGCGGCTCGGCTTGGTCGTGATCGGTGGCGAGGGCGCGCTGTACGTCGGCGGTGTGGCGGCAGCCGCCGTGGCGAGTCACATGAGCGGTTCTGGGCCGTACACGGTGCTGACCGTCATGGCCATCACCAGCATGGTATTCGGCGGGTTGTGGATCGGTGCTGCTGGCGCGCTGCGCGCCCTGCGGGGCGTGAACGAAACCATCAGCAGCCTGCTGCTCTCGTACATCGGCATCGCGCTCTGTAACCACTTGATCGAAGGGCCGCTCCGCGATCCGCAGAGTTTGAACAAGCCGTCCACCATGCACATTGGCGAGCAGAACATGCTCGGTAACTTGCCGGGCTTGGACGTGCACTACGGCCTGCTCTACGGCATCGTGGCTTGCGTGCTGGCTTGGTTGCTGATGGATCATTCGGTGTTCGGTTTTTCGGCGCGCATCGTCGGCGGTAACCCGCGCGCGGCACGGCTCAGCGGGCTCGGGGTGCCGCGGCTGTTGATCACGGTCTGTGCGCTGGCCGGCGCCGCAGCGGGCTTGGCCGGCATGGTCGAAGTCGCGGCCGTGCACGGCAAGGCCAACGCGTCGTTGGTCGCAGGCTACGGTTATACCGGTATTTTAGTGGCATTTCTCGCCCGGCACAGCCCGCTTGGCATCTTGCCAGTAGCCCTGTTGCTCGGCGGCATCAGCGCCAGTGGAGGTCTCTTGCAGCGCACTTGCAACTTGCCGGATGCCACCGTCAACGTGCTGCAGGGCGTGCTGTTCGTCGTCATCTTGGCCAGTGAGGCCTACCGCGGCAAGGTCGACTGGTTCACGCGCTTGCTGGCGCCGTCGGGCAGTGGAGCAGCCACATGAGCGACGTCGGCGCATGGGGTGTACCGCTGGCGGTCGTGGGTGGTGCGCTTCGAGTCAGTGCGCCGTTCTTGTTCGTCAGCCTGGGCGAATGTTTGACCGAAAAGTCGGGCCGCGTGAACCTCGGCTTGGAGGGCACATTGGTGATGGGCGCGATGGGCGGCTACGGGGTTTCCTACCTGAGCGGCTCGGCCTGGCTCGGCGTGGCCGCGGCCGGTGGGCTCGGCGCACTGTTTGGCGCCCTGCACGGATTTCTGTGCGGACGCCCGCGCGTCAACGACATCGCGGTTGGGATCGCGTTGATGCTGCTCGGCGTCGGCTTGTCGTTCTTCTTGGGCAAACCGCTGATTCAGCCAACAGCGCCGCGTTTGCCGGCTTTTTCGCTGGGTTTCTGGAGCAGCGTGCCGCAGGTTCGCTCCAACCTGCAGATCAATGGCCTGCTGTTGCTCGGCATCGTGCTGGCGCCCGTCTTGCGCTGGGCGCTCAAGAACACTCGCTGGGGTTTGATCGTGCGCACGGTGGGTGAAAGTGCCGAAGCCGCGCGCGCGATGGGCTACGACGTGAATCGCGTGCGGCTGCTGGCCACGATGGCTGGCGGCGTGCTGGCCGGCATCGGCGGCTCGTTCCTGTCGCTGTTCTACCCCGGCAGCTGGAACGAGGGGCTTTCGAGCGGCCAGGGCCTGATGGCGGTCGCGCTGGTTATCTTCGCGCGCGGGGATCCGGTGCGGTGCCTCTACGCTTCCTTACTGTTCGGTGGAGCCAGTGCACTCGGGCCGGCGCTGCAATCGGTTGGCATCACCTCCGGCTACTACTTGTTCAACGCAGCACCCTATGCGCTGACGTTGACGATCATGGTGCTCTCGAGCTCGGCCACCAAGCAGTCGGCCGACTTGCCGATGGAGCTCACGGCGCAGCGCTAAGCCAGGAAAGGAGCCACGAAGTCATGACTAGTTTTGTCCCTGCCCAGCCCTACTCCTGGCCGTTCGACGGCGACCTGCGGCCGGAAAACACGGCGCTGATCATCATCGACATGCAGATCGATTTTTGCGGGAAGGGCGGCTACATCGATGGCCTCGGCTATGATCTTACGAACGCGCGCGCGACGATCGAGCCGATCCGCGGCGTGTTGGCCCGCTTCCGGCGCGGGCAGTACCACGTCATCCACACCCGTGAAGGCCACCGGTCGGACCTTTCGGACTTGCCCGCCAACAAGCGTTGGCGCTCGCGCGTGCTTCAAAACGGTGGCGTAGGTCAGCCCGGCATCGGCGATCTGGGGCCGTGCGGTCGCGTGCTGGTTCGCGGCGAGCCGGGCTGGGAAATCATCCCCGAGCTTGCTCCGCTCGCGGGCGAGCCGATCATCGACAAGCCGGGCAAAGGCTCGTTCTGCGCGACTGATCTGGACATGATTCTACGGCAGCGCGGGATTCGCAATATCGTGCTCACCGGGCTCACGACTGACGTCTGCGTGCACACCACGATGCGTGAAGCCAACGACCGCGGTTACGAGTGCATGATCTTGGGCGATTGCTGCGCCGCGACCGACGCCGGCAATCACGCGGCAGCCCTGAACATGGTGACTATGCAAAACGGCGTGTTTGGCGCGGTCAGCTCGTCTGCCGCTCTGCTCGAGGCCTTGCCGTGAGCGTCGCGGAGTCGCTGCACGTCGACAAGTTCAACCCATCCATTGACCTGAGCGGCGTAGCGCCGGGGCGTCGGCGCGGTGGTGGCCCGCCGCCGTTGCTGGCCGCGCAGCACATGACCAAGCGCTTCGGTGCGTTGCTCGCGCTCGACGACGTGTCATTCACGTTGAAGCCCGGCACCTTTCACGCGCTGCTCGGCGAAAACGGCGCTGGCAAGAGCACCTTGGTCAAGTGCATCATGGGCTTCTACCAAGCCGACCGCGGCAAAGTGGTGGTCGGTGATTCGGACGTGGTGGTGAAGAATCCGCGCGACGCCCAACGCTACGGCATCGGCATGGTCTACCAGCATTTCACGCTGGTGGAGAACATGACGGTCGCCGAAAACCTGGTCCTGGCGCGCGCCGAAATTCCGACGTTCATCGATTGGAAGCAGGAACAGCAAGCCATCGAAGAGTTCATGGCCGGCATGCCGTTTCGCATCCCGGTCAAGAAGCTCGCGCGTCAGTTGGCGGCCGGCGAAAAGCAAAAGCTGGAAATCCTGAAGCAGCTGTACCTCGGCAGCAAAATCATCATTTTGGATGAGCCGACCAGCGTGCTCACGCCGCAAGAGGCCGACGACGTGCTCGGCCTTTTGCGGGAGATGACCCGGCGCGGTGAGATCAGCGTCGCGATCATCACCCACAAGTTCCGCGAGGTAACGGCGTTCGCCGACGAGGTCACGGTGCTTCGTCGCGGTGCCCTTGCCGGCACCGGTAAAGTCTCCGACCACACGCCCGAGTCGCTCGCCGAGCTGATGGTCGGCTCCGAGCCACCCAGCGCGTCGCTCGAGCGGAAAACTACAGCTAAAGAGATCGTCGGGCTCGAGCTGACCGACGTGTGCGCCGACGACGACATCGGGTTGCCGGTGTTGTCGCGGGTGAGCTTGAAGGTGCGTGCCGGAGAGATCCTCGGCATCGCCGGCGTGTCCGGCAACGGTCAGGAGCAGCTGGTCGAGGTGCTGGCAGGCCAGCGTCCGCTCGGCTCAGGCACCTTGCAAGTTGCTGGCAAGTCGTATGCGCCGACGCGCACGCAAATTCGCGAGAGCCGCGTGCGGCTCTTGCCCGAAGCGCCGCTCAAGAACGCGTGCGTGGCCAACATGACCGTGGCCGAAAATATCGGCTTTCGCTGCTTCGATGAGCCTGGTTTTACCCTCGGGCGCTGGGCAGTGCGCAAGGGGCCGCTCCGGAAGAAGGCCGTCAAATCGATCGGCGAGTTCAAGATCAAAGCGCCTGGACCCGAAGCGCCGATCGGCGGGCTGTCCGGCGGCAATGTGCAACGCGCCGTGTTGGCGCGTGAGCTCGACGGTGACGTGGCGGTCTTGATCGCTGCCAATCCTTGCTTTGGTCTCGACTTTGCGGCGGTCGCCGAAATCCGCTCGCGGATCGTGGCGGCTCGCAACGCCGGCACGGCCGTGCTGCTCGTCAGTGCAGATCTCGATGAAATCTTCGCGCTATCCGATCGGATCGTCGTTATGAGTGAGGGTCGCATCGTGCACGAAACGCCTGCCGAAACCGCCAACGTGGCCGAGATCGGTCGCCACATGGCTGGCGATCACGCGTGAGCCCGCTCGCGATTTGGTCGCTGCGACCCGAACAGATCGATGCGTTGCCGTTCAGTGAGCTGCGGTCGGGCGTTCAGATTTGCGTCTTGCATGAAGCGCCGGACGGCGCGCGTGTCGCCGTATTGCGTTACGCCCCGGGCGCCACGGTGCCGTCGCATCGGCACCCGGGTTACGAGTACATCTACGTGTTGGCGGGCGAACAAAGCGACGAAAGAGGCCGTTATGGCGCTGGATCCTTGGTCGTGAACGAGCCGGGGATGACGCATCAGGTGACGAGTGAGAGCGGCTGCACGGTGCTGATCATCTGGCAGAGGCCGGTCGTGTTCATTTGATTCGGGAAGATTTCGCGACTTAGCGTCATTGTCTCTGACGCTTTTCCAGACTTACGACATCACGAATTCGTGCTTCGGAGACGCGGCCGAAACTCGCGACCGACGATGACAACGTTCGCCGGGTGCGCTCAGCACCTACCAGGCGTTCCAGGGACTCGCTTCGATTGGAGTAAGTGATGAAAAGACGATTTGAGCTAATGCTTGCTGGTCTACTCGCTGTCGTGGGGTGCAAAGGCCCAGGCGAAGCCGCGCCGGCGGCGGCAACCAGTGCGGCGCCGGCCGCGGCGTCTGTCGCTGCAGCGCCTGCAGCTGCCGCTCCGGCGGTGGCAGACACGGGGCCGATCAAGGTCGGCATCCTGCACTCACTGTCCGGGACGATGGCGATCAGCGAAACGTCGCTCAAAGACGTGGCGCTGATGACCATCGATCAGATCAACGCGGCCGGAGGCGTGAAGGGTCGCAAGCTCGAGCCGGTCGTCGTCGATCCGGCGTCGAACTGGCCGCTGTTCGCAGAAAAAGCCCGCGAATTGCTGCAAAAGGAGCACGTCGCGGTGACGTTCGGCTGTTGGACCAGCGTGTCGCGCAAGAGCGTCCTGCCGGTGTTCGAAGAGCTGAACGGTCTGTTGTTCTACCCGGTCCAATACGAGGGTGAAGAGTCGTCGTACAACGTGTTTTACACGGGTGCGGCGCCCAACCAGCAGGCGATACCCGCCGTCGAATACCTGATGAGCAAAGAGGGCGGCGCCGCCAAAAAGTGGGTGCTGCTCGGCACCGACTACGTGTACCCGCGCACCACGAACAAGATCCTGCGTTACTTCTTGAAGCAGAAGGGCGTCGCAGAGTCGGACATCATGGAGCAGTACACGCCGTTTGGTCACTCCGACTACCAGACCATCGTCGCGGACGTTAAGAAGTTTGCGGCCGGCACCCACACCGCCGTGGTCTCGACCATCAACGGTGACTCCAACGTGCCGTTCTACAAGGAGCTGGCCAACCAAGGCTTGAAGGCGTCGGACATTCCGGTCGTCGCATTCTCGGTCGGTGAAGAAGAGCTGCGCGGCATCGACGCCAAGCCGCTCGTCGGTCACTTGGCGGCGTGGAATTACTTCATGTCGATCAAGAACCCCGAGAACGAGAAGTTCATCGCGGATTGGAAGGCGTACGTTAAGGCCAAAAACCTGCCGGATGGCGACAAGCGCGTCACCAACGATCCGATGGAAGCCACCTACGTGGGCATCAAGATGTGGGCGCAGGCGGTCGAGCAGGCCGGCACCACGAACGTCGACGCCGTACGCCAGGCTGTCGCTGGTCAAACCGTAAAAGCGCCTTCCGGCTTCACGCTGACGATGGACGCCAAGAACCACCACCTGCACAAGCCGGTCTACATCGCCGAGATCAAGGCCGACGGCCAGTTCCAGGTCGTGTGGAAGACCGATGGACCAATCCGCGCCATGCCGTGGAGCCCGTTCGTGCCCGAGAGCGCCAAGAAAGTCGCCGACTGGACGTTCCCGTGGGTGTGCGGCAACTGCACCGAAGGCAAGTTCAAAGGCGAGACGTCTACGGCCGCACTCTGAGCATCAACGCATGAACATTCGCCCGCTGCTGGCAGTGATCGCCGTCTGCGCCCTCGTCCTGGTTTCGACCTCGGCGAGGGCCCAGGACCTGCACCAGGCAGCTCAAGCATTGGGCGGCGCGGATAAAGCCAAATTGGAGGCGGCGGTGGACAGCATCGCCAAGGCCTCCGATCCGGCTGCGCTCGCGCTGCTCGATGCCTTGGCCAAGGATGCGCTGCGGATCGACGCGGCGGGCGTTCCCTTCGTGTCCGGTGAGGGCGGCAAGCTCTCACCGGTTTTTTCGGGTTCCGGCAAGCCTTCGGGTGCGCTCACGACGCCGCTCGTCGACAACCGGCTGCGCCGACAGCTCGAACCGGCGCTGGCGTCGCTCAAGCTCGGATTTCCGGATCCGAAGGTGCGGCTCGAAGCCGCCAAAGATCTGGCCAAAAGCCGCAACGACGATTTGGCGCCGCTGATTCGCGCGGCGGTCGCCAAAGAGAAAGACGCCAAGATCAAGATCGCAATGGGTCTAGCGCTGGCGCAGATCGATCTGCATGGCACGGACAAGAAGCTCAAGCTCGAGGCAATCGCGGCCATTACCGCGGCTTCCGACGCCTCGTTCAAGACCGACCTCGAACGGATGATCGGCAAGAGCGGCAGCAAACCGACCGAAGCCGACGCCGACGTGCGCAAAGCTGCCGTGACTGCGATTGGGGCGATCGACTCACGGCTGATGATCGTGAGCTTCGTCGGGAACCTATTTTACGGTCTGAGCCTGGGCAGTGTGCTCTTGTTGTGTGCGCTTGGCCTGGCCATCACCTTCGGTCTGTTGCGCGTGATCAACATGGCGCACGGCGAGCTGTTGATGATCGGCGCCTATTCGACGTACGCCGTGCAGAAGTTTTTTACGGCCTATTTCCCGGCCCAGCAGGACCTGTACTTGATCGTAGCGGTGCCGGTCGCGTTCATCGTCACGGCGGCGATTGGCATGATTCTCGAGCGCAGCGTGATTCGCTTTCTGTATGGGCGCCCGCTCGAGACGTTGTTGGCGACCTGGGGCATTTCGCTGATTTTGATCCAAACCGTGCGCTTGGTTTTCGGCGCACAGAACGTCGCGGTCGCCAACCCGAGCTACCTGGCTGGTGGCATCGAGGTGATGCCCGGCTTCGTGCTGACGTACAGTCGGCTGGCGGTGATTGTCTTCTCGTCCGCGGTCACCGCCTTCGTGTGGTTCGTGCTGCAGAGGACGCCGCTCGGCTTGCACGTGCGCGCGGTCACGCAGAATCGCCAAATGGCTGCCGGCATGGGTATCGCGACGCGGCGCGTGGACGTGTGGACGTTCGGCATCGGCTCGGGCGTGGCCGGGCTCGGCGGCGTGGCGCTGTCGCAGCTGGGCAATGTCGGGCCAGAGCTTGGACAGCAGTACATCGTCGACTCGTTCATGGTCGTGGTGCTGGGCGGCGTCGGTAAGCTGGCGGGCACGTTGGCCGGCGCGTTCGGGCTGGGCATTTTGAACAAGCTGCTTGAGCCCCTGGCTGGCGCGGTGCTCGGGAAAATTCTAATTCTGGGCTTCATCATCCTGTTCATTCAGCGCCGGCCCCAAGGCATTTTTGCCCTCAAGGGTCGCGCCGCGGAGGCGATGTGAAGATCAAAGCGGAGCTCGCGCGGCTGCTTCCGCGAAACGGTTGGATCGCGTTCGGCGGCGCGACGCTGGCCTTCTTGTTGGTACCGATTCTCAACAGTGTGACGCCGGTGGACTCGGCTTTGCACGTGCCCGACTACTTGGTCGCGCTGCTCGGCAAATTCCTGTGTTTTGCGATCGTCGCGGTCGCGATGGATCTGTTGTGGGGCTACGCTGGCGTGTTGAGCCTAGGCCACGGCGTGTTCTTCGCGCTCGGCGGCTACTGCATGGGCATGTATTTGATGCTGTCGATCGGCGAAGCCGGCGTGTACCGCAGCAAATTGCCAGATTTCATGGTCTTTCTGGATTGGAAAGAGCTGCCTTGGTTTTGGAAGCCGTTCGATAACTTCGGCTTCGCGATGCTGGCGGTGCTGCTCGTTCCCGGGCTGCTTGCCTACGTGTTCGGGTTTCTGGCGTTCCGCTCGCGGATTCGCGGCGTCTACTTCTCGATCATCACGCAGGCTTTTACTTACGCGCTGATGCTGCTGTTCTTCCGCAACGAGACGGGCGTCGGCGGTAACAACGGCTTGACCAACTTCAAGAGCCTTTACGGCTACGCGCTGGCCGATTCGAGCACCAAGCTCGGCTTGTACACGCTGTCTGCTATCGGGCTAATGCTGGTGTTTCTGCTGTGCCGATTCATCGTCGTGTCGAAGGCGGGCCGCGTCTTGTGCGCGATCCGCGATGAAGAGAGCCGCAGCCGTTTCGCAGGCTACAACCCGACCAGCTACAAGCTGTTCGTTTATACGTTTTCGGCGGTCATCTGCGGATTTGCGGGCGCGCTGTATGTGCCGCAGGTCGGCATCATCAATCCGAGCGAATTCCAACCGTCGAGCTCGATCGAAATGGCGATCTGGGTCGCGGTCGGCGGCCGCGCTAGTTTGCTCGGCGGCGTGTTGGGAGCCTTCGTGGTCAACGGCGCCAAGAGTTGGTTCACCGTGGCCTTGCCCGAGGCCTGGTTGTATATCCTGGGCGTCCTGTTCATCGCCGTCACGCTGTTCTTCCCGGGCGGTCTTGCCAGCTTGCTGACGCGCAAGAAGGCGGCTTCGTGAGCACCGAAACGCTCGTATCAGAATCCATGGAAAGCGACGAAGCGCCGCCCGAATCGGGCAAGGTCGAGATCGAGCCCACTCCTTCGCCCGCCGGAAAGAGCGGCCGCCTCAGTCTCTTACCCAAGGCGCGCAAAGTCGAGCAGGCGCGGGTCGACGCGCTGACGCACGGGCGCAAGGCGATGCTGTGCGTCGACAACGTGAGCGTGGCCTTCGACGGCTTCAAAGCCATCACGGAGCTCACGCTGATCCTCGACGAGGGCGAGCTGCGCTGCATCATCGGACCGAACGGCGCCGGTAAGACCACGCTCCAAGACATCATCACCGGCAAGACCAAGCCCGACAGTGGCTCGGTCTTCCTGGTCGGCGACAACACCGATCTCACGTCGCTCGCCGAATACGAGATCGCCGAGCGCGGCATTTGTCGCAAATTTCAGCGGCCGACGGTGTTTCAGGGCCACACGGTATTCGAGAATTTGGAGCTGGCCTTGCCGGGCAAGAAGGGCGTCTTCGCCAGCTTGTTTGCGCGGCTGTCGAAGCAACAGCACGAGCGCATCGACGAAGTCCTGGAGACGATCGGTCTGAAGCCGCAAAAGTTCGCGGCCGCGGGCCTGCTGTCTCACGGCCAGAAACAGTGGCTCGAGATCGGCATGCTGCTCGCGCAGGATCCGCGCGTGCTCTTGGTCGACGAACCGGTGGCGGGCATGACCCACCAAGAAACCGAGAAGACCGCCGAGCTGCTCAGCAGCTTGGCCGGCAAACGCACGGTGGTCGTGGTCGAGCACGACATGGAGTTCGTGCGCAGCATCGCTCGCACCGTGACCGTGCTCCACGAAGGAAAAATCCTCGCTGAAGGCAGCATGGACGCCGTGCAAGCCAACCCGAAGGTCATCGAGGTCTATCTCGGAGGCGCGCCAGATGCTTGAAGTAGCCGGGCTGAATCAGTTTTACGGTCAAAGCCACACGTTGTGGGACATGGACCTCGAGGTGCCCGAGGGTTCGTGCGTTTGCTTGATGGGTCGGAACGGCGTCGGCAAGACGACGCTGCTCAAGAGCGTGATGGGCGCGCTGGCGGTTCGCTCGGGAAAAATCAATTTCATGGGCGCCGATATCGCGCCGAGTCGCGCCGAGTCGCGCGCGCGCAAGGGCATTGGCTGGGTACCCCAGGGCCGTGAAGTGTTCAGTCAAATGACCGTGCACGAGAACTTGCGCACTGGACTCGCCGCGCGCGCCGACAAGAAGCAGGACGTGCCGGAGCGCATCTTCGAACTGTTTCCCGTGCTGAAGAGCATGCTGCAACGGCGCGGCGGTGACTTGTCGGGCGGCCAGCAGCAGCAACTCGCCATCGGGCGCGCGCTGGCCATCGATCCCAAGCTCCTGATCTTGGATGAGCCGACTGAAGGCATTCAGCCGAACATCGTCAGTATGATTGGCGACGTCTTGATCAGCCTCAGGGAAAAAGGCCTCACGATTCTGCTCGTCGAGCAGAAGCTGCCCTTCGCGCGTCGTGTCGGCGACTACTTCTGCATCATGGACCGCGGCCGCGCGGTGGCCACAGGTAAGATGGACGAGCTAAGTGACGACATCGTCAATAAGCATTTGAAAGTATGAGCCACCCCGCGACTCGGGCAGCGAGCGAACAGGAAGGCGGCTCACCATTGGTCTCATTTCAGTTGGTGACCACGCCCGCCGATCCTGGCTTCTGGCTGCGTTTTCGCTGCGCTCCGATGCTCACGTAGCAACCTACGTTCCGCTTCGGTGCTCGCGAAAGCCTTGCCAGAAGCCAGGCTTGGCGGGTGGGCGGCTGAAAAATGAGACGAATGGTCAGAGGAAGGCGGGAAGGCGGGAAGATTTTCTGGGTGGGTGGAACTGGCGGCCCCGAGGTGTGGGGCTGGCGCAGGTTCATGGCTGGTGTGGGTGAGTCAATAGATCCCTTCCCGCCTTCCCGCCTTCCTGTTGCCTCGTTTTACCGCCGAAATGCCCTAAGTTCGGCCGGTGCTGACCGTTCTTTAGTAAGTGGCGAGCTCGTCGAGTGTGAGGCCTTCGAGGCCGAGTGCGCCGCCGCGCAGGCTGGTGGTGCGGCATGAGTCGACCGGGCTTTCGCTGGGCGCGCGCGACAAGCTGCGCGCGGCAGTGTTGAGTGGCGTGGCGGGCTACGTCGATGCGGCGGGGTTGTTGTCGCTGGCGGCGATGTTCCCGGCGCATATCACCGGCGAGCTGGTGACCGAGGCGGTGGCGCTGTCCTCAGGGCACCGCGAGGGTGGGCCTTCACGCCTGTGGATGTTGCCCGCGTTCGTGCTGGCGGTGGCGCTGGCTGCGGTCGTGGCTCGCATCGAGCGGCGCGCGGGGCGGGGGCCGGCGCCGATGCTGCTGTTGCTCGTCGCTGGCGGGCTGTTCGCCTTCACGCTCAGCGGCGTCGCGCTACGGCTCTGGCCCGCCCACGTGCTGGCGATCTCGCGCATGGGCGCCTGCTGTGTGGTGGCGGCGATGGGCTTCCAGAATGCGCTGATGCGCGAGGCTTTGAACGGATCGGCGCCGACCACGTTCATGACCGGCAACCTCACGCAGCTGGTGATCGAGCTGGTCGACCACGTGTTCAGCGTCGGACGCCGACCCGGAATCCTCGGCGACGTGGAGCGTAGCGTGAGCCGCGCGCGCCTCAGAATGGCAGCAATTGCGCTGGTTGCGTTCTTGGGCAGCGCGGTGGTGGGCGCGTTTGCGACGCGCTCGTTTGGCGCTCTGAGCGCGCTGGTCCCCGCGCTCCTGGTCGGGCTGCTGAGCCAGCAGGCGTTCCGCGAACGCAAGGTGCGGCCCGCCGCGGCCGAGGTGCAGCCGACGCTCGGCATGCGCCGACCAACGCCGATCCAGCTTCCGCTCGCCAAGCATGCTCGCCCATCGTCAGGCACGCGCTTCAAGGCCGTGCGCCTCACAGAAGACAAGAAAGCCGACGAAGAGTCGGCCTGAGGCGTCGCGCTTCCTGGCGGGCCGGCGCTCAGAATCCCGGATCGAGCTCGTCGTCCGAGCCACGCGCGCGCTTGCCACCAGCAGCGGCAGACGTGTGAGCCGGGCGTGGAGCTTTGGCGAGCTTGCTGCCGGCGTTCGGGGTCGCGGCAAGCTTGGCAGAGGCGGTCGGCCTGGGCGCACTGGCGGTTCCCGGCGCCTCGAGATCGAGGTCGATGACGCGTACGGGTCGCGGCGCCGCGGCCGGACCCGCTGGAAGCTCGACGCCGCGCGCTGGCCCTGCGGCGGTCGGCGCTGCCGCGTCGTCACCACGGCCGCGCAGCACCAGGAAGGAAGCCGCTGCCGCCACCGAGATTAGCGCCACGAAGACGGTAATTTTTCCGCGGCGGCGGCCAGCCTTGGCTGGCACGTCGTCGTCATCGACCAGGATGTCGAGCGCCGCGGGAGTCGTGGTTCGCGCACCCGGCGCACCGCGCGACGCCGTCGTGACCCGGGCCGATTCGAGCGGCGGCGGGTACGCGCTGGCCAGCGCCAGCTCCGCCTTGACGATGCCAGCGTTCTTGAGCATGTGGTAGCAGCGCTCAGCCGAAATGCGCCCTCGGCGCGGACCGAACGGGTACAGGGCGGCGGCTAGCTCGGCCACGTTCTGGTAGCGGTCGTCGGGATTCTTGGTCAGGCAGCGCAGCACGACCTGTTCGAGCTCTTCGGTAGCGTCCGGGCGCAGCGTCTGCAGCGGCACTGGCTCGCGCTCCAAAATCGCTGCGCTGAGCTCGAGTAGCGACGGCTCGTCGAACGCGGTCACGCCGGTCAACAGCTCGAACAGCACGCAACCGATCGCCCAAATGTCCGAGCGCGCGTCGACCTGGTCGCTGCGCCGGATCTGCTCCGGCGACATGTAAACCGGTGAGCCGAGCGCCATTTGCGTGCGCACCAGGTCGCGTTTGCCGCGCGGCAAAGCGATTTTCGAGATCCCGAAATCGAGGACCTTGATCGTGTGCATGCCCTGCGCTTGCTGGGTCAGGAACAGATTTTCAGGCTTGATATCGCGGTGAACGATGCCGTTAGCGTGAGCGGCGGCCAGCGCTTCACACGCTTGCATGACGTACTCGACCGCCACGCTGATCGGCAGCGCGCCCTCTTGGTACAGGTGGTCGGCTAGATCTTTGCCGTCCAGGTACTCCATCACGATAAACGGCGTCCCGTCAGACAATGTGCCGACGTCGAACACGTTGGCGATGTGCTCGCTGCGAATTTTGGCGGCCGCGCGCGCTTCGCGGGCAAAGCGTTCGACCAGCTCCGCGTGCGCCAGCGCTTCGGGGCGCAAGAATTTGAGCGCGACCATTTCGCCCAGCTCGACGTGGCGCGCCGAGATGACGTAGCCCATGCCACCGCTGCCGAGCAGCCCAGTCACCTCGTACTTGCTCGCGATCACATCGCCGACCGCGAACGGAACCTGTAGTGGCTCCTGCGACAGCGGCTGCAAGCCACTGGTCGGAAATGTTTCGCGTGCTTCGGACTGCGTCAACGCTTGGCCCTCTGCTGCCGTACGTCCTCGCCGCCCTTGCATTAAGGACCCGATCGACACGCCAACGTGTGGCGTTCTTGTCACTGGACGCATGGTTTGTAGGTGCCGGACTGCTGTGCGGTCATGATGTCGAACAGCAAGCCCGAGCTCTGATACGCGGGCTTTGCCGTCGTTCCACCGATGCACCACATCTCGAGCGTGCCGCCCTTCACCGCGCCGTTGCTGTCCCAATCCAGGACACCAAAGCTGCCGATCGTGGTGATGCCAGCGTTGGCGCCAAGCTTCTGAAACGCAGCCAGCAAATTCGTTCCAAGTGTCGTGAACTTGGTCGGTCCGCCCGCCAACTTGCGCAGTCCGGCCGCGACCGATGCGCCAGACACCGGTTGATCCTTGGTAGCGGCGAGCGCGAGCCCAATCGCGTACGCAGCGTCGTGCGCTGGACCCATGCCCGAGATCGTGGATGTGCTGCCGGCGTAGCGCACGTCGTAGTCGATTTTGAAGCCGGTGTAGGCTTCGCTGGGCGTGTCTTTGCCGCTCGGGCCAGGCGTGATGCCAGTGCCGCGCACGCGAGAACGCAGGCCATCGTTGTTGGTGACGGCGGTGAGCAACTCCGGGACTTTGGTGGAGTCGATCACCACGTACTCTGGGCGTTGGTCGCCGACCCATTGCGCCTCGAGCGGCACCATGACTTTCGTGACGGCTTCGGCCGTCCCGGCCAAGACGACGATGTCCGGGGCGAAGCCGACGTATTTGGCTACCAGCGTTTGCAAGTCGGCGTCGGTCGCAGAATACCCGTCGATTTGGACGTGATTGCCCAGGTTTACGGGATCGGTGAGGCCCTTGCCGTTGAGCGACAGCTCATTCAGCGACGTGCGCGTGCCAACACCGAGCGCGTCGTTGCGGAATACGATTCCGAGCTTGATCGTGCTGACGCTGCGCTCGACCTTGAGCTGCGTTTCGAGCACGCCAATCTGGCTTACCATCAACGGCGCGCGCTGCACGTCCGACGGCACCATCAGCCAGGTCAGGTCCTTGTCACTCAGCGACGTAATGCTCGACGCGACTGCGGTGGGAGTGATGACCACAGTGCCGCCAGGAACAGTGACCTTGGCGGAAACATCGAGGGTGTCTTGACTGGTGTTGGGGCCGACGATCGCCGGCACCCGCAGATCTTTGACCAGGTGCTCGGCGGCCCGGACCAGGTTGGTGGACTCATCGCACGACACCATCACCAGCGGGCGTGCGTCGGCCGAAGTTTCTCCGGCGGGTACGCCACCGACGGCGTTGATCTGCTCGATCGCGAGTGCGGCTGCTTGCTGGCGCGGAATGTTCGTCGCAGCTTGCGTGCCCATGATCGAGAACAGCGAGCCCAGGATGATCGCGCGGTTGTTGGCGTAGTCGCCGGTGATGGTGTGACAGTCTTCGCTCAATAGCGGTGCGCAGCGGCCTTCGGGCTTCACGCACACGGCCGGGACGGGGCCTGCGTCTCCGCCGCCTGCTGCGCCCATCGCGGCGGGATTCGCGCTCAATTTAGTGATGCACTCTTGGTTCGTGGTGCATTCGCCGACGAAGGCGTGCGCGTCACCGCCGGCACCAGCGTCGGCCATTGCGGTGCCTGCGGTGCCTGCGGTGCCGTTCGCTTCGGTTCCGCCCGTCGCGCTCGAGCTGCTGCCGCCGTTCGTCGCCTGCTTGCCGCCGTTCGTCGGTATGTCGGTTTGGCCGCCGCTGGTGGCGTCGCTCACCGAGAGATCATTCAGGCCAACGAGGCTGTTGCAGGCTGCTGCGGTGAGCGTGAGCAGGCTCGCGCAGAGGGCCGATTTGTTGAGCGTTAATGTTCTCATCGTTTCACCCACGCAGCGCGGGATGCGCGCCGTCGTTCCGTGCAACGGCTTAAGCGCCGGCCGCATAAGCCGCTTAGCCGGACATGAACCGACGCCAGCGCATCTTGGGATCGACGTTGGGACTATTTTGCACCGTCACCCAGGTGCATGCGTCTGACGCAAGGGCGGAAGATGCGTCAGCTGCCGAAACGGCGACGGCGCGGTCGCTCGCTGTCGAAGGCTTGAAGCTGGCGCAGGCCAACGACTGCGCAGACGCCGTGCCGAAGCTCGAACGTGCCGAAAAGCTTTACCATTCCGCGGTGGTCGCGAGTCGCCTCGGTGAGTGCTACGTCAATCTGGGGCGGCTGGTGGAAGGCACGGAAGTCCTTCGAAAGGTGCTGCGCGAGCCGCAAGCGGCCGACGCAACACCTGCACTTACCAAAGCGCTCGATCGCGCACAAAGGGTGCTCGATGCCGCCAAGCCGCGCATTGCTGGTCTCACGATCAAGGTTGCCTCCGTGCCGGACATGCGCGTCAAAATCGACGGCAATGTCGTGCCGAGCGCGCTGGTCGACACCGAAGTTGCGACCGATCCGGGCGAGCACAGCGTCGAAGTAACGGCGCCTGGCTTTCTGAAATCGGCGACGCACCTTGGCCTCGCCGAAGGTGAGAAGAAGAGCGTGACGTTGACGCTCTCGCGCGATCCGAACGCCGCGACAACGCCGGCTCCGGCGGCGGCTGCGACGGCGAACGGCAGCGGGGGTGCGCCGTCGACCAACGCCGCAGGACAAGCTGACTCCACGCCTTCCAACACAGGCGCCACGCCGACACGCGAAACGAATCGCACGGCTGCGTACGTGTCGTTCGGCGTCGGTGCTGCCGGCGTCGCGGCCGGAGGCGTGCTCGGCCTACTGACGATCAAGCGGTACAATGACATCCACGGTCATTGCCCGAACGATGTCTGCAGCTCCGACCAGCAGCGTGGTCTCGATTCCGCCAAGCGGCTCGGCACCTCGTCGACGATCGCCTTCGGGGTCGGCGGCGCCGGCCTGGTGCTCGGCAGCGTGCTGTTCTTCACGGCTTCGCCGAGCAAGGTCGACCACGCCGCTAACGGCGCGCGGGCGCGCTTCGCCGGCCTGTCGTCGCCGCGCGTCGCTGTCGGGCCGACGCAAATCGAGCTGGGCGCCGATTTCTGATTTACGGCTCAGCCGAGCGCGCTGACGAGTCTTTTCGAGTCGGAGACCCAGCCGAAGATGCCGCCTTGGGCTTTGATCATGCGCAGGCCCATCTCGTGGAACTCGGGGAAGTACGAGCCGCAGCAGTCGCCCGGCACGATGCACTTGTAGCCGCGGTCGTTGGCTTCGCGCACCGTGGTGTGGACGCACACCTCGGTCGTCACGCCGCAGACGATCAGCGTCTCGATGCCGCGATGCTGGAGGATCGAGCCGAGATCGGTAGCGTAGAAGGCGCCCTTGCCGGGCTTGTCGATGATCGGCTCGCCCGGCAACGGGTAAAGCTCGGGGATGATGTCGTGGCCGGCTTCGCCGCGGATCAGGATCCGACCCATCGGGCCCGGCGCGCCGATGCGCAGCGAGGGCGCCCCACGTTCGACCTTGGCCTTCGGGGCATCCGAGAGGTCGGGCCGGTGACCTTCGCGGGTGTGGATGATCAGGATGCCTTTGGCCCGCGCCAGCGCCAGCAGCACCTTGCACGGCTCGACCGCTTTCTTGAGCAGCGAAACGTCATTGCCGAGCGATTCGCCGAAGCCGCCCGGCTCCAGGAAGTCGCGCTGCATATCGATGATCACGACCGCAGTCTTGGCGGGGTCGATCGCGAGCGGCTCGGGCTCGGCGTCGACGCTGACTAGGCTTGGCATCCCGGTCAGTCTTGCCGACTGCGGGTTTCGCGGGCTTTTCGAGCCGGTTACTGCGGGTCGCGCCGCTTCTTCAGCTTACCGTCCTCGAACTCGGAATCGACGTCAGGATCGGCGCTGGGCTTCTTGGGAGGCGCCGAATCGTCGTCGTCGTCGTCGTCCTCGTCGCCGTCATCCTCGTCTTCGTCGTCCTCGTCGCGGCCGCCCTCGGAGGTCGACCGTTCTTCTGCCTCGTCCTCGTCGTCTTCGTCGAGCTCGTCGTCAACTTCGTCACCCGATTCGACCCAGCCCGTGGGCTCACGGCGCTTGAAGGCGCGGTACAGGCCGTAAATGCCGAGCAACAAGCCGGGGAAGCTCAGCCATTGTCCCATCGTGATGATGGCGCCCGCCTCGACTGCCTCGAATTCTTTGTAGTGCTCCGTGAACAGCCGCCCGCCGAAATACAACACGAAGAACCACGAGATCATCGCGCCGCGCGGCCGCTTCTCCTTGCCCATCACGCGATCGGCGATCAAAAGCCCGATGAAGACCAAGATCCCGAGCGTGATTTCGTACAGCTGGCTCGGGTAGCGGTACTTGACGGAGGCGAGCTCCTCGGCGGTGAAGCTGAGCCGCTCCAAACTGCCTGGAATATCTGCGCGCGGAAACTTCATGCCCCAGCTTTGGTCTGGCACGACGCGCCCGATGATCTCGGAATTGAGCAGGTTGCCGATACGGACGACGGTGGCACCCAACGTCGCCGCGAACGCGAACCGGTCTGCGCCTTCCAAGAACGGCACACCGCGCCGCTTCGTGAACAGGTACATGACGGTAATCAGACCGATCACGGCGCCGTGACTGGCGAGGCCGCCAGTCCAGATTTTGAAGATCCAGATTGGATCTCTCAGCGCATGCTCCAGATCGTAAAACAGTACGTGCCCCAGGCGCGCGCCGATCAGCACGCCGAGCACGCCGTAGACGATGAAGTCGCTAGCGACCTCGGGGCTGCCGCCGCCGCGCTTGACCTGCCAATTGAGCAGCGCATGCCCGCCCAGAAACACCACCACGAACAGCAAGCTGTAGTAGCGGAGCGGCAGGTGCTCGCCGAGCAGCGCGTAGATCAGCCCGGCCATCGCCAGGAACATCACGCCGGTCGTGGTCTGGTCGGTGATCTTGCGCTTCAACCCGAGCAAGAGCGAGATGACACCGAACGCGGCGACGAGCGCGACGACCGGTCCCTTGGGTGGCTCCCAGAGCACGGGGTGTACGGTCCAAGTCCATTTCGGGAGTTGTGCGAGAGAAGCGAGAAGCATCGGGGCGGCGGTACCTTAGACGCATTTTTCCGGGTAAGCCCGGCTAAATGCTGAGGATTCATCACATCTTTGGCTGCCGCGCCGCAGTCCCACTCGCAGAAGCTACCGTGGCGTAAACAGGCAGAATCACACGAGCGAGATTTTTTCGCAGGGAGATCGGAAGATCAGGAGCTTTTGGGGTTCGCTGCGCCTGCGGCGCACATCGCCGCGGCCTGGCCGCGCAGCGGCCAAGCGACCCCCTGAAAACATACCGAATAAGCTGAGGGGCGGCAGCGCGGACCCCCCAAATCACGCTCTGCTCGACCTCCCGATCTCCCGATCTCCCTGTGAAAAAATCTGTGCGCCAAGCGAGACCTGAGGTCGCCCCAACAGCCGCTGCAGAGTGAGCAGCGATGCGGCAGCCCAATTGGGGCGGCTGAATTGAGGCGAGAGATCCTCAGCGCTAAATGCGCGGCAACCACCGACTATTTGCGCGATTTTTGCGGCAAAATTGCGGCGAGGCCGTGGTCCGCCAGCTCTTTTTCGACCAGCTCGGCCCAACCGCGGTTGGCCTTGGGGCTCGCCGGGCTCGGGTGGGCGATGGTCGCGATCTTACCCGTGAAGCTGGGCAGCGCGAGCCTGGCGCGCGCGGTCGCGAACGCACCCACGCCGATCACGAACTTGGGTTGAAGCTCGCTCACGATGGCCGTGAGCGCGGCGTCGCAGGCTGCGAACAGCGCTTGCTGCTCGGCCTTCGGTAGCTTGTCCGGCGTGCGGTTGGCGCCGCTCTCTTCCATGAACGCCAACGGACAGTAGTTCACGACGAAGAAGTGTTGGAAGAACTTCTGGGGTGAGCCGAAGCGGTCTTGCGCGAAGCCCCACAGCCGCTTGCCGCTGACCTCACCGCGCGGGCAATCGAAGCCTTGAATCGGACGCTTGGCGTGCTCGAGCTCGGGCCGCCCCACCTTGCCGGTCACGCCCAAAAAATCGCGTACCATGCCGATGTCGCCGAACGGCACGCCGGTTTGGGCCATGCCGAATGGCCCCGGATTCATGCCCAACAGCAGCGCGCGCTTCGGGCCCGCACCCCACGTCTCCAGGTAACGTTCATGCGGCTGACGCGCGTACGCGAGCGGATTGTAAACGTGGGTGACTGGCGCGGCGAACTTTAGCTTATCGACCTTGCGCGACAGCTCCCGACTGATGTTGACGAGCGACACGCGCCGAATAGAGGCCCAATAGCTTTGGGAATCAATGGGCTTTCCAGGCGATTTTCGCGAGCCCGAAAAGCAGCGCCACGCCGCCCGCAGCCGCAAGCCCCACGGATACGCCGGGATCACCGGCCTGCGCGAAGGCGCCGCCGAGCAAGAAACCGAGTGGCATCAGCACCAGCGCGCTCAAGAGCGCGCGAGCCGCCAGCCGATCTTCCAGCTGCGGCCAGGCGCGTGCCCCGAGCGCGTAGCAGACGTTGATCAGGCCGATCAGCGCGCCGTGCGCGTGCGCCAGCCGCCACATCAGCCGCCGAGTCTCGTTGTCGACGTCCAGGTAGAAGCCAACCTTGAAGCCGTGCAGTGCTTCGAGGCACAAGCCGAGCAGGGAAAAGGTAGCCAGCGCCAAGAAGCCGGCGCGCAGGTTGAGGGGAGGCCGCTCGGAATCGGTCATTCAGCGATCGTGATCGGGCGACGGTCGCGCGCCGCCAGCAGTTGGGCCACCGCGGCTGCGGCGAGCGGTGAGGCGGTAGCGGTTTGCGGTAGCGCGCGGCGTGAGCGCTCGGCGATCGCGCGCACTGCGGCGTAGTCGTCGTGGGCGAGCTCGTTCAAGAGTTGCTGGCGCAGCGCCGGCGCGTCGTTCGAGCTTTGGTGGCGGCCGAGCGCGGCGGCCGTGATCGCCCGCACCGCGGCGTCGCCGGCCAGCGCGAACAGGGCTCCGGCTGGCGTCGGCGCCGCTGAGCGCTCCAAGACGAAGCTCGGCTTTTGGCCGTACCAAGCCGAGGTTTTGGCGGCCGCCCAGGCTTCACTCTGCTCCAAGTGGCACAAGTTGCAGGCGTTCGGGCGGTCACGCGTGCGCGCGTCGAACGACGGTGAGTCGACGCGGTGCGAGCGAATCGCCCCCAAGAGCGCGTAGCTAGTGTGCGGCATGTGACAGTTGTAACAGACGCTGCCCGGCGACGACTCTGCGTGGTGCGTGTGTGCAGAGACGTTCGCCGCCTGCTGGGCGTGGCATTGCGTGCAGCCGCGATTCCCAAGCTTTTTGGGGTCGAGCTGTGCGTTGGGCGCGCCCTGGTGCATCGAGTGGCACGACAGGCACGACAGCTGATTTTCGCCGTGACCGTGTTCGTAGCAGGGCGAGCGGACCAGCCCGTTGTATTCGCGGCCGCCGACGCGGATCGTCCCGTCGCGGTAGAATAGGTTGTCGGCGCCGGCCTGCAGCTCGGGGGCGCCGGGCGCCGCCAACACTTCGGGGCTGAGCAGTAGCTCCGCCGCTGTCAGATCTTGCCCGGGCACATAGCGGTGCGAGAAGCCATCTTTCCACCATTCTGCTTCGTGCTTGGGAAAGAAATACGAGTGGCAGCGTCCGCAAACTTGCGACGCGCGCTCGCTCGACAGCGTCTGCGGATTCACGAGCCCGAGCTGGCCTTTGGCGCCGCCATGCGCGCGGTAGCGCGTGAGCGGGTTCTGCATCCTTCGAACGTGCTCGGCGCCCGCATCGTGACAAGCTTCGCACGCAATGCCGAGCTCGGCGGCCGAGGTCGTGAAAACGTCGCGCTCGCGATCGTGCCCGGGCGCGCCCGCGACGGCGTGACACTGCACGCAGTTCGAGTTCCAGCGCACCGACTGCTCGATGGCGTCCGGTGGGTTTAGAAACGCCTCACGCCGCGGGACCAGCCGCTGCTCGTCGATCAGGTAAACCGCCGGCAGCGCGCGGAGCTCGCCCGAACGCGCACCATTGACCCAGAAGGCTTGGTGGTGATGGGAGCCGGTCAACAGTTGCACCCGCACGTCCCGAGTTGGGGCGGCCTGGAACGACGCTTCATACGCGCCGACAGCGGCCGCCGACGTCACACCAGGATCGGGCAGACGCGCCCACAGCTCGCCGTGCCGCGCGAACAGCTCGACACTCCTGCCGGTGGTCTCCAGATGCAGCCGGCCGCCCTGCCGGAGCTCGGGTGCGGCAACTCGAGCCAGGTCGACGGATTGGGTCATGCGCCGGTGGTAGCTGTCATGCCAGCTCGAATACTCCGCGGGATGACAGCTGCGGCAGGCGTTCGACGTCACGAAACCTTCACCGTGTTTAGCGATCGGCATTGGCGGCGGGGGCTCGTGCACGCTGGTAGTGGCCACCGCTACCGTCGCGCCGGCCACTATCATCAGCGCGAGCAAGAGCGCCGCATAGCGTTCGCGGACTCCGAGCGCCCGGACACCAAACGCGATCGTCATGGCGATCAGCAGCCACTCGAGCAGCACCAAACCAGACTACCGCACATCACCGCGATCTTAAGCGGGAACACGCCCGCCGATTTCGGGTTTTGGCTTCGTTTTGGCTGCGGTTCGATGCTCACGTACAGAAGTACGCTCCGCTTCGGTCCTCGCGAAAGCCTCGCCAAAAGCCCGAACTTGGCGGGCGGGTGTTGCTGAAGCGTCTGGCGAGGGGCTACCGCATGCGGCCGGTCCGTGGAAAACTCCGCGCCGCAAGCTGAACCCATGGACGACGGAAGCGGCTCGAGTGCAGAAACGTCACGACTGAAAGCCGAGCTGGCTAAGGTCGAGCAACAGCTCGGACTCGCGCTGTCGCTCGGGCTCGCATTCTGGGACTGGGACGTACAGAGCGGCGCCATCCAACGGCTTGGCGGCGCTGCGGCGTTTCTGGGCGACGGCTTCGACGGCACGCCCCCGACCAACGCGGGTTGGGCTGAGCTCGTTCACCCCGAAGACCTGCTGTTGGCGCATCGTGCGTTCGAGCCTTGCCTGCTTGGCACGAGTGACGAATGGCTCTCTACGCTGCGGCTGCGTCGTCCGGACGGCTCCTGGCAGTGGATGGAAGTGGGCGGTCGTGTGGTGGAGCGCGGCCCCGACCGCATGCCGCGGCGAGTGCTGGGCGTGGTGCAAGACAACAAGGCGCGCAAGCTGGCGGAAGACGCAGTGCTGCGCGACGCGGAGCTTCTGTCCAAGGTGTCGGCGGCCGTGATCTGTGCGGACATGGAGGGCGTCGTCACGTATTGGAACGAAGGCGCCGCCTGCCTGTACGGCTACAGCGCGCAAGAGCGTCTGGGCAAATCGCTGTTCGGACACTACCCACCGGAGCGCCAAGTCGCGGCCCAAGCGGCTTACGACGACATCTGTCGTGGTCGCCCCTACGACGGCGAGTGGGAGGGGTTCCGCAACGACGGCACCAGCGTCTGGGTCGAGGCGCGGGTGTCGATGTTTCGCGACGCCGAGGGCAGACCCGCCGGCGTGATTGGCATCTCGCATGATGTCAGCGAGCGCCGGCGCGCCGAGGCCGAGCGGCGCCACCTGGAGCAGCAGCTGTTCCAGGCGCAGAAAATGGAGACGGTCGGCACGTTAGCCGGCGGTATCGCCCACGACTTCAACAACATCCTGACGGCGATCTTGGTCCACGCCGAGTTGGGTCTGAACGGCGAGCTGTCGCCCGCGCGGACGCAAGAGGCGTTCTGTCAGATTCGCCAAGCCAGCCTGCGCGCCAAGGATCTGGTCAAGCGCATCCTCACGTTCACGCGCCCGCAACAGCCGGAGCGGCGCCTGGTGTCGGCGACCGATTTGCTGCGCGATGCCGCCAAATTTTCGCGGGCGATCGTCCCGTCCACGATCGATATTCAGCTCGAAATTAGCGGTGAGCCGGGTGAAATCTGGGTCGACGCCAATCAGTTCCACCAAGTCGTGCTGAACCTGGTGTCGAACGCGTCGCAAGCCATGAGTGACGCGCAGGGCCAACTCGGGTTTCGGCTCGAGCCGCGCGAGCTCTTGCAGCCTCGGCTGACTTCGACGGGTGAAGTTCCGGCTGGCTCGTACTTGCTTTTGACGGTGCGTGACAACGGCGGCGGCATGGATGGTGAAGCGCGCCAGCGTGCGTTCGAGCCGTTCTTCACAACCAAGCGCGTGGGTGAGGGCACCGGGCTCGGGCTGTCGATCGTGCAGGGCATCGTGCACAGTCATGGTGGAGGCATCGAGCTATCGAGCGCCCCGGGCGACGGCACGACGTTTGCTATCTATTGGCCGGCCACTGCGGAGCGCGCACGGCTTTCGAGCGCGCCGCCGTCGTCGTCGCGGCGCGGTCGTGGGCAACGCGTGCTGGTGGTCGACGACGAGCACGCCGTGGCGTTGGCAACGCGCTTGGCGCTCGAGAGCCTGGGCTACGTCGCCAAATGCGTCACATCACCCGAAGAATTCTTCGAAGAGCTGGCGCGTCGACCCGACTACGAGCTTTTGCTGATTGACCACACGATGCCACGCCTGACTGGGCTCGATGTCGCGATTCGGCTACGCGCCGCCGGTAAGGAGCTGCCGATCATCATCGCCTCGGGCGACGGCCGTCACCTCACCAACGAAGTGCTCGAGCCGATCGGCCGTGCCGCCGCGCTACGTAAGCCGTTCGAGATGGAGCAGCTCGCGGAGGCCGTCTCGCGACTCCTAGCCAAGCGCCACAACGACTAGGGTCTGTCCCTGAATGCTGCGCTCTCGGCGTAAACGTGCCCGTGCCCGTGCCCGTGCCCGACGGTCCGTGAGTCACCGTCGGCGGTATTTGGGGGTAGTAGGCCAGGTTTTGTGGCGCGTGCCTGGCACGCGCGCGCCGCGGGCAGCTGCCCGCGCGATTTTCGAGAGTCAAGCAACCGAGCAAGGCGCGTGACCGATGTCACGTGATGCAACTCGATCACGAGCGACTGGACGTGTACGACCTGGCGCTGGAATTTCTGGTTCT